>JAOAHQ010000026.1 GCA_026415155.1 Rhodocyclaceae bacterium
CCTGCCTGCGCCTCGTCTCGGCAATCCTCGCCGAACTCGACGACGAATGGATGACCGGCAAGGTCTATCTCAGCTTCAACCCGTAACCCAGGCGTCATGACCACCGGCACGGAAATTTACAGAAAAGAAGTTGCACTATCCACGTATGCGCTGTCAGCGACAGAGACCACCCTGCCGGTCAATTACCGGTGCGCACCAAACATCCTTGACCATGCTGCCAAGCTGATCGCCCACAACCGCAACCGGGCCGCCAAGAAGATCGTCGCTCACCGTGAAGATGTTGGCGAGATCCGTGTAATCCGCGCCTCTGACCGCTGGGCCGAAGTCGATGAGATCGTCATGACCATCAGGAATGGGGCTCAGGACGATGAATGGGCAATCCTTGCCCGAACCAATCTGATTCTCGATGCCGTCGAGCTGGCCTTGTCCGACATCGACAGGCCATGCGTCCGCTCTGGTGGCAAGAGCGTTTGGGAGCACTCGATTGGCAGCGTGTTTTCGGGGCTGTTACGTTCAGTCGTGGATGATTCCTGGACTGGACTGGCGAACGCCCTCTCTTTCTGTGGCATCCACGCTGAGTGGGTCAATGAGCACTCGCGTCGTTCGTTCGGTGGCTGCATTGCCCGCCTGGAATCAGCCATCGAACAGACCTTGGAAGATGATGGCACCCGAAAGACGCTGCTGCGCCTCCGTATGGGGCTTGCCTCTTGGCGCGACCAGGCGGCGAAGGGGCGGCCGACGCTCGTCGTTCATGGCGTCGCAGGTTTCCTGTTCGATTACTGCAAGCCAAACCAGGCGAATCTATTGAGAAGGCTGGAGGCATCCATTGCTAGGATGCCCGGTTCCCTTGCCCAGCGGCTTTCGATCCTAGGACGAGCCAGCCCGAAGCGCCAGAAGCCCACAGTGCAGATCATGACGCTGCACGCTTCGAAAGGCCTCGAATTCGACAACGTCTGGATCATGGGTTGCGAGGATGGCAACCTGCCGCACACGGATTCGACGGAGGAGGATGAAAGACGCCTCCTCTATGTCGGCATGACGCGGGCTCGGCACCGACTGATCCTAAGTAGCGCCATGGAGGAAGGCCTGGAGTCTCGCTTCCTGGAAGAGGCGGGACTGGGACCCAGCTAAACCAAGACCGAAACGCTCGCGACTTTTCTGGGGCGGCCACGCCTCCTCTTAACAGGCTGCGCATCTTGCGTCTGTGCCCCTGCATCTCCTCCGTCAAGCGTATTGACATATCGAACGAGATCGGAGCTGCGGAGCATCAGGCGCCCTCCGAACTTGAAAAACTTCGGAAAGTTCTCCGGTGGCGTCTTGATGCCAGCAGCCCACTTCCGCAGGGTCGATTCGCTTGTGCTCACCAATCTGGCTGCCTGATGCAGATCAATAAGAAGGGGCAGTTGATCGAGTTTTTCTTCCAACATCTTGCTGTTCCCGTTCCAAGAAACAGCATGAATACTATTGCCCCGAATTCCCCAAACGGGAACAAAAAGCACACGGAATCGCACTGTTTAAGCCGCGCGCCTAGCATGGAGACGCCATCAAAGCCGCATGACAGTGACCATAGCGGTTGGGGACACTGGCGGGACAGACCAAATGGAATCGATAGGAATAGAAAGGAACTTTTGGGACAATTCTGTGACAAATCACCCCAAAAAACAACCAGAAAAAAGCCCGACTGTTATGACGGGCTTTTTTGTAACTAACTGAATTATCGAAGTTTTCGGTGGGTGCTGACGGACTCGAACCGCCGACTTTCGCCTTGTAAGGGCGACGCTCTACCAACTGAGCTAAGCACCCCCGCCGCCTCGCGCTGCCAGGCTAGGCGCAAGCAGCGCAGGATTCTAGCAAAGGCACCTCTTTAGTGCTTGATCAGCCCACCGGCGAGTGTCTCGCTGTCCGCTGGCGGCAACGCTGCCGCTGGCGAGGGCTCCGCAGGCTCAGGAAGCGGCTCGGGCATGCGTTCGAGTGCCAATTCCAGCACCTTGTCGATCCACTTGACTGGCACGATCTCGATGCGGTTCTTGATCGTATCAGGAATTTCAGCGAGATCCTTGACGTTTTCTTCCGGAATGATCGCGAGGCGAATACCGCCGCGCACCGCGGCGAGCAGCTTCTCTTTGAGTCCGCCGATCGGCAGCACCTCGCCGCGCAGCGTGATTTCGCCGGTCATTGCGACGTCGGCGCGCACTGGAATGCCTGTGAGACAGGAGACCAGCGCTGTCGTCATGCCGATGCCGGCCGAGGGGCCATCCTTGGGCGTGGCCCCCTCGGGCAGGTGGATGTGGATGTCATTCTTCTGGTAGAAGTCCTCAGGGATGCCGAGCTGCCGGCTGCGCCGGCGCACGACGGTGAGCGCCGCCTGGATCGACTCCTGCATCACTTCGCCGAGTTTGCCCGTGGTCAGCGTCTTGCCTTTGCCCGGCACGGCCACTGCCTCGATGGTCAAAAGCTCGCCGCCGACCTCGGTCCAGGCCAAGCCCGTGACTTGGCCGACCTGGTTTTCCTTCTCGGCCATGCCGAAGGTATAGCGGCGCACGCCGAGATATTTGTCGAGGTTTTTCGAATTGACGATGATCTTGTGCTTGCGCGGCTTCATGACGAGCGATTTGACGACCTTGCGGCAGATCTTCGAGATCTCGCGCTCGAGCGCGCGCACGCCTGCCTCGCGCGTGTAGTAACGCACGATGTCGCGGATGGCATCCTCGGTGACCGAGAGCTCCTCGCGCTTGACGCCATTGGCCTTCATCTGCTTGGGCAGCAGATAGCGCTGGGCGATGTTGATCTTCTCGTCCTCGGTATAGCCCGACAGGCGGATGACCTCCATGCGGTCGAGCAAGGGCGGCGGAATGTTGAGGGTGTTGGCCGTCGCGACGAACATCACGTCGGAAAGATCGAAATCGACCTCGATGTAGTGATCCTGGAAGGTATGGTTCTGCTCGGGATCGAGCACTTCGAGGAGCGCCGAGGACGGATCGCCGCGAAAATCCTGGCCGAGCTTATCCACCTCATCCAAGAGGAACAGCGGGTTCTTGACGCCGACCTTGGCCATGTTTTGCAGGATCTTGCCTGGCATCGAGCCGATGTAGGTGCGGCGATGCCCCCGAATCTCGGCTTCGTCGCGCACGCCGCCCAAGGCCATGCGCACGAATTTGCGGTTCGTGGCCTTGGCGATCGATTGGCCCAGCGAGGTCTTGCCCACCCCAGGGGGACCGACGAGGCAGAGGATTGGTGCCTTGACCTTGTCGACGCGCTGCTGCACGGCGAGATACTCGACGATGCGCTCCTTGACTTTTTCGAGGCCGTAATGATCCTTGTCGAGGATCTTCTCGGCCGCGGCGAGGTCCTTCGAAACGCGGGATTTCTTCTTCCAGGGCAGGCTGACCAGCGCCTCGATGTAGTTGCGGACGACCGTCGCCTCGGCCGACATCGGCGACATGAGCTTGAGTTTCTTGAGCTCCGCTTGCGCCTTGGCAAGCGCCTCCTTGCTCATGCCGGCGGCCTTGATTTTCTTTTCCATCTCCTCGATGTCGGCGCCCTCTTCGCCTTCACCGAGTTCTTTCTGGATCGCCTTGACCTGCTCGTTGAGGTAGTACTCGCGCTGGCTTTTCTCCATCTGGCGCTTGACGCGACCACGGATGCGCTTCTCGACCTGCAGGATGTCGAGCTCGGTCTCGAGCTGGGTCAAAAGCTTTTCGAGGCGCTCTTCGACGTTGAAGAGTTCGAGGATGGCTTGCTTGAGCTCGAGCTTCATCGGCAGATGGGCCGCAACGGTATCGGCAAGCCGGCCGGCTTCCTCGATGCCCGCCAGCGAGGTGAGAATCTCGGGCGGAATCTTCTTGTTGAGCTTCACATACTGATCGAACTGCGCCAAGATGGTGCGCCGCATCGCCTCGATCTCGTGGCTGTTGCGTTCACTCGTCGCAATCGGCGTCACCTGGGCGACGAAGAGCGACTTGCGATCCTCGATCTTCTCGATTTTGGCGCGCTGGGTGCCCTCGACGAGCACCTTGACCGTCCCGTCGGGCAGTTTGAGCATCTGCAGGATGTTCGAGATACAGCCGATGCCATAGAGATCGTTGGCATCCGGTTCATCCTTGGCGGCCGATTTCTGCGCCACGAGCAGGATGCTCTTGCCGGCATCCATCGCCGCATCGAGGGCCTTGATCGACTTCGGGCGGCCGACGAACAAGGGGATGACCATGTGCGGGAAAACCACCACGTCGCGCAATGGCAGCAGCGGCAACAGGTTGTTTTCTTGGGAAATTTCCAGTTCGTCAGACATGGAGGATCCTTTGCGTGCGTTAGTCTCGCTTCCCACATGGGGGCGTGACCCGTTGATTCAAGCGCCGTTGCAGGCGCTGTCGCGCCTCAAGGCGCTCAGTTGGAGCCAGAAACCTTGGGTTGATCGGCGTAAATCAACAGCGGCTGGGCCCCCGCCTCGATCGTATTTTCATCGATCACCACCTTGGTGACGTTCTGCAGACTAGGCAGTTCGAACATGGTGTCGAGCAAGACATTTTCGAGGATCGTACGCAGGCCGCGCGCTCCAGTTTTGCGCTTGATCGCTTTCTTGGCGATCGCCTGCAAGGCCGAGGGGCGCACTTCGAGTTCGACCCCTTCCATCTTGAACAGTTTCTGATATTGCTTGACGAGGGCGTTCTTCGGCTCGACGAGGATTTGCACCAAGGCGGCCTCGTCGAGTTCGGAGAGGTTCGCCACTACCGGCAGGCGGCCGATGAGTTCGGGGATCAAACCGTATTTGACGAGATCGTCCGGCTCCACCTGGGAAAAGAGTTCGGTGAGGCTCGCCTGGGTCTTGCTTTTCACCTCGGCCCCGAAGCCAATGCCGGTCTTTTCCGTGCGTTCCTGGATGATCTTGTCGAGGCCATCGAAGGCGCCGCCGCAGATGAAGAGGATGTTCGTCGTATCGACCTGGATGAAATCCTGGTTCGGGTGCTTGCGCCCCCCCTGCGGCGGCACGGAAGCAACGGTGCCTTCGATGAGCTTCAAGAGTGCCTGCTGCACCCCCTCGCCCGACACGTCGCGCGTGATCGAACGGTTTTCGCTCTTGCGGGAAATCTTGTCGATCTCGTCGATATAGACGATGCCTTGCTGGGCCTTTTCAGGCTCGTAATCGCATTTTTGCAGCAGCTTGGCGATGATGTTCTCGACGTCTTCACCCACATAACCGGCCTCGGTGAGCGTCGTTGCATCGGCGATGACGAAAGGGACATTGAGGAGGCGCGCCAGCGTTTGCGCCAGCAAGGTCTTGCCCGAACCCGTCGGCCCGATGAGCAGGATGTTGCTCTTGGCGAGCTCGACGTCGTCCTTACCCTTGGGCTCGCTGCGCAGGCGCTTGTAATGGTTATAGACCGCGACGGAAAGGATCTTCTTGGCGCGCTCCTGGCCAATCACATACTGATCGAGCGTGGCGCGAATCTCGGCCGGCGTCGGCAGATCCCGTGTCGCCCGCTCCTGCTCGGCGCTCGCATCGTCGCGGATGATGTCATTGCATAGATCGATGCACTCGTCGCAAATGAACACCGACGGGCCCGCAATCAGCTTTTTCACCTCATGCTGGCTCTTGCCGCAGAACGAGCAATACAACAGCTTTTCTGCGCCGCCTCTTTTTTCGGCCATCTTCTTCACGCTCCTCGGTCGAAAGTTTCGCCTCGATGATAGCAAAGCATCAAGCCGCTTCCGCGCGCGAGGTCAACACCTTATCCACGAGGCCATATTCGACGGCCGCCGTGGCCGACAGGAAGGTATCGCGGTCGGTATCGCGCTCGATGCGCTCGATCGGTTGCCCCGTATGCTTGGCGAGCATCTCGTTCAAGCGCTGCTTGAGGCTGAGGATTTCCTTGGCGTGGATCTCGATGTCGGAGGCCTGTCCTTGGAAGCCGCCCATCGGCTGGTGGATCATCACGCGCGAGTTGGGCAGGCAGTAGCGTTTGCCCGGCGCGCCCGCCGCCAGCAGGAAGGCGCCCATCGAGGCAGCCTGGCCGATGCAGAGCGTCGAGACATCGGGCTTGATGAACTGCATCGTGTCGTAGATCGCCAAGCCCGCCGTCACCGAGCCGCCCGGCGAGTTGATGTAGAAGTAGATGTCCTTGTCGGGATTTTCGGATTCGAGAAAGAGGAGCTGGGCGACGATGAGGTTGGCCGTCACGTCATTGACCGGCCCGACGAGGAACACGACGCGCTCTTTTAATAGACGCGAATAGATGTCGTAGGCGCGTTCGCCGCGGCCACTCGTTTCGATGACCATCGGCACGAGGCCGAGCGCCTGGGGATCCATTGCTTGCTTGTCCATGATCGGCATCATGCCGCATTCCCCATCAGTTCGTCAAAAGCAATGGCCTTCTCGGTGACCTGCGCATTCGCCAGCACCCAGTCGACGACATTGTTTTCCATCGCCAGCGCCTCGGCCTCGGCCAGGCGCTCGGGCTGGCTGTAATACCAGCGCACTACCTCCTGAGGGTCCTCGAAGGTCGCGGCGAAATCGTCGATCACGGCGCGCACCTGCTCCGGCTTGACGTGCAAGTCTTTGGCCTTGACGAGCTCGGCGACGAGCAGCCCGAGCCGCACGCGCCGCTCGGCCTCTTGAGTGAACCAGCTCGACTCGATGGGCATGTCCTTCATGCGCGGATTGCGGCGCTTCAGGTCGGCGAGCGCTTTTTCCGCCATCTGGCGCGCTTCGAGCTCGACCATCGCCTTGGGCACGTCGATCGGGTTCGCTTCGAGCAGGATGTTCATGGCCTGCTCCTTGATCCGCGCCTGCAAACGTTTTTTCACCTCGCGTTCGAGGTTGGCGCGCACCTCGGCGCGCATCTTGTCGAGATCGCCATCAGCAATGCCGAGCTGACGCGCAAACTCGGCATCGAGCGCAGGGAGCTTGGGCTCATCGACCCGCTTGACCTGGATCGAGAACTGCACCGTGGCGCCGGCAAGCTCCTTGGCGTGGTAATCCTCGGGAAATTTGACATCGAAGGTCTTTTCCTCGCCTTCGGCCACGCCGACGAGCGCCGCCTCGAAATCGGGCAGCATGCGGCCCGCGCCGAGGAAGACGGGGTAATCGGTTGCCTTGCCGCCCTCGAATTCCTCGCCATTCTTCTTGCCGACAAAGTCGATGACGACGCGATCGCCGTTTTCGGCGGGCCGGCCCGCCCGCACATAGGTCGTGCGCTGCTTTCTCAATACCTCGATGGTCTTGTCGACCTCGGCCTCCGTCACCGTCAGCACCGGCTTTTCGAGATGCTTGCCGGAAATGTCGGCGATCTCGAACTCGGGGAAGACCTCGAAGATCGCCGTGAAAGCCATCTCGCCCTCCGCGCCGGCCGGCTTCATTTCGATGCGCGGCTGACCCGCCACGCGCAGCTTCTGCTCGCGCACCTTCTCGCCAAAGGCCTTCTCGATGGCCGCGCCGATCGCCTCGGAGCGCGCCTGCGGGCCATACATTTGCGCCACCATCTTCATCGGCACCTTGCCGGGACGGAAGCCTGCCATCTTGGCCGTCTTGGCGATGCGCTTCAGTTGCTGCTCGACTTCGCGATCGATGTCGGCCAGCGCCACGACCATGTCGAGGCGGCGTTCGAGCGGGCTGACGGTAGCATTGTTCTCCTGGGTCGTTTCCATGCAAAAATCCTTGATATGAAGCGGAAATGAATGAAAGGGGCGAGGCCGCCGGCGACGCGATCCCGCGAGGAAAAAATCCCGCAGAGCCCGCGCATTGGCATTGGCTAATTTTTCATTTTAACCTTTCATGACCGCGTTTTTCGATCAACCGTCTGCGAAAGAGACACCGACGATGGACATTGCCAAACTTTCCCTCTCCCGCCATACCTGCAAGGCCTATGACGCCAGCCGCAAGATTCCTGCCGAGCAGATCGAGCAGCTCAAGACGCTCCTGAGGAACGCCCCGTCCTCGGTCAATTCCCAGCCCTGGCACTTCATCTTCGCCTCGAGCGAGGCCGCAAAGGCGCGCCTCGCCAAATCGACCGAGCAGCCGATGTTCGCGGCCAATGGGGCGAAGATCACCAACGCCTCTCACGTCATCGTCTTCTGCGCCCGCACGGCCTTCGACGAGGAGCGGATCACGGCCATCACCGACCAGGAAGAGCGCGATGGCCGCTTTCCGACGCCGGAGGCGAAGGCGGCGCAGCTCAAGAGCCGCCGTTTCTATGCGGGGCTGCACCGCTTCGACCTCAAGGATACGCAGGCGTGGATGGAAAAGCAGGTCTATCTCGCGCTCGGCACGCTGCTCATGGGCGCGGCAGCGCTGGGGATCGATGCCACGCCGATCGAGGGCTTCGATCCGCGCATCGTCAATGACGAGCTCGGCTTACGGGAAAAAGGCTTGACCGCTGTCGTGCTCGCTGCGCTCGGCTATCGCAGCGGCGAGGATTTCAATGCCAGCCTGCCGAAGTCGCGCTTGCCTGAGGCCATGGTTATCAGCGAGCTCGACTGACTCATGCATCGACGAGATCGCAATGCGGCACGCGCCGCACGATCTCGTCCCGCGTCGGCAAGGTCTTGAGATCGTAATTGGCTTGCAGGAGCAGCCATGAAGCCGCATCGCCGCCGAAATACTGCGCCAGCCGCAAGGCAGTATCCGCTGTCACGGCGCGACGCTCCTTGACGATCTCGTGGATGCGCGTCGCGGGCACGCCCAGGGCCTGCGCGAGTGCGTTGACGGACAGCCCGAGCGGAATCAGGTAATCCTCGCGTAACACCTCGCCCGGATGCACGGGACGCAGGCGATCGACCGGTTTTTTCATGTCACCCCCTCAGTGGTAATCGACGATCTCGACATCGGCAGGTCCATTGTCCGTCCAGACGAAGCAGATGCGCCATTGGTCATTGATACGGATGCTGTATTGACCGGCGCGCGCCCCTTTCAGCGCTTCGAGCCGATTGCCGGGCGGAGCGCGGAGAAAGTCCAAGGTCTGCGCCGCGGCCAATTGCGCGAGCTTGCGTTCGGCAATGCGCTGGAAGGCCCGGAAACGCGGAGGACTTTCCCCTTCGAAGAGCGCTTGCGTCTCCTTGCATCTGAACGACTGGATCATGGCGGCACGATATTACGCGCCGCGTAATACGTCAAGCATGTCCATGCCGCATGATGGCGAACGGCATCCCAAGACAGAGAAGACGAGACGGGGGAATTCCCTGGTGCCCAGGAGAGGACTCGAACCTCCACACCTTGCGGCGGCAGAACCTAAATCTGCTGCGTCTACCAATTTCGCCACCTGGGCAGGGCTAGGCTCTCAAGCAGGATTTTAGCGGAATCGCCCCTATACTGCGGGCGATGCCCAGGGATGCCGAGACGCGCCATTACGAAAACTTCCCGGTCGCTTCGTTCTTGTTGCCGGCCCACCTGCGGCCGGCCGTGCGAGCGATCTATGCCTTTGCGCGTTCGGCTGACGATATCGCCGACGAAGGCGACCTCCCCGCCCAAGAGCGCTTGCGCCTGCTCGAAGGTTATCGCGCGGAGTTGGACAAGATCGAGCGCGGCGAGCCCTCCGAGCATCCCCTCTTCGACCGCCTGCGGCTTCACATCGCGGCGCACCACTTACCCCTCGAACCCTTTCGCGATCTGCTCGCGGCCTTCTCGCAAGACGTCGTCAAGACGCGCTATGCCGACTACGCCGAGCTTGCCGACTACTGCCGCCGCTCCGCCAATCCCATCGGCCGGCTGCTCTTGCATCTCTTCGCGGCGGCGACGGCGGAAAACCTCGCCGACTCGGATGCGATCTGCACGGCGCTGCAGCTCATCAACCACTGGCAGGATCTCGGCATCGATCTCGCCAAGCCCGTGCCGCGCATTTACCTGCCGCAAGACGAACTCGCGCGCTTCGGCATCTCGGAAGATGAGCTGCTGCGCCGTCGGCCCAGCGCCGAGTTTCGGGCGCTGATGGCCTTCCAGATCGCGCGCGCGCGCGATTTGCTGCTCCAAGGCGCGCCGCTCTGCCGGCGGCTGCCCGGCCGCATCGGTCTCGAACTGCGCGCCATCATCGCTGGCGGGCTCATGATTCTCGAAAAGATCGAGGCCGTCGACTACGATGTTTTCAATCGCCGGCCGACGCTGTCAGCCTTCGACTGGCCGCGCCTCATCACCAAGGCGTTGTTGTTTGGAAACGGATGATCATGAAACCCGAGCCCCGAGGAAAGCGGCAGGGCGGACGGCGATTTGTGAGCGAGCGTCGGCAGCCGTCGGCGCAGGGCGCGGTAAAGGCGCCCACTTGTTCGAGCGCATGCGAGTTGTGGGCGCCCCGCGCCCGAGCCTTACGGATGCCCCGCCCGCGAACCATGAGCCGCCCACCCTGCCGCTTTCCTGCCAAGTTCATTCGTTCCGGATTGCTATGAGCCCCGACGACTATTGCGCCGACAAGCTCAGACGCAGCGGCTCGAGTTTCACGACCGCCTTCCGCTTTCTCGGGCCGCAGCGCCGGCAGGCCTTGAATGCCGTCTATGCTTTCTGCCGCGAAGTCGATGACGTCGTCGATGAGTGCCGCGAGGCCGCCGTCGCCCATGCCAAGCTCGACTGGTGGCGAGGCGAGCTCGCCGCGCTCGAGGCGGGCCGTCCGACGCATCCGGTCACCCAGGCGCTCGCCGTGGCGCGCCGGCGCTATGCCCTGCCGGTGGAGCTCTTCGCCGAGATCATCGACGGCATGCAGATGGATCTCGAGCAGAACCGTTATGCCCGCTTTGCGCAATTGCGGCTGTACTGCCACCGCGTCGCGGGCGTCGTCGGCTGGCTCTCGGCCGAAATCTTCGGCTATCGCGATCGCCGCACGCGGCAATATGCCCATACGCTGGGGTTGGCGTTTCAGCTCACCAACATCATCCGCGATGTCGGCGAGGATCTGCGGCGCGGGCGCATCTATCTGCCGCAGGACGAACTGGCGCGTTTTGGCGTCACGGAAGAAGAGCTCCGCACGGCGCGTTACACGCCGGCCTTTCGCGATCTGATGCGCTTTCAGGCTCAACGTGCTCGCGAGCATTTCGTGCGCGCTTTGAGCCTGCTGCCCGACTGTGACCGCAAGGCGCAGCGACCCGGGCTCGTCATGGCAGCGATCTACCGCGATCTACTCGATCAGATCGAGGCCGATGGCTTTCTCGTCCTCGATCGCCGCACGCATCTGACGCCGCCGCGCAAGCTTTGGCTGGCCGTCAAGACATGGTTTGCCGCGTAGCCATCGTCGGCGCCGGCTGGGCGGGGCTTGCCTGCGCCGTGGAACTGGCGGATGCCGGTTGCTCAGTCGATGTCTTCGAAGCCTCGCGCACGCTCGGCGGCCGCGCGCGCGCCATCGCGCTCGAAGGGCTCACGGTCGATAACGGCGCGCATCTCCTCATCGGCGCCTATACCGAAACGCTGCGGCTCATCGCGAAAGTCGGCGCTGGGAAGACGGCCTTCTTGCGCACGCCGCTTCATCTCGAATATCCCGGGCGCTGTCGGCTCGCCGCCCCCGCCTGGCCCGCGCCCTGGCATCTCGTCTGGGCATTGCTGACCGCCCAGGGGCTGCGCTGGCGGGAAAAGCTCGCCGCCCTCCGCTTCATGCGCGCCCTCAATCGCTGCCATTTCCGCCTGCCGCGCGATTATCCGGCCCGGCGGCTCTTCGCCACCCAACCCGAGGCGCTACGCCGCTTCCTCTGGGAGCCGCTGTGTCTCGCGGCCCTCAACACGCCGCCGGCCGAAGCCTCGGCCCAGGTCTTCCTCAACGTGCTCAAGGCGAGTCTCGCTGGGAAAAGCGCCGATTCGGATTTGCTCTTCCCCGCCTGCGATCTTTCCCGACTCTTTCCCGAGCCGGCCGCGGCCTTCGTCGCCGCGCGCGGCGGCCGCGTGCTGCGCGGCCGGCGCATCCGCTCGTTGGCGGAACTCAGCCACTATGACCAGCGCGTCATCGCCGTCGCTCCGCAGCATCTCGCAACGCTCGCGCCTGAACTCGCCGCCAGCTTCAGTTTCACCTGGCAGCCGATTGCCACCTGCTACCTCCAGTATCCGGCCGGCACGCGCCTCTCTTTTCCGATGCTCGGCTTGAGCGGCTATCCGGGCCAGTGGCTCTTCGATCGCGGCGCGCTCTGCGGGCAAGATGGGCTCTTCGCTGCCGTGATCAGCGGCGCCGGGGCCTGGCAGAGTCTGAGCCATGCGGCGCTGGCGAAGGCGATCCACGACGAAGTCGCCAGCTTGCTGCCCAAACTCCCTCCTCCGCGGTGGTCGCGCGTGATCGTCGAAAAGCGCGCCACTTTCGCCTGCACGCCGAACCTCGCGCGCCCCGCCACGGCGACAGCAGTACCAGGATTGTGGCTGGCAGGCGACTATGTCGCAGGCGAATACCCGGCCACGCTCGAAGGCGCCGTGAGAAGCGGGATAGCCGCCGCGCGCTCAATTCTGCAGGCGACCGGCCTCTAGCCGGAGCTGGCGTCCGCAGCGACTGGCGAGCGCCTCGTCGTGGGTGACGAGGATCAGCGTCGTGCCCTCCTCCGCATTCATCGCGAACATGAGCTCGATGATCTGCGCGCCGGTGGCCGCATCGAGATTGCCGGTCGGCTCATCGGCCAGCAAGAGCCTGGGCCGCACGGCGAAGGCGCGCGCAAGCGCCACGCGCTGCTGCTCGCCGCCCGACAGATGCTTCGGGTAATGATCGAGCCGGTGCGCTAGCCCCACGCGCGCGAGCATCGCTTCGGCCGTCGCGCGCGGCTCGGGCAGATCCAAGAGTTCGAGCGGCAGCATGACGTTCTCGCGCGCCGTGAGCGAAGGCAAGAGCTGGAAGGACTGGAAGACGAAGCCGAGCAGCCGGCCGCGCAGCGCGGCGCGCGCATCTTCGTCGAGCCGGTTCAGATCCTGGCCGGCGAGCAGCACCCGGCCCGCCGTCGGCAGATCGAGGCCGGCCAGCAGGCCCAAGAGCGTCGACTTGCCGGAGCCGGAAGCGCCAACGATGGCGATCGACTCGCCTGCCTGCACCGCGAAATCGATCTCGTGCAAAATGGTGAGGCGGCTCTCGCCACTCGCCACCTCCTTGCCGAGCCCCTCGGCCTGCAAAATGATCTCCATGTCGCGGATTCTCGCATGCGTGCTGTGCTTTTTCCCCAGCTGGGCGCTGGCGGCCACCCTGCTCGTCTTCGGTGACAGTCTCTCAGCGGGTTACGGCATCGAAGCGCGGCAAAGCTGGCCGAGCCTGCTTCAGGCGCGGCTCGCCGCCGAAAGATTTCCCCATCGCGTCGTCAATGCGAGCATCAGCGGCGAGACGACCGCCGGCGGGCGAAGCCGCCTGCCTGCGCTGCTCAAACAGCACCGCCCCGCGATCGTCATCCTGGCCTTGGGCGCCAACGACGGCCTGCGCGGCCTGCCGCTCGTCCAAATGCGCGCCAATCTCACGGCCATGGTGCGCGAGGCGAAGGCCGCCGGCGCGCGCGTGCTGCTCGTCGGCATGAGGCTGCCGCCCAACTACGGGCCCGACTACACGCGCGAATTCAATGCAAGCTTTGCGGCGGTGGCGAAGGAAGAAAAGGTCGCCCTCTTGCCCTTCCTGCTCGAACCGATCGCGCTCGACGAGGCGGCCTTCCTGCCCGACCGCCTCCATCCGACCGCGGCCGCACAAGCGAAGCTCCTCGACCACGTCTGGCCGGCCCTGCTGCCCATACTTAAACGACCGTGACGAGCGGCGCTCCCGATGCGAACTGGCCGATCGCCGCCGCCGCTTCGAAGCCATCGGCCTTCAAGGCCGCGAGCACTTCGTCGGCGCTCTCCGGCGCGCAGGCGATGAGCAGGCCCCCGCTCGTCTGCGGGTCGGTGATGAGCTTCTGCTGCCATTCCGCGAGACCCGGCGCAAGCGAGACGGCCTCGCCGTAGCTCGCCCAGTTGCGCGAGGAGGCGCCCGTGGCGATGCCGGCCTTGACATGCCGCACCGCTTCCTCGATGAGCGGCAGCCGGGCGAATTCGACCGTTGCGGCGAGCCGAGAGCCGCGGCAGATCTCGAGGAGGTGCCCCGCGAGGCCAAAGCCCGTCACATCGGTCATCGCATGCACGCCGGGCATGGCCGCGAGCCGCGCGCCGGTTGCGTTGAGCTTGGTCGTCCAGCGGATCATCTCGGCATAGCCGGCGGGCGAGAGCGCCTCCTTCTTGAGCGCCGCCGAGAGGATGCCGATGCCCAAAGGCTTGCCGAGGATCAGGAGATCGCCCGCTTGCGCGCCGCTGTTCTTCTTGACGTGCGCGGGATGCACGAGCCCGAGGCCGACGAGGCCATAGATCGGCTCCAGCACGTCGATCGAATGGCCGCCGGCGATCGGAATGCCCGCTTCGGCGCAGATCGACTCGCCGCCGGCGAGGATCTGGCGGATCACGTCTTCCGGCAGCTTGGCCAAGGGCATGCCGACGACGGCGAGCGCGAAGAGGGGCCTCGCCCCCATCGCATAGACGTCGGAGAGCGCATTGGTCGCCGCGATGCGGCCGAAGTCATAGGGGTCATCGACGATCGGCGTGAAGAAGTCGGTCGTCGCCACGACCGCTTGCGTGTCATTGAGGCGATAGACCGCGGCATCGTCGGCCGTCTCGACGCCGACGAGCAGGTCGGCGGGCGCGGCTTTCAGGGGCGATTCGGCCAAGAGGCGCGAGAGCACGGCCGGCGCGATTTTGCAGCCGCAACCGCCGCCGTGGGAAAATTGCGTCAGTTTGATCGACATGGCATGAGATGAAAACCAAAGGGGTCGCCACGGTAGCACAACTCGGCGAATTCGACGCCATCCTCGATGCGCGCTCGCCGGCCGAGTTCGCCGAGGACCACCTGCCGGGCGCGCAGAGCTTTCCGGTGCTCTCGAACGAGGAACGGGCGCAGGTCGGCACGCTCTACAAGCAGGTTTCGGCCTTCGCAGCCAAGAAGCTCGGCGCCGTGCTTGTGGCCCGCAACATCGCCCGCCACCTCGAGGCGCATTTCCTCGACAAGCCGAAGCATTGGCGGCCGCTCGTCTATTGCTGGCGCGGCGGCCAGCGCTCGGGCGCCTTCACGCACATCCTGCGCGAGATCGGCTGGGATGCCCATCGGCTCGAAGGCGGCTACAAGGGCTGGCGGCGGCACGTCGTCGCGCGTTTGAACGAGCTGCCGCCCCGGTTTTCTTTTCGCGTCGTCTCCGGGCCGACGGGCAGCGCCAAAAGCCGCCTGCTGGAAGCCTTGGCGCGCCAGGGCGCCCAGGTGTTGCATCTCGAGGAACTCGCCGCCCACAAGGGTTCGGTGCTCGGCGTCTTGCCAGAGATACCCCAGCCCTCGCAGAAGATGTTCGAGTCGCGCCTCCTCCAAGCGCTCGAAAAGTTCGATACCGCGCAGCCCGTCTTCGTCGAGGCCGAAAGCCGCAAGATCGGCAGGCTGCAGCTGCCCGATGCCCTCCTCATGGCGATGCGCGCCGCGCCCTGCCTGAGGATCGAAGCGAGCCGTGCCGCCAGAGCCGAGTTTCTGCTGCGCGATTACGCCTATTTCCTCGAGCGGCCTGAGTGGCTCGCCGCGCAGCTAGCCCATCTGCGCGGTCTGCAGAGCAACGAAACGCTCGAGCGCTGGCGGGACTTAATCGCCGCCGGCGAATTCCGCACGCTCGTCGAGGAGCTGCTCGAAAAGCACTACGACCCGCTCTACGAACGCTCGCAGAGGAAAAACTACCGCTACGCCGATGCGCCGGTCTTTTCTGCCGACGACCTCTCCGAGGAAGCCCTCAACCGGCTGGCGCAACGCATTCTGGCAAGCTGAGGGGCCGGCCGCGGCGCACGCAGATGCGCTGGATCACTTGCGGCAAGCCTGTCTCGCCGATCACTTCGCCCTGCTCGAAGGCGATCACCGTGAAGCGCTTGTGGGTGAGCTCGATGAGCTCGCCGGGGCGCAGGAGATGGGCCGGGTTCTCGGGCTTGCCATTGCGCTGCTGGCCTTCCATGAAGGTCTCGTAAATGAGCACGCCGCCTTCGGCCAGGCAGTTAAAGAGCTGCGGGAACAAGGGCCGCCACAGATAGCGGCTCACCACGATGCCATCGAAGACGTCGGCGTAATAGGGCCACGGTCCGCCTTCGAGATCGGCTAGCCGCGTGCTCACGTTCGCCACGCCCGCGAGGCACGCCAGGGCTGCCTCGTCGCGATCGACCGCCTCGACATGGTAGCCGAGGCTGGCCAAGAAACGCGCATGACGGCCAGCGCCGCAGGCAAGATCGAGTACCTTGCCGCCCGCCGGAATCAAGGGTGCGAAACGCACGATCCAGGGCGAAGGCGTGGTGAGGAGGACGGGGTCAGTCATCTGTCGTCGTAGCTCCTGTCAGAACGGGGAAGAAAAAAGCGCTCGGCCAGATCGTCTTGCAAGCCGAGGAAGGCGAGGATGGCTTTGAGCCGCTCGCCGCGGTGGCGCTGCGGCCTGCCCGTTCTGCGCGCGAGGATGAGCTCGTTCTTGAGCGAATGCTCCCAGCCGACGAGTTCGGTGACGCTCACCTGATAGCCGTGCGCTTCGAGCTGCAAGCAGCGCAGCACATTGGTGACGAGGCTCGCGAATTCGCGCGTATGCAAGGGATGCCGCCACAGTTCGGCGAGCGGCTGGGCGAGCGCCTCGCCTTTGCGTTTTCTGAGCCAGGCGGCAACCTCGGCCTGGCAGCAGGGTACGAGCACGACGAACTGCGCGCGGCGATGCAAGGCAAAGCGAATCGCATCGTCGGTCGCCGTATCGCAGGCATGCAGCGCCGTGACGATGTCGATGCGCGCCGGTAATTCCGGCGCCTCGAGCGCCGCGGCGATCGGCCGGTCGAGAAAGCGCATGCCGGCAAAGCCTAAGCGGGCGGCAAGCTCGCGCGCTTTGGTGACGAGTTCGGCGCGCGTTTCGATGCCGATGACGACGCAAGCCTCTGGCCGGGCCTTGAAAAAAAGGTCGTAGAGGATGAAGCCGAGATAGGACTTGCCGGCCCCGACATCGACGAGATGCACGGCGCCTTCCTTGGCCAGGACTTCTTCGAGCAGCGGCTCGATGAAGTGATAGAGGTGATAGACCTGCTTGAGCTTTCTTCGGCTATCCTGGTTCAAGCGGCCCTCGCGCGTCAGGATGTGGAGCTCCTTCAAAAGTTCCAGCGATTGCCCTGGCCTGATCTCGTGTTTCTCTGGCATGCTTGGTGGTATCCTCTGTTGCATTGCAACATCCCGCGATTCGCCCGGCGAGTCTAGCGCGTATGAACTACGAACAGCACTACCTGAGCCCGCTCTTCGAGCCGAAATCCCTTGCCATCATCGGCGCCTCAGAAACGCCGGGCTCGGTCGGGGCCACCTTGGTGAGCAATGTCATCGATGGCGGCTATACGGGCCGCCTCTTCTTCGTCAATCCGCGCCACGAAACCGTCTTTGGGCAAAAGGCCTACGATTCGGTCGAGAGCATCCCGCAGCGGCTCGATCTCGCGGTGATCTGCACCAAGGCGGAGACGGTGCCCGCCATCGTCGAATCCTGCGGCCGCGCCGGCACCCGCCATGCAATCGTCATCTCAGGCGGCTTTGCCGAGATGGGGCCGCGCGGCGCGAATCTCTTGCGCGCCACCCTCGACTCGGCGCGCCGCCACAACCTGCGCCTCTTGGGCCCAAACTGCCTCGGCCTGATGCGCCCGGCCTCGAACCTCAACGCCACCTTCGCGCATGGCAGCGCCCTGCCCGGCACGATCGGGCTGATTTCGCAATCGGGCGCGCTTTGCACGGCGATCCTCGACTGGGCGCTGCCCAATGGCGTCGGCTTTTCCAACGTCGTCTCGTTGGGCGCGGAAAGCGACATCGATTTCGGCGAGATCCTCGAATACATGGTGGCCGACCCGCGCACCGAGAGCATCTTCCTCTACATCGAAGGCATCAAGAACGCGCGCCGCTTCATGAGCGCGCTGCGCGCCGCCGCGCGCGCCAAGCCCGTCCTCATCATCAAGGTCGGCCGCCATCCGGCTGGCCGGGAAGCGGCGCTGTCGCACACCGGCGCGCTCGTCGGCGCCGATGACGTCTTCGATGCCGCCTTGCGCCGCGCCGGCGTGGTGCGGCTCGGCAACGTCGGCCAAATGTACGCGGCGGCCTCGGCGCTCTTTGCCCACTTCCGGCCGCGCGGCAACCGGCTCATGATCCTCACCAATGGCGGCGGCCCCGGCGTGATGGCAGCGGATCATGCGGCCGACATCGGCATCCCGCTCGCCAAGTTTTCCGAAGCGACGCTTGAGCGGCTCAATGCCGTCTTGCCGCCCACCTGGTCGCAGAGCAATCCGGCCGACATCGTCGGCGATGCCGATCCGGCCCGCTACGCGGCGGCGCTTACCGCCTGCCTCGAAGACGAGAACGTCGATGGCGTGCTGACGATCCTCACCCCGCAGGCGATGAGCGATCCGACCCAAGCCGCGCGCAGCGTCATCGAGATCACCAAGCGGTATGACAAGCCGGTGGTCACCTGCTGGATGGGCGAGGAACAGGTCAAGGAAGCTCGAAGGCTCTTCAAGGGCGCCGGCATCCCGACTTTCCGCACGCCGGAGCCCGCCGTCGAGCTCTTCTCGCACATCTCGGCTTATTACCGCAACCAGCAGCTCCTCATGCAGGCGCCGCCCTCGATCTCCGATCACACGCCGCCGCGCCTCGAATCAGCGAAGCTCGTCATCGAGACTGCGCTCGCCGAGGGCCGCCAGCAGTTGAACGAGATGGAATCGAAAGCGCTTCTCGCCGCCTTCCGCATCCCGATCGCGCAGACGGTCATCGCCCGCTCGCCTTCCGAGGCGATGGTGCTCGCCGAGGAGATCGGCCTGCCGGTGGTCATGAAGATCGACTCGCCGCAGATCACCCACAAGTCCGATTCGGGCGGCGTGCGCCTGAATCTCAACTCGCTCGCCGCGGTGCGCGATGCTTATAACGAGATCATCGAGGAAGTGAAAAAGAACCGCCCCGATGCGATCATCCACGGTATCGCCATCGAGCCGATGATCCAGAAGGCGCATGGCCGCGAGCTGATGGTCGGCATGACGCGCGATTCGGTGTTCGGCCCGGTCATCCTCTTCGGCCCCGGCGGGGCCGGCGTGGAAACGTCCCGCGAGCGCACCGTCGCGCTGCCGCCCTTGAACCGCTTCCTCGTCGCCGACATGCTCGCCTCGACGAAGACCGCGGCGCGGCTCGGTGAATTCCGCAACATGCCGCCCGTCAGCATGGAAGCCCTCGAAGCCGTCTTGCTGCGCGTCTCGGAAATGGTCTGCGAACTGCCGTGGATCCGCGAGATGGACATCAACCCGCTCATCGTCGATGAGCACGGCGCCGTGGCCGTCGATGCGCGCATCGCGATCGAGCAGCTGCCGATTACGGCGGGCCGCTATGACCACATGGCGATCCATCCCTATCCATCTCACTTGACGACCACCTACCAGACTGCCGATGGCATCGAGGTGACGATCCGCCCGATCCGGCCGGAGGATGCCGAGATGGAGCAGGAATTCGTGCGTAACCTCTCGGCCGAGAGCAAGTATTTCCGCTTCATGAACACGCTGCGTGAGCTCTCGCCCGTGCAGCTTGTGCGCCTGACGCAGATCGATTACGACCGCGAGATGGCCTTCGTCGCCATCATCGAGGAAAACGGCCGCGAGCGCGAGATCGGTGTCGCCCGTTACGCGATGAACCCGGATGGCGAATCCTGCGAATTCGCCATCGTCGTCGCCGACGACTGGCAGGGCAAGGGGCTCGCGCGCCGGCTGATGGGCGTCTTGATCGAGACGGCGCGCGAGCGGGGGCTTAAGTTCATGAACGGCGACTTCCTCGCCGAAAACCGCCGCATGATCCAGTTCGTCACGAGCCTGGGCTTCGTGCTCTCGCCGCATCCGGACGATCCGGGATTAAAACGCGGCGTGCTCGCCTTGAACCCGTGAAAGTCGGCGCTGGCAAGACGGCCCCTGCGCAGACAGAGCGCTGCCCGTGGTGCGGCAGCGACCCGCTCTACGTCGCCTATCACGATCGGGAGTGGGGCGTGCCCTGCCGTGACGAATCGAAGCTATTCGAATTCCTCGTCCTCGAAGGCATGCAGGCCGGCCTCTCTTGGCTCACGATCCTCAAGAAGCGCGAGCACTTGCGGCACGTCTTCGACGGCTTCGCGGCGGAGAAGATCGCACGTTACGGCGCAGCGGACGTCGCGCGTCTGCTCGCCGACCCCGGCATCGTCAGGAACCGCGCGAAGATCGAGGCCGCGATAGCCAACGCGCGCGCGACGCTGGCGCTCCATGAAGCCGGCGGTAGCCTCGCCGAGCTCTTGTGGCGCGCCGTCGATGGCCGGCCGCACATCAACCGCTGGCGCACGCCGGAAGAAGTACCGGTATTCACGCCGGCCGCCGAGTCGCTCGCTCAGGAGCTCAAGCGGCGCGGCTTTCGCTTCGTCGGCCCGACCATCGTCTATTCGCTCATGCAGGCGACCGGCCTCGTCAATGACCACCTCGTCGGCTGCTTTCGCCACGCCGAGCTTATGGATCCGAACTGGACGGCAGGGAGACGCTAGGGCGGGCGGCGATTTGTGAGCGGGCGTCGGCAGCCGTTGGCTGTGGGCGCGGATGAGGCGCCCACTTGTTCGAGCGATAGCGAGTTGTGGGCGCCCCGCGCCCAAGCCTTACGGATGCCCCGCCCGCGAACCATGAGCCGCCCGCCCTAGCGTCTCTCTGGAGCGCCTTCAAGACCATTCCGTTTCCAAGCCACACCGGGGGCGCTTGAAACCGTTGCAGCGGGAATCACCTATCATGGCGACCTAGCGAAACGAGGGCTCAATGGAATTCAAGGACTATTACCAGGTGCTCGGTGTGTCGCGCGACGCGACGCAAGACGAGATCAAGAAGGCCTTCCGGCAGCTTGCGCGCAAGTATCACCCCGACGTCTCGAAGGAAAAAGACGCCGAGGCGCGCATGAAGGAAGTCAATGAGGCCTATGCAGTGCTCTCCGACCCCGAAAAGCGGGCCGCCTATGATCAGCTTGGCAAAGGCTATCGCCCCGGCGAGGATTTCCGCCCGCCGCCGGGCTGGGATGCCGGCTTCGAGTTTTCCGGCCACGGCTTCTCGCCCGAGGAGATGGCGGGCTTTTCCGACTTCTTCGCGCAGATCTTCGGCGGCCTGGGCGGACGCAGCCGCAGCGGCGGCGCGCATTTCCGCGCCCAGGGGCAGGATCACCACGCCAAGATCTATCTCGACATCGAGGACAGCTTCACCGGCCCGACGCGGCAGATCAGCCTGCGCGTGCCGCGCTTCGACGCCCAGGGCCGCCTCGTGCTCGATAGCCGCAGCCTCAACGTGCGCATCCCTAAGGGCGTGCGCGAGGGCCAGATGATCCGCCTCGCCGGCCAGGGCGCACCTGGGCTCGGCGGCGGGCCGGCGGGCGACTTGCTGCTCGAAGTGCATTTCAATCCGCACCTGCGCTATCGAGCCGAGGGCCGCGATCTACATCTTCTGCTGCCGGTTGCCCCTTGGGAAGCTGCGCTCGGGGCGGTCATCGAGGTCGATTTGCCGGGCGGCCCGATCAAGGTGCGCATCCCAGAGGGCGCCCAGTCGGGCCAACAGTTGCGCGTGCGCGGCAAGGGCTTGCCCGCCGATCCGCCCGGCGATCTCTTGCTCGATCTCAAGGTCGTGCTGCCGCCGGCCGATACGCCCAAGGCGCGCGAACTTTACGAACGGATGGCCCGTGAGCTCGCCTTCGACCCCAGACAAGGAACAAGCCATGCGCGATGACGAAATCCTCACCGGCGACTTGCTCGAAGATTGCTGGCTGACCATCGAACAAGTGGCGGCGGCCTGCGAAGCCGAACCGAAATGGCTGCTCGACCATCTCGAAGCGGGCCTCCTGCCCCAGGCCGAAAGCGTCGCGGGGGTGTGGCGGCTGTCCGCCGCGGGCCTGCTGCGTGCACGGCGCATGCGGCGCATTGAGCGCGATTTCGACGCCGTGCCGGAACTCGCGGCACTCGTCGCCGACTTGCTCGAAGAGCTCGATCGCTTGCGTGCTCAGCTGCCACGCCCCTTGCCGTGACTCAAGCCCTTGCCTCGCGGCACGCCGCGACCAACCGCCTTCAGACCGCCCTCTTGATCATCGTCCTCCTCGCCATCGGCAGCACGGCGGGGGCGCTCTTGTTCGGCGAGACGGGCTTCTGGGTCGCCCTTGGCGCGAGCCTCTTGGCGCTCCTCATCGAACCGGCGGCCGCCGGACGGCTCACGCTCGCGCTCTACCGCGCCGAGCCACTCCCCTATGCCGCGGCGCCGGAGCTTTGGCAACTGACGGAACGCCTCGCCCGCCGCGCGAACCTCGAACGCCCGCCGACCCTCCACTACGTGCCAAGCGGGCTCGTCAATGCCTTCGCCGTCGGCAGCCGCCAAAACTCCGCGATCGCCCTGACCGACGGGCTCCTTCGCACGCTCTCGCGCCGCGAGCTCGCTGGCGTGCTCGCCCACGAGATCGCCCACATCGCCCACGGCGATCTGCGCGTCATGGGGCTCGCCGATTACGTGAGCCGCCTCACGGCGCTTCTCGCGACACTCGGCCAGCTCATACTCCTCATCGCCCTGCCCGCCTGGCTCGTCGGGGCGGTCGAGATCAACTGGCTTGGGCTTCTCTTCCTCGCCTTCGCCCCGCAACTGGCGCTCCTGGCCCAATTGGGCCTCTCGCGCGTGCGCGAATTCGACGCCGACCGCGCCGCCGCCGAGCTTACCGGCGATCCGGCGGGGCTTGCGATGGCGCTGGCCAAGATCGAGCGGCTCGTGCGCGGCTGGCGGCACTGGCTCTTCCCGGGCTGGGGCAATCCGGAACCTTCCTGGCTGCGCACCCACCCGGCCACCGAGGATCGTATCGCGCGGCTCATGGAGCTCGCCCAGTCCGCCCCGCCGGACTATCCTTCCCTTCCCTTCGCCAAGCTCTCCTTGCCCGCTGCAGCCGCGCCGCGCTGGCGCATCGGCGGGCTGTGGCGCTAACCCGAGAAAAACCATGCACGATCGTTTCCTCTTCCGCCTCTTTGCCTTGACGCTCGCAGCCGCCTTGCTGATCTTCCTCTGGCGCGGCCTGCCGGATTTCGCCGCTTTCTTTGGCACCGCGCCGGAAGCCGCGCCGCGCACCGTCACGCCGCGCGGAGATCTGGCGGCCGACGAACAGGCCACCATCGCCCTCTTCGAGGCGGCGCGCGATTCTGTCGTCTTCATCAGCACGCGCGCCCAGGTGATGGACTTTTGGACGCGCAACGTCTTTTCCGTGCCGCGCGGCACCGGCTCGGGCTTCATCTGGGACGATGCGGGCCACATCGTCACCAACTACCACGTGATCGAGAATGCCAGTGAAGCGATCGTGAAACTCGCCGATGGCAGGAGCTTCCGCGCGGCGCTCGTCGGCGCCTCACCCGCGCACGACATCGCGGTGCTCAAGATCGGCGTTGGCTTCAAGCGCCCGCCGCCGGTCGCCATCGGCACGAGCAGCGATCTCAAGGTCGGCCAGAAGGTCTTCGCGATCGGCAACCCCTTCGGGCTCGACTGGACCTTGACGACCGGCATCGTCTCGGCGCTCGATCGCTCGCTGAGCGGCGAAGGCGGCCAGACCATCGATCACCTGATCCAGACCGATGCGGCGATCAATCCCGGCAACTCGGGCGGCCCGCTGCTCGATTCGGCCGGAAGGCTCATCGGCATCAACACGGCGATCTACAGCCCAAGCGGCGCCTCGGCCGGCATTGGCTTTGCCGTGCCCGTCGATACCGTCAATCGCGTCGTGCCGCAGCTCATCAAGCATGGCCGCTATATCCGGCCAGCGCTTGGCATCGAGATCGATGAAGGGCTCAACCAGCGGCTCACGAAGCTCACCGGCGTCGAAGGCGTGACGATCCTGCGCGTGCTGCCCGGCTCGGCGGCTGAGGCCGCCGGCCTCAAAGGCGCGACGCTCACGCGCGAAGGCGGCATCGTGCCGGGCGATACGATCCTCGCCGTCGAGGGCAAGCGCGTCAAAAGCGTTGGCGAGCTGCTCGCCCGCCTCGACGACTTCAAAGTCGGCGAGACGGTGAGCCTCAGCGTGCTGCGCGAGGGCCGGGAAATCCGCGTCAGCGTCACGCTGCAACCAGGAACGTGACGTCCCCCACAAGTCGCACAGCTTGAACCCAGATTGTCCATTAGACCGGGCTTGCGAGCGAAGATGAGGCAAAACCGCCTTGGCAGTGCCCTACGCGGCGGCTTGCGGGCTGCGGACGGGCGCTGCCAGCCCACGCTCCTCGCCCATAGACCCCGCTATGGGCTCG
>JAOAHQ010000028.1 GCA_026415155.1 Rhodocyclaceae bacterium
GTGTAAGCGAAATGTCAGTAAGTTGCGAGTAAGCCCCCGCGCCTAGAGTGCGCGGCGCCGCAGACCAACAACAACAGCGGCGCTCTCTTCTCTTCTAGTACCGGAGGCAATCATGGCTCAAGAAACATGGGACAGGATTCGGGGCAACCCGAAGTTCCAGGCGTTCGTCCGCAAGCGCAACACCTATTCGATCATCATGACCGTCCTCGGCGCCCTCGCCTATTACGGCTTCATCCTGCTGGTCGCTTATGACAAGGCGTTTCTCGCCACCAAGATCGGCGGCGGCGTAACGACGATCGGCATCCCGCTTGGCGTCGGCGTGATCGTGTTCACGATCCTTCTCACCTGGATCTACGTCGGCCGCGCCAACAGAGAGTTCGACGCCGAGAGCGAGGCCATCGTCAAGGAGGCGACGCGATGAGTCATCTGCAACGCATCGCTTTCGCGATTGCTGCTCTCGCTCTCGCGGCTGGTGCATACGCGGCCGGCGCTGACCTCGGCGCGACGCAAAAGCAGGCCACCAACTGGACGGCGATCGCCATGTTCGGCATCTTCGTCTTCGCCACGTTGTGGATCACCAAGTGGGCGGCTTCCAAGACGAAGACTGCCGCCGATTTCTATACCGCCGGCGGCGGCATCACGGGCTTTCAGAACGGCCTCGCGATCGCCGGCGACTATATGTCGGCAGCCTCCTTCCTCGGCATCTCGGGGCTCGTATTCGCCAATGGCTTCGACGGGCTGATCTTCTCGATCGGCTGGCTCGTGGGCTGGCCGATCATCACCTTCCTGATGGCCGAACGGCTGCGCAATCTCGGCAAGTTCACCTTCGCCGACGTCGCTTCCTATCGCTTTGCGCAGACACCGATGCGCAGCTTCGCGGCGATATCGACGCTCGTCGTGGTGGCCTTTTACATGATCGCGCAGATGGTCGGCGCCGGTCAGTTGATCAAGATCCTCTTCGGCCTCGAATACGTCTATGCCGAGATCCTCGTCGGCGCGATCATGCTCGCCTATGTGCTCTTTGGCGGCATGACGGCGACGACCTGGGTGCAGATCATCAAGGCGGTGATGCTCCTGGGCGGGGCGACCTTCATGGCGCTCGCGGTGCTCTGGCAGTTCGGCTTCTCGCCCGAAGCGCTCTTTGCCAAGGCGACCGAAGTGCATGCCAAGAAGGACGCCATCATGGCGCCGGGCGGACTCATCAAGGATCCGATCTCGGCGATTTCGGTCGGCATGGCGCTGATGTTCGGCACCGCGGGCCTGCCGCACATCCTGATGCGCTTCTTCACCGTGCCGAACGCCAAGGAGGCGCGTAAATCCGTCGCCTGGGCCACGACCTGGATCGGTTACTTCTACATCCTGACCTTCATCATCGGCTTTGGCGCGATCGTGATGCTGATCCAGGATCCGGCCGCCTACTTCGTCGACGGCGACATCGCGAAGGGCCTGAAGGGCGGCGGCAACATGGCGGCCGTGCATCTGGCCAATGCCGTCGGTGGCAATATCTTCCTTGGCTTCATCTCGGCGGTGGCCTTCGCGACGATCCTCGCCGTCGTGGCGGGCCTCACGCTTTCCGGCGCTTCGGCGGTCTCGCACGACCTCTACGCCTCGGTCTGGCGTCACGGCAAGGTCGATTCCGCGACCGAACTGCGTTGGTCCAAGGGCGCGACCCTGGTACTCGGCGTCGTCGCCGTGGCCCTGGGCATCGCCTTCGAGAAGGAGAACGTCGCCTACATGGTGATGCTCGCCTTCACGGTCGCCTGCTCAGGCAACTTCCCGGTGCTGTTCATGTCGGTGCTGTGGAAGGATTGCACCACGAAGGGGGCAGTGGCGGGCGGCACGGTGGGGCTCGTCTTGGCCGTCGTGCTGACGATCGGCTCGGCGAGCGTCTGGGAGGCGGTGCTCCACAATCCGAAGGGTTCGGCCTGGTTCCCCTACAACTCGGCCGCGCTGTTTTCGATGACCGCCGCGTTCTTCACGATCTGGCTGGTCTCGAAGCTCGATCGGAGCCCGCAGGCCGAGCGCGAGCGCGCGCTCTACCCGGATCAGCAGATCCGTTCGGAAACCGGCGTCGGCGCCGCCGCCGCTTCGGCGCATTGAACCCCCTCCCGCCTGCGCCCAAAGTCGGCGCTGGCGGGACGGCACGATGCAGGCCAGATCCGCGGATCTGGCCTATTTCATCCTCAGAAGCATTGCAGCAAACGCGCTTCGCAGTAGGTACGTTTCAACCACGCGAGACCAATCCAGCACCAGAACAGCACGAAGAAGGCGACGAAGGGCAGGTGCTTGTCGATGATCTGCGGCGGCGCGATGAAGCGCACCAGCTTGATCACCGGCTGCGTGACGATGAGGAAAAACTTATAGACGATGTTGGAATGCCGGCGGCTGCCGGCCAGCAAGGCCAGCACGCCCTGGCCGATCAGGAACATCATCGCGACTTCGACGAGCGCGCGCAGGATGCCGATGACGAGAAGTTCTGGGTGTGTCATGGTATGTTTCGGTTTTCCGGGTAGATGAACGAGCGATGAATTTCGATCACTGGCGCCATTATGCCCGCGGTTGGCTGTTCCATTTCCTGGGACGCCCCGAAGCGGCGTATGAAGCTTTCGTGACGGCGTTTCGCCTCGATCCGCGCGACGTGCAGGCGGCGCGCCATCTGGCCGCCATCGCCGCCGGCAAGCAGCGCTGGGAGGTGGCCGAATCCTGGTTCGAAAAGGTCGTCGCCATGCAGCCCGAGGATGCCGACAGTTGGTTCAACTTAGGCTTCGTGCGCGAACGCAGCGGCCGCACCAATGCAGCGATCGAGGCCTTCCAGGAGGCAGTGCGCCTCAAGCCCGCTCTGGATCGCGCCTGGTATGGCATGGGGCTCGCGCTGGCACGGCTCGCGCGGCATGACGAGGCGGCGGCGGCCTTCCAGGAATGCGCCCGGTTGCAGCCGATGAATGGCGAAGCCTATTACCAGTGGGGCATGGCGCTGCATCACGCCCATCGTCCCGACGAGGTGAAGGCCGTGGTCGAGAAGCTCATCGCCTTCGAGCCCAAGCGCGCGAAGAGGCTCGTCCAGGATGCCGAACGCGCCGATCTCATGCACTTGATTCCTGACTTGCCCTTCTAGGCGCCCGCAGCTCGGCGCGCAGGCCGCCGAGTTTCGGCGCCGTGTCGAGGCGGATCGTGGCGCCTTGCTGGCGCGCCAAGGCCGCGACGATCGCCAGCCCCAGCCCGCACCCCTCGGCGCTGGCAGCACGGCCGCGATAGAAGCGCTCGAAGACGCGCGCGCGCTCATGCGGAGGAATGCCGGGCCCATCGTCATCGACCCGCAGGACGACCTCGTCGCCCAGGCTCGCGCAAGAGACGACGATTTGGCCGCCGCGGCGGCCATAGCGGATCGCGTTATCGACGAGATTGGCAAGCATCTCGCGATAGGCCTGCGGCGAGGCGTAAAGCGGCGCCGGCGCAAGCTCGAAGCGCATCTCGATCTCGCGGCGGAAGGCCTGCGGCAGCCAGAGGTTCGCCTCCTCGCGGATCAGCGCGGCGAGATCGAAGTCCGCCTGCTCGCGCTCGATCCCCGGCTCGGCCCGCGACAGCGTCAGCAGTTGCCCGATGAGCCGGGAGAGCCGCCGGGCGGTGAGCAGCAGGGCCGGATTGTCCTGATGTCCGTCCGCCTCGAGCTGGGCCAACAGGCCGGCGATCGGGGTGCGCAGCTGATGCGCCGCATCGGCGAGAAAATCCCGCTGCGCCGCGATGGCGCGCGCCAGACGCTCAAAGAGCGCGTTGACCTCCTCGATGATCGGCTGCAGCTCCTCGGGGGCCGTCTGGGTTTCGAGGGGCCGCAGGTCCTCGTGAGAGCGCCGGCCAATTTCGGCCTTGAGCGCGGCAAGTGGCGCCAGCCCCTGGCGGACGCCAAACCAGACCAGCAGGATGCAGAAGAAGAGCAGGGTCAGCTGCGGCAGCACGAGGCCCAGCATGATCTCGCCGATCAAGCGTTCCCGCTTTAAGGCCGTCGTGGCGAGGACGAGATGCCGCGCCTGGCCGCGCGCCTCGAAGACCAGCGAGATGCCGCGCAGCCAGTAGCCGCTGTGGTTGAGATCGAAAAAGGCCGGCGCCTCAAGGCTGCCCCACGACAGATCTTCCTCGCTCACGGGGGCACCCGCCAAGAGTCGGCCCTCGGCATCGAGCAGTGAAAAAAAGACGCGGTCTTCGGGAGTGGCCAGCAACACGCGCTGCGCATGGGGCGGCAGTTCCGGCAGGGCTTCACCGGCCCGTGCGCGCAGCTCGGCCACATAAAGCCGTGCCGCATCGGCGAGCCCCTCGTCGAGCGCCTCGGCGCTCGCGCGCTGGGCGATCAGATACACGGCGAAGACGCCGCCCAAAATCGCCACGACGGCGATGGGCAGCAGCAGTGCCAACAGGTGGCCGCGCAGGCTAGCCGCCGCCCTCATCCTCACCGATCGCGAAGAAATAGCCGAGTCCGCGCACCGTGCGCAGGTTCAGTCCATAGGCACCGATGCACCGCCGAAAGCGCGAGACGATCTGCTCGATCGCATTGTCGGAGACCGCCTGGCCCTCGCGGTAGAGCGCGGCGGCGAGCTCCTCGCGCGACAGGATGCGGTTCGGGTTGGCAGCCAGAAAAGACAGGAGCGCCCATTCGCGGCCATTGAGCTTAAGCGGCGTCTCGTCGAGATAGGCGCGCTTGCCCTCGAGATCGAGCCGCAGCCGGCCGAGGACGAGGTGCTCGCCGCTACTTGCCTGCCGCCTGAGGATCGCCCGCACGCGCGCCAGCAACTCTTCGAGCGCCGCCGGCTTGACGAGATAATCGTCGGCGCCGAGATCGAGAAGCCGCACGCGCTCATCGAAACCATCGCGCGCCGAGAGCACCAACACCGGGGTGTCGAGCCGCCGCCGCGCCAGATGTTCGACGACGGCGCTGCCATCGAGATCGGGCAGGCCCAGATCGAGGATGACGAGACGGAAGGAGTGCGTATCGAGCGCCGCGCAGGCGGCGCCGGCACTTCCGACCCACTCGACCGCATAGCCAGCATGGCGCAGGCGGCGGCTAATGCCATCGGCAAGCGGCGGATCGTCCTCGACGAGCAGGATCGACATGACGCCGGACATTCTCTGTGCGAGAAAAAACCGGCCCGCACGCGAGGCGTGGGGCCGGGTCGATTTAACCCAGATTGTCCATTAGACCGGGCTTGCGAGCGAAGATGAGGCAAAACCGCCTTGGCAGTGCCCTACGCGGCGGCTTGCGGGCTGCGGACGGGCGCTGCCAGCCCACGCTCCTCGCCCATAGACCCCGCTATGGGCTCG
>JAOAHQ010000034.1 GCA_026415155.1 Rhodocyclaceae bacterium
GCATGTACCTGCGCGCGCTGTGGGGCCGCGATTTCTTCATGCGCCCGACCGCCGGCGACTTCGATTCGCGCGAGGGCTTCAAGCCCTTTATCGCCGATTTCTTCTTGCACCTGCCCGATGCCTATGACGACTGGAATGGCATTCCCGGCCTCGATCTCTACCGCGCCGCCGCGGCGCACTGCGCCGCGCACGTCGTGGCCACCACGGCGCGCATCGATGCCGACCGCCTCTCGGCCTTGCAGCAGGTATGCGTCGGCCTCTTCGAGGATGCGCGCGTCGAGGCGCTGGCGATCCGCCGCTTTCCGCGCCTGAAGGATTTCTGGGCGCAGTTTCATGTTGCCGAGCCAAAGGGCGAGACGGTCGGCGACTACCTCAACCGTATCGCTCGCGCGCTGCTCGACCCGGCTTACGAGGATGCCGAACCGCTCGTCGCCTGGGCGCGCGAAGGCTTTGCCAACGCCGATCTCGCCACGAATGCGGTGTCGGTGGAACTGGGGCTGGCGCTGGCCGAGGAATTCCACAAGCGCCGCTTGCCCTATTCGCCCTACCGCGACGTGCAGGCCGCGCCTTATCGCGACGACAACCGCTACCTGTGGGAGTATGAGGAATACACCTACGAGCAGGCCATCGCCGCAGGCTTTGCCAGCGAGCAGCAGGTGCGCAAATACGTCAGCGTCTCGGAGATGGTCAATGAGGTCGAAGTCGAGACGGCCGGGGATGATGCGCAGGAGATCTGGGTGTGCGCCACCGAGCTCTTCGATGACGATGGCACGACCTACAACCAGCGGGAAGGCAAGGAGCCGGTCGCCGAGCCGCGCCACTACGACGAATTCGACTACCACATCCAGCTTGCCCGCCCAGCCTGGGCGACCGTGCTGGAAAAGCGGCCGAAATTTGGCGATCTGGCCGTGGTCGATAAGATCATCGACGAGCATCGCAAGGTCACGCAGCGCTTGAAGCATTTGCTCGATGCCCTGCAGCCGCAGGGGGTGCAGCGTATCCGCAAGCTCGAAGAAGGCGACGAGGTGGACATCAACGCGGCGATCCGCTCGCTGATCGACATCCGCATGGGGCAACAGCCCGATCCGCGCGTGATGATGCGCTCGGTGAGGAAGACGCGCGACATCGCCGTCTTGGTGCTGCTCGATCTGTCGGAGTCGACCAACGACAAGGTGGCGGGGCAGGACTATACGGTGCTGGAGCTCACGCGCGCCGCGACGGTGCTGTTGGGCGAGGCGATCCATAAGGTGGGCGATGCCTTCGCCGTGCATGGCTTTTATTCCGATGGCCGCCACAACGTCTTCTACCATCGCTACAAGGATTTCGAGCAGCCCTGGAACGAGATCCCGAAGGCGCGGCTCGCCGGCATGGAAGGGCGCTTCTCGACGCGCATGGGCGCGGCGATCCGCCATGCGGGGTTTCACCTCTCGCAGGTGCGGGCGGCGAAGAAGCTCCTCATCGTCGTCACCGACGGCGAACCCGCCGACATCGACGTGCGCGATCCGCAGTATCTGCGCTTCGATGCCAAGAAGGCGGTCGAGGACGTCGGCCGCTTAGGCGTCATTCCGTTTTGCCTGACACTCGATCCGCGCGCCGACCAGTATGTGGCGCGCATCTTCGGGCAGAGGAACTACCTGATCCTCGACCACGTCGAGCGGCTGCCGGAGCGCCTGCCGCAGCTTTATGCAGGGCTGACCAAATGAGCCTCGAGGCCGTCCTCTTCGACGTCGATGGCACGCTCGCCGACACCGAGGAGGCGCACCGCCAGGCCTTCAATGCCGCCTTCGAGGAGTTTGGCCTGCCCTGGCATTGGGATGCGCCGCTTTATCGGAAGCTCCTTGCCGTCACCGGCGGCAGGGAGCGCATCGCCCACTATTGCCGCGAGGTCGAGCCGGCGCGGCTTACCCAGCCCGGCATAGAGGAGTTCATCGCCCGGCTGCATGCGCGGAAGACCAAGCTTTACGAGGACATGGTGCGCGCAGGACAAATCGCCGTACGCCCGGGCGTGGTGCGCCTCCTTGCCGAGCTCAAGGCGGCGGGGATACGCCTTGCGATCGCCACGACGACCTCGCGCGCCAATGTCGAGGTGCTCTTGGCGACCACCCTTGCCGTCCTGCCAGCGCCGATTTTCGAGGTGATGGGCTGCGGCGAGGAGGCCGCGGCGAAAAAGCCCGCGCCCGACGTCTATCTCTGGGTGCTCGAGCGGCTTAGCCTGCCTGCCGAGGCGTGCCTCGCCATCGAGGATTCGAGAAACGGCGTGCTGGCCGCCCGCTCAGCGGGCATCCCGGTGCTCGTCACCGAAAGCGCCTGGACGCAAGGCGAGGATTTTGCCGGGGCGGCGGCCGTGCTGCCCGATCTCGGCGAGGTCGATCTCGCCCGCTTGCGGCGCATCCACGAGGAGGCGACATGCCGCTCGTCGAGCTGAAGGACATGCTGCAGCAGGCGCGCGCCCACGGTTACGCCGTCGGCGCCTATGACGCCGTCGACAGCCACTTCGTCGCTGCGATCCTCGCTGGGGCGGAAGCCGCGCGCGCGCCGGTGATCGTCAGTTTCGCCGAATCGCATTTTTCCCATTACGATTTTCCGGCGCTCGTCGCCTGTGCCGAATCCTTGGCGCGCCGCGCCAGCGTGCCGGTGGCGCTGTTCCTCGATCACGGCGCGAGCATGGAAAGTGCCGTCGCTGCGATCCGCCACGGCTGCAACGGCGTGATGGTCGATGCTTCCCATCTCGACTTCGAGGCCAATGTCGCGGCGACCCGCGAGGTCGTCGCGATGGCCCATGCCGTCGGCGTGCCCGTCGAGGGCGAGCTCGGCTATGTGCCGGGGGTCGAGGGCGAGGATGCCGAGCGCCACCCCGGCGAGATGCGCCTTACCTCGCCCGAAGAGGCGGCGGCCTATGTCGCGGCGACCAGCGTCGACTTCCTCGCCGTCTCGGTCGGCACCGTGCATGGCCGCTTGCGCGGCGAACCAAGGCTCGATCTGGAGCGCCTCGCCGCGATCGGCGCGGCAATCGAGCAGCCGCTCGTCATCCACGGCGGCACGGGGCTTTCTGATGAGCAGTTCCGGGCGCTCATCGAGCGCGGCGTGGCGAAGATCAACTACTACACGGCGCTTGCCGATCTCGCCGCCGCGGCGCTCGCGAAGGCGAAATCCGGCTATGCCGCGGCGCTCGATGCGGCGCGCCAGGCCATCGCCGCGGAGGTGGTGCGCACTTCGCAAGTCTTCGGCGCGGCGGGGCGGGCGGAGGAAGTGCTCGCCGCCTGCCGGCCCTGGCGCAACGTCGAGCATGTCATCCTCTTCAACTGGTCGGCGGAAGCGGCTGGGCGCGCGGCGGAATTCGAGCGCGAAGGCGAGGCGATCCTTGCCGAGGTGCCCGGCGTGCGTGAGGCGGTGGTGGGCCAGGCGATCCATGCGGATGCCCGCTACCAGCGTGCCTGGTTGATTCGCCTCGCGAGCCCCGCCGCGGAAGCGGCCTACATGCAGGACGCAAGGCATCTCGAGTATGCCAATCGCGTCTTCCGGCCCCACGCGGCCGACCGCATCAAGGGCGATTACGCGCGGGAGTAGCGATGTACGCGCGGCTTGCCGATTTCCCGGTGCTCGACGAGTATCCGCATCGCATCCCCGCCGCGACCTGGAATGCCTGGCGGCGGTTTCGGCTCAAGCAGCCGCGTGTGGCGCAGTGGCGCTTCGATCTGCCGGGGCTCGAGCCATTCCAGGCCGTGATCGAGGAGCGCCTGTGGGTCTGTATCGACCCGACGCTCGGCGATGCGCCGATCATCGCCTGGCAGCGCTTCGAAGATGCCGGCCGCAGCGACTTATCGGCACCGGTAGAGTGCAGTGTGCTGCAATATCATTTCGGCGCGAGCCGTTATCGCGACCGCATCCTCGCCGCCATTCAGGCCGAGCTCGAAGAGCGCTTGCGCCGCTGCTGAACCCATCATGGACGTCCGTTCCCACACCTTTGACCGCCTGCGCCGCGTCTTCTGCTGCGGCCTCGATCTCGTCGAATATCTCGGCCTCTTGGTGATCGGCATCGCCACGACGGTGGCGATGTATCACGAGGTGATGGTGATGGTCGAAGCGGGGCGCGTGCAACTTGCCGACCTCCTCTTGATGTTCCTCTACCTCGAGGTGCTGGCGATGATCGGCCAGTATTTCAAGTCCGGCCAGCTGCCGGTGCGCTTTCCGATGTACATCGCGATCGTTGCCTTGGCGCGTTACCTGATCCTCGACCTCAAGGAGATGACCGAGTGGCGCATGCTCGCCATCGCGCTCGCCATCTTCCTGATCACGCTCGGCGTGCTCCTGATCCGTTACGGCCACGTGCGCTTTCCCTACCGCGAGGATAGCGAGGCGGAAAGCGCCGCGAAGCCCTTCGTCAAGGAGTGACCTCGGCGGGCGAAGTGCCGTCCCCCCAGCGCCGAGTTTCAGGCCTGTTTGTGCACCGCTTCGACGAGAGCGTCCGGTTCCGGCGGGCGCTTGACGACGAGCACGGCGCAGGAAAGCCCCCCGGCGACGCGGTCGGTCGTCTGGCCGGCGAGCTTCCGCGTCAGCCCTTTTCTCTGATCGTTGCCGATGACGACGAGGTCGGCCTCCAGGCGCGCGGCCGCCTCGAGGATCGCTTCGGCCGGCGGTTGGGCGACGAGGCAGGGTTCGGCCGCGATACCCTCGATCTTCATGAGCCCGACCTTTTCCGTGAGATCCTCCTCGGCGCGGGCGCGTTCGGCATCGGTGCTCGCCGCGGCGAGCACCGTGATCGGCAGGCCGAGCGCCTTGGCGATTTGTGTCGCGACCTCGGCGGCGGTGGCGGAGATCGACGAGCCGTCGCTGGCGAGGAGGATGCGCCGGCGGATCGGTTGCGCGCGCCAGTTGGCGATCAGCACATGGCAAGGCGCCTGGATCAGGATCTGCTGGGCGATGTCGCCGAGGAGGCGCTCCTTGATGTCGCCCTTGGGCGGCCGGCGGCCGATGACGAGGATGTTGCTGTCAGCCGCGCGCGATGCGGCGATGATCTCCTGGACCGGCTGCTTGCCATAGCGCACCTGCGTTTCGCAGGCCACGCCGGCGAGATTGGCCTGGCGCTCGGCCTGCGCCAGCCGTGCATGGGCGATCTCGTCCTCGGCAGGGGTCTCGACCATCGTCATCACGTCGAGCGTGACGCCGAAGTGCCGGGCGAGCTGGATCGCGATGGCCTCGGGCGCATGGCTGAATTCGCTGCCGTCGGTGGCGAGCAGGAGGCGCTGGCGGCGCAGGCCATCGGGCAGGATGCCGCTATTGCATTCCTTGAAGATGCGCGTCTTGCAGGTGCGGCAGACGTTCGGATCGAGCGTCCAGTAGAGCGCGCCGGTGACGTTCGTCATCACCGGGAAGAAGGCGCCTGGCCCGATCTGGTCGAGATAGCCGCCTTGCCGCAACAGCGCCAGGTTGGTCTGATTGAGCCGATAGAAGTAGAGGCCGCCGCCCAGCCGGCGGCGCCGGCGCGCCTCCTGCGCGAGCACTTCGGCGCCGGCGATGTCGATGTAGGAGAGTCCCGAGCAGGTGAGCAGCACGGATTTTTGTAAGGGATTGTCTTCGTCGATCTGCTGTAGCACTTGTTGCACGTGGCTCGCCGCGCCGAAATAGAGCGAGCCGGTGACGCGCAGGATGCGCAGTTGCGGGCACTCGGGGCGGCCCTGGGCGCGCACGAAGTGATAGGCGCCTTCCTCGGGGGCGGGCACGACCGGCACCATCTCCGGCTTCGAGGTGCGATAGAGGAACATCAGGAGCGACAAGAAGACGCCGAGGAAGATGCCGGCTTCGAGGTTGATCAGCGTGCCGATGAGCGTCGTGGCGAGGATCGCGCTTTCCGCCTTGCTGGTATGCCAGATGTGCTTGATGTGATGGAAGTCGATCAGCCCCCAGGCGACGAGGAACAAAATGCCGGCCATCGCCGCGGTCGGCAGATAGGCGGCGAGCGGCGCGACCGCCAGCAGGATCAGCACCAGCGCGAGCGAGGCGAACACCGAGGCGAGCGGCGTCTTGGCGCCCGCTTCGTAATTGACGCCGGAGCGGTTGAACGAGCCGGAGGAAGCATAGGCCGAGAAGAAGCTGCCGACGATGTTCGCGAGGCCCTGGCCGATGAATTCCTGGTTGCCGTCGATGCGCTGCTCGGAGCGCACGGCGATGGCGCGCGAGATCGAGACGGCTTCGGTGAGCGCCAGCATCGTGATCACCAGTGCCGCAGCGACGGTGGCCTTGAGGCTGGCGAGCGAGAAGTCGGGCAGCGAGAGTGGCGGGAGCCCCGCCGGCAGCGCGCCGACGGTGACGATGTGCGTCTTGTCGAAGCCCTCGATCCAGACGAGCGCCTCGGCGAACAGGCTGCCGACCACCATCGCGGCGATCATGTAGGGAATCTTCTTGAGGTATTTCTTCGTCAGGATGCCGGTGGCGAGGGTCACGAGGCTCACCGAGAGCACCCAAGGGTTGATGTCGAAGAACTGCAGATAAAGCTGATGCACGATCTCGTAAAACGGCGTGCCGCGCGGGATGCCGATGCCGAAGAAATTCTTCACCTGGCTCGCCGCGATGAGGATCGCCGCACCGGCCGTGAAGCCGATCACGACGGTGTGCGAGATGAAATTCACCAGCGCGCCCAGGCGCGCGAGGCCGAGGATCAGCTGGAAGAGGCCGACGAGGAAGGTGAGGGTGAGGACGAGCTGGATGTAATGCGGCGAACCGGGCTCGGCGGTGTGGGAGAGCGCGGCGAAGATGGCGATCGAGATTGCCGTGGTGGGCCCCGAGACGAGATGCCAGGAGGAGCCGAACAGCGCGGCGACGATGGCGGGCACCATCGCGGCATAGAGGCCGTATTGCGGCGGCAGGCCGGCGATGGTGGCGAAGGCCACGCCCTGCGGCAGCACGATCAGCGCCCCGGTGATGCCGGCGATCAGATCGTCCTTGAGCGTTTTGCGCGTGACGAGCGGCCACCAGAGCAGGAAGGGAAAGAATTTGCTCCAGAGGCCAGCTGGCGGTTTCATCGGCGCGGGTTCGGCGAGGCGGGAGGAGGGGGGGTGGGGAAGACGCGTGTCCATCAAATATTAGCAGAGAATCATAGACAGCCGCCGGCCGCCTCGCGGCGAGGCGCCGGGGTGATGACAGCGGCAGGGCGACGGTCAGCCGGCGCGGTGGGCGTGCCGGGCCGGCAGGACGGGGCGCCGCACCGCATCGGCGCGGCGCAGCGCGGCGGCGGGTCTATCCGCTGCCTCGGCGGCGAGGCGCCGGTAACGCTCGGCTTCGAGCAGATGCGCCTTGCGGCGCACCGAGAGGCATTCGCCGGCTTCTGAGGCCGCGACCTGGGCGATCCAGCGGAACAGGGCTTGGAAAATGTTTTTCATGGCAACGCGCCTTGTCGAGAGTTGGGGACAGGCGTGTTACGCATGGACCGTGCCAGGGCGGTCGGCTACGGCCAACTCTTTGATGCGAAAGGCTTCCTTGCCGGGCGGGGCACGGCCGTGCCGCAGTGCGGTGTTGCGATCTGCAATGGTCGGCGGGGTGCCGTCCCGCCCGCGCCGAGTTTCAGTGCGCAGCGAGGATCGGCATGCCAAGCACCGGCCAGAGGGTGACGAGCGCGAGCCCCAGCACGAGGAGCAGGATCGCGCTCATCACGAGGCCGTGCTTGAGGAATTCGCCCGGCGTGAATTGCTTCGATTCATAGGCGATCGCATTGGGCGCGGCGCCGATCAGGAGCAGGAAGGGCATGCCGGCGGTGGCGAGCGAAGCGAAGAAGATCACGTCGGGCGCGACGCCCAGGTAGCGCGCGATGACGAGCGAAACGGGCAGCGAGATGGCGATCGCCGCGACGTTCATGATGAAGTTGGTCATCGCGAGCACGAAGGCGGCGATGCCCATCACGAACACCCACCAGTGCGCGTCAGTGAGAAGGCCGAGCCATTGCACCGCCATCCATTCGGCGGCGCCGGTCTTCCACAGGCAAAAGCCGATGCTCATCGCGCCGGAGAAGAGCAGCACGATGTTCCAGGGCATCTCTTCGAGATCCTTGACGGTGAGCACGCCGAAGATGAAGAAGAGCAAGGTGGAAGTGAGCATCAGCGCGGCGCGGTCGATGCCCTTCAAGGCCGGCACGGCCTGCTGCATCGCCATCAGGAGCACGACGAGGGCGACCGCGGCGATGACGAATTTTTCCTGGCCCGTCATCGGCCCCAACGCGTCGGCGAGCTTGGCGACCTTGGCGCGCAGCCCGGGAATCGTCGCCTTCGAGGGCTTGAAGACGATCGAGAGATACAGCCAGATCAAAAACACCATGCCCCAGCCGATCAGGCCGAGATAGAGCGGGAAGTCGAAGAAGCCGACCTGGCGGCCGGTGAATTCGGTGAACATCGCCGCGGCGGCGGGTCCGCGCGCGGCGCCTAAGAGCGTGATGATGCTGCCGGCGCCCGCGGCCCAGGCCATGCCGATGAAGAGCGCCTTGCCAAAGCGCGACGGGCCTTCGCCTTCCTTGTAGAGCGCGAGGATGGCGAGCAGGATCGGGAACATCGTCGCCGCCACCGCCGTGTGCGCCATGATGTGGGTCAGCAAGGCCGTGACGACGAGGCAGCCGAGCAAGATGGTGCGCGTGTTCTCGCCGGCGACGGCGAGCATGCGATAGGCGAGCCGCTTGGTGAGCCCGGTCTTCGTGAAGGCCATGCCGATCACGAGCGAGCCGAAGATGAACATCACCGACGGGTCCATGAAGTCGCGGAAGGCTTCCTTGGCCGGCCGGATCAGGAACAGCGCCTGGAAGACGCCGATGGCGATCGCGGTGACGCCGATCGGGATCACCTCGAACACCCACCAGATGCCGGCCATCAGGAAGAGGCCGATCGCCGCCTTGCCCTCGGGCGAGAGGACGAAGGCCTTGCCCGAGGGGTCGATCGCATCAGCCCAGGGCGGCGAGAAGTAGACGGCGAGGAAGATCGCCAGGCCGCCGACGAGGGCGCTCCATTTCTTCCAGTCGAAGGGCCTTGCGGCCTCGAGCGTAAGGGCTTTCTCGCTCATGCCGCACCTCCTTCGCCGAGCACCGCCGCAGCGACTTCGCCGAGCAGATCGACGATGCGCACCACGCCAATCGTGCGGCCGCCCTCGGCGACGGGGATCAGGTTGTAGTCCGCCTTGGCGAGGCGGTAGAGCGCGAGCGTGAGCGGCGCGTCGGGCGAGAGCGCCGGCGCGATCGGCAGCATGTGCTCGCCGACTTTTTGCGTGGCCGCCTTGCGGCAGCTCTCCTCGCTGTCTTCCTGCCACAAGAGGGCGAGGGATTCGGGATCGCCGCCGCCGCCTTCGTAATGGGCCGGCGCGCCGGTGAGGTAGTCCGGCAGCACGGCCTGCAGCAGTCGGTGCAGCGTCAGGCGGCCGACCGGCCGTTCGGCGCGGTCGAACACCAGCACGGTGCGAAAGCGCTCGATCTCATAGCGGTTGCTAAGCAGCGCGAAGACATCGCGCAAGGGCTGGTCGGCATAGACGTGCGGAAAGTCGGCAAGCGGCGTCATCAGCTCGCGCACGGTTCCTGAAATCGGCATGCTGGGCCCTCCTTGAAAGGATCAATCGTGCAGCCCCGCGGCCGCCAGCGTCAGGCGGCGCGGCGGCGGCTTGAGCGGGTCGTCCTCATCGACATGCTCGGGACGCGCATAGATCGCCTCGAGCGCCTGCTCGGCGGTGGCATAGAAGCGGCGCGCGCCGATCAGATCCCACAGGCCGGTGGCGCGCATCACGTCCATGACCTGCTTCTTCAAGCCGGCGAAAATGACGACGACGCCGCTTTCGTTCAGGCGCTCGACGAGGTGGTGGATGACCTCCTCGCCCGAGGCGTCGATGTCGTTGATGCCGTCGCCGACGATGAGCAGATAAGGCGCCTCGGGATTCTCGGCCACCGCGGCGAGCACCGCATCCTCGAAGTAGGAGACGTTGGCGAAGTAAAGCCGCCCATCGAAGCGCACGGCGGTGACGACCTTCGAGGCCGGCAGGTTGTTGAGCTTGGCATCGCGCAGCGTGCCGTCGTGATAGCGGCCGAGGATGGCCACACGCGGCTTCATCGTCGTGTAGAGGAACAGCACGAGCGCAAGGCCCGCGCCGACCAGGATGCCCTTGTCCAGATGCGGCGCGGCGATCAGCGTGACGACGAAGGTCACCGCCGCCACCGTGCCGTCGAGCTTGCTCGCCTGCCAGGTGTGCTTGAGCGCGGCAGGCGTGATGAGTCCGGTGACGGCGAGCAGGATGATCACCGCGAGCACGGCCTTGGGGAGATGATAGAGGTAGGGCGTGAGAAACAGCAGGGTGACGGCGACGAACAGGCCATTGAAGACCATCGCGAAGCCGGTCTTGGCGCCTGCCTGCAGGTTGATCGCCGAGCCAGTGAAGGAGCCGGTGGCCGGGTAGGACTGGAAGAAGGCGCCGGCAACGTTGGCCAGCCCCTGGCCGATCAGTTCCTGGTTCGGGTCGAGGCGCTGCTTGGTCTGCGCGGCGAGCGCCTTGGCCATCGAGATCGATTCCATGAAGGCGACCAGCGCGATGATGAAGGCGGCGGAGAGTAGCGACATCATTGCATCGAGCGACAGCGGCGGCAGCTTGAAGGAGGGCAGCCCCGAGGGAATCGTGCCGACGACGTCGCCGCCGCCCATCAGGGAGAGCTGGCCTTTTTCGACCTTCTTGATGCGCCACTGGCGGCCGTCGGTCTCGACGCCTGGCGGCACCGTGCCCTTGACGTAGAGCAGCGCCGGCTCATTTTCGGGCGCCTTGACGCGTTCGAAGTGTAGGCGGTTGATCTGCGCCAGGCGCGCCTTGTTCTGCGCCTCGAGGCTTAGCAGGTTGAGGCGTATGAGATCGATCTCATGGCGCAGGTCGATGACGCGGCGCGCGTCGTTTTCCTTCTCGGCGGCGCGCAGTTCGTTGGACTTGGCTGTCGACTCGGCCAGCAGCGCCTTGATCTGCCGGTCGGCGGCGTCATAGGCGGCGACCAGCTCGCGCGCCGCCGGCGTGGCGATCGTGTCGATCGCGCCCTTCGACTTGTGCTCGAAGCCGATCGCGTAGCTCACCAAGGTGGTGATGATCACGGCGATCAGCACGCTGGGCTTGGCGAGCGGTTTGATTTTTTTCAACACCAGCATCAGCGCGAGCGCGAAGACGGACATCGCCAGCGTCGGCAGGTGGGTCTGCGGCAGATAGCCGAGCATTTCCCAGATGTCCTTGAGGAAGGAATCCGAGCGGCCCTTGGGGATGCCAAGCAGCATGTCGAGCTGCGAGAGCGCGATGATGATCGCCGCGGCGTTCATGAAGCCCAAGATCACCGGATGCGAGACGAAATTGACGATGGTGCCGAGCTTGAGCAGCCCCAGCGCGAGCTGGATGACGCCGACCATCAGCGCGAGGAGGAGGGCCAAGCCGATGAATTCCTCGCTGAAGGGGACGGCAAGTGGCGTGATCGCCGCCGCGGTCATCAAGGAGATGATCGCCACCGGCCCCGTGGCAAGCTGTCTTGAAGAGCCCCACAGCGCCCCGACGATGGCCGGCACCAGCGCAACGTAGAGGCCGTAATAGACCGGCAAGCCGGAGAGCTGCGCATAGGCCATCGCCTTGGGCACCAGCACCAGGGCGCCGGTGATGCCGGCGATCAGATCGCTGCGCAGGATGTGGGCATTGATCGGAAACCAGGCGAGAAAGGGAAAGAAGCGCAAGAGCAGCTTGTTGTCGAACATGGAACCCTCGAATGCGGCACGATGCGCCGGCGAGTCGCAGAGAAGGATGCTGCAAGGCGCAGCGCTCGCGTTGCAAAGCGCAGCATTTTATTCATGCGCCGCACGGCGGGGCAGTGAGCGGCGTTATGCGCGCATCACCGGCGTCTATCGCCGCAGCGTGCCGTCTTGCCAGCGGCGAGTTTGCCGACGCTGAAACCGCCCATCGCCCTCATTACAATTCCCGCTTTTTTGAGGGAGGCCGACCATGATCCGCAAGAATCCGAGCGGCGATTTGCCCATCGTCCACGAATCCGCCTTCGTCGATCCCACCGCCATCCTGTGCGGCAAGGTGATCGTCGAGGAGAACGTCTTCATCGGCCCCTATGCGGTGATCCGCGCCGACGAGGTGGATGAACGAGGCGAGATGGAGCCGATCGTCATCAAGGCCGGCTCGAACATCCAGGACGGCGTGGTGATCCACTGCAAGGCCGGCGGCGGCGTGACGATCGGGCGTTCTTCCTCGATCGCGCACCGCTCGATCGTGCATGGACCCTGCACGGTCGGCGACAACGTCTTCATCGGCTTTAACTCGGTGCTGTTCAACTGCACGGTCGGCGATGGCTCGGTGGTGCGCCACAACTCGGTCGTCGAAGGCTGCCATGTGCCGCCCGGCTTCTACATCCCCTCGACCACCAACGTGCATTCGGACGAGGAGCTTTCCCGCATCCAGCCGGTGACGGCCGACGTGGCGAGCTTCTCCGAGAGCGTCGCCGAGGCCAATCGCGCATTGGTGCGCGGCTACAACCGCATCCGCAACGAGTTCTGAGCCGGCAGGGCCGTCCCGCCAGCGCCGACTTTCGCTACTCCATCTGGTAGCGCTTGAGCTTGCGCCACAGCGAGACGCGGTCGATGCCGAGGATCTGCGCGGCGAGCGTCTGGTTGCCGCCGGCTTCCTTGAGCACCCACTGGATGTAGTCGCGTTCCTGCTCCTCGAGCGAGGGCAGGCGGCCGTCCTTCTTGCGGAAGGTGCGGATCGCCAGCTCGCGCAGGTCGTCGGGCAGGTGGGCGGCCTCGATGGTCTTGCCCGTGGCGAGGGCGACGCCGCGCTCGACGATGTTCTCGAGCTCGCGCACGTTGCCGGGAAAGTCGTAGGCCTTGAGGAGCTCCAGCGCCTCGGGGGAAATCTCGCCGACGTCCTTGCCCATGCGTGCGGCGCATTTGCCGAGGAAGTGCAGGGCGAGCAGGGGAATGTCCTCGCGCCGCTCCGAGAGCGGCGGCAGCGTGAGGTTCACGACGTTGAGGCGGAAAAACAGATCCTGGCGGAAGTCGCCGCTCTTGGCCATGTCGATGATGTTGCGGTTGGTCGCGGCGATGAAGCGCACGTCCACCTTCAGCGGCTTCGTCGCGCCCAGCGGCAGCACCTCGCGTTCCTGGATCGCGCGCAGGAGCTTCACCTGCATCGCCGGGCTCATCTCGGTGATCTCGTCGAGGAACAGCGTGCCGCCGTCGGCGGCAGCGATGAGCCCCGGCTTGTCGGCCTGCGCGCCGGTGAAGGCGCCTTTGACGTGGCCGAACAGCTCGTTGGCGAGCAGTTCCTCGTTGAAGGCGCCGCAGTTGATCGCCACGAAGGGCCCGGCCTCGCGCCGGCTGTGGTGGTGCAGGTAGCGCGCGAAGAGTTCCTTGCCGGTGCCCGACTCGCCGGTGACGAGCACGTTGCAATCGGTCGGCGCGATCTGGCGCGCCAATTCGAGGAGGCGCTGCATCTGGGCGCTCTGCGTGAGGATCTTCACCTTGCCCTGGAAGCGCTCGACCTCTTCGCGCAGGGCGCGGTTCTCGCGCCGCAGGCGGATCTTCTCGAGCGCTTCGGCGACCACCTTGCGCACCTCGTCGAGACGGAAGGGCTTGGCGATGTAATAGAAGGCGCCATGCTTCATCGCCTCGACCGCCGAATCGAGCGTTGCGTAGCCGGTGATGAGGATCACCTCGGTGTCCGGATGGCTGGCGCGGCACTTGGCGAGGATCTGCATGCCATCGACCTTCTCCATGCGCAGGTCGGTGAGCACGACGTCGAAGGCCTGCTTGTCCAGATGCGCCAGGGCGTTGCCGCCGCTTTGCGTGGCGACGACCTCGTAGCCTTCCTTCTTCATGACGTGTTCGAGATTGCGCAGGGCGACCTTTTCGTCGTCCACGATCAGCAGCTTGCCGTGCTTCATTGGGGTTCCTTGTCGGGAAAGCGCAGCAGGAAGGTGGTGCCCTGGCCGGGGGCGCTTTTCACGGCCACGCAGCCGCCGTGTTCCGCGACGATCTCGAAGACGATGAAGAGTCCGAGCCCCGAGCCCTGGCCGACGTCCTTGGTGGTGAAGAAGGGGTCGCAGATGCGCGGCAGCACTTCGGCCGGGATGCCGCAGCCGTCGTCGCTGACTTCGATCTCGACGGCGCTACCGTCGCCGGCGCACTGGCCGAACACCAGTGCGTCGGCCGGGCAGGGCGCGGCGACGCGGCGGGCGGCGATCGACAGATGGCCGGCGCCTGCCATCGCATCGACGGCGTTGCCGATCAGGTTGATGAGCGCCTGCTGCAGGCGCTGCTTGTCGCCAGCGAGCGTCAGCTCGGCGGGGATGGCGAGCGCGACCTCCACGCGGTCGGGAATGCGCGCCTTGGCAAGGCGCAGGCATTCCTCGACGAGCGGGGCGAGCGTGAGGTTTTCGCGGCGGAAGTCGCGCTCGCGCGCATAGTCGAGCAGGGAGCGCACGATGCGGCGCGCGCGCCAGGTCTCGGCGTCGATCTGCTCGAGGAGCTCCCGCTGAAAGGCCGTCCCGCCGGCGCCGATTTCTTCCTTGAGGATCTCGCAGGAGGTCGAGATGTTCGAGAGCGGGTTGTTGATCTCGTGCGCGACGCCGGAGAGCAGCGTGCCGAGCGCGGCGAGCTTCTCGGCGCGCAAGAGCTGGCCCTGACGCTGTTCGAGTTCGTGGAGCACGCGGTTGAAGGCCGCGGTCAGCGAGACGATCTCGCGGTCGCCGCCGTCCATTTCGAGCTTGGCGAGCCGGCCGGCCGCCACGGCGGCCATGTTGCGCTCCATCTGCTTGAGCGGGCGGGCGACGCGGCGGGCCAGCAGTTGGCCCGCCAGACCGACGAAGAGGAGTGTGGCGACGATCGAGCCCATCAGCCAGTGGCGATGGCGGGCGAGCTGCTCGCGCAGCAGCGAGCGCTCGGCGCGCGCCCAGCCTTCGGCGACGGCGAGGATTTCCTTGCCGGCCTGGCGGATGTCGGCTTCGCGCAGCGGATTCTCGCCGTCGCGCGCATGCTCGGCCATCAGGGTGCCGTAGCGGTCGAGCAGGGCGCGCAGGCTGTCGATGCGCTCCGGCGTCGCGAAGGCGGCGAACGGTTCGGCGTGCTCGTCGAGGAGCCGTCGCGCCTGGGCGACCCAGGCGCGATGCTCGTCGAGATCGGCGGCCTGCCGGTAGAGGAAATAGTTTTTCTCGAAGCGGCGGATTTCGAGCGTCGCGCCGAAAAATTCGCCGATGCGCTCGCCGGCGACGATCTGCGTCTCGAGCAGCCGCATCTCGATCAGCGAAAAGACCGACAGGCCGATGACGAAGGCCGCGACGGCGGCATAGCCGAGGACGATCTTGCGGCGCAGCGAGCCGGCGGGCCTGGCGGGAGGATTCATCGGTTGCATTATGCAATCCATGCCGCTCGTCGTGCAACAGTCGTCTTGGGCCGTGCCGGAAAGCGTCAAGGCGCTTCGTGGCGACGGGGTGTTGCATCTCGCAGCACTCCAGGGGCGGATCTGCATTGGCGCATGTCCAGTCATTTCATGGGCTTGGGCGGGCCGGTGGGGATGGCACGAATGCTGCGCCGGGAACGGCATGAGCTCAAACCACCCGCCTCGCAAGGTCCTGCTCGCCGTACGCGCCGGCAGCGTCGATCCGCGCCTGCTCGCCTCGGCGCAGAGTCTGTGCGAGCGCATGGAGGCGGAGCTCGACATCCTCGTGCGCGCGCCCGCCGAGACCCTGCCCGCGGAACTGGACGGCTTCCTGCGCGCGCTGCGCGCGGCCGGCGTGACATGCAGCCTGAGTATCCGGCCCGCCCTGCGCCGCCGCGACATCGTCGATTATGCCAATGCCCGCGAATGCATCTCGACCGTCGTCATCGATTCCCTCGAAGGCTGGGAAACGGTGGCCGAGGACCGCGGCAGCGACCCGTGGGCGAGGCTCGCCTGCCCGCTGGTGACCGCCGCGCCGCGAAGATAAGCCCTGCCATGAACCTCAAGACCCTGTTTCCTTTCCTGCGCTGGCGGCCTTACCGGGGCGAGACCCTGCGCGCCGACTTCATCGCCGGCCTCACCGTCGCCCTCGTGCTCGTGCCGCAGTCGATGGCCTATGCCCAGCTCGCCGGCTTGCCCGCCTACTACGGCCTCTACGCAGCCTGCCTGCCGGTCGCCGTGGCGGCGCTGTGGGGCTCCTCGAACCAACTCGGCACCGGGCCGGTGGCGGTGGCCTCGCTGCTCACCGCCTCTTCGCTCGCGCCCCTGGCCGCACCGGGTTCCGAGGCTTTCGTCGCGCTGGCGATCCAGCTCGCGTTCCTGGTCGGCGTCTTCCAGCTGGCCCTGGGCGTCTTCAAGCTCGGCGTCGTCGTGAACTTCCTCTCCCATCCCGTGATCGTCGGCTTCACCAACGCGGCGGCGCTGATCATCGGGCTGTCGCAGGTCAACAAGCTGATCGGCGTGCCGATGGGCCGCTCCGAGTCCTTCGTCCGGGACATCTGGGGCGTGCTGCAGCAAGTGGGCGATACGCACCTGCCGACGCTGGCGATGGGGATGGCGGCGATCGCCCTCATGTGGGCGATCCGCACGTGGCGGCCGCGCTGGCCCGGCGTGCTGATCGCCGTGGCGCTCACCACCGTCGTTTCCTGGCAGATCGGTTTCGAGCGCAACATGACGGCCACGCTCGATCAGATCGAGGAACCCGAGGCGCGTCTGCTCCTCGATGAGTTCGCGCGCGCCGAGGCGCGCATTGCCGAGCTCAACGCCGAGATCGCCGCCAAGAACGCCATGCTCCACGAGCTTTACAAGGGCGGGGGCGACCGCAGCCACGAGGCGGTGACGCTCAACTACGAGATCGAACTCATCAAGCTCCAGCTCAAGGACCGCGAGGACGAGAACCGCCGCCGTAACCGCGCGGTGCGCAGCTTCGTCTTCGAGATGGTGCCCGGCGCCGATGGTGCGCCGGCGCGCTTTTACGCGCTCGGCAAGGTGCCGGCGGGCGCGCAGACGGAAGGCCATCGCTGGCGCATCGCCAAGGCCACGAGCGGCATGCTCAAGCTCTCCGGCGGCGGCGAGGTGGTCGGCAGGATTCCCGAGGGTCTGCCCTCGGCGAGCCTGCCGAAGTTTTCCTGGGACGCCTTTTCCGCCCTGCTGTCGGCCGCGATCGTGATTTCCCTCGTCGGCTTCATGGAGGCGATCTCGATCGCCAAGGCCATCGCCGCCAAGACGAAGGACAAGATCGACCCGAACCAGGAGCTGATCGGTCAGGGGCTCGCCAACATCGTCGGCAGCCTCACCCAGGCCTTTCCCGTTTCCGGCTCGTTCTCGCGTTCGGCGGTGAACATGAACGCCGGCGCCAAGACCGGCATGTCCTCGGTCATCACGGCGGTCTTCGTGCTGCTCACGCTGCTCTTCCTCACGCCGCTCCTTTACCACCTGCCGCAGGCCGTGCTCGCCGCCGTCATCATCATGGCGGTGGCGGGCCTCATCGACTTCGGCGCGATCCGCCACGCCTGGCAGGCCAACCGGCACGACGGCCTCGCCGCCATCGTCACCTTCGTCGTCACGCTCGCCTTCGCGCCGCATCTGGACAAGGGCATCATGATCGGCGCGGGACTCGCGATCCTGCTCTACCTCTACCGCACGATGACGCCGCGCGTCGCCATCCTCGGCCGCTACCACGACGGCACGCTGCGCGACGCCAAGGTCAACAACCTGCCGGCTTCCGAGATCGTCACCGCCGTGCGCTTCGACGGCCGGCTCTACTTTGCCAACGTCGCCTATTTCGAAGAGGCGATCCTCGAAGCCGTGGCCGCCAATCCGAAGGCGCCTTATCTCTTGATCGTCGCCAACGGCATCAACGAGATGGACGCCTCGGGCGAGGAGGTCGTGCGCCATCTCGTCGAGCGTCTGCGCGCCGTCGGCGTGACAGTGGCGTTCTCCGGCCTCAAGAAGCAGGTCATCGACGTGATGCGCGCCACCGGCCTGTTCGACTACATCGGCCAGCAGAACATCCACGCCACCGCCGACATCGCGCTCGCAGCCATCTATGCCGCCGCCGGCGCGCGCGATGTCGCCGCCGATCCGCTGCGGCCGCGCCAGGCCGCCTGAACATGCGCACCCTGCCGTCCCGCCAGCGCCGACTTTCCGCGCCCACCTATAATCGCGTCCCAACATGCCCAGCCTGCTCTCCATCGACGCCCTGCTGATCGCCGCCTGCGCCTGGCTGGCCGTCGGGCTCGCGGGGCTCGCCGCGCCGCGCCAGGCGCGCTTCGTCGCCGCGACGCTCTTTCCGGCCGGCGCGTTCGTCGGGCTTGCCGTCGGCGGGGTAGGGCTTTTCGCCCTCGGCGGCGATCCCCAGACCGCCGTGCTGGCGATCGGCCTGCCCGAGTTGCCTTTCCATCTGCGCCTCGACAGCCTCGCGGCGGTGTTCGCCCTGCTGCTCGGCTTCGCCTCCGCCGGCATCTCGCTCTATGCGGCCGGGTATTTCCGCCACCAGGACGCGGGCGGCGTGCCCGGCCTGCTCTGCCTGCAATACCATCTCTTCCTCGCCAGCATGCTGATGGTGCTCTTGGCCGACGATGCCTACGCCTTCATGGTCGCTTGGGAGACGATGGCGCTCGCCTCGTTCTTCCTCGTCACCACCGACCACAAGCATGGCGAGATCCGCCGCGCCGGCTTCCTCTATCTGCTGATCGCGCATGTCGGCGCCCTCGCGATCCTGCTCGCCTTCGGCGTCATGACCGGCGGGTCCGGCGACTACCGCTTCGCCGCGCTGCGCGCGCAGGAGCTCTCGCCCTTCTGGGCCTCGATGGCCTTCCTGCTCGCGCTGCTTGGCTTCGGCGCCAAGGCGGGCCTCGTGCCCCTCCACGTCTGGCTGCCCGAAGCGCATCCGGCCGCGCCCTCGCCGGTCTCGGCGCTGATGAGCGGCGTGATGCTGAAGACCGCCATCTACGGCCTCTTGCGCGTGAGTTTCGACCTTGCCGGCACACCCCTTTGGTGGTGGGGCGTCGTCGCGCTCGCCTTTGGCCTCGTCACGGCCTTCTTCGGCGTGTTGAACGCGACGGTGCAGTCCGACATGAAGCGTCTCTTGGCCTGGTCGTCGATCGAGAACATCGGCCTGCTGGCCGTCGGCATTGGCCTGGCGCTGCTCTTCCATGCCTACCGCATGGAGACGCTCGCCGCGCTCGCGCTCACCGCCGTGCTCTACCACTGCCTCGCCCATGCCGGCTTCAAGAGTCTCTTGTTTCTGGCGACCGGCTCGGTGCTGCACGCGACGAAGGAGCGCAGCCTCGGCAGGCTCGGCGGCCTGATCCGCCGCATGCCCTGGGTGGCCTGGCTCGCGCTCGTCGGTGTCATCGCCGGCGCGGGCCTGCCGCCGCTCTCCGGCTTCGTCTCCGAATGGCTGCTCTTGCAGGCCTTCCTCTTCTCGCCCGGCCTGCCGCACGCCTGGCTCAACATGGTGGTGCCCGTCGCCGCGGCGGTCGTCGTCTTGGTGGCCGCGCTGGCCGGCTTCGCGATGGTCAAGTTCCACGGTATCGTCTTTCTGGGCCAGATGCGCGAGCCGGCGCTCCAAGAGGCGCACGACGCGGGGCCGTGGGAAAAGACCGGCCTCGTCTGGCTCGCCTTCCTGACGCTCTTGCTCGGCGTGCTGCCGGGCTCGCTGATCCTGCGCCTCGACGCGGCGACGCGCCAGCTGCTCGGCGCCGGGCTTGCCGAACGCATGAGCGAGCAGGGCTGGTGGATGCTCGCGCCGATCTCGCCCGAGCGCGCAAGCTACGAACCGCTCGTCTTCCTCGGCATCATCCTGCTTTCGGTCTGGCTCGGCCGCGGACTCGTCAAGCGCCTCTACCATGGCCGCCTGCGCCGCTCGCCGGCCTGGGACTGCGGCTACCACTTCCAGGGGCCGCGCGCCCAGGACACCGCCGAAGGCTTCTCGCAGCCGATCCGCCGCATCTTCGAGCCGGTGTTCCGCATGGAGCGCCACTTCCCGAGCATCCGCGACCGCGAGCCCTACTACGCGGTCAAGGTCGAGGATCACTTCTGGTACTGGCTCTATGTGCCGATCGCGCGGCTGGCGGCGCGGATCTCCGCGCTCGTCGCCAGCCTGCAGGGCGGCCGCATCGCCGTCTATCTGATGTACAGCTTCCTGACCCTGATCCTGCTCATCCTGGTGGCGCGGCCATGAGCGTGGCAGGCATTCTCGGCCAACTGTTCGCCCTCGTCCTCGCGCTCCTCCTCGCGCCGCTGTTGACGGGCTGGGTGAACCAGTGCCGCGCCTGGCTGCAGAACCGTTCCGCGCCGCCGCTGTGGCAGCCTTACTACACGCTCCACAAGCTCTTCAACAAGGACGTCGTGCTCGCCGACGGCGCATCCTCGCTGTTCCGCGTCGCGCCCTTCGTCGTCTTCGGCGCGATGGCGCTCGCCTGCGCGATCGTGCCGAGCCTGTCGACCGACCTGCCGTTCGCCCCGGCGGCCGACGCGCTCGCGCTGGTCGGCGTGTTCGGCCTCGCGCGCCTCTTCATCTCGCTCGCCGCCATGGACGTCGGCACCGCCTTCGGCAGCCTCGGCGGCCGGCGCGAGATGCTGGTCGGTTTCTTGGCCGAGCCGGCGCTCCTGATGGTGATCTTCACCGTCGCGATGATCGCCAACTCGACCTCGGTCGCCGCCATCGTCGCGACCCTCGCCCACCGCGACTTCGTCATCTACCCGAGCCTCGCCTTCGCCGGCGTCGCCTTCACGATGGTGTCGCTGGCCGAGAACGCGCGCGTCCCGGTCGACAACCCGGCCACCCACCTCGAACTGACGATGATCCACGAGGCGATGATCCTCGAATACTCGGGCCGCCACCTCGCGCTCATCGAATGGGCGGCGAGCCTGAAGCTCTACGCCTATTCCTGCCTCGGCCTCGCCTTCTTCTTTCCGTGGGGCATCGCCGAGCGCGACAACCTGCTCGCGCTGGCCGCCGCGGTGCCGCTTTTGATCCTCAAGCTCGCCATCGGCGGCTTCCTGCTCGCACTGATCGAGACCGTGAACGCCAAGATGCGCATCTTCCGCGCTCCCGAGTTCCTCGGCACCGCCTTCATGCTCGCGGTGCTCGGCCTCCTGGTGCGCCTTTTGCTGGAGACGCGGGTATGAGCGACGTGCCGCTTTCCGCCCAGCTCATCAACCTGTGCGCCGCGGCGATCCTGTTGCTCGCCTTCGCGATGCTCGCGCAGCGGCGCGTGCTGCAGCTCATCGACCTGTTCGCGTTACAGGGTTTCGCACTGTTCCTCTCGACCCTGATCGTCGCCGTGAAGACCGGCCAGACCCACCTCTATTTCTCCGCCGCGCTGACGCTCGCGCTCAAAGTGGCCGTGCTGCCGCTGATCCTGCGCCGTCTCGTGCAGCGCCTGCACGTCAAGGGCGAGGTCGAGCCGCTCATCAACATTCCGACGACGATGCTGGTGGGGATCATGCTCGTCGTCGTCGCCTTCAACGTCGCGCTGCCGATCGCGCAGCTGTCCGCCACCATCACGCGCGGCACGCTCGGCATTGCGCTTGCCACCGTGATGCTCGCCTTCTTGATGATGATCACGCGCAAGAAGGCGATCACCCAGGTGGTCGGCTTCCTGGCGATGGAAAACGGCCTGTTCCTCGCCGCGACCTCGGCCACCTACGGCATGCCGATGGTGGTCGAGCTCGGCATCGCGCTCGACGTGCTGATCGGCGTCATCATCCTCGGCGTGTTCTTCTTCCAGATCCGCGACCAGTTCGACAGCCTCGACATCCACCACCTGGAACGCCTGAAGGACCACTGATGGACATGTTCGTCGTCATGCTCGCCCTCCCCCTCGTCAGCGGCGCGCTGCTGACGTTGGCGGGCGAGCGCGCCTGGGCGCCCAACCTCAACATCCTCGCCAGCGCCGGCACCTTCCTCGCCGCCGTGCTGCTCACCGTCGAGATCGTCGCCTTCGGCCCCCGCTTCGCCTTCGGCGAGCAGTTCTTCATCGATTCGCTCAACGTCTTCTTCGTCGCGCTGACCGCCTTCGTCGGTTTCACCACCAGCCTCTTCTCCGGCCCCTACATGAAGAACGAACGCGCGCGCGGCAAGCTCTCCGTGCCGCGCCTGCGGCTCTACAAGAGCATGTACCAGTTCTTCATGTTCACGATGCTCGCGGCGCTCACCACCAACAACCTCGGCCTGCTGTGGGTCATGATGGAGGCGGCCACCCTCACCACCGTGCTGCTCGTCTCGCTCTACCGCACGCCGGCCAGCCTCGAAGCGGCCTGGAAATACTTCATCCTCTGCGGCGTCGGCATCGCCCAGGCGCTCTTTGGCACCATCCTGCTCTACTTCGCCGCCGAGCGCGTGCTCGGCGAGACCGGCAACGCGCTGTTGTGGACCCACCTGGTCGGCGCGAAGGCATTCCTCGACCCGACCATCATGTCGCTCGCCTTCGTCTTCCTGCTGGTCGGCTACGGTACCAAGGTGGGCCTCGCCCCCTTGCACAACTGGCTGCCCGATGCCCACGCCGAGGGCCCCACGCCGGTCTCGGCCGTGCTCTCGGGGCTCCTGCTCAACGTCGCGCTCTATGCGCTCCTGCGCTGCAAGGTGCTCGCCGACGGCGCCCTGCCGGCCGGCTTCGCCGGCAACCTGATGATGGGCTTCGGTCTCTTCACGCTGCTCGTCGCCGCCTTCTTCCTCTCAAGGCAGAAGGACATCAAGCGCATGTTCGCCTATTCGTCGATCGAGCATATGGGCATCATCACCTTCGCCTTCGGCATGGGCGGCGCCATCGCCAATTTCGCCGGCCTCCTGCACATGACGCTGCACTCGCTCACCAAGTCGGCGATCTTCTTCGCCGTCGGCCATGCCGCGCAGAAGACCGGCACGCAGCGGATGGACGACATCCGCGGCCTCGTCAAGATCAACCCGCTGATCGGCTGGGGCCTGATGCTCGGCACGCTCGCCATCCTCGGCATGCCGCCCTTCGGCGTCTTCGCCAGCGAGTTCATGATCCTCACCCATGCGATGCAGCACCACCCGTGGGCCACGCCGCTGCTGCTGCTCGGCCTCGGCATCGCCTTCGCGGCGATCTTCGGCCGCGTGCAGCCGATGGTGTTCGGCGAGACGGAAGCAAAACGTCTGCCCCATGCTCCGGCGATCACGCCGGTGTTCGTGCATCTCGCGCTCGTGCTGATGCTCGGTCTGTGGATTCCTCCTGATCTGGCGCGCTGGTTCCACGAGGCCGCGCGCATGCTGGGCTAGCCATGTTCCTCTTCGACGATGTACCCATCGACTTTTCGCCGCAGCCGGGGCTGGGCGCGCCCGTGTGGCGCGGCCGCGCGGCGGACGGCGACGAACTGAAGGACTTTGCCGCCGCCGTGCAGCAATCCGGCGGGCGCCTCGCCGCGCTGTGGGGTTCCGACCGGCGGCAGGAGGGCCAGGGCTTCCAGCTCGACTGCGTGTTCGGTCTCGATCGCGGGCACGCCTGGCTGCGCCTCGAACTGCCCGCGGACGATGCCGTCTATCCGGATCTTTCCGCCAAGTTTCCCGCCGCCAACCGCATGCAGCGCGCCGTCTATGATCTCGTCGGCATCCGCCACACGGGCAGCGACCAGCGCCCCTGGCTGCGCCACGGCGGCTGGCCGGCCGGCTGGTTCCCGCTGCGCCACGACGCCGGCGCGCCGCCGGAACATGCCAACCTGCCCAGCGATTACGACTTCGTGAAAGTCGGCGGCGAAGGTGCGCACGAGATTCCCGTCGGCCCCATCCATGCCGGCATCATCGAGCCCGGCCACTTCCGCTTCTCGGTGGTCGGCGAGCGCGTGCTGCGCCTCGAACAACGCCTCGGCTACCAGCACAAGGGCGTCGAGCAACGCTGCACCGGCGCCGACATCGCCACCGGCGCGAAGCTCGTCGGCCGCGTTTCCGGCGACTCCACCTGCGCCTATGCCTGGGCCTACGCCGCTGCCGTCGAGGCCGCCTGCGGCGTCGAACCTTCCCCGCGCGCACTCGCCCTACGCGCGCTGATCCTCGAGCGCGAGCGCATCGCCAACCACCTCGGCGATCTGGGCATGCTCGGCAACGACGCGGCGCTCGCCTTCGGCCTCGCCCAGTTCTTCCGCCTGAAGGAAGACTGGGTGCGTATGTCCGCCGAACTCTTCGGCCACCGTTTCATGATGGACAGCATCGTCCCGGGCGGCGTTGCGCATGAGCCGGATGCGCGCGCGCTGGCCGCGATGGTCGAGCAGTGCGACGCGATCGGCCGCGAGGTCGCCGAGCTGCGCGCGATCTACGACGCGCATGCGGGACTCCAGGATCGCTTCCTCACCACCGGCGCCATCGACGCTGCCCTGGCGCGCGAGTTTTCGCTCACCGGCATCGCGGCGCGCGCCACCGGGGTGCTGCTCGATGGCCGCGCCTACCGGCAGGGCTATACGCCGCCGCCGCCCTATGCGAAGCTCGGCGTGCGGCCGGCCACCGATGAGCGCGGCGACGTCGCCGCGCGCGTCGCGGTGCGCTTCGACGAGGTCTTCGAATCGCTGCGCCTCTTGCGCGAGCTCGCCGTCGGCCTGCCCGCCGGCGAATTGCGGCGCGAGGTCGCGCCGGTGCCGTATGCCGAGGGCCTGGGTGTCGTCGAGGGCTGGCGCGGCGAGGTGGTGGTCGGCGTGCGTCTCGACGCCGCGGGGCGCATCGCGCGCCTGCATCCGCACGATCCCTCGTGGCAGGCCTGGCCCGCGCTCGAACACGCGGTGATGCAGGACATCGTGCCCGACTTCCCGCTCATCAACAAGTCGTTCAACCTCTCGTATTCCGGGCAGGATATCTGATGCTTCAGCTCCTCAAGCGCATCGTCAAGACCGGCCTCGTCAGCGAACCCGCGCCCGAAGTCGGCGACGCCAAGAGAGAGATCGATCGTCTCAACGACGAGATCCTGAAGATCCTCGGCCGTGCGCTGACGATCCGTGAGGTCGACGCGGGCTCCTGCAATGCCTGCGAGCTGGAAATCCACGCGCTCAACAACCCCTATTACAACCTCGAAGGCCGCGGCATCAAGTTTGTCGCCAGTCCCCGGCATGCCGACATGCTGCTCGTCACCGGCCCGGTGACGAAGAACATGGAGAACGCGCTCAGGATCGCTTACGCGTGCACGCCCGATCCCAAGCTCGTCGTCGCCGTCGGCGATTGCGGCTGCGGCTGCGGCGAGGTCGGCCGGCTGTTCGGCCCGAACTATGCGACCGTCGGGCCGGTCGAGGCGGTCATTCCCGTCGACGTCAAGGTGCCCGGCTGCCCGCCGACACCCCTTACCCTGATGCAGGGCATCCTCGCCGCGGTTAGGACGCGCTGAAAGTCGGCGCCGGCGGGACGGCACACTGCGCCGCATCCTCGGCCCCGATGACCTCCAGCTGCCGCGAACGCCAGTCGAGCACCGCGGTGCGCATCGTCATCTTGCCGGCGAGCGTGGGAAACTCGGCGCGGATCACTTCAGCGGCAAAGCCGGAGAGAAAGCGGCTTTTGAGCTCGGCACGCGCGCGGTCGACGCCGATCTCGTCATACGGCGCGGAAGACAAGAGCAAAAAACCATCATCGGGAATGCGGCCAGCGGCCATGTTGGCCTCGATGATCGAGGCGGCGGTGCGCACCGGCTCGTCGAGCTTCGGGCTGTAGGGGCCGATGATCAGCGCGACGTTCGGCGTGTGCAAAAAGTCGAAGCCGCGGCCTAAGCAGATCATCCATTCGCGGTGGTCGAAGTCGAGCTGGCGCTCATGCCGCGCGATCTGTGCGCGCACCGTGGCGATGCGCGCGAGATTGCCTTCGAGCAGCGGCAGGAGATCGGCGCGCATCTGCGCCGGCATGTCGGGCAGGAGCGCGGCAAGCCGCTCGGCGAGCTGCGGCCGTTCGGCTTCGCCGAGCGCGGCCAGGTCGAGCCGCGCTTCGCCCGCGCCATGCACGATCAGCGCATCCTCGTCGGTCTCGAGGCCGACGATGAGCGGATAGACGGTGCCGTGCGCGGCGCCGAAGATGTGCTCGATCTGGCGCTTGATCTCATGGGTATGGCGGATCGCCGCGGCGGTGTCGTAGTGGAAGCCGGCGCAGCCCCGCTCGCGGCTGCCCTTGGAGAAGTGATAGGTGACGAGGATCAGCACGCGCCGCCCCATCCCGACCATCTGCAGGACGTGATGCGTGAGCACCTCGCCCAGGTGCGGCCAGCCGAGATCGAAGCGGCCGCCGAGGTTGCGCAGCGGCATCAGGATGCCGACGGGCGTGTTGGTCACCACCGGGATGTTGACACGCCCGTCCATGCACTTCATGACGACGATGGCGGTCGGGTGCTCGGCGAGATAACGGCGGCGGGCGAGGCTCGCCTCGGGGCTGCGGAATTCGGCGCCGTGGCGCTCGGCGAGCTCGAACAGCCAGGCGATGCGTTCTTCGATCGGCTTGCCGTGGATCGGCATGTTTCCTCCTCTGTTTAGCGGCCAAGGCCGAAATCGCTCGCCAGCGGCGGCGCGGGCGCATGAAAGGCCACTGGGCCGTCGGGCTTGGCGTGGATGAACTGATCGACGGAGGCATTTAGCGAGGCTTCGAGCTCTTCTGGAGTGCCGGCCTCGATGACGACGCCGTCATGGATGAAGCAGGCGTAGTCGACGATCTTCAAGGTTTCGGAAACATCGTAGGTGACGACGATGGCGGTGGAGCCAAGCGCCTCGGTCAAGCGGCGGATGAGCTGGGCGATGACGTTGAGCGAGATCGGATCGAGGCCGGCGAAAGGCTCGTCGTACATCGTGAGGAGCGGATCGAGGGCGATGGCGCGGGCGAGCGCGACGCGCCGCGCCATGCCGCCGGAAAGCTCGTTGGGGGTGAGCTGCGCCGCCCCCCGTAAGCCGACGGCATGGAGTTTCATGAGCACGAGGTCGTGGATGAGCTCTTCGGTGAGATCGGTGAGCTCGCGCATCGGAAAGGCGATGTTTTCATAGACGGTGAGGTCGGAGAAGAGGCCGCCGGCCTGGAACATCATGCCGATGTCGCGGCGCAGGCGGTAAAGGCCGTCCTGATCGAGCTCATGGACGATCTGGCCGTTGAAGCGCACGCTGCCGCGTTGGGGCTTGAGCTGCCCGCCGATCAGCTTGAGCAAGGTGCTCTTGCCGGCGCCCGAGACGCCCAAGATGCCGACGACCTGGCCGCGCGGGATCGCAAGGTCAATGCCCTTGAGCACCTGGTGCTCGCCGTAGGCGAAGTGAAGATTCTCGATCTCGATGAGCGCGTCGTTCATAGTCGTGCGGCGAGGATGGCGGAAAGTTCTTGGTCGGTCAGTTCGATTGGATTGGTCTTCATGCTGCTGCCGCGGCTATTCGCGACGATGCGCGGTAAGTCGGCCTCATGCACCCCGAAGGCCGACAAGCGCGGCAGGGCAAGCTGCGTTTCCCACTCGCGCAGCGTGGCGAGGAGAAAGGCGCGCGCCTCGTCGCCGTTCAAGCCCTTCTGCATTGCGAAGCGGCGGCCGATCTCCGCGTATTTGGGCAGCGCGGCGCTTGTGGGCTGGCGTGCTTTGAGCGCGGCGATGTTGGCAGCCGTCGCGGCGGCAAGCAGCGTGCCGCAGGCTACACCATGCGGGATCGGAAAGAAGGCGCCCAAGGGCGCGGCAAGGCCATGCACGGCGCCCAAGCCTGTCTGCGCAAGGCAAATGCCCGAGACGAGCGAAGCATAGGCCATCTGCTCGCGCGCCGCCGGAGACTGTTCGGCATAGAGCGCGAGCAGGCCGTCCTTGACGGCCATGAGGCTGCTTCTCGCCAGCGCGTCGGTCAGCGGATTGGCGCGCGTCGAGACGAAGCTTTCCAAGAGTTGCGTGAAGGCGTCCATGCCGTCGGCGGCCATGAGCGGCGGCGGGCAGCTGGCGAGGAGATCCGGATCGACGACGGCCCACTCGGCAACGAGCAGCTCGCTGCGGAAGGATTTCTTGTATTGGCCGGGCACCGAGAGCACGGCGTTTTTGGTCGCTTCCGAGCCGGTGCCGGCCGTGGTCGGCACGGCGACGAAGGGCGTGGCCGGGCCGCGATAGGGCAATTCCGGGCCGACGCCTTCGAGATGGTCGAGCACCGAGTTGCCGGGTTTCAGCAGACCGGCAATCGCCTTGGCGGCATCGAGCGCCGAGCCGCCGCCGATGCCGACGACGACGTCGAAATCGTCCTGGCGCAGCGCGGCGACGCTCTCGTCGATGAAGTCCGGCGTGGGTTCGCCTGAGACCTTGACGATTTCCCACGCGATGCCGCGCTGGCGCAAGGCGTCGAAGAGCCAGGGGGCGTGCGGCGAATTGAGAAAGCTCTTCTTGCCTGTGACGAGGAGCGCGCGGCGGCCGTAGCCGGCGACGATCTCCGGCAGCTTCTTGAGGCTGCCGCTGCCGAATTCGATGCGTGGCAGGCGGGCGATGGAAAACGGCACGATGGCAGAGGGGGAAATCATGGCGGTATTATCGCTGCATTCTCTTCACAGGAGGCGGGCCATGGCGCTGATGGATTTCATCAAGAAGCAGTTCATCGACATCATCCACTGGACGGAGGAGGACGAGGAGACGCTCGCCTGGCGCTTTCCGATGGCCGACTTCGAAATCCAGTATGGCGCGGCGCTTACCGTGCGCGAATCGCAGATGGCCGTGTTCGTCAACGAAGGCAAGGTGGCCGATGTCTTCGGCCCAGGGCAATACAAGCTCACGACGCAGACGCTGCCGGTGCTCACCTATCTCAAGAACTGGGACAAGCTCTTCGAGTCGCCGTTCAAGTCCGACGTCTATTTCTTCAGCACGCGGCAGAAGCTCGACCGCAAGTGGGGCACGCCGAATCCGGTGACGATCCGCGACAAGGAGTTTGGCATGGTGCGGCTGCGGGCCTTCGGCATCTATGCCTATCACATCGTCGATCCGGCGGTGTTTTTTCTCACCGTCTCGGGCACGCGCGAGCGATACACGAGCGAGGAGCTCGAAGGGCAGCTCAGAAACAGCATCGTCGCCCACATCGCCGACCTCTTCGGCGAATCCGGCATGCCCTTCATCGACATGGCGGCCAACCAGCTCGAGTTCGGCCAGGCGCTCAAAGAGGCGGTGGAACCCTTGTTCAAGAGCTATGGCCTTGCTTTGGACAGCCTCGTGGTGCAGAACATCTCGCTGCCCGAGGAATTGCAGGCGCTGCTCGACAAGCGGATCGGCGTGAACATCATGGGCGGCATGAACGAATACACGCGTTTCCAGACCGCCGAGGCGATTCCGCTCGCGGCGGCCAACGAGGGCGGCCTCGCAGGCTTGGGCGCCGGCGTCGGCGTGGGTTTTGGCGTCGGCCAGCAAGTCGCGGCGGCGATGGCACAGGCGATGAATCCCGCCGTCCCGCCAGCGCCGAGTTCGAGCACGCCGGTCTCGGCGACGCTGCCCGTCTCGCCCGACGAAGTGATCGCCACCATCGAGAAGCTGCATGGCCTGGTCACGAAGGGCATCCTCTCGCAGGCCGAATTTGACGCCAAGAAAGCCGAACTGCTCAAAAAGCTCGGTTGACGCATGGCCCAGTCGGCCCAGTGCCCCTCCTGCGGCGCGCCGGTCGAGTTCAAGTCCTCGGCCTCGATCCTCGCCGTCTGCGACTATTGCCAAAGCACGCTCTTGCGCCGTGGCGCGGCCTTGGACGATTTGGGCAAGATGGCCGCGCTGCTCCCAGACCGCTCGCCCCTGCAGCGAGGCGCGCAAGGCACCTGGCGCGGCAAGCGCTTTTCGCTGATCGGCCGGCTGCAGCTCGAATGGGCGCAGGGGCGCTGGAACGAGTGGCATCTCCTCTTCGACGATGGCGCGAGCGGCTGGCTTTCGGAATCCGGCGGCGAATACGTGCTGAGCTTGCCCCAGACGGTGCGCGAAGCCTTGCCGGCCTTCGAAAACATCGAGGTCGGCGAGATCGTGAGCGTCAATGGCCGCAGCTATACCGTGACCAACAAGCTCGCTGCCCGTTGCGTGGCCGGCGAAGGGGAATTGCCGTTCAAGGTTGGCGCGGGTTATCCGGCCCCCGTCGTCGATCTGCGTGATACACAAGGCGGGCCGGAGAGCTTCGTCACGCTCGATTACAGCGACGACCCACTCCGGCCGCTCGTCTTCGTCGGCGAGCGCGTCGATTTCAAGCGCCTCGATTGGCGCAATCTGCGCGAGCGGCCGCCGGCGCCCGCCGTGGCCGCGCGTGCCTTCAATTGCCCGAACTGCGGCGCGCCCTTGCAGGTCAAGCATGCCGACATCGTCACGGTCGGCTGCACCGGCTGCGGCGCGCTGCTCGATGCCGCGAGCGACGAGGTGAAGCTCATTGCCGCCGTCAGCCGCGCGCTCGCCGCGCCGCGGCTGCCGCTTGGCAGCCGCGGCGTCTTGCGCGGCGAAGCGCTCGAAGTGGTCGGTTTCATGCGCCGCTGCATGAAGGCCGAGGGCATCGACTACTGCTGGGGCGAATACGTCTGCCTCGGGCCCGACAATGCGCTCGTCTGGCTCACCGAATACGACGGCCACTGGAACCTCGCGCGCGTGCTTACCCAAAGCGTGGCCGCGCGGGCGGATCGCGCCATCGTCGGCCGTGAGGTGTTCCGGCATTTCCAGGACTATGAGGCGCGCGTCGATGTCGTGCTCGGCGAGTTTCCCTGGCAGGTGCGCATTGACGAGCGCGCGCAGGTCTCGGACTACATCGCGCCGCCTTGGATGCTCTCGCGCGAGAGGACGGCCGAGGAAGTGACCTGGACGCGCGCCGAGTATGTCGAGCCGGCCGAGATCGCCGCCGCCTTCAAGCTGGCAACGCCCCTGCCCGCGCCGCGCGGCGTCTTCGCCAACCAGCCCAATCCGCGCGAGGCGAGCCACCGGCGCGTCTGCAAGCTCTTTTGGCGCTTTGCGCTCGCCGCCTTGCTGATCCATCTCGTGCTCCTCGTCGCCGGCCCCGGCGGCACGCTGGTGCGCCAGACGCTGAGTTTTTCGCCGGAAGACGATGAGCCGCAGCTGCTGCCCGCCTTCCGCCTCGAGGCAAAGACGCCGCTGCTCGAAGTGGCAAGCAGCACCAACCTCGCCAACAACTGGATCGGCCTGCAACTCGTGCTTGCGAACGAGGAGACCGGCGAGAGCTGGCAGGTCGTTCGCGAGCTCCAGCGTTACGAAGGCGTCGAAGACGGCGAGCACTGGGCGGAAGGGTCGCGCGAGGATGCCATCGTCTTCACCGATCTGCCGCCGGGCGAGTACCGGCTCGCCATCGAAGCCGAGCTCGATCCGGCCAGCCCGCCGGTGCAGGTCGAAACGCGCGTCAGTATTCCCGGCTCGCGCACCTCGTCTTTGATTCTCGTCTGGCTCTTTCTCGCTCTCTTTCCGCTCTTTTCGCGCTACCGCCAGTGGAATTTCGAGGTGGCGCGCTGGGCCGAGAGCGATCATCCGATCGTGACCGAGAGCGAGGAGGAGGAGTAACGATGCCGCGCTTCTATCTCGTCGTTGGCCTGTTGGCCCTCGCGCTCTATGCCTGGGGGCAGAGCAAGGGCGTCGGGCTCTTCGACGAGACCGTTCAGAGCGCCCCGCAGCGCGGTACGAGCCGCCCCGTCTTTCACAAGTAGGAGAACCGCGATGGACTTCTTCAACCTCAAGATCTTCTTCAACTCGCTCATTTACTCGATCCTCGGCGTCGTCGTGTTCTGGGTCTCGTTCGTCGTCGTCGACAAATTCACGCCGTATGAGCTGTGGAAGGAAATCGTCGAGAAGAAAAACCAGCCGCTCGCCACCGTCGTCGCCGCGATGTGCCTCGGCATTGCGCTCGTCGTCGCCGCCGCGATCCATGGCTGAATTTTTTGCTGCGCGCCCCGCTGGCTGCGTTGCACGCTGCTCGCTCCCGCGCCTAACGCCGCGTCATGTCTTGGTCGCTGCGCGCCGCGCGCCTTGCCAGCGGGGCGCTTGCGACGAAAATTCCGATGAGCAATCCTGATCTCCCCGCGACGCCGCGCCTGCAACTCGCGCTGCTTTCCTCGGTCTTCGTCGTCGCCGCCTGCGGGCTTGCCTATGAGCTCGTCGCCGGCGCGCTCGCCTCCTATCTCCTCGGCGATTCGGTCACGCAGTTTTCCACCGTCATCGGCGCCTATCTCTTCGCGATGGGCGTCGGCTCCTGGCTCTCGAAATACATCGAGCGCGATCTCGTCGGCGCCTTTGTCAGGATCGAAATCGCCGTCGGGCTCCTGGGCGGCTGTGCCGCCGCGCTGCTCTTCATCTCCTTCGCCGCCGAGCTGGGGCCGTTTCGCGTGCTGCTTTATCTTGCCGTGTTCGCGGTCGGCGTGCTGGTCGGCCTCGAGATCCCGCTCGTCATGCGCATTTTGAGGCGCGAGGTGGCCTTCAACGAGCTCGTCGCGCGCGTGCTCTCCTTCGATTACCTCGGCGCGCTCGCGGTGTCGATCCTCTTTCCGCTGCTCTTGGCGCCGCATCTGGGCCTCGTGCGCACCGGCTTCCTCTTCGGCCTCTTGAATGCCGGCGTGGCGCTGTGGGCCTTATGGCTTTTTCGCGCCGAGTTCGCGGGGCGCTTAGCGCTCAAGCTCGCCGCCTGGGGAGCCTTCGCGATCCTCGGGGCAGGCTTTGTCGCGGCGGGCTGGCTCACGACCCAGGCCGAGAGCTGGCTCTATGCCGATCCGGTGATCCATGCCGAGACTTCGCCCTACCAGCGCATCGTCATCACGCGCCAGCGCGACGACATCCGGCTCTTCCTCAACCAGAACCTGCAGTTTTCCTCGCAGGACGAATACCGCTACCACGAGGCGCTCGTCCATCCGGGGCTTGCTAACCTGCCGCAGGCCAAGCGCGCGCTCGTGCTCGGCGGCGGCGACGGGCTCGCGGTGCGCGAGATCCTCAAGTATCCGCAGATCGAGTCGGTGACCCTCGTCGATCTCGATCCGGCGATGACGCGGCTCTTTGCGACGGCGCCCTTGCTGCGGCGCCTGAATGGCGATGCGCTCAATTCGCCGCGCCTGCGCATCGTCAATCGGGATGCCGTGCGCTGGCTCGAAGAGGAAGCGCAAAGCTATGACTTCATCGTCGCCGATTTTCCCGATCCTTCGAACTACAGCCTTGGCAAGCTCTATTCCGTGCCGTTTTACCGCTTGCTCAAACGCCATCTCGCGCCGGGCGGGCGGCTCGTCGTGCAGGCGACCTCGCCGTTTTATGCGCGACAGTCGTTCTGGACCGTGGTGGCGACGCTCGAAGACGCCGGCTTCAAGACGGCGCCCTATCACGCGCTGGTGCCTTCTTTCGGCGAATGGGGCTTCATCCTCGCCGGCCGCGAGGAATACCGGCCGCCCGAGACCTTTACCGTGCCGCTTAAGTTTCTCACGCCGGAAACGGCGCGCGCGATGTTTGATTTTCCGGCCGACATGGCGCGCCTGCCGGCCGAGCCCAACCGCCTCAACCAGCAAAACCTCGTGCGCCTCTTCGAAGCCGAGTGGCGGCACGCTGTGCGATGAGGCGGCGCGACTTCCTCGCCGTGGCGGCGAGCCTGCCGCTCATCGCCTGCACGAAGAAGAGCGCCCCGCCCTTGCCGCCAGGGACGCTCTCCGGCGGCGATTTCGCGCTCGGCCATCGGCTGCGCGCGGGCGATTTCCCCGCGCCCTCCGAGACGCGCCGCGTGCCGCTGTTGATCGTCGGCGCCGGCATCGCGGGGCTGTCGGCCGCCTGGCGGCTCGAGCGGGCGGGCTTGCGCGATTTCCTGATCTACGAACTGGAAGAGGCGCCGGGCGGCAATGCGCGCTTTGCCGAAAACGAGGTCTCGGCCTATCCCCTGGGCGCCCACTACCTGCCCTTGCCGACGCGCGAGGCGCGCGCGCTGCGCGAGCTGCTCGCCGATCTCGGCGCGCTCGAGGGCGATCCGCAGGCGGCGCGGCCGCATTACGATGAGCGGCTCTTGTGCGCCGCGCCCCAGGAGCGCGTCTATCGGCAAGGCTTCTGGGAAGAGGGGCTCCTGCCGCGGCTGGGGGTTTCACGAGCGGTGCGCGAAGAATACGCGCGCTTTTTCGACCTCATGCAGGCATTGCGCGAAGCGCGCGACGAAGCGGGCCGGCGCGCCTTTGCCCTGCCGCTAGCCTTTTCTTCGCCCGCGCCGCGCTGGCGTTCGCTCGATGGCATCACGATGCGGCAGTGGCTCTTCGACCATGGCTTGACCAGTCCGGAACTTTACTGGTATGTCGATTACTGCTGCCGCGACGACTTCGGCACGCGCGCGGCCGAGACTTCGGCCTGGGCGGGGCTGCATTACTTCGCCTGCCGCAATGGCGAAGCGGCCAATGCTGCGCCCGAGACGGTGCTCACCGCGCCCGAGGGCAATGGCTGGATCGTCAAGCGGCTGGCGCCTCGCTTTGCCGACCGGCTCGTCACGGGTGCGCTCGCCTTTCGCCTCGCGCAGACGCGCCGTCGGGCAAGCGCCGACTTTTGGCTTGCCGCGGAAGGGCGCAGCCTGCGCATCGAGGCCGAGGCGATCGTCTGGGCCGCGCCGCCTTTCATGCTGCCCAAGGTGGCCGCCGGGCTGCCCGCGCCGATCGCAGCTGCCTGCCGGGCCGAGACGGCGCCTTGGCTCGTCGCGAATCTGACGCTTTCCGCGCCGCCCGCGGCAGGTGCCGGCGCGGGGCTCGCTTGGGACAATGTGCTCTATGGCAGCCCGGCGCTCGGCTATGTCGTCGCGACGCATCAGCATCTTTCCGCCGCGCCGGGGCCGACGGTGCTCACCTACTACCATGCGCTCGCCGAGATGCCGCCCGCTGCCGCGCGCGAGCTGCTGTTGCGCCGCAGCCAGCCCGAATGGGCGGCGCTGATCCTCGCCGAGCTTTCCCGCGCCCATGCCGACATCGGCCGACTCACCAAGCGGCTCGACATTCACCGCCACGGCCATGCGATGGTGCGGCCCGTGCCGGGCCTGCTCTGGGGCGGCTCGCGCGCGATGCTTGCCGCCGGCTGGGGGCGCGTGTTCTTCGCGCATGCCGACGTTTCAGGCCTGTCGCTATGCGAGGAAGCGAATTACCGCGGCGTCCTCGCCGCGGAGCGCGCGCTGGCCCTCCTCGGGCAGCGCGCCGTTTCGCTCCTCTGAAGTCATTGATCAGAAACGGATGCCCCGCCCGCTCACAAATCGCCGCCCGCCCGGCCGCTTTCCGTCCAACATTGGAGCGGCTTGCTGAAGCTCACGCAAGCCAGAGCCAGACGAGCGCGGCGCTGCCCACGGTGATCGGCACGCCGATCCGAGCGTGTTCGAGCCAGCCGATCTCGATGCCGTCCTTCTTCGCGAGATCGGCGACGATCAGATTCGCGATCGAGCCGACGAGCAGCAGATTGCCGGCAAAGGTGGAAAAAAGCGCGAGCAGGTGGGCCGCTTTTACGCTGCCGATGGCGGGCAAGAGCAGCATCACGGCCGGCACGTTCGAGACGAGGTTCGAGAGCAGGATCGTGGCGAGGCCGAGCGAGGCGGGTTCGTGCAAGGCCAGCCCCTGCTCGGCGAGCCACTGGAAGGCCGCGGCGGCAAGTCCCGTGGTCTCGAAGGCATGGTTGACGACGAAAAGGCCGGCAAAGAGCACCAGGAGCTCCCAATCGACGAAACCGAGCACCTGTGAGGAATGGAAGCGGCGCGACAGGAGCAAGAGACCGGCGGCGATGAGGGCGGCCACTTCGCGCGGGAAACTCGTGAAGAGAAAGACGATGAGGAGCGCCGTGGCGATGAGGAGCCCTTTCGCGCTCTGCCAGCGATCGAAGGCGGGCGCTTCCTCGGCCGCCACACTCGGCGCTGGTGGGACGGCAGGTGCGCTTGGCAGCCGCCAGGCGAGGAAGCCCCACAGAAGCAGCAGTGAGAGCGCTACGGGCGGCAGCGCGGCGGCGCTATAGGCGGCGAAATCGAGCCGCTTGACCGCGCCGATCAGCATGTTCTGCGGATTGCCGATCAGGGTGGCTGCCGAGCCGAGATTGGCCGCGCAGGCGAGGCCAACGAGGAAGGGCAGCGGCGGCAGGCCGCGCGCCAGGCAGATGCGCGCGACGATCGGCGTCATGGCCAGACACACGACGTCGTTCGAAAACACCGCCGAGAGCGCGGCCGCGACGAAGATCAAGGCGCCCAAGAGCTGTGGCGGGGAAAGCGGCCAGGCGGCGATACCGCGTGTCACGGCGCTGTAAAAGCCGCCCAGCCGCATCTGCGCCGAGACGACCATGAAAGAAAAAAGGAGCAGCATCGTCGGCAGGTCGATGGCCTGGACGGCGGCAGCCGGATCGAGCGCGCCGCTGCCGATCATCGCGATCGCGCCCAAAAGCGCGATGCCAGTGCGGTCGAGCTTGAGCTTGGGCAGGCCGCCCAGGAACATGCCGAGATAGACGATCGCGAAGATCGCGGCGATGCCCCAGTCGAGCGCATCAGGGGATAAGGCGGCAGGCATGGGGTGTTTTAGCGGCCAAGCCAAAGGGTGAGCGCTGCGCGCAGCTGCTCGTATTGCGCATGCAGTGCAGCGAGCGCCGCTGCATCGGGGAGCTTTCCCTCGCGCAAGTCCGCTTCGAAGCGCTTGCAATGCGCGGCGAAGCGGGCTGCGCCGAGCTGATTGGCGAGGCTCTTCAACGTATGCGCCCGCCGTGCGGCGGTGGGGGCATCGCTGGCGGCGAGCGCCTCGTCAAGCGCATTGAGGTTGGCCGGCAGATCCTCGAGCGCGACGGCGACGATGTCGCGGGCGAGCGCCTCATCGCCGCCCAATTGAGCGACGAGGCGGTGGGCATCGAAGATCTCGCTCTCGCTTCCGGCCGCGCTGGGCGCAGCCGGCTCGGCCGCCGGCGGCAAGGGCGCGACGGGCAGCCACTGGGCGAGCTTGGCCGCCAGCGCTTCGAGCGCGACGGGCTTGGCGAGGAAGTCGTTCATGCCCGCCGCGAAACAGCGTTCGCGGTCGCCGGTCATCGCATTGGCCGTCATGGCGATGATCGGCAGGCGCGCCGCCGCCTCGCCGGCGGCACCGGCGCGGATGCGGCGCGTTGCCTCGAAGCCATCCATGACCGGCATCTGGCAATCCATCAGCACGAGATCGTGGGGCAGGCGGGAGAGCATGGCGATCGCCTCTTCGCCATCGGCGGCGAGGGAAGCGCGCAGGCCGAGCTTGTCGAGCATACGCGTGACGACCTGCTGGTTGGTGGCATTGTCCTCGACGACGAGCACCTGCGCATGATGGGCAAAGGCGGGGCGAGGAGCGGGGAGCGAGGGCTCGGCCGGCTCTGCTGAAGTAGCAGGCGCAAAGGGCAGCGTGACGACGAAGACGCTGCCCTCACCCGGCGTGGAACTCGCCTCGATGTTGCCGCCCATCAGTTCGGCGAGCCGCTTCGAGATCGACAGGCCGAGGCCCGTGCCGCCATAGCGGCGGGTGAGCGAGCCATCCGCCTGCTCGAAGGGCTGAAAGAGGCGCGCCAAGGCGGCGGCATCGATGCCGATGCCGGTATCGCGGATCGTAAAGCGCAGGCGCAAGGGGGCGGACGAAGCAAGTTCCGCTTTGAGGCAGACCTCGCCCGTCTCGGTGAATTTGATCGCGTTGCCGACGAGATTGGTGAGGATCTGCCGCAAGCGGCCTGCATCGCCGACGAGGCGTTCGGGCACCGCCGCATCGATGTCGATGCGAAAGGCAAGATGCTTTTGGGCCGCTTGCGGGCTGAAGAATTCGCCGAGCTCGCTCAGGAGGGCGCGCGGCGCGAAGGGGCTCGCTTCAAGCGAGAGCTTGCCGGCCTCGACTTTCGAAAAATCGAGGATGTCGTTGATGATCGCCAAGAGCGCCTCGGCGCTGTTCTTGATGAGCGTGATGCCCTCGCGCTGCGCTGGCGTAAGCTCCTCGTCGAGCAGCAGCGTGCTCATGCCGATGATGCCATTCATCGGCGTGCGGATTTCATGGCTCACATTGGCGACGAACTGGCTCTTGGCGCGGCTGGCGGCCTCGGCGACGGCGCGCGCATGGTGCAACAGCCGCAGATGGAGCATGAGGGCCGCAACGGCGATGATCACCATGCTGCCGGAGACGGCCAAGAGCAGAAAGAGCCAGGGCCGTTGCTGCTCGATGCGCGGGTATTCGCTTTCGGGGCGGATCACGTGGAGGGTCAGTTCGGCATCGGGCAAAAACTTCCGGCTCATCACGACCGGCACGGGGGATGCATCGATCCAGACGAGCCAGGGAAAGTCGGCGGCGCGGCGATATTCGATCGTGAGCGGCTCGAGTGAAGCCTGCCGGTATTGCCGGCGGCGTTCCTCCTCGGAAAGCCGCAAGGCGGCAGCCCCTGGCAGCGTGCGCCCTTCGAGCGACTTGTCATCGGCGAGCACGATGACGCCTTGGCTGTCGGTGAGAAACGCCTGCGAAAGGCTCGTCTGGTAGTAGCTCAAATCGCGCTTGACGGCGACAAGGCCGATGAAGCGGCCGTCGGCGAACACCGGGTGAGAGAAAAACAGGCCCGGGATGCCGGTCGTGCGGCCGACCGCATACTGGCTGCCGGGCTTGCCGGCGCGCGCCTCGATGAAATACTTGCGGTCGGCGTAGTGGGTGCCGACGAAGCTCGTCGGCTGTTCAAAGTTGCTCGAAGCGATGCAATCGCCTGCAGCGTTGATCACGAAGGCATGGTCGGCGCCCAGCCGCGTCGCTGCGGCGGCAAGGAAGCGGTTCAGTTCGAGCAAGGCCGGATCATTCGACCAGCGCGGCTTGGCGATTTCCTTGTCGAGCGGCTGGACGTCGGGCCCGAAGCGCTTGAGCTCGCGCTGCGTCTGCTCGGAGAAGGTCAGCACGGCGGCCGACTGACGCAACAGGTTGATCGATTCGTTGATGCCATTGCCGATCAGCTCGGCCTGCTGGTGCGCCTCGGTGAGCGTCTTTTGGTAATGCTCCTCATGCAAGTGCCGGCTGTATTCGCTGGCGGCGATCCAGGAGAACATCCACCACGCGAGGAGGACGAAGACGACCGGCCAGGGATCGCGTTGGCCCGCCTTGAGCAGGCTGCTCGCGGAGGGCGTCGGCAGGAAAAAGCGGGAGAGGGCGTTCACGAGGCGATCGCTGCTGTGCCTGAGGGCTGCATGGGCGCTCGGGTATTATTGCCCAATTCGATTCTTCATGAGGTTGCCCGATGTCTGCTGCCACCCTCCATACCGCCACGCTGGTGCGCTCCGAACGCCTGACGCCGCCTGAAGCCGAGGAAGTGCGCCACCTCGTCTTCCGCCGCGAGGATGCTTCGTTCGAGTGCCTTGCCGGCCAATGCATCCGCGTCATGGCGCCGGGGCAATATGGCAACCGCTATCACCCGCGCCTCTATCTCATTGCCGAGCCAGACATGGAGCGCGACGGCGGCATCGAGTTCGCGATCTGCGTCAAGCGGCACGACTACATCGACGACTTCACCGGCGAGCGCCATCCGGGCGTCGCCTCGAACTATCTGTGCGATCTCAAGATAGGCGATCGCATCGAGTTCGCGGGCCCGGTCGGCTACCCATTCGCGCCGCCGTCCAACCGCCAGGCCGGCATCGTCATGATCGGCATGGGCACCGGCATCGCGCCGTTTCGCGCCCTGATCCGCCACATCTACGAAAAGCTCGGCCACTGGGAAGGCAAGGTGCGCCTCTTCTACGGCGCGAAGACGGGCCTCGAGATGCTTTATATGAACGATGCCAACAAGGATCTTGCCCAATACGTGCATCAGCCGACCTTCCGCGCCTTCCAGGCGGTGAGCCCGCGCCCGGCCTTCGATGCGCCAGTGGCGCTCGATGAGGCGCTAAAGCGCAATGCCGCCGAGGTCTGGGAGATGCTCGGGGCGCCGGAGACTCATCTCTATCTCGCCGGCCTCCAAGCGCTCCAATACCGCATCGAGGATGCCCTGGCTGAGATCGCCGGCTCGCGCGAGCGCTGGCAGCAGAGGAAACAGGCGATTCAAGCGGCGGGACGCTGGCACGAGGTGCTCTACTAAGGAGAGGTTTTCATGGGCGGGCGAGACGACATTTCCTGGGATGAACTCAAGGCAATGATCCTTTCGCTGGCCGAGCAGGGCCGCGAGACCGATCGCCGCATGCAGGAGACTGACCGGCGCATGCAGGAGACCGATCGCCGTATGCAGGAGACCGACCGGCAGATCCGCGAGCTCAAGCGCCAGCTCGGGGCCTTGGGCAACCGGCTCGGGCAATTCGTGCAGGACATGGTGCAACCCGCCGTGGTGCGGCTTTTCCAGGCGCGCGGCATTCCGGTGCATCGCGTCTATCCGAACGCCTTGGCCAAGAACGACGAGGGCGAGGCGATCCTCGAGATCGATCTCTTGGTCATCAATGGCGATCATGCGATCGCCGTCGAGTGCAAGAGCCGCCTGACCAGCGACGACGTCGATGAGCATCTCGATCGGCTTGCTCGCTTCAAGGCCTGCTTCACGGAGCACGCCGACAAGATCTTGCATGGCGCGGTGGCGGCGATGGGCGCGCCGGAGGAAGTGATTCGCTATGCCGAGCGGCAGGGCCTCTATGTGCTCGTGCAGGCCGATGACGACGTGGTGCTGAAAAACCGCCCCGACTTCGAGCCCAAGAGCTGGTGAGCGCATGCCGCGCGCCACGCGGCCCTCGACGGTAAAGCTGGGCAGGCCATTTCTTCTCCCATTTCTTCTCCCTTTCTAAGCTTTGCTTAAGCTTCGTCGTCTATCTTGCGCACCTGCCTGAGTCAGCTGCCGCAGCTTGTTCGTGCGCTCTCGAACGTCATGCCCTGCGGGCGCTCGACGTTTGAGCGGGCAGAGCAAGGGAAATAGCTAAGCGTCGTGAGAGCGCTGGGAATGCCGTTGAATGAGATCAGGGCAGGCAGGCGGGTCATGCCCAAGGCTGCTGCACGTCAGTTTTTCACGAAAAGGGGGTCAGTCGCATGCGTCTGATGGCGATCTTGGCAGTTTTGTGTCCGTCCGTCATGGCGCTGGCGGCCGAAGAAACCTTGATCCGGTTCTCGCCGCAGCAGGCCGAGCGGCTGGGGATCGTTATCCAAGCGGCCGGGCAAGGGGCGCGCCAGGGGGGCGCACGACTTCCTGCGCAAGTGCTGATTCCGCCTGCCCAGGTCGAAGTGGTCAGCGCGCCCCTGCCGGCCATGGTGGCGAAGGTGCTGGTCGCCTATGGCGAGACGGTGAGGAAAGGGCAGCCGCTCGCACGCTTGCAGGGCGCCGCCTTTCTCGAAGCGCAACGCGCCTATCAGGAGGCGCGCGCGCAGGCGGCGCTGGCGGCGGAAAACCGCCGCCGCGACGAGGCACTGTTCGCCGATGGCATCATCAGCCAGGCGCGCCTGTCGGCGAGCCGCACCAGCGAACACGAGGCCGCCACCCGTCTGGCGGAAAGACGCCAGGCGTTGCGGCTGGCCGGTCTTGCCGAAACCGATGCGCCCGGCGCGCTCCATGACGCAGTGCTGCTGCGCGCGCCATTCGACGGCGTGGTGCTCGAGGCCCTGGTCCAGCCTGGTCAGCGCGTCGATGGGCAGACGCCGCTCTTCAAACTGGGCCGCCTGGCGCCGCTGTGGCTGGAGATGCAGGCCAGCGCCGAGCAGGCGGCGCAGCTCGTGCCCGGCGACGCCGTGCTGTTGCCGGGCTGCGCCCAGCCGGCACGTGTGACGCTGATCGCGCCGCAGATGCAGTTGGCCAGCCAATCCGTGCTGATCCGCGCGGAGATGCCCCAGCCGGCCGGCTGCATCAAGCCTTTCCAGTTCATCCAGGCCGAGGTGGCGAGGCGTCGCCCCGCCGAGGGCGTGATGCTGCCGGCGGCGGCCTTGGTGCGCCATCAGGGGAAGAGCTGGATCTTCCTCGCCACGGCAGAGGGCTTCCGGCCGCTGCCGGTCGAGGTGGTCGACGAGTCACCGGGCATGGTCCGGATCCGGGCCGAGATTCCGGCCGATGCCCACGTCGCCGTCAAGGGCGTGGCGGCGATCAAGGCGGCCTGGCTGGGCTTGGGCGCCGGCGGGGAATGAGCGATGTTCCAGAAGCTCGTCGAGTTCGCGCTGACGCAGCGGCTGTTGGTGATCATCGCGACCTTGCTGTTGATCGGCGCCGGCGTGTATGCCTTCCGCACGCTGCCGATCGATGCCTTTCCCGACGTCTCATCGACGCAGGTCAAGATCATCGTCAAGGCGCCGGGCATGACACCCGAGGAGGTCGAAGCGCGCATCGTCACGCCGATCGAGCTCGAATTGCTCGGCATCCCGAATCAGCGCGCGATGCGCGCCGTGGCCAAATATGCGATCGCCGACATCACGCTCGACTTCGTCGACGGCACCGACATCTACTGGGCGCGCCAGCAGGTCTCCGAGCGGCTCGCCGGCGTGATGAAGGATTTTCCTGCCGAGGTCTCCGGGGGGCTGGCGCCGATCACCACGCCCTTGGGCGAGATGCTGATGTTCACGATCGAAGGCGATCTGCCGCTCGACGAAAAGCGCGCCTTGCTCGACTGGGTGATCCGTCCGCAACTGCGCACCCTGCCGGGCGTGGCCGATGTCAATGCCTTGGGCGGCTATGTGCGCAGCTTCGAGGTGGTGCCCAACTTGCTCGCGCTCAAAGCCCGCGGCCTGACGCTCGCCGACTTGCGCCGCGCGCTGGAAGCGAACAACCGCAACGATGGCGCCGGCCGGTTGAGCGAAGGAGAGGAGGCGTGGCTGGTGCGCGTCGAAGGCAGCGTCAAGACGCTGGAAGACTTGCGCGCGATCGTCGTGCCGGACGCGCACAGCGGGCACGCACCGCATGTGACCCGTGTCGGCGACGTCGCCGAGGTGCGCATCGGCAGCCTGACGCGCTACGGCTATGTCACCCATGGCGGCAAGGAAGAGGCGGTCGAGGGCCTCGTGCTCGGCCTGCGCGGGGCGAATGCGCGCGCCGTGGTCGACAGCGTACGGGCCAAGCTCGCCGAGCTCCAGCCGCTGCTGCCCCCGGGCGTGACGACGAAGATCTTCTACGACCGCGGCGCGCTCGTCGACCGCGCCATCGGCACCGTCTCGAAGGCGCTCACCGAGGCGATCGTGCTGGTGCTGGTGCTGCTGCTCGCTTTCCTCGGCAACCTGCGCGCGGCGGTTGCGGTGGCCTGCGTGCTGCCGCTCGCCGCGCTCGTCACCTTCCTCCTCATGCAGGCCTTCGGCATGTCGGCGAACCTGATGAGCCTCGGTGGGCTTGCCATCGCGATCGGCATGCTCGTCGATGCCGCCGTGGTGGTGGTCGAGAACGTCGAGGCGCGGCTCGCCAACGCCGCCGACGCGCAGCTCCCCTTCCTGCATCGCATCTACCGCGCGGTGCGCGAAGTCACCGTGCCGGTGGTCTCCGGCATCCTGATCATCGTCATCGTCTTTTTGCCGCTTCTGACCCTGCAGGGCCTGGAGGGAAAGCTGTTCATCCCGGTGGCGCTGACCATCGTCTTCGCGCTGTCGGGCTCCTTGCTGCTGTCGCTGACGGTGATTCCGGTGCTCACCTCGTTCCTGCTCAAGCCCGCCGCGGCCCCCCATGAGCCCTGGCTGCCGCGGCAGGCGCTGCGGCTTTACACGCCGGTGCTCGCCTGGAGTCTCGCCAACGCGAAGAAAGTCGTCGCCGGCGCGGTGATCCTGCTCGCCGCCGCGATCCTCGCCTTCTTCCAGCTCGGCAAGACCTTCATGCCGACGATGGACGAGGGCGACATCCTGTTGCAGCTTGCCAAGCTGCCCTCGATCGGCCTCGAACAGAGCCGTGACACCGATCTCGCCGTGCAAAAGGCCTTGCTCGAACGCGTGCCGGAAATCCAGGACATCGTCGCGCGCACCGGCTCCGACGAGCTGGGCCTCGATCCGATGGGGCTCAATGAAACCGACAGCTTCCTCGTGCTCGCCCCGCGCGAGAAATGGCGCCAGCCGGACAAGGCAGCGTTGATCGACGAGATCCGCCGCGTGATGGCCGAATTCGCCGGCATGGACATCGCCTTCACGCAGCCGATCGAGATGCGCGTCTCCGAGATGCTCACCGGCACGCGCGGCGATCTGGCGCTCAAGATTTTCGGCAACGATCTGGCCACCCTCAACGAGCTGGCGGAGAGAATCGCCGCGCTGCTCAAAACCATTCCCGGCGCAGAGGACGTGCTCACCGTGAAGAACGAGGGCGTGCAGTACTTCACGGTCGAGGTCGACCGGCTGATGGCCGGCCGCTTCGGCCTCACGGTCGAGGAAATCGCCGGCGCCTTGCGCGCCCAGCTCGAAGGCCAGCCGCTCGGCCTCGTGCTCGAAAGGGGGCGGCGTACGCCGCTCGTGCTACGTGGCGCGGAGGATGTGCGCCTTTCGCCGGCCCTGTTCGCCGGCCTGCAGATCGCCTTGCCCAGCGGCGAGACGGTGCCGCTCTCGCAGATCGCGCGGCTCAAGCGCGTCGCCGGGCCGGTCAAGGTCGACCATGAAAACGCCGCGCGGCTCGCCGTCGTCCAGGCGAGCGTCGCGGGCCGCGATCTGGTCGGCTTCGTCGATGAGGCGAAGGCGCGCGTGGCCGCCGAAGTGCCGCTGCCGCCGGGCTACCGGCTCGCCTGGGGCGGCCAGTTCGAGAACCAGCAGCGCGCCGCCAAGCGCTTGATGCTCGTCGTGCCGGTGGCACTGGCGCTGATCTTCCACATCCTGTTTACCACCTTCGGCTCGGTGCGCCAGGCGGCGATGGTGTTCGTCAACATCCCCTTCGCGCTGATCGGCGGCGTCTTCGCCTTGCTCATCGCCGGCGAATATCTTTCCGTGCCGGCTTCGGTAGGCTTCATCGCGCTGTTGGGGATCGCGGTGCTCAATGGACTCGTGCTGATCTCCTATTTCAACCAGCTGCGCGCCCAGGGCATGCCGCTCGAACGCGTCGTCGTCGAAGGCGCCCAGCGCCGCCTGCGGCCGGTGCTGATGACCGCCTCGATCGCCGCCTTCGGCCTCGTGCCGCTCCTCTATGCGAGCGGCCCCGGCTCCGAGATCCAGCGGCCGCTGGCCATCGTCGTCATCGGCGGCCTCGTCACGTCGACGCTGTTGACGCTCATCATGCTGCCGATCTTCTATCAACGTTGGGGAAAAGCCTCATGAGCAAGCCCATCGACGTCTGTCTCCATCTGATCCTGCCCAATGCCCTGAAAGACAAGGTGCTCGACGAACTCCTCAAGCATCCGGAGTGGGTGGGGCCCTTCACCACCCATCGCGTCGAAGGCCATGGCGACCCCGACAGCATCGAAAGCCCGGCCGAGAAGGTGCGGGGCCGCGCCGAGCGAGTGCGCATCGAAATCCTGCTGGAAGCCCGCCATGTCGATGCGTTGCTCGCCGAACTGTCTGCCGGGCTGGCGAGCCGTGAGAGCGTCTGGTGGCTGACGCCGGTGCTGCGCGCGGGGAGCCTGGCATGAGAAGACTGCTTGCGGCCGGCATGCTGGCAGTTGCCTGTCTCGCGCAGGGCGCCGAGGTGGCCGATCTGCCACCTCAAGAGACAGTTCTCGAAGCCTTGCGCGTCCACCCGCAGGTGCAGGCGGCGCTCGCTGGCCTGCGCGCGGCCCAGGCGCAGCGCGACGGACTCCTGGCCGGGCCGCACGAATTCACGTTGCGCGCAATGGCGCAAAGCCGCAAGGACCGCAGCATCGACCAGCGCTACCGCGAGCATGAGATCGGCATCGAGCGCAGCTTGCGCCTGCCGGGCAAGGTGGCGCTGGACGCCGATCTCGGCACGGCCGGCCTCGAAGTCGCGCGTCATGCGCTCGGCGAGGCGCTGCATGCCGTCAGTCGCGAGCTGCTCGCACGCTGGTTCGCCTGGCAGCGCGAGGCGGCCGCCGTCACCGACTGGCAGGCGCAAGTGGCGATCTGGCGCGAACTCGAGACGGCCGTGCGCAAAAAAGTCGGCGCTGGCGAGACGGCACGTCTCGAGGCGATGCTGATCGATGCGCAGCTCAAACAAGCCGAAGCCCAGCTCGCCCAGGCGCAGGCGCGGCGCGAACGCGCCGCGCGCGAGTGGCGGCAGCATTTCCCAGGCATTGGCCTGCCGGATGCGCCGCGGCTCGCCGAGCCGCAACCCATCGATGCTTCGCCGGATGCCATCGCGCGCTGGCGCGCGCGCATCCTCGCCGAGCACCACGAGCTCGCCGTCGCGCGCAGCGAGGCGCGCCGCAGCCGCCTTGCCGCCGCGCGCGCCGAGGCCGAGCGCCGGCCCGATCCGACCGTGGGCCTGACGCTCGGCAGCGAGCGCGATGGCCAAGAGCGCTTGCTCGGCGTGCATCTTTCGATTCCGCTGCCAGGCGAAGCCCGCACGGCGGGCGCCCGTGCCGCCAGCGCCGAGGCCGATGCCGCCGCGGCGCGTGAAAGCCTCGCGCTGGCGCGCGCCGAGGCCGAGGCAAGCCAGGCCGTCGCCGCCGCGGCCGATGGCTTCACGCAATGGCGCCGCCATGCGGAGGTCGCACGGCAGATGGAGGAAAACGCCCGCCTCGTCGAGAAAGCCTGGCGGCTCGGCGAAGGCCAGTATGCCGAGCTGCAGGCTGCGCGCCGCCAGGCGATCGAAGCGCGGCTCGCCGCCAGCCTCGCGCTGCTCGAGGCCAATGAAGCGCGTTACCGGCTGCTGCTCGACGCGCACGAGCTATGGGATTTCGAGAGCATAGGAAGTGATGCGGATAAGCGAGACTTAAGCCAGCGCTAAGCCTTGCTTAAGTCGCGGGGCACACACTGCGAATGTGTTCATTCACCGCAGGAGCCTCGTCATGAAATCCATCTTTCCCTCGCTGGCGCTCGCTTTGGCTTGGAGCGCCCAGGCCGCCACGCCCGCCCAACTGATGTCCGGCTATGCCGCTGCCGCCGGCGCCGGCTTCAAAGCCGAAGCCGCGCGCGGCGCCGAGTTTTACAAACGGAATTTCGGCGTCTCGGCGAAGATGCCGTCATGCACGAGTTGCCATACCGAGCATCCTTCCCAGCCCGGCCGCCATGTCGTCACCGACAAGCCGATCAAACCGCTCGCGCCGGCTGCCAATCCAGAACGCTTCACCGATCCGGCGAAGGTCGAGAAGTGGTTCAAGCGCAACTGCAGCGAGGTCGTCGGCCGCGAGTGCACCGCCGCCGAGAAGGCCGACTTCATAGCCTTCATTACGGGAGGACACTGAGATGAATAAGTTCTTGCTGATCGCTGCCCTGCTTCCCTTGGCTGCCCACGCCGACGATCTGCGTCCGCTGCGCGATGCGCCGCCGGCCTTCCAGAGCGAATGCGGCAGCTGCCACGTCGCCTTTCCGCCGCAGCTCATGACGGCCGACGATTGGCGGCGCGTGATGCGTTCGCTCGACAAGCATTACGGCGACAACGCGAGCCTCGATGAAAAAACGCGCCAGCAGCTCGAAGACTTCCTCGTCAAGTACGCCGGCAGCGCGGCGAAAATCGGCGCTGGCAAGACGGCACGAGCGGGTGAACTACCGCGCCTGACACAAACCCCGTGGTTCGAGCGCAAGCACCGCGAGGTGAAGCCCGCCGACTGGCGGCATGCCAAGGTCAAGACGCCGGCCAACTGCGTTGCCTGCCACACGAAAGCGGCCGAGGGCAGTTACCGCGAGCGCGAGATCGTTTTGCCCGATGGCCGGCGCTGGGAGGATTGAGATGGACAAAGTGCTGATCTGGGACGCGCCGGTGCGCATCGGCCACTGGCTCTTGGTCGGCGCCTTCGCGCTGGCCTGGGTGACGAGCGAGTCCGAGTCGCTGCGTCTCGTGCATGCGGCCGCGGGCGGCGCAGTCATCGGCGTGATCCTGTTTCGCCTTCTCTGGGGCATCATCGGCACGCATCACGCGCGCTTTGCCAGCTTCGTGCGTGGCCCCGGCGCGGCGCTTTGCTATCTCAAAGGGCTCGCGACCGGCCGGGCGCCCCATACAACCGGCCACAATCCCGCCGGCGCGATCGCCATCGTCGCCCTGCTGGCGCTCGGCCTGGCTACCGGCGCGACGGGCTGGCTGATCTACAACGATCTCGGCGGCCATTGGGTCGAGGAACTGCACGAGGGCTTGGCGCAGGCCATGCTTGCCGTCGCGCTCGTCCATGTCGCCGGCGTCGCCATCGGCAGCCTGGTGCATCGCGAGAATCTCGTGCGCGCGATGCTGAACGGCATGAAGCGCGGCCTGCCGGGCGAGGCCATCGCCGGCGCCCGGCCGCTCATGGCAGGGGGGCTGTTTGTCTGGGCCATGGTTTGCGGCTGGTGGCTCGCCGTATGATGCTAGTCCTTGCCGCAATTCGGGGTGGCTCGTATTCCATCTCACAAGGAGTGTGCGCATGTTTTCCAATTTGACGATTGGCGGGCGACTGGCCGCTGTGATGACGGTCCTTTGCTTGCTGCTCGTAACGGTTGGTGCCATAGGGTTTTATGGTGTGAGCAGCAACCGCGATGCGGCGGGCCGTTTGCGCGTCCATGGCGAGGCAGCCCTCGTCGTTGGCCGCCTCAATACCACGGTGTTCGATTCTCGTCTGCATCTGGCCTATGCGCGACTGGCAAACAATGAAGAAGCGTTCAAAAAGGAAGGGCAGGTGATCGCCGAGAACAATGCGCGCATACGCTCCGATCTGGAGGCGCTCGAATCCGTGGGCCGCCTGCTCGATGCGGGTGTACGCGGCAATTTCCACCGCACTGTCGGCGATTATGTCGAGCACTATCTGGCGCCAGCCGAGAAGCTCCTCGCGGCGGCTGACCGGGCCGGCTTTGAAACCCATTACGCGACCGGCAACCGTTACTACAACGCCTTGAAGGAGAGCCGTACCCGTCTCATCGAAGCGCTACAAAACATCCTGGAGGCCGAGGCCAAACATACCGAGGCGGTCGAAACACGTACGCTGTGGATGATTCTTGCTGCCTCGATCTTCGGTATTGCGATTGCCCTCTCGCTCGGCTGGACGGTGTTGCGCCGCATTGGTCGGGACGCAGGCAGCTTGAGTCGAGGCCTGGAACGCATCCGCCATTACCGTGATCTTGGTAGCCGGCTGCCGGCAGAGGGGGCCGGCGAACTGGCGCAAATTGCAAACGCGACGAATCAGCTGCTTGCCGATCTGGCTGGGTTCGTTGCGCAAGCTGGACGTCATGCCGGCGAGAGCATCGACTCTGCCGCCCGCTTGCTCGCTGAAGCTGGCGAGGTGAGTGCGGCTGCCGAAGAGCAGAAGAAGCGTCTGCGCACAGCGGGTGAAACGCTTGCGCATTTGCGCGATCAGCTCAAGGCGCTCGCCTCCCAGGCAGAAGCGACGCAGCAGCGTGCCAGCGAAGGCGAACGGCTGGGTGCGGAAGGCGAGCGCGCAGTGCGTGCCACGGCAGTGGAAATCGACAAAATTGCCGGCCAGGTCGATCTCGCTGCCGAGGGCGTGCGCCGGCTTGAACAACGATCGGCCGAGATCGACCGTATCGTTACGGCGATTACCGAGATCGCCGATCAGACCAATCTGCTTGCGCTCAATGCGGCGATCGAATCGGCGCGCGCAGGTGAGGCTGGCCGCGGCTTTGCGGTCGTGGCGGATGAGGTCAGGAAGCTCGCCGAGCGTACCCAGCATTTGACAGGTGAAATACAAGTAGCGCTGGGGGCGATCCGTGAGGAAACCGGAGTCGCAATCACGCAGATGGAGGAGAGCAAAAATGTCGTTGCCATGGGGGTCGCCGCAGCCAGCGAGTCGGCAGGGCGCATAGCTGAGATAGGGGCGGCGCTCGCCAACATCGCCGCTTCGGTAAGCGAGCTGAGTGCGATGCTGGCAAGCGAAGAGCGTAATGCCGAATCGGCTGCGGCCGCTATTGAGGCGACCGCAAGGCTCGCCGAGGAAAACGCTGCACGTGCCGCCGCTTCTTTGCAGCTAGCCCACCAGAGCGAACAGTCGAGTCGTACCCTGGCAAGCCAAGTGGCCGGCTACCGGGCTTGAGATTGACCGAATGCGCATCCTGCTTGCCGAAGACGACCCGCAACTAGGCGATGGCCTGATGGTCGGCCTGCGCCAGGCAGGTTACGCGGTCGATTGGGTGAAGGACGGCGTGGCCGCCGAGCTTGCCTTGCAAAGCGAGCCTTATGACCTGCTCGTGCTCGATCTGGGGCTGCCGCGCAAAGAGGGGTTGGCCGTGCTTGCCGCCTTGCGCGCGCGTGGGCAGGCCTTGCCGGTGTTGATCTTGACGGCGCGCGACGCGGTCTCCGACAAGGTCGAGGGGCTCGATGCGGGCGCCGATGACTATCTCGTCAAGCCGGTCGATCTCGAGGAACTCGCCGCGCGCGTGCGGGCGCTTTTGCGCCGCGCGGCGGGGCGCGCCGCGCCCCTGCTCAGCGTCGGGGAGCTCGTGCTCGATCCGGCGGCGCACAGGGTCACGCTCGCGGGCGAGCCCATCGAGCTGTCGGCGCGAGAATTCGCGCTGTTGCAGACCTTGATGGAGCATGCCGGCCGGGTATTGACGCGCGCCCAGCTCGAAGCCTCGCTCTATGGCTGGCAGGAGGAGCCCGAGAGCAACGCGCTCGAGGTGCATATCCACCATCTGCGCAAGAAGCTTGGCGCCGAACGCATCAAGACCTTGCGCGGCGTCGGCTATACGATGCCGAAATCATGACGGGGACGCGCTGGTTTTCCTTGCGCCGCCGGCTGTTGGTCTGGCTCTTGACCGGCGTGACCGTGAGCTGGCTGGGCGCGATGGGCTATGCCTGGTTTGAGGCGCGCCACGAGCTCGAGGAGCTCTTCGAAGAGCACCATGACGGCGACGAGGAACACGTGCGTCATGAGCTGGCCGAGCATTTCCTCGTCACGCTGTTTACGCCGCTTGCCGTTGGCCTGCCGCTCTTGGGTGCCTGGATCTGGTTTGCCACCCGGCAGGGCATGAAACCGCTCGATGGTCTTGCCGCGGAAATCGCTGCGCGCGCGCCCGAGCGGCTCGACCCGCTCGTCCCGCGAGCGGCGCCTCGCGAGATCCGCCCGCTCATCGAGGCCTTGAACGGCCTCTTTTCCCGCGTGGCGGCCTCGCTGGAGGCCGAACGGCGCTTTACGAGCGATGCCGCGCACGAGCTGCGCACGCCGCTCGCGGCCATCCTCGCGCAGGCGCAGGTGGCGCAGCGGGCGCGCGATGCGGCCGAGCGCGATCATGCGCTGGCGCAAATCCAGGCAGGCAGCGAGCGCGCGCGCCGCCTCATCGATCAGCTTTTGACGCTCGCCCGGCTCGATCCGGCCGAGAACCTCCCGAAAGAGCACCTGCAGCTCGATCGCCTGGCGGCCGAGGTCTGTGCCGAGCATGGCCCGCTGGCGCTCGAGAAGGCCATTGCCCTCGAGCTCGAAGCCCCGCGTGAAGTCTTTGTCGATGGCAGCGCCGACTTGCTGCGCATCCTGTTGCGCAATCTGCTCGACAACGCGCTGCGTTACACGCCCGCCGGCGGGCGCGTTTGGGTCAAAGTCGGCGCTGGCCCGACGGCCGCCGAGCTCGCCGTTGCCGACGACGGGCCGGGCATTCCGGCCGAGGAACGGCACAACGTCCTGCGGCGTTTTTATCGCCTGGCCGGGCAGGATGTCGCGGGCAGCGGGCTGGGGTTGTCGATCGTCGCGCGCATCGCCGAGCTGCATGGCGCACGCCTTCTTCTCGAGGACAATCAGCCCGGTCTCAAGGTGCGGGTCGAATTCTGAGGGTGCCGCGCGCAAAGCGGCTTTTACATCGCGCCTGCAGCAGGTAACATTGCCTGCGTGACATGTCACTGCGGGAGCGGCGAGATGACGACGACGCACAGCAATCTTCGTGTTCGCAGGCACCGCGACGCGCTGCGCAAGGCAGGGTTGCGGCCGATCCAGATCTGGGTGCCCGATACGCGTCGCCCTGGTTTCGCCGAAGAATGCCACCGCCAGTCCCTGCTCGTGGCCCAGGCCGATCGAGACGATACCGAGATGCAGCGGTTCATGGACGAGGCCTTGGCTGACGTGGTTGGCTGGACGGAATGAGGCGCGGCGACCTCGTGACCGTTGCCCTGCCAGGAGACTATGGCAAGCCGCGGCCTGCTTTGGTGATTCAGTCCGACTCCTTCAGCGAACACAGTAGCGTGACGGTGCTGCCGGTCACCAGCACGCTCGTCGCGGCGCCCCTGTTGCGCGTCACCGTGCAGCCGAATGCGGAAAATGGTTTGCACAAGCCGTCGCAGGTGATGGTGGACAAAGCCATGACGGTCAGACGCGACCGACTCGGGCCCGTTTTTGGACATCTCGACGCGGCCACCCTCGTAGAAATCGAGCGTTGTCTGGCCCTCTTCCTCGGCATTGCGAAATAGGCGGTGCCGCCTGCATCGACCTCTTTTGCCGTCGAACCGAGAGGGGGCGCTCAGTAATGAGCCTAGCGCGTGCGATAGCTCGCATGGCAGCCGATGCAGGCGTTCATGAGCGATGGCAGCTTTTCCAGCGCGGCCTGACGGTCGCCAGTCGCGGCCGCGGCGGCGAATTCGCTGGCGGTGAAATGGCCTTGCCTGCCGATCTCGTGCATCTCGGGCGGCATTTGCGGGCCGGGACGCGCTTCGAAGGGCAGCCGCGCATTCTTGCCCATCGCGGTCTTGCCAAGCCGCTCCTCGGCCACCCGCCCCGCTTCCTTGACCTGATTGCCGGCGAGCAGCGAAAGGATCTGGTTCAAGGCCATGAGATTGTCGATCATCTCAAGGCGCAGCGTTTCCTGCGCCTGCTGTGTGAGCTTGACGAGTTGACGGGTATCTTCGGCCGCGGCAGGAAGAGCGAGGCAGCATGCAAGCAGAAAAAGTCTTTTCATGGCATGACTCCGGCAAACAGTGAAGATCAGCGAAACGGCGCAGTGATGAGGCCGACGAGGGCGCAGGCGCCGATCACTTTCATGATATCGAGCCGATATTTCCAGAGGGCGACGAAGCTTGCGAGGGCGATGGCGACCGCCAGCCAGTCGATCGCGCCGGCGAAGGGCGCGGCGGGGTTTGCCTGCGGCCAGAAGGCATGCCAGGCGAAGAAGACGGCGAGATTGGCGATGACGCCGACCACGGCGGCGCTGATGGCAGCAAGCGGCGCGGTGAATTTGAGCTCGCCGCGCGTCGCTTCGATGAGCGGCGCGCCGGCGAGGATGAACCAGAACGAGGGCAGGAAGGTGAAGAAGGTGGCCACCGCCGCGCCGGCGAGGCCAGCGCCGAGGTAGCCGACCCAGGTGACGATCATGATCAAGGGGCCGGGCGTCGTTTCGCCGAGCGCGAGGCCATCCATCATCTGCGGGCCGGTGAGCCAGCCATACTGCTCGACGGCGTGCTGATAGACGTAAGGCAGCACGGCATAGGCGCCGCCGATGGTGAGGAAGGCCGCTTTCGTGAAAAACTCGCCCATGGCAAAGAGCGTGGGCGCCTCAGAGATCAGCCCCATGGCGAGCGCCCAGAGGGAGAGGAAGGCGAGCGTGGTGGCGATGAGCTTGCGCCACGAAAAGACGGCGTGCGCCGGCGGCGGCGTGTGGTCATCGATGACGGCCGGCCCGCAGCGCAAATGCGTAGCGGCATGGCTGCCAGCACCGACTTTGAACCAGGCCGGCGCGAGTTTTCCGCCGATGACACCGAGCAAGGCCGCCGTCAGCACGATCCAGGGAAAGCCGATCTGGAAGACGAAGATGCCGAGGAAGGCGGCCAGCGCGATGCCGCCCAACAGGCCATTGCGGATCGTCTTGCTGCCGATGCGCCAGGCGGCGAAGAGCACGATGGCCACCACGGCGGGCTTGATGCCATAAAAGAGGCTGGCGACGAGCGGCAGATCGCCAAATGCGAGATAGAGGGCGGCGAGCGCGCAAAGCAGCACGAAGGCCGGCAGGAAGAAGAGCACGCCGGCCAAGAGCGCGCCGCCGAGGCCATGCAGCAGCCAGCCGAGGTAGATGGCAAGCTGAATCGCCTCCGGCCCGGGCAAGAGCATGCAGTAGTTGAGCGCATGCAGAAAGCGCCGCTCGGAAATCCAGCGGCGTTTTTCGACGAGCTCCTCGTGCATCATGGCGATCTGCCCGGCCGGGCCGCCGAAGCTCACGAAACCGAGCTTGAGCCAGTAGGGCAGGGCCTGGCCCAAGGTCGGCGCGGACGGGACGGCAGTGGATGGCTCCATGAGGGGGAAAGGGGCGGCGCTTTCTTCGGTATATTGACGCGAGGATTAGAACACGAGGAGGCCCGTGATGTCCCAGTGGCTGACGCTCTCGCGCGCGGCGCATCTCATTGGCGTGCCGCGCGCCACCTTGCAGAAAATGATCGCCGAAGGCCGCCTGCCGGCCTTCGATGGCCAAGTGAGCGCCGAGGATCTGACGCGATTGTTTCCCGAAGTGCGCCTCGATGAAGCCGGCGCCTTCGAGCGCATCACCCAGATCAAGGAGCAGGCTTTTGGCCGCCGCGTGCGCGAACGCCTGCTGCCGAATCAGGAAGTGCTCGCCCAGCGGCTCGCGGCGCAAAGCGAGGAGCTCGAAGAGGTGCGCCGCACGCTTGCGCATTATCACGATCTCATCGAGGCGCTGCGCGAGAAGATCGAGACGCTGGCGCATGAAAGCCCGGCCGCGCAGCTCGATGAGCTGGCGCGCTTTCTCGACGAGGGGCTCGCCGGCGTGTTATCCCGCGAGGAGCCGGCGGATCAGGTGGCGGTGATGGACAACGTCTTGCGCGTCATGGCGGCCCATGTGAAGGTAAAGCCCTCGAATCACGAGTTCTTCGTCGAGGGCAACGAGACGATCCTCTCCGCCGCGGTGCGCTCGGGGCTGTCGCCTTCCTATGGCTGCGGCAATGGCAATTGCGGTCTATGCAAGGCGCGTATCGTGTCAGGCCAGATCCGGCAGGTGCATCCCTACGACTACCCGCTCTCGGCGAGCGAACGGGCGCAGGGCTATGCGCTGTTGTGCTCTCACACGGCCGTGACCGACCTCGTCATCGAGATGCTCGAAGCCGCCTCCCCCGAGGACATCCCTGAGCAGCAGATCGTCGCCAAGGTCAGAAGCATCGCGCCGCTTGCGCCCGATGTGCAGCTTCTGCATCTCGTCACGCCGCGCACGAACCGCTTGCGCTTTCTCGCCGGGCAAAGGGTGACGCTGTCGGTCTCGGGCCAGACGGCGAGCTTTCGCGCCGATTATCCGATCGCCTCCTGCCCCTGCGATGACCGCAATCTGCTCTTTCACATCGCGCGCGACGAGGAAGACGAATTTGCGCGCTATCTCTTCGCCGGCGCGCTGAAGGCGGGCGATGCGGTGAGCGTCTTCGGCCCCTGGGGGCGCTGCGTGCTCGCCGCCGACTCGGGGCGCGATCATGTCTTTCTCGCCTGCGACACGGGCTTTGCGCCAGTGAAGAGCCTCATCGAACATGCGATCGCCGCCGACGTGCCGGGCAGCCTAAGGCTTTATTGGGCGGCGACCGGCCCCGCAGGGCACTATCTCGAAAACCAGTGCCGTGCTTGGGCCGATGCGATCGAAACCTTCCATTACACGACGCTCGCCGCCGCGACGCCGCAGGAGGCCGGTGCTGCCGCGGCGCGCGAGGCGCTCGCGGCAGGCGATATCGCCCGCTGCGAGTGTTATCTCGCCGGCCCGGCCGCCTTCGTCGCGGCGGCGCAGGCGGCGCTTGCCGCCGCGGGGCTGCCCGCCGCTCAGCTCCATACCGAGGAACTCTGATGCGCCCTGCCCAGCTTGCCTTGATTCTCGACCGCGAATTCGAAAGCACCGCCTCTGGCCATCACACGCCGGTGATGCTCTGGGGGCCGCCGGGGGTCGGCAAGTCGCAGCTCGTCGCCCAGGTCGCGGCGCGTCATGGCGTGCCTATCGTCGATATCCGCCTCTCGCAGATGGAGCCTTCCGACCTGCGCGGCATTCCGTTTCGCGTCGAGGACCGCGTCGAATGGGCGGTGCCAGCCATGCTGCCGGATGAAAAGCGCCACTGGCCGGCCGGCATCTTGTTTCTCGATGAGATCACCTCGGCGCCGCCCTCCGTCTCGGCCGCCGCTTATCAGTTGATCCTCGATCGGCGCTTGGGCGAATACCGCGTGCCGCCCGGCTGGGCGATCTTCGCCGCCGGCAACCGCCAGGGCGATCGCGGGGTGACCTACGCGATGCCGGCGCCCTTGGCCAACCGCTTTTCCCACTTCGAGGTCGAGGTCAATCTCGACGACTGGGTGGCCTGGGCCTACGCGAGTGGCATCGATGAGCGGCTCATCGCCTTCTTGCGCTTCAAGCCGGAGCTTCTCTTCGATTTCGATCCGGCGAGGAACTCGGGCGGCGAGATGGCTTTCCCGAGTCCGCGCTCCTGGGAATTCGCCCACCGCGCGCTGCAGAAATTCGGCGATCACGATGAGCTCTTGGCCGGCGCGCTGGCCGCCTGCGTCGGCCAGGCCGCGGGCATCGAGTGCGCCGCCTTCATTGCGAGCCTTGGGCGGCTCCCTGATCTCGACGCCATCTGTGCGGGCGCCGAAGTGGCGGTGCCCGAGGAGATCGACCTGCAGTATGCCGTCGCTGCGGCTTTGGCCGGCCGTGCCCTACGCGTGCGCAGCGAACCGCAAGCCAGAGAAGTCTGGGGCCACATCCTCGCCTACGCGCAACGGTTCCCGCAGCGCGAGATGGGGGTGATGCTCGTCTCGGATCTGGCGCGCGGCCTCGGCGAGCAGCTCTATGCCGTGCCCCAGTTCGCTGCCTGGGCCCAGGCGGTGGCCGATCTCATGCTTTACGAGTGAGCGAATCGAGACACGGGTTAGATAACGCGGGCTACAATCTCACCAAAAATAGCGACCCAGGGGGACGGGTTAATAGAATGCGCATCCGCAACTTCATTCTGGCCACCTCGGCGGCCGTGGCCGTTGGGTTCTTCGCCCTGAGCTACTACACGCTGGGGCGGGTGCTCGAACATTCAGTGCGCCGTAATGCCGAACAATCGGCCGATGCGCTGGCGCAGACGACCTTCGCGGCGATGTATCAGGTGATGAGCACCGGCTGGCGGCGCGCCCAGGCCGAGGCCTTCATCGCCTCGGTGGCCGAGGCGGCGGGCCGCGGCACGCCGACCACGCTCAACATCTACCGCGGGCCGGTGGTCGAGGCCGACTACAAGAAGATCGAGCAGCCGCCCTTCGATGCGCGCATCGAGGAAGTGTTCGCGACGGCGAAGCCCTTGCGCGAGGCGCCGGCCGGCGGCGTGCGCTTCCTGATGCCGCTTGTCGCGAACGAGCGCTGCCTGCGCTGCCACGATGCGGCGCAGGAAGGCGACGTGCTGGGCGTCATCGAGGTCAAGCAAGACTTTGGGCCGCTCTTGGCAGAGTCGCGGCGCGACTTTTTGCTCTGGATGGCGGGCTTGTCGCCCCTCCTCATGCTGGCAGCGGCTTTCGCGGTCTGGCGGGTGAGCCAGCGCATCGAGCGTTCGATCGCCGGTGTCGCCGAGTCGATCGCCGAGGTCGATGCCGTCGCCGATCTCAAGCACCTGCAGCTGCTGCGCCACGATCCAGGCTTCGAGGAATTCGAACGCCTTCTGCTCAGGCTCGATGTGCTCGTCGCCAAGCTGCGCGCAGTCGCGGTCGACAAAGACGTGCTGCAGTTTGAGATCGGCTTGCTCGAAAAATTCGTCATCACCTCCGAGGTGGTGCGCGACTGGGGCGAATACATCGCGCGGCTGCTTGCCGACATCAACCAGGTGATGACGACCCACATGCTGTTCTCGGTGTTCCAGGTCGATGACGAAGTGTTCGACCTCGAGCTCTTCTGGTTCAAGACGCCGACCGAGGAGACACGCGCAATGGTCGAGCGCCATGTGCGCAGCGTCATTCAGACCGAGCGCCTCTCCGAGCTCGCCCAGGTGAGCTTGCATCACCATTACCCCACCGCCGGCGGCGAGCCGATCGCGCTCGACGAGCGGGATGTCGCGCTGCATACCAAAACCTTGATCGTCGATCATCCAAAGATTGGCGGCATCGTCGGCATCGGCGTCAATGCCGAGGCGGTCGAGGACGATACGCTGCGGCTCGTCATGGACAGCATCCTGTCGACGATGCTCAACGTCGTCGGCTCGGTCAAGGCGATCCACAAATACACGCGCGACATGGAGTATTACGCGACGCGCGATCCGCTTACCGATCTCTACAACCGCCGCGTGTTCTGGGAGCTCTTCGAATACGAGGTTTCGCGCGCCACCCGGCACGGCTATCAGTTCGCGCTGCTCGTCATCGATCTCGACAATTTCAAGCTCGTCAACGACAACTACGGCCATGCCATCGGCGATCGCTATCTGCAGGCCATCGCCCATGCCATCAGAAGCATCCTGCGGCCCGGCGACGTCTTCGCGCGCTACGGCGGCGACGAATTCGTGCTGATCCTGCCCGATACCACGCAGCCCGCGGCAGCGACGGTCGGCCAGCGCCTGCTCGACACCGTCAGTGCGCTGCGCCTCGAAGTCGAGGAAGGCCCGCCGATCACTGGCAGCGTCTCGATCGGGCTCGCTGTCTTCCCCTTGCATGCCAACAACGCCAAGGACTTGTTCCTCTTCGCCGACAACATGATGTACAAGGCCAAGCAGGCCGGCAAGCAGCAGGTCGGCATTCCGAGTGAAGAAGAGGTCGCCGAAGTGTTCCGCGACATGACGGCGACCACCGTGCAGGTCGTCAACGCCGTCAATGAGGGCCGCATCGTGCCCTTCTTCCAGCCCATCCTCGACATCCGCGCCAATCGCATCGTCGCCTTCGAGGTGCTCTCGCGCCTTTCATTCGAGGGACAGCACATCGAGGCCGGCCGCTTCATCGAATACGCCGAGAAGGCCGGCGTCATCCATCGCCTCGATATCATGGTCATGGAACAGGCGCTCGCCGCTGCTGCGGCGGCGCAGTTTTCCGGCTACATCTTCCTCAACCTCTCGCCGCGTGCGCTGGCGCTCGCCGACTTCCTCACCATGCTCAAGCGCACCATCAACGCCTGCGGCCTGCGGCCGGGCCAGATCGTCTTCGAGATCACCGAGCGCGACACCGTCAAGAACATCGTCTTGCTCGAGCGCCTGATTGCCGAGCTCAAGCTCGAAGGCTGCAAGCTCGCCATCGACGACTTCGGCTCTGGCTTCTCTTCCTTCCAGTATCTGCGCCGCTTCCCCGTCGATTTCCTCAAGATCGAGGGCGACTTCGTCGTCAACATCCTCGACAACCCGCGCGATCGCGCCTTTGTCGAGACGATCTGGAAACTCGCCGCCGATCTCGGCATCCAGGTCATCGCCGAACACGTCGAGGACGAAGGCGTGCTCGAGGCCTTGCGCGGCATCGGCGTCGACCTGGCGCAGGGCTATTTCGTGGGCCGGCCCGAGCGCGTGCTCGGCGAGAAGCTCCGTTTTCCGCTGGCCGAAGGATGACGGACGCTGCCGACAAGCTCGCCAGCGCGCGCACGCGGCTCATCCTCGATCAGCCCTTCCTCGGCGCGCTGGTGCTGCGCCTGCCCTTGAAACCCGCCCACTGGTGCCGCACCACGGCGACCGATGCGCGCACGCTCTACTACAACCCGCGCTGGATCGAGCGCCTCTCGGGCCCGCAGGTCGAATTCGCGCTCGCTCACGAGGCGCTCCACTGCGCGCTCGGCCACTTTGCGCGGCGCGGCCATCGTCAGCAGCGCAAGTGGGACTTAGCTTGCGATCTGGCGATCAATCCGCTGCTCGTCGATGCCGGGCTCAGGCCTCCGCCCGAGGCCCTCGTGATCGATCTTTATCGCGGCATGGCGGCCGAGGAGATCTACCCCTGCCTCGATGACAGCCTCACCGAAAGCCAAATGATGGACGAGCATCTGTGGGACGGCGACGAGGGCGGGCGGGGGGAAGCGGGCAGCGCAGGCGCGGGCGGCGGCAAGGCCGGCGGACAGGAGGCCGAAAATGAAGGTAGTGGCGGCGCAACGCCGGCCAAAGTCGGCGCTGGCGAGACGGCAGGGATGGGCGCGGATGCGCCCCCCGCCCCTTTGCGCGCCCAGGAAAAAGAGCGCTTGCAAAGGCAGTGGCAGCGCCATCTTGCCGCCGCCGCGCAGCGCGCGCGCGAGGCGGGCAAGCTCTCCGGCGAACTGGCGCGTCTTGCTGAAGCGGCGCTTGCGCATCAGGTTTCCTGGCGTGCGCTCCTGGCGCAGTTCTTCGCCCAGGCAGCGCGCGACGACTACAGCTGGCAGCGGCCCGCGCGCCGCAGCGAAGGAAAAAACGGCGAGGCGATCTGGCCGAGCCTATCGAGCCGCATGGGCGACATCCATGTCGCGCTCGATGTCTCCGGCTCGGTGACGGAGGCCGATCTCGCGGATTTCCTCGGCGAATTGAATGCCTTGAAAGGCAGCCTGCCGGTGCGCATCACGCTCTTTGCCTGCGATAGCGATCTTGCCGCCGGCGCGCCCTGGGTGTTCGAGCCGTGGCAGCCGCTCATCCTGCCGCGCCACTTCGCCGGCGGGGGCGGCACCTCGTTCCTGCCCGTCTTCGAATGGATCGAGCGGCAGGGGGCGCGCCCCGACGCGCTCGTCTATTTCACCGATGCCGAAGGCGAGTTTCCCAGGCAGCCGCCCAACTTTCCGGTGCTCTGGCTCGTCAAGGGCAAGGCGCCGGTGCCCTGGGGACGGCGCGTGCAGCTCAATTGAGGCTCTGGCGAAAGCAATAGGCGAGGCCGCTTCGGGTATCCTACGCGGCTTTACCGCTCAAGAACGGGGCAAGAGACTCCGGCTGATCACGAGGGGGAGCATGGAGGATCCACCGCAGACGCCGATTCCTTATGACGAGCTCGTCGAACAGCTCGTCGTCGCCGCTTTCGTCATCGATGTCGAGGGGCGCGTCTTGGTGTGGAACCGCGCCTGCGAGGATCTCACCGGCCTGCCGGCCAAGGCAGTGATCGGCACGCGCGGCCATTGGCGCGCTTTCTACGACCACGAGCGGCCCGTGCTCGCCGATTTGATCGCGCGCGGCGAGACGCATCGCATCGTCGATCTCTACGCCCAGGCCGATAGCCACTGCACGATCCACGGCGGCTTGCACGCGGAAAACTGGTGCTCGATGCCGCTTTTGGGCGTGCGGCGCTATCTCTCGATCGACGCCGGCCCGATCCGCGATGCTTCCGGCCGCATGGTCGCGGTGGTCGAGACGCTGCGCGACTGGACGGCCTGGAAAACTGCCGAGAGCGAACTGCGGCTCATCGAATCGGTGTTCGAGAGCGCCTCGGAAGGCATCCTCATCACCGACACCGAGGCGCGCATCGTGCGCGTCAATCCCGCCTTCACCGAGCTCACCGGTTATGCGCAAGAGGAAGTGCTCGGCAAGCGCCCGTCGTTTCTGCAATCGGGCTTGCATGAGAAGCGCTTCTATGCCGAGCTGTGGCACAGCCTCACGACGACGGGCCACTGGCGCGGCGAGATCTGGAACAAGCGCAAGAATGGCGAAATCTATCCAGAGCACCTCGCCATCAATGCGGTGCGCGATGCCGAAGGTCGCGTGACGCATTACGTCGGCCTCTTTAGCGACATCACGCAGCAAAAGGCCGTCGAGGAGCGCCTCGAGGACATGGCCACCCACGATGCGCTCACCGGCTTGCCCAACCGCATTGCGCTCTCGCTCAAACTCCATCAGGCGATCGCCGCGGCGCGCGCCCATGATCGCCTCGTCGCCGTCTGCTTCGTCGATCTCGACGGCTTCAAACCGGTCAATGACACCTGGGGGCACGAGATCGGCGATCGCGTGCTCGTCGAGGTGGCGCAGCGCTTCAAGCAAGCCTTGCGCGCCACCGACACTGTCGCGCGCATCGGCGGCGACGAGTTCGTCTTGGTGCTCGGCGAATTCCACGACGTCGAGGAGATCGAGTTCGCCTTAAGCCGCATCCTCGAGCACATCCGCAAGCCGATCGTCGTCGATGATTTGCGCATTGCGATTTCCGCCAGCATCGGCGTCACTGTGCATCCCTTCGACGAATCGGACACCGATACGCTGATCCGCCACGCCGACCAGGCGATGTACATCGCCAAGAACCAGGGCCGCAACCACTGGCACATGTACGACATCCATGCCGAGGACGAGGGCCGCCAGATCAACGCGATGCTCGCCCGCGTGCGCGAGGGGTTGCAGCATGGCGAATTTAGGCTTTACTACCAGCCCAAGGTGAATCTGCGCGAGGGCCGCATCGTCGGCATGGAGGCCTTGATCCGCTGGCAGCATCCCGAGCGGGGGCTTGTGCCGCCGGGTGAATTCCTGCCCCAGGTCGAGAACTCGCCCCTGATCGTCGACCTCGGCGAATGGGTGATCCGCGAGGCGCTCGCCCAAATCGGCCGCTGGCGCGCCGCCGGCCTCGAGATGAAGGTGAGCGTCAATATCGCGGCGCGCCAGTTTCAGCACATCGACTTCGTGATGCGCCTGCGCAGCATCCTGGCGCAATACCCCGAGGTGCCGCCGCAGCTCCTCGAGATCGAGGTGCTCGAAAGCACCGCGCTCGACGACGTCGAGAGCGTGCGCGCCATCGTGCTCGCCTGCCAGGAGCTCGGCGTCGATTTCGCGCTCGATGACTTCGGCACCGGCTATTCGACGCTCACTTACTTGAAGCGCCTGCCGGCGCGCGAGCTCAAGATCGACCAAAGCTTCATCCGCGACATGCTCGAAGACAAAGAAGACCTCGCGCTCGTCGAAGGCGTCATCGGGCTTGCCTCGGTGTTCAAGATGGGCGTCGTCGCCGAAGGGGTCGAGACCCTGCAGCACGGCATCGTGCTGATGCGCATCGGCTGCGACGTCGTGCAGGGCTACTACATCGCCAAACCGATGCCGGCCGAGCGCGTGGCGGGCTGGTGCGCCGGCTTCCAGCCCAATCCGCTCTGGGCGCAATGGGCCATTCCCTGGGATCGCACCCATCTGCCGCTCGTGCTTGCCGAGTATGACCACCTCAAGTGGGTGCAGCGGCTCGCGGCCGCGCTCGACGATGCGACGATCGAGCTGCCCGCGCCTGACGAAATTGCCAATCCGCATGTCTGCCGCTTCGGCCAGTGGTATGACCACGACGGCCGCCGGCAGTATGGCGAGCTCGCCGCCTTCCGCGCCATCGCGCCGTTGCACGAGCGCGTCCATCGGCTCGCCGTCGAGATCATCCGGCTGCGCGATCTCGGCGAGATCGAGGCGGCGCGCGTCTTTGTCACCGAGCTCAATGCCACCAAGGACGCCATCGTGGGGCTCCTTGGCGTGCTGCATGGCGCCTTGCTTAAGCAGCGGCCGGCTGCTGGGCTTGCGTCCTGACGAAACCCTGCTCTTGGCAGGGGCATGAACGGCTTCGCGGCGGCGAGCGGTATCATCCGCTGACGATGGCCGCTGTCGAACTCACGCCCGAAGATGCCTTGCGTTTGAATGTCCTCTTGGCCGGCGAGGTGCTCGCCGTCAAGATCGACGAGGGCGCGCGCGTGCTTTTGGGGCTCACGCCGCGCGGCGAGGCGAAGGTGCCGCTCAATCCTGTCGGGCGGCCGGAGCGCTATTTCCAGCGCGTGCGCGAACTCTTGGGCGGCCACGCGCTCGGCTCGCCAGGCGGCTATCCCGTGCATTTGCGGCGCTGGACGCGCATGGGTCATGCCGAGCCGCAGAAGCTCGAAGCCTTCCTGAAGCTCGGCGAGCCCGAGGCGGTGCTCGCCGTCGCCCATGCGCCGACCTTGACCGATGAGCTCGCGCGGCGCGTCTGGTGGGCGCTGCCCACGCCCGAGGTCGCTCAGGTCATGCTCGCTCATCCGGCGGTGCGCGCGGGACGGATGGGCCGCGTGCTCGTGGCGGCGCTCATCGAACACCTGCCCTTCGAAGCCGAACCGATTGCGGCGATGCACCTCGTGCGCGGCCTGCTGGCGAGCGGCCTCATGACGGAAGAGGAGCGCGCCGCCCTGTGGGCGAAGGCCAAGCGCCGGCCGCACTATCTGATCGGTTTTCTCGAATACCTGCCCGAGGATCTGCCGCCCGAAGCGCCGCTGCCGCCGCTTCCCAACCTGCCCGACACGCCGGCGGCGCGGCTACTTGAGCGCTGCCGCAGCGGCGTGGGACAGGCCTGGCTCCATGCGGCGGAAATCGCGCTCGATCGGCCGCCTGCGCACGAGGCGGTCTATCGGCTGCTCGATTTGATCGGTCAGTATTTCGCTGCCGGGCGTGAGGCAAGCGCGAGTCTTAACGACTATCCCGCCGAAGCGGCGGCGCTCGAAGCGCTCTCGCGCTTGTCACAAGCCGATGCCGAGCCGATCCTGACCAGAACGACCGCCGTCGGCCCGCTGATGCGGCGCCATTTGGAGCCGCTCATCGCGCCGATCCTCGCTCACTTGCGCCGTTTGCGGGGGATTGCATGAAAGGCGGCCTCTATCTCGACGCCGAAGCGCCCGGGCTCGTGCGGCAGACCTATGCGCTCGTGCGTGCCGAGCGCGGCAAGAGAAAGCGCTTTCCCGAAAACGTCGTCGAACCGGTGGCGACCGCCGAAGAGGCGCTTGCGCGCGAGGATGCCGCGCACAAGCTCTTTGCCGCCGAAGTCATGGGCCCCTCGCGTTCCTCCGAGGGCTTTCGTCTTTACTATCTCGTCCGTTGGTTGTCCGAGTGAATCCCAGCAAACCTTTCCCCATTCCTGTCGTGCCGGCCGATGCCGCCCCCGATCCAGCCTTGAGCCACTGCAGCGCGGCCGAGCCCTTCGCCCTCATGGTGCTTGGTGACAGCATGGCACCCGAATTCGTCGAGGGCGACATCATCGTCATCGAACCCGAGGGGCTGGCCACCGATGGCTCTTACGTGCTCGCCTGGCTCGATGATGAGTGGATCTTCCGTCAGCTGGCCAAGGACGAACGGGGCTGGAAATTGCAGCCCTTGAATCCCAAGTATCCGACGGCCCGCATCGCCGATCTGTCGGTGGTGAAGGGCGTCATCATCCAGAAATCCAAGCCCGGCCGCCGGAAGGCTGCCAAACGTTACGTCGACTGAAGGACGCCGCATGCCTTACTACATCTACCGCATCACCCAGCTTGGGCCCGTCAAGCAGCTCGAAAAGCTCGAGCAATACCAGGTCTTCAAGGAGGCCTCGGCGCGCGCCAAGGCGCTGCGCAAGGAAGTCGATCTCTCGCAATGCAAGATCCAGGTCGTCTTCGGCGAGAACGAATTGCAGGCCGAGGAAGCCTTGAATACCGTGCGGCCGGCCGAGCCGCTCACCGGCGACGACTGGTAGCCCGCGATGGACGAGGCGAGCTTTCGTCAGGCGCGCCAGCAACTCAACCCGTTGCCGTGCGTCTTCGAAAAGGCGCTCCTTTGCCAGGCGGCGGTCTGCGAAGCGGCGAGGCGGCTTTCGCTCGCCGAACGCGAGATGATCGCCTGCCGCGAGCCGCTCGCCCGCGCCGCCTGCGGCCATCTGTTGGCGCTGTTGCGCAAGAACGCCGCCTTTGCCTTGAAGGTCAAGGACACCCAGCGCATCCTGCCGCATGCGATGACGATGAAGATCCAGTGCGGCGGCCTGACCGGCCTGAAGGACCTGCTTGATCCCGATGCGCCGGCGCCCGACGTCCTGAAGCTCGTGCGGCTCGCCCAGGCCGAATACGGCGCGCTCGAAGCCTTGCCGTTTTACCGCATCGTGCCCGGCATCAGCCACTGGCAAATCCGCCGACGCCGCCCGCCCAAGCCATGATTGCAGGCTTTGCTCCGCTGCTCGAGGCCGTACAGAGAAACTGCCACATCAGCGATGCGCGCCATGCGCGCGAGATGACGCTATGCACCTACCTCCTCGAAATGCGCGAGTTCTACCGCTGGGAAGCCGGCATTCCCTTCGGCGAGCCGCTCGCGCGCGCCGAGGTCGGCGCATGGCTCTCCGAGCGCGAAGCGCTCTGGGAGACGCTCGCCTCGCAAGAGCTTGGCCCGCTGCCGCTTGCGGGCCGGCGGTTCGATCCCTTCGCGGTCGGCGCGATCAATGTAGAGCTTTTGCCGCATGGCCTCGTCTATGGCGCGGGGATCGGCCGCTTCGGCAAGCCGCATTTCTTCTTGGGGCGGCTTGAGCGCCAGGAAAGGGCGGAGGCCCTCACCGTGCTCGTCTGCGCCTGTGAGTATGCCCGCGATCTTGCTGCGCTGCCCGCCGCGCTGCAGGGCGAGACGGTGTTCGTGCGCCGCGAAGCGCTCGTCCAATGGTTATGGGAAAAGGCCGAAGCCTGGGCCATGAAACGCGCGCCCGGCCCGCTTGCCCTGGCGCTGGCGGCGCACGGCTTTGAAGCCGATCCGCGGGGCGCCATCGAACGCATGGCGGAAGCCGAGATCGAGAGCTTGATTCTCCACGAGCGCGGCGAATACGCCGCCGGCCGCCTCTTGGGCGCGGTCTGGGAAGAGCGGCTCGCCTGCGGCTGCACGCGCCGCGCCGAGCTCCTCATGCGCGCCGTGCGCGACCACCTCGCCGACTGCCTCGTCACGCTGCCCACGCTGATCGAGCGCGAGGCCTGGCCGTCCATGTGGTTCTGGTTCGCCAACCTCGACGGCCTGCGGCGCGAACTGTGGCCGGCGCTCGCCGGCTTCGACTACGCGAAAGTCGGCGCTGGCGGAACGGCCTTGCCAGCGGAGGTAAAACGCGGTGCCGAACATTTCGAGTGCCTTGCTCGCCGGCTGCTGAACACGGAAGAGCGGGAAATCGAGGCGCTCTCCCACGATCTGGCGGCGCTCGCCTTGGCATAATCCGCCCATGCCGCTCCAATTCACCGCCAATCTTTCGCTGCTCTTTACCGAGCGCGCCTTCCTCGACCGCTTCGCCGCCGCCAAGCGCGCCGGCTTTGCGGGCGTCGAGTTTCACTTTCCCTACGAATACGACAAGGCCGCACTCGCCGAGGTCGTGCTCACTTCCGATCTCGAGGTCGTGCTCTTCAACCTGCCGGCCGGCGACTGGGCGGCCGGCGAGCGCGGCATTGCCTGTCAGCCGGCCCGCAAGGCCGAGTTTCAGGATGGCGTGGGGCTTGCCATCGAATACGCCGAAGCGCTGGGCGCGACGCGCCTCAATTGCCTCGCCGGCATTCCCTCGGGCGAGCGCGGCAAAGCGATCGAAACCCTCGTCGATAACCTCGCCTTCGCCGCCGCCGTGACGCAGCGCGCCGGCATCCGCCTCATGCTCGAACCGCTCAATACGCGCGATACGCCGGGCTTTCTGATCGCTACTTCCACCCAGGCGATGGAGGTGATCGAGGCCGTCGGCCACCGGAATCTCTTCCTGCAATACGACGTCTATCACGCTCAGCGCATGGAAGGCGAGCTTGCCGCGACGATCGAGCGCCTGCTGCCCAGGATCGGCCATATACAAATTGCCGACAATCCCGGCCGGCATGAGCCGGGCACCGGCGAGATTCGCTTCGACTACCTCTTCGAGTGCTTGCAACAGCTCGATTACGCGGGCTGGATTGGTTGCGAATACCGGCCCACCGGCGCCACCGAAGAGAGCTTTGGCTGGCTGCAACGCTGGCGCTAAAAAGTCGGCGCTGGCGGGATGGCTCAGGCCAGCCAATTTTCCAGCAGCAGACCCGGCACCCGCTCGAATTCCCGCAGGTTGTTGCTGACCAGGGTGAGCCCCAGACTGCGCGCATGGCCGGCGATGTGCAGGTCATTGACGCCGATCGGCTGCCCTTCCTTTTCGAGCGCCGCACGAATGCTGCCGTAATGCCAGGCGGCTTCGGCCGTGTAAGGCAGCACCGTGAGCCGGCTGAAGAAATCTTCGATGACGGCGAGATTGCGCGCCGGAAAGGCACTTTTTTCGGTGCCGTGGACGAGCTCGGCGACGGTGATGGCAGAAACCGCCATACGGCCGTGATGCCGGTTGAACAGATCGAGCAGCGCCAAGGGGCGGCGCTTGATCACATAGATGACGATGTTGGTATCGAGCAGATACCTGAGCATGCCGCCGCTAGAGGGCTTCGCGTTCGGGCTGGGTCTGCGCGGGTCGCTCCGTCAGAAAATCATCGCTGACGCCGACCTCGGCGAGGAAGAAACTGTCCCAGGCATGCCCTGCCGGTGCGATGATGCGCTCCTGCCCGACGGCGCGCACCTCGACCTTCTTGACCGAGGCCGGGAAACGAAGCTCCGCCGGCAGGCGTACAGCCTGCGTGCGGTTGTTGGTGAAAACGGTGCTGCTCGCCATGAGGTACCTCTCTGAAGTGCTATATGTGCCAAGTATATACGCCCGTGTGTCGGCCGGCAGATTTTGAGTCCGTCGCTGCATTACAGGCATGGGGCGGCGGTATAGTGCGGCCATGCCAGCTTCCCGCGCCTTTCTCCGCCGTCTCTTCGACGCAGCGCTCGCCGCCGTCGATCCCATGAAGTGCGTGCCGCCCCATCTGCCCGATCCGGCGACGGTGAAGGGCCGCATCGTCGTCATCGGCGCCGGCAAGGCGGCCGCAGCGATGGCGGCGGCCGTCGAAGCGGCGTGGGCGGAGCATCTCGATCGCCTCAGCGGGCTTGTCGTGACGCGCTATGGCCACGGCGTGCCGACCCAAAAGATCGAGGTCGTCGAGGCTGGCCACCCGGTGCCGGACGAGGCGGGCCTCACCGCAGCGCGGCGCATCCTCGCGATGGTGCAGGGGCTTGAGGAAAACGATCTCGTGCTCGCCTTGATGTCGGGCGGCGGCTCGGCGCTGCTCACCCTGCCTGCGCCGGGGGTGAGCCTGGCCGAAAAGCAGGCGAGAACACGCGAGCTTTTGCGCTCGGGCGCCTCGATCCACGAAATCAACGCGGAGAGAAAGCGCCTGTCCGCGATCAAGGGCGGCAAGCTCGCCGCCGCGGCGATGCCCGCGCGCGTGCTGACCTTGGCGATCTCGGATGTGCCAGGCGACGATCCGGCCGTCATCGCCTCGGGGCCGACCGTGCCTGCGCCCAATGAACCCGCCTACGCGCGCTGCGAGACGCGCGTCATCGCCACCGCGCTCGATGCGCTCAACGCCGCGGCGGACGCAGCGCGCGCAGCCGGCGTGAGGCCGCTGATCCTCGGCGATCGCATCGAGGGCGAGGCGCGCGAGGCGGCCAAGGTCATGGCCGGCATTGCGCGCTCGTGCAAGGCCCACGGCCTGCCCGTCCGGCCGCCCTGTGTGATCCTCTCGGGCGGCGAGACGACGGTGACGGTCAAAGGCCAGGGCCGCGGCGGCCGCAATACGGAATTCTTGCTCGCCTTGGCGTTGGCGCTGGCTGGAGAGCCCGGCATCAGCGCGATTGCCTGCGATACCGACGGCATCGACGGCACGGAGGATAACGCCGGTGCGCTCATCGATGCGGAGACCCTGCGCCGCGCTGGCACAATGGACGCGCGCGCCAAGCTCATGGACAATGATGCCTATGGCTTCTTCGCCGCGCTCGGCGACCTCGTCGTCACCGGCCCGACCCGCAGCAACGTCAATGACTTCCGCGCCATCCTCGTCGAACCATGAACGCGCCCATCCCCCATGCCTTGCTGGCTGAGCTCGCGGCCCTGTTGCCTCCAGATGCGCTCCTCACGGCACCGGAGGAGCTCAAGCCCTACGAGTGCGACGGCCTCACCGCCTACCGCCAGTTGCCGCTTGCCGTGACCCTCCCTTCCGACGAGGCCCAGGTCATCGCGATCCTCAAGGCCTGCCACCGGCACGGCGTGCCGGTCGTGGCGCGCGGCGCCGGCACGGGGCTCTCGGGCGGCGCGACGCCCGTGGCAGGCGGCGTGATCCTCTCGCTCGCCAAGTTCATGCGCATCCTCGAAATCGATCCGGCGGCGCGCACCGCGCGCGTGCAGCCGGGCGTGCGCAACCTCGCCATCTCGGAGGCCGCCGCGCCCTATGGCCTCTATTACGCGCCCGATCCTTCCTCGCAGATCGCCTGCACGATCGGCGGCAACGTCGCCGAGAATTCGGGCGGCGTGCATTGCCTGAAATACGGCCTTACCGTGCACAACATCCTCGCGCTGCGCGTCGCGCTCGTCGATGGCACGGTCGTGGAGATTGGCAGCGCGGCGCTCGATTCCCCCGGCTACGACCTGCTTGCATTGATGATCGGCTCCGAGGGCATGCTCGGCGTGGTGCTCGAAGCGACCGTAAAGCTCACGCCGAGGCCGCAGACCGCGCGCGTGGTGATGGCCTCCTTCGACGATCTCACTCAGGCGGGCGAGGCGGTCGCCGCGATCATTGCCGCCGGCATCATCCCCGCCGGCCTCGAGATGATGGATAGGCCTGCCACGGCGGCCGTCGAGGACTTCGTGCATGCCGGCTACGATTTGACGGCCGAGGCGATTTTGCTGGCCGAATCCGACGGCACGCCTGAAGAAGTGGAGGAAGAAATCGCTGCGCTGCAGGCCGTGCTCTCGTCCGCGGGCGCGCGCGAGCTGCGCGTCTCGCAAAGTGAAGCCGAGCGGCTCAAGTTTTGGGCCGGCCGCAAGGCGGCCTTTCCGGCCGTCGGGCGCCTCACGCCCGATTACCTCTGCATGGACGGCACGATTCCGAGAAAGCATCTTGCCCATGTCTTGACGCGCATCGGCGAACTTTCGCAGCAATACGGCCTGCGCTGCGCCAACGTCTTCCATGCCGGCGACGGCAACCTGCATCCGCTCATCATGTTCGACGCCAATCTGCCGGGCGAGCTCGAACGCGCCACCGAGTTCGGCGCGCGCATTCTCGAGCTCTCGGTCGATGTCGGCGGCACCATTACCGGCGAGCATGGCGTCGGCATCGAGAAGATCGGTCAGATGTGCGTGCAATTCACGCGCGAGGAGCTCGAAGCCTTCCACGCCGTGAAGGCCGCCTTCGACCCGCGGGGCTTGCTCAATCCGGGCAAGGCGGTGCCCACGCCGCGCCGCTGTTCCGAATACCGGCTTGCCGGCAGCGCGAGGGAGGCGGCATGAGCGATACCGCCGCGCAACTCATCGAGCGCGTGCGCGAAGCGGCGCAAAGCGGCACGCCGCTTTTCATCCGCGGCGGCGGCAGCAAGGATTTCTATGGCGAGCCGCCGGCCGGCGAGCCGCTCGAGGTGAGGGGGCATGCCGGCATCGTCGCCTATGAGCCGACCGAGCTCTTCATCACGGCACGCTGCGGCACGCCGCTCGCCGACATCGAGGCCGCGCTCGCGGAAAAGGGCCAGTGCCTGCCCTTCGAGCCGCCGCGCTTTTCGCCCGCCAGCACCCTGGGCGGAGTCGTCGCGGCGGGGCTCTCCGGCCCGCGCCGCGCGAGCGCCGGCGCCTTGCGCGATTACGTGCTCGGCGTGAAGCTCATCGACGGCCGCGGGCGTGAATTGCATTTCGGCGGCCAGGTGATGAAGAACGTCGCCGGTTACGACGTCTCGCGCCTGATGGCCGGCAGCCTCGGCACGCTGGGGGTCCTCCTTGAAGCAAGCCTCAAGGTCTTGCCGCGCCCCGCCGCCGAGGCGACGCTCTGCTTTGCGCTGAGCGAAGCCGAGGCGCTCGAAAAGCCCAACCGCTGGGCGGGCCAGCCTTGGCCGATGGCTGCGAGCGCTTGGCATGCAGGGGTGCTTTACGTGAGACTGGCCGGCGCGCGCGCGGCGGTGGCGGCGGCCGTGAAGCAGCTTGGCGGCGAAAAAGTCGGCGCTGGCGAGACGGCCTTTTGGGACGCACTGCGCGATCAGACGCTGCCCTTCTTCGCCGCCGAGACGCTCTGGCGGCTTGCCGTGCCGCCGACGGCGCCGCCGCTTGCGCTGGCGGGCGAAACGCTCATCGAATGGGGCGGGGCGTTGCGCTGGCTCAAGAGTGACGCGCCCGCGCAGGCGATCCGCGCCAAGGCCGCGGCCGTCGGGGGGCACGCCACGCTCTGGCGCGCGCCCGAGGCCATGAAGCGCGCCGTCGGCGTCTTCTCGCCGCTGCCCGCGCCGCTCATGCAGCTACACAAAAACCTCAAGGCCGCCTTCGATCCGCAGGGCATCTTCAACCCGGGCCGCCTCTATCCCAACCTGTAAATGGAAACCCATCTCGCCGCTTTCATCCGGGGCACGAGCGCCGGCCGCGAGGCCGAGGAAATCCTCCGCAAATGCGTGCATTGCGGCTTTTGCACCGCCACCTGCCCGACCTACCAGCTCTTCGGCGATGAGCTCGACGGCCCGCGCGGGCGCATCTACCTCATCAAGCAAGTGCTCGAAGGCGCTCAGCCCACCGAGAAGACGCGCCTGCACCTCGATCGCTGCCTCACCTGCCGTTCTTGCGAGACGACCTGTCCCTCGGGCGTGCATTACTCGCGCCTGCTCGACATTGGGCGGCAGGTCGTCGAGGCGCGCGTGCCGCGCCGCGGGCGGGAGAAGTGGCTGCGCGCCGCATTGCGCGCGGTGCTGCCGCAGCCGCTCCTCTTTGGCATCCTCATGAAGCTCGGCCAGCTCGTGCGCCCTGGGCTCCCCCGCGCGCTCAAGGCCAAGGTGCCGCCGCTATCTTCGGCGGGCGTCCTGCCGCCGCCAGGCGCGCGCACACGCAAGATGCTGCTCTTGGCCGGCTGCGCGCAGCCTTCGATGTATCCGGCCATCAATGGCGCAGCGAAGCGCGTGCTGGCGCGGCTGGGCATCGAGCTCATCGAGGCTTCCGGCGCCGGCTGCTGCGGCGCCGTGAAGCTGCATCTGGCCGATGCCAAAGGCGCGCGAGCGCAGGCGCGGCGCAACATCGACGCCTGGTGGCCGCATCTCGAGCGCTGCGAGGCGATCATCACGACGGCCTCGGCCTGCGGCGTGCAGGTCAAGGATTACGGCCATCTGTTGCAGGACGATCCTGCCTACGAGATGAAGGCGCAGCGCGTCGCAGCGCTCGCGAAGGATGTCAGCGAAGTCGTCGCGGCGGAGAAGGAAAGCCTCTTGGCGTACCTTGAAAAGTCGGCGCCGGCAAGACGGCCGCGGCTCGCCTTTCATTCGCCCTGCACGCTGCAGCATGGCTTGAAGCTGCGCGGCGTCGTCGAGGAGATTCTCATCGCGGCAGGCTTTGAGCTTGCGCCGGTGGCGGATGCGCATCTATGCTGCGGCTCGGCGGGCACTTACTCGCTCCTAGAGCCGGAAATTTCGAACCGGCTGCGCGATGACAAGCTAGCCGCGTTGAGTGTGGGCGAACCGGAAGGGATTGCCAGCGCCAACATCGGCTGCATCGCGCATCTGCAAGGCGGCACGCGATTGCCCGTCAAACACTGGATAGAATGGCTCGACGAACGATGGGCGATGTAAAAACCATGCAGATCAATGAACGCGAGGCGCTCGAGCGCCTCAAGCAGCAAGGCATCAAACTTCCTGCCCAGCCGCGCGTGCTCGTCGAGCTCCAGCAACTGCTTGCCTCGGAGGATTACGATCTGCGCCAGCTGGTGCGGGTCATCTCGCAAGACCCCGGCGTCGTCGCGCAGCTGTTTCGCCTGGCGCGCTCGCCAGCTTTCTCGCGCGGCCGCAAGATCGAATCGCTCGAGCAGATCCTCATGGTGGTCGGCATCAAGCAGGTGGCGAGCCTCGTGCAGGCGGCGGCGCTCTCGGCCTCGCTTTCCGATCAAACGCGGCGCGCCTTCGAGATCTTCTGGGCGCGCGCCCACGAGATCGCGCAATTGGCTTCGATCATCGCCGCCGACCGCGTCTCGGTCTGCAATGTCTTTCCCGAGCAGGCCTATCTCGCGGGCATCTTCCACGAGTGCGGCGTGCCGGTGCTGATGATGCGCTTTCCCAAGTATTGCGAGACGCTCAAGCTCGACAATGCCACCTGCTGGCCCAATCTGGCCGACGAGGACGCCAAGTTCGGCGTCGATCACTGCTCGGTGGGCTATCTCGTCGCGCGCCACTGGGGGCTGCCCGATTTCGTCTGCGACGCGATCCGCTTTCACCACGAGCTCCCTGAGGAGCGCACCGTCGGCGCTTCGGTGACGCTGGTGGCGATCATCCAGCTCGCGAGCCACTTCTACCACCGCCTGCATGAAGTGGCCGATCCGCTCTGGGAAAGAATCGGCCTGCGCGTGCTCGCCGAGCTGGGATTCGGGCCCGAGGAGGAGAAGGACTACTACGAGCGCATGACCATTCTGTTTCTCGAGCAAGGCTAAGGAAAGGAGGCCGTCATGAGCGAAACAGACGCGGCAGAGCGACGCCAGGAGCATGAAATCCGCGCCATTTTCGTCGAGGCCTACGAGGTGCTCGAGCCATACTTCACGCCCGAGAACCAGTGGGCGGGATTCAACCACGAGCATCTCGCCTACATGGCCTTGCACGAGCGTTTTCCGCATCTTGCGCCGCGCCAGCTGCAAATCCTCGTCGAGGCAGCGCGGCGCGTGTTCGCAAGCGGCGGCACGCCGGCGCCGTGACGGGGCGCTTCGTATAATGCCCCATGGCCTTCAACATCGAGACTTGCACCGCGCAGCACATCGGCGACCGGCAAGAGCAGCAGGATCGCGTGGCGATCTTTCCCCATCCGCAGCAAAAGGGCACCCTGCTCGTCGCCTTGGCCGATGGCATGGGCGGGCATACGGGCGGGGCGCTTGCCGCCGAGCAGGTCATCATGTCGGCCAAGCACAATTTCGATGCCGCGACACCCTCGGGCTCGCGCGTCAAGGAGCTGATGGCGCAGAGCATCCGCGATGCCCACGAGGGCATCAAGCTTGCTGCGATCACCAGCGAGCAGGATCCGCATAGCACGGCCTGCCTCTTGATCGTGCAGCCGGGGCGGGCCGACTGGGCGCATTGCGGCGATTCGCGCATCTACCACTTCCGCAACGGCGAGAAGATCGCGCGCAGCTTCGACCACTCTCATGTCATGAATCTCGTCAAGCTGGGGTATCTCACCGAAGCGCAGGCCGAGAGCCATCCGCAGAAGAATCTTTTGATCTCCTGCCTTGGCGACAAGGACGAGCCGAAGATCGATTTCGGCGAGGCCGTGCCGCTTGTCGATGGCGATTGCTTTCTCGTCTGCACCGACGGCCTGTGGGCCTATTTCTCCGATGAGGAGCTCGGCCGGGTGCTCATGGAATTCCCGGTGCGCCAGGCCGCCGAGATCCTCGTCAATACGGTGCGCAGCCGCGCCCAGGGGCGCGGCGACAACCTCTCGCTCGCCATCGTGCGCCTAAAGCAACTCGAAGAGGAAAAACCCCTGCCGCTGTGGAAGCGGCCGCTGGGCAAGTAACGAAAACAGAGGACAACTATGGCACTGACCATCGGCATCCCACGAGAAACCACTCCGGGCGAAAAGCGCGTCGCGACGGTGCCCGAGGTCGTCGAAAAACTGATCAAGCTGGGCTTTGCCGTCGCCGTCGAGCGCGGGGCGGGCGAAGCGGCGAACTGCGCGGACGACGCCTACCGCGCCGCCGGCGCGCAAGTTCTGCCCGATGCGGCCAGCCTCTGGGCAGCCGCCGACATCGTCTTCAAGGTGCGGCCGCCGACGCTTGCCGAAGTCGCGCTCATGAAGGAAGGCGCGACCTTGATCGGCTTCATCTGGCCGGCGCAAAACCCGCCACTGATGCAGGCCTTGGCGGCGAAGAGGGCGACGGTGCTGGCGATGGATTGCCTGCCCAGGCAGCTCTCGCGCGCGCAGAAGATGGATGCGCTCACCTCGATGGCCGGCATCTCCGGCTATCGCGCCGTCATCGAGGCGGCGCATGCCTTCGGCCGCTTCTTGGCCGGCCAGGTCACCGCGGCCGGCAAGATTCCGCCCGCCAAGGTCTTCGTCGCCGGCGCCGGCGTCGCGGGCTTGGCGGCGATCGGCACGGCGGCGAACCTGGGCGCCATCGTGCGCGCCAACGACACGCGATCGGAAGTCGCCGATCAGGTCAAATCCCTGGGCGGCGAGTTCGTCAAGGTCGATTTTGATGAGGAGGGCGCCGGCGCCGGCGGCTATGCCAAGGAGATGTCGGAGGGCTTCAAGGCCGCGCAGCGCGCGATGTATGCGCGCGAGGTCAAGGAGGCCGACATCGTCATCACGACGGCCTTGATTCCCGGCAAGCCCGCACCGCGGCTCATCACCGCCGAGATGGTGCGCTCGATGCGCCCGGGCAGCGTGATCGTCGACATGGCAGCCGAGCAGGGCGGCAACTGCGAGCTGACCGTGCCGGGCGAAGCCGTGGTGCGCCACGGCGTCACGATCATCGGCTACACCGATCTGCCTTCGCGGCTTGCCCGCCAGTCCTCGACCTTGTATGCGACGAACCTCTTGCGCCTTGCCGAGGAGCTGTGCAAGACGAAGGACGGCCAGATCGTCGTCAACATGGAGGACGATGCGATCCGCGGCCTCACCGTGATCAAAAACGGCGAGATCCCCTGGCCCGCGCCGCCGCCCAAGCTGCCCGCCGCAGCGCCCAAGCCCTCGCCCGCGGCGGCCAAGCCTGCGGCCGCGGCGCATGGCTTAAGCGCGCCGGTCTCAGGCAAGACGCTCGCCGTCCTCTTCGGCCTCGGCGCAGTGCTCTTTTGGCTTGTCGGCGCCTACGCGCCGGCCTCGTTCCTCTCGCACTTCACCGTCTTCGTGCTCGCCTGCTTCGTCGGCTACATGGTGATCTGGAACGTCACGCCCGCACTGCATACGCCCTTGATGAGCGTCACCAATGCGATCTCGTCGATCATCGCCATCGGCGCGCTGATCCAGATCGCGCCGCCCTTGGAGGCCGCCGCCGAGCGGCCCTCGGGCTGGATTCTCGGCCTCGCGGTATTGGCGCTCTTTCTCACCGCGATCAACATGTTCGGCGGCTTCGCCGTCACCCGCCGCATGCTGGCGATGTTCAGGAAGTAATCCAATGAGCGCGAATCTCTCCGCCGTTGCCTATCTTGGCGCCACCATCCTGTTCATCCTGAGCCTCGGGGGGCTGTCCCACCCCGAAACCGCACGGCGCGGCAATCTCTACGGCATCATCGGCATGGCGCTCGCGGTGGCGGCCACCGTCTTCGGCCCGCGCGTCACCGCGGCCGGCCTGCCCTGGATCGTCGGCGCGATGGTCGCGGGCGGCGCGATCGGCCTGTATGCGGCGAAGATCGTCAAGATGACGCAGATGCCCGAGCTCGTCGCGCTGATGCACAGCCTCGTCGGCCTCGCGGCTTGTCTCGTCGGCTTCGCGAGCTACATCGACACCTCGCTCGTCTTCGCGGGCGCCGAGAAGGCGATCCACGAGCTCGAGATCTACGTCGGCATCTACATCGGCGCGGTGACCTTCTCCGGCTCGCTCATTGCCTTCGGCAAGCTCTCCGGCAAGGTGACGAGCAAGCCCGTGCTGATCCCCGGCCGGCATCTCATCAACGGCATCGCCGCGCTGGTGGTGATTTATTACGGCTATGCCTTCTTGCAGGCGGAAAGCATCTCGGCGGGCGTCGTGCCGCTCGCCGTCATGACCGTCATCGGGCTGCTCTTCGGCATCCACATGGTGATGGCGATCGGCGGCGCCGACATGCCGGTGGTCGTCTCGATGCTCAATTCCTACTCCGGCTGGGCGGCGGCGGCGACCGGCTTCATGCTCGCCAACGATCTCTTGATCGTCGTGGGCGCCTTGGTCGGCTCTTCGGGCGCGATCCTCTCCTACATCATGTGCCGGGCGATGAACCGTAACTTCCTGTCCGTGATCTCCGGCGGCTTCGGCACCGGCGAGGGCCAGAAAGTCGGCGCTGGCGGGACGGCCCCCGCGGGCGAAGTGAATCCCATCTCGGCGCAGGAGACCGCGGAACTGCTCGCGGGCGCCAAGCGCGTCATCATCGTGCCGGGCTACGGCATGGCCGTGGCCCAGGCCCAGCACACGGTCTCGGAGATCGCCCGCTTGCTGCGCGAGAAGGGCGTCGAGGTGCGCTTCGGCATCCATCCAGTGGCGGGCCGCATGCCCGGCCACATGAACGTGCTCTTGGCCGAGGCCAAGGTGCCTTACGACATCGTGCTCGAGATGGACGAGATCAATCCCGACTTTCCCGACACCGACGTCGCGCTCGTCATCGGGGCCAACGACATCGTGAACCCTGCCGCCGAGGACGACCCGGAAAGCCCGATCGCCGGCATGCCGGTGCTCGAAGTCTGGAAGGCGAAGACCTCGATCGTCATGAAGCGCTCGATGGCCACCGGCTACGCCGGCGTCGACAATCCGCTTTTCTACAAAGAAAACAACCGCATGCTGTTCGGCGACGCCAAGAAGACGCTCGACGAGGTGCTGGCGGCCTTGAAGGGCTAAGGGTGTAGCGCGTCGATGAATTCGTCGGCTGAGACGCCGGCCTGTTTGAGCAAGCCGGCCAAAGTGCCGGTTTTCACTTCGCGGTGGTTGGGCACGACGCATCCGCAAGAGCCGCGGCGCATCACGATATGACTGCCCCGCTGACGGGCGATCACGAAACCCAGGCGTTCCAGCGCCCGAACGACTTCGGCGCCGGAAACGACGGGGAGTTTAGGCATGCGCCGGAACCTGGAAGGTGGTCAAGAGCGGGCGGCCGCTGATGGCGAGGGGAAACTCTTCCAGATAGAGTTCGGTCGCCTCGCGCAGGTTGTTCAAGGCTTCCTCGATCGTTTCGCCTTGCGTGGTCGTACCCGTCTCTGGGTTATAGGCGACATAGCCGCCTTCCGGCGCAGGGGTGATAACGGCTGAAAGTTCCATCGCGTCCTCCTTGGCGCAATGGTACAGCCTCACCCGCCGTTTCTGGAACCGCAGATTTTCTAATCGATCTGCCAGTCGGCGACCGGCCGCCAGAGGTCGTTGAGCGCGTCGCTCTCCACGCGCGATTTGCGCATACCGTTACTCCCCTCGCTTGCGCAAGGCGAGGCGGGGCTACCCCGTTTGTCGTCGATGGGGCGCGGGGAAGGCTCATTGCCGCGGTATTTGCGGACGAAATCGAAGGTCTGGACCATTTTTGCCTCCTCTCTGAAGCCGCCTGACCCGTAAGAAGGCCTCGCAGCGAGGATATGCAGCAAACGTGCCGGCATTCGGACGAATATCCCGAAGATCGCGCGGCTCTTCATCGCAAGCCGTATTTCCTGCTGTTTCGGCGGCGGCCTTGATTTCAACCCAGATTGTCCATTGGAACGCGAGCGGCGCTCGCCGGCGAGGGCGAGGAGATGCGCGCACGGGCGACGAGTCCATAGTGGGCCTCTGGACGAGGAGCACGGGCGCGTAGATACCGCCCGCAGCCCGAGCGCCGCCGCGTAGGGCAGTGCGAATGTCGTTGAGCTTCCTCATGGATGGCCTGCCCGGTCTAATGGACAATCTGGGTTTAATTACGGCATGGGCTGCGCGAACTTCAGCGCTGCCCGCTTGGCCCCGGCTTCTCTGCTATTCTGCTGCGCCATGAGGGATACCGCCCCACGTTTGCAAAGCTGGGCAGAGCGTTTTTTCTCCGGCGCTTGGCTGTGCCTTTTCCTCGCCCTGTCTTCTGCCGGCCAGGCGGCGGATTTTGCCGAGGTGTTCAAAAACCACGGCACGGTGATGCTGCTCATCGAGCCGGAAAGCGGCCGCATCGTCGATGCCAACCCGGCCGCCGAGCGCTTCTATGGCTGGAGCCGCGAGCTCTTGACGACGAAGCGCATCGACGAGATCAACACGCTCGATGCGCGCCAGGTGGCGGAGGAGAGGGCGCTCGCCGCCCGCGAAGGTCGCAACTACTTCGTCTTCCGCCACCGCCGCGCCGATGGCGAGGTCCGCACCGTCGAGGTCTATTCCCATCCTTACGATTTCGCCGGCCGCAAGCTCCTGCTCTCCGTGATCCACGACATCACGGCGCGGCGCGAGGCCGAAGCGGGGCTGTGGCATTACCAGAAGCGGCTCGAGGAACTGCTCGCGGAGCGCGAGGCAGATCTCACCCTTCACGATCACTTGCTCAAGGCGGCGGCGGCGCTGGTCATCCTCGCCCTCATTGGGCTCGCTGTCAGCATCGCGCGCCGCCGCCGCGCCGAAAAAACGCTTGCCTACCGCGAAGGCCTCTTTGCGGCGCTCTTCGAGCAGTCCGGTTTTCTCGCCGGCGTGCTCGATCGCGAGGGGCGGCTGCTCGAAGTCAATCGGCGTGCGCTCTCGCTCATCGATGCGCCAGCCGAAGCGGTGCTTGGGCGGCCCTTCACCGAGACGCCCTGGTGGCGCGAGGAAGAGCGGCCGCGGCTCAAGGCGGCGCTCGAGCGCGCGGCGCAAGGCGAGCCCGACGGCTTCGAGGCCGTGCATGTCGACCGCGACGGCCAAAGAATCACCGTGCTCTTCCATGCCACGCCGGTCGCGGTTGGGAACGCGCGTTACATCGCCGTCACCGGCGTCGATATCACGGCGCGCAAGGCGGCCGAAGAAAAGCTCGCGCAAAGCGAGACGCTCTTGCGCACGGCGATCGAGGCGATCGGCGAGGCCTTTGTCATTTATGATGACCAGGACCGCCTCGTCTTCTGCAACGAGCAATACCGCCAGACCTACCCCTCGATCGCGGAGCTCCTGCGTCCCGGCATCACCTTCGAGGAGATCATCCGCACCTGGGCCGAGCGCGGCGCGCCGGATGTCGCCACGCGCGACGTCGAGGCCTGGGTCAAGGAGCGGCTCGCACGCCACCGCGACGGCGGCGTGATCATCCAGCACACCGACAACGACCGCTGGGTGCGCATCGTCGAGAAGCGCACGCCCGACGGCTTCACGGTGGGCTTCCGCGTCGATATCACGGAACTGGTGCGCGCACGCGAGGCCGCCGAGGCGGCTGCGCAGGCCAAAAGCCGTTTTCTCGCCACGATGAGCCACGAGATCCGCACGCCCTTAAACGGCGTGCTCGGCATGGCGCAATTGCTGCTTGCGCCGACGATGTCAGATGCCGAGCGGCGCGATTGCGCGCGCGTCATCTATCACTCCGGCCAGACGCTGCTCGCGCTGCTCAACGACATCCTCGATCTGTCGAAGATCGAGGCCGGCAAGCTGACGATCCAGCCGGGCGTCGTCGCGCCCGAGGCGCTCTTGCATGAGACCTGCGCCTTGTTTGCCGAGACCGCGCACGACAAGGGGCTTACCCTCACCTGCCGCTGGCACGGCCCGGCCGGCCGCCGATATCGCGGCGACCCGCTGCGCTTGCGGCAGATGCTCTCCAACCTCGTCTCGAATGCGCTCAAATTCACGCATCAGGGCGGCGTCGAGATCGATGCCTACGAGCGGCAGGACGAGTCGGGCGCCACACGCCTCGAATTTGCCGTCCGCGATACCGGCATCGGCATTGCCGCCGATCAATTGCACCGGCTTTTCAAGCCGTTCAGCCAGCTCGACGACTCCGCCGTGCGCCAGTATGGCGGCACGGGGCTGGGGCTCTCGATCGTCAAGAGCCTCGCCCAGCTCATGGGCGGCAAGGTGGGCGTCGAGAGCCGGCCCGGCGAGGGCTCGCGTTTCTGGTTCGTCGTGCCGGCCGAAGCCCTGCCGGCCGAGGCCGACAGCCGGCAGAGCGAGCGCGGCGAGGGGTTGCCGAGACAACTTTTTGGCCGCGTGCTCGTCGTCGAAGACAATGCGGCGAACCGGCATGTCATCGACAAGCTGCTCGGCCGGCTGGGCTTGACGACACGGCTTGCGGAAAATGGCCGCGCGGCGCTCGATCTTTTCGAGGCCGGCGAGCATTTCGATCTCGTGCTGATGGACGTGCAGATGCCCGAGATGGATGGGCTTGCCGCCACGCGGGCGCTCAGGGCGCGCGGCGTAGAGCTGCCCATCGTCGCCCTGACGGCGGATGCCTTTCCTGAAGACCGCGCTGCCTGCCTTGCCGCCGGCATGAACGATTTTCTCGCCAAACCGGTGAGCCTCGAGGCCTTGGGCAAGGTGCTCGCGCAATGGCTTGACCAGGCCGCCCCGCCCGCGCCCGCGGCCACGCCGCCCGCGCCCGCGCGGCCGCTCGACTGGCCGGCGATCAAGGCGCGCATCGAGGCCCTTTTGCCGCTATTGGCCGAGGGGCGTTTTGCCGCCCTCGATGCCTTCGCCGAGCTTTTGGCGCGCGCGCAGGGCACGTCGCTTGGGCCGGCACTCTCGCGCATCGAGGCGGACATCCAAGCGTTTCGCTTTTCCGCCGCGCGCGAAGCGCTGCTGGCCATCCTCGCTGCGCCACCGACTGATGCCACGCCATGACTGAGCGCGCCCATCTGCTCATCGTCGACGATCTGCCGACCAATCTGCTCACGCTCTCGCGCATCCTCGGCGCCGAGTACGAGATCAGCGTCGCCACCTCGGGCGCCGAGGCTTTGCGGCTCGCCGAATTGCACCGGCCGGAGCTGATCCTGCTCGACGTCATGATGCCCGAGATGGATGGGCTCGAGACCTTGCGGCGCCTGAAGGCAAGCGAGTGGGGGCGGGAGATTCCGGTGATCCTCGTCACCGCCGATGATCGCGCCGAAACCCAGGTGGCGGCGCTCGAAGGCGGCGCGGAGGATTTCCTCTCCAAGCCGGTCGTCGCAGCAGTCTTGAAGGCGCGCGTCAAAAACGTGCTAGCGCGCCATCGGGCCGAGGCGGAACTCAAACGCCATCGCGACCACCTCGAGGATCTCGTTGCGCAGCGCACCGCGGAACTTGCCGCCGCCAAGGATGCCGCCGAATCCGCCAACCGCGCCAAGAGCGCCTTTCTTGCCAACATGAGCCACGAATTGCGCACGCCGATGAACGGCATTCTCGGCATGATTGAGCTGGCGCGCCGGCGCATGACCGATCCGAAAGGGCTCGATCAGCTCGACAAGGCGAAGGCCGCCGCCGACCATCTGCTGCGCATCATCAACGACATCCTCGACATCTCGAAGATCGAGGCCGAGCGCCTCGAGCTCGAAGAAGTGCCCTTGCGCCTGGGCAGCGTGCTCGCGGACGTCAAAAGCCTCTTTGCCCAGAAGGCGGCGGCCAAAGGGCTTTCGCTCACCTTCGAGCTTCCCGAGGAGCTTGCCCGCCAGTCGCTCCTGGGCGACCCCTTGCGGCTCGAGCAGGTGCTCGTCAATCTCGTCGGCAACGCGATCAAATTTACCGAGGCGGGCGGCATTTTCATCCGCATCGACAAGCTTTCCGAAACGCCTAAGGCGCTGCGCCTGCGCTTTGAGGTCACCGATACCGGCATCGGCATCGCGCCCGAGGCGCAAGCCCGGCTCTTCGACGCCTTCGAGCAGGCCGATACGAGCTTCACGCGCAAATACGGCGGCACCGGCCTGGGGCTCGCGATCAGCAAGCGCTTGGTCGAGATGATGGGCGGCGAGATCGGCGTCGAGAGCACGCCCGGCGCGGGCAGCACCTTCTGGTTCACGGTGCGCCTGAAGCGCCGCGAGGCGGCCGTCCCGCCAGCGCCGACTTTGCCGCTTGCCGAGACCGAGGCGCGGCTCAAGGCCGAGCATGCCGGCCGCCGCATCCTGCTCGTCGAGGACGAGCCGATCAACCGCGAGGTGGCGACGATTCAGCTCGAAGAGGCAGGGCTCGTCGTCGAGACGGCCGAGGACGGCGAAGCGGCCGTGGCGCTTGCGCGCGAAAAGGCCTACGACCTCATCCTCATGGACATGCAGATGCCGAAGATGAACGGCCTCGATGCCGCGCGCGCGATCCGCGCCGATTCGAAAAACCGCGACACGCCGATCCTCGCCATGACGGCCAATGCCTTCGGGGAAGACCGCGAGCGCTGCCTCGAGGCGGGCATGAACGATCACATCGCCAAGCCGGTGTCGCCGGCGGTGCTTTACACGGCGCTCCTGGCCTGGCTCAAGCCGCGGGACGCGGCTCCATCGGCGCCTCATTGAGCGGCCAGGTCGTCCAGCCGGAGCAGGCGACGATCCCCTCGGCGATCTCAAAGGGCTGCGGGCTCGTGCAGGCGACGAAGCCGGTCAACGCCGGGTCGTCGTAAAACGCGCGCAGGCGGCGGATGCCGCGCAGGTCGCGCTCCTCGGGCCGCTCCTTGTATTTGCATTCGACGGCATAAAGCCGGCTTTGCCATTCGATGAGGAGGTCCACTTCGTTGCCGCCGGCGTCGCGCCAGTACCAGAGGGCGGCTTCCGGGTGCAGCCAGTCGCGCCAGCGCAGCCATTGCGCCACGACGTGGTTTTCCCACAAGGGGCCGACGAGCGCCTCCGGCGGCGGGATTTCGGGATTCAACCCCATCAGGAAGGCGGCAAGACCCGTGTCGGCGAAATACAGTTTCGGCGATTTGACGAGCCGCTTGCCGAGCGAGCGGTGGTAGGGTTCGAGCAAGACGATCTGGTTGCTCGCGACGAGCGCATTGATCCATTCGCGCGCCGTGCTGGCGGAGATGCCGACGTCGCGGCCCAGCTCGGCCATGTTGAGCATCTGGGCGCAACGCGCGGCGCAGGCGCGTAAGAAACGCTCGAAATCGCGCAGGCTGGCGACGCGTAACTGATTGCGTAAGTCGCGTTCGAGATAGGTGGCGAGATAGCCCTGATACCAGCGCTGCACGGGGAGGTTCGGCGTGCTCCATAAGGCCGGAAAGCCGCCGGTCAGCCAAAACGCCGTCCAGGGCCGGTCGGCTGCGGCCGGGCTATTGCGCCACTCCTCGGCCGAAAGGCTCTGGAAGGGGATTACCGCGATGCGGCCGGCGAGGCTGTCGGCGAGCGATTGCATGAGGGCATAGCTTTGCGAGCCGGTGATGAGGAAGAGCCCGCGCTCACCGCGGCGGGCATCGATGGCAACCTTGAGGGCGCGAAACAGGCTCGGAGCATACTGGGCCTCGTCGATGACGAGCGGCGGCGGGTAGCGCGCGAGAAATTCATGGGGCCGCGTCTCGGCCATTTCGGCAAGGCTCGGCGTGTCGAGCGAGACATAGCGCCAGTCGGCGAAATCGTGTTCGAGCAGGGCCGTCTTGCCGATCTGGCGCGGGCCCGTCAAGGCCACGGCGGGAAAGGCGGCGACGAGCCGGCGCAACTCGGGAGCCAACACCCTTTCGATCCACATGTTGAAATTTTAAGATCGGATCGAAAAATTGCAAAAAACGCAGAAAACGCGCTCAGTACAAGGCAAAGCGGGCTTGCACGTCTTTCCACTGCGCCTCGTCGGCGGCGGCGAGCGCCTCGAGGTCGGCAGGGGTGGCCGACGGGTCATCGACCCATTCGCGTAAGGCCGGCCCGCCGTTGATGAGGTCGATGGCGAGCCGCTTGTATTCGTATTCGTAGGGAAAGTCGCGCCAGAGCGGGTAGTCGGGGTAGAGCCTACGGATCGCCTTGAAGGCGAGCGCCATGAGCCGCCAGGGTTTGAAGGCGGCGTGATCGTAGTGCGCCGCGTCATCGACGTGGATCTGGAGGCCCGCGCAGAGCTTGCCGACATGCTTGTGGAAGGTCGGCTCGAACCAGCAGGGGCGCAAGACGCAGCCGGCAAGCCACTGGGGGGCCAAGGCGCGCATCTCGGCAATGAGCGCTTCGGCATCGAGGTCGGGCGCGCCGAAGAGTTCCAAGGGCCGCGTCGTGCCGCGCCCTTCGGAGAGCGTCGTGCCTTCGAGCATCACGGTGCCGGCGTAGCAGCGCGCCATCGAGAGGTTTGGCGCATTGGGGCTCGGGTTGATCCACGCGCGCTCAAAAAGCGGCCAGCCGTAGCCCGGCGGGTCTTGAGGCCGCCAGCCTTGCATGTCGATCACGGTCAGTTCGACATCGAGCTTCAAGGTCGCGACAAACCACTGCGCGAGTTCCCCGAGCGTTAGGCCGTGGCGCATCGGCAGGGGGCCTGCGCCGACGAAGCTCTCCCAGCCTGCTTGCAGGAGCGTGCCTTCGATGGGCCGGCCGACGGGATTGGGCCGGTCGAGCACCCAGACCGCTTTGCCGTGCTTTGCCGCGGCTTCGAGCACGTAGCGCAGGGTTGTCACGAAGGTGTAGATGCGGCAGCCCAAGTCTTGCAGATCGACGAGCAATACGTCGAAGGTGTCCAGCATCGCCTCGGTCGGCCGCCGCACCGTGCCGTAGAGGCTGAAGACGGGAATGCCGAGCCTGGGGTCGACGAAGTCGGGCGACTCGATCATGTTGTCCTGCTTGTCGCCCTTGAGCCCGTGCTGCGGGCCGAAGGCCGCGGTGAGCTTGATTTCGGGGAGCTCGGCAAGCGCATCGAGCGCGTGGGTGAGGTCGCGCGTCGTCGAGGCCGGGTGGGCGAGGAGTGCCACCCGCCGGCCTGCGAGCGGGGAGCGCAGGCGAGCGTCTTCGACGAGGCGGTCGAGGCCGAATTTCATGGATGCAGCCCGCGCGAATCGAGCTTGATCAAAAAACCGGCGGGGTGATGGAAGTCTGGCTTGCCATGCGGATGGGCGAGCGCCCAGTAACCGAGATGCCCCCCTTCGGCTTCGAGCACGGCGGCGAGCGCCAAACAGCGCCGCTCGCCGAAGGCGGGCAGCGCGGCGGCGGGGAGGTTCACAGCCACCTCGAGCAGGTCTTCACTGCGCCGCGTCTGCAAAGTCGGCGCTGGCAGGACGGCAGGGCTTGCCGCCGGCTGGCGGGTGTCGGCAAAGTCGTAGGCGGCCCATTGGCCCGAGGGCGAGAAGTTGAACTCGCGGTAGCCGGGCCGGTCGGGTGCGCCGACGAAGAGCTCGCAGCAGGTCGTCCGCCACAGCGCCTCGGCCGGTGCGGGCGCATGCGGCGTGGGCACGCGCAAATCGAGGTTGAAGCCGTGGATTGCGTAGAGGAGGTTTAGCCCACCGTCTGCGGCAAGCGTCATCGTCACCTCGATGCGCTGGTGAAAGCGCTCCGGGTTGGCCGGATGGGCCTTGAGCGCGACATGGATCGATTGCGCCATGCGCTCGTCAGGCCGCGAGAACGGTCTGGCATTGCTCGCCCAGGCCCTCGACGCCGATTTTCACGACATCGCCGGCCTTGAGGAAGCGCGGCGGCTGCATGCCGAGGCCGACGCCGGCCGGCGTGCCGGTGCAGATCACATCGCCCGGCAGGAGCGTCATGAACTGCGAGATGTAATGGATCAAATAGGCGACGGGAAAGATCATGTCGCGCGTGTGGCCGTCCTGGCGGCGCTCGCCATTGACTTCGCACCAGACGCGCAAATTCTGCGGGTCGGGCACCTCGTCGCGCGTGACGAGCCAGGGGCCGATCGGCGCGAAGGTATCGCAGCCCTTGCCCTTGTCCCAGCTGCCGCCGCGGTTCTTTTGAAAATCGCGCTCCGAGACATCGTGAAAGACCACATAGCCGGCGACATGGCCGAGCGCTTGGCTTTCCTCGACATAGCGCGCTGTCGTGCCGATGACGACGCCGAGCTCGGCCTCGTAGTCGGTCATCTGCGAGCCGCGCGGCAGGCGAATCGGATCGAAGGGGCCGTTGATCGCCGTCGTGGCCTTCATGAAGAGCACGGGCTCCGCGGGGATCGCCGCGCCGGTCTCTTTCGCGTGGTCGCGGTAGTTGAGACCCACGCCGACGATCTTCGAAATACCCGTGAAAGGCACGCCTAGCCGAGGCTTGCCGCGCACGAGGGGTAAGCCGGCCGGATCGATTTTTTTCAGCCGCTTTTGGCCGGCGGGCGAGAGCTCCGCCCAGCCGATGCCGGCGCAATGGGCGGATAAATCCCGCAAGGCACCTTCCGCGTCGATGAGGCCGGGTTTTTCGCGCCCCTTGGCGCCGTAGCGGACGAGTTTCATGGCGAGTCCTTCTTGTCGAGCAGCCCCCCCAAGAGCGCGGCGACGGGCCGCATGGGACGGCGCGGCACGGGTGCTTCACGCGCGGCGGGCTTTTTGTCCGTGGCCGCGCCCTCTTGGGGAACATAGGGTTTGGAAAAATCGAAGCCATCGGCGGCGATCGTCGGCTGCTGCGGCACGCGCGGCAGGTGGGCGGCCGGCGGCGGCAGGCGGTCGACGCGCGCCTTGGGCCCGTGGCCGAGCTTAGGCTCGCGTCTGTGGCCGTGGCCGCGGCTTTCGCGCTCGCGGCGCAGCGGCGCGCCGGGCTCGAAGCCGGGCACCACGACCTCATCGATCTTGAACTTGATGAGCTTCTCGATTTCGGCGAGCTGCTTCCTCTCCTCGGGCGCGACGAGCGAGGTGGCCTCGCCCGGCTTGCCGGCGCGGCCGGTGCGGCCGATGCGATGCACGTAGTCTTCAGCGACGCGCGGCAGCTCGTAGTTGATGACGTGCGGCAGGTCGTCGATGTCGAGCCCCCGCGCGGCGACATCGGTGGCGACGAGCACGCGCACCTCGCCGCGCTTGAAAGCCTCGAGCGCGCGCGTTCGGTCTTGCTGGCTCTTGTCGCCGTGGATCGCGGCGGTTGAGATGCCCTCGCGGGCCAGCCAAGCGGCAAGCCTGGCAGCGCCGAACTTGGTGGAGACGAAGACGAGCACCTGGCTCATGGCCGGGTCGCTCAAAAGATGCTTGAGCAGAGGGCGCTTGTTCTCGGCGTCGACCGGATGGACGCGGTGGCGGATCGTCGCGGAGACCGTGTTGCGCCGCGCCACCTCGATGAGGAGCGGGTTTTTCAGCATCGCATCGGCGAGCTTCTTGATCTCGTCCGAGAAGGTGGCCGAGAACAAGAGGCTTTGGCGCGTCTTGGGCAAAAGCGCGAGGATGCGGCGGATGTCGGGGATGAAGCCCATGTCGAGCATGCGGTCGGCTTCATCGAGCACGAGGAACTCGACGGCGCCAAAATTCACGGTCTTTTGCTCGACGTGGTCGAGGAGCCGCCCGGGGGTGGCGACGACGATCTCGCGGCCGGCCAGAAGTTCGTCGATCTGCGCCTTCATGTCCACGCCGCCATAGATGCAGGTCGAGCGCAAGGCAAGATACTTGCCATAGGTCTTGACGGATTCATGCACCTGCATTGCGAGTTCGCGCGTCGGCGTGAGGATCAGCGCGCGCACCGGATGGCGCGCCGGCGAAGGGCTGGTATTCGCGTAAGGGGCGAGCCGGTGCAGAAGCGGCAGCGTGAAGCTCGCCGTCTTGCCGGTGCCGGTCTGCGCGCCGCCCATGACGTCGTGGCCGGCGAGCACGGCGGGAATCGCCTGCTGCTGGATCGGCGTGGGCTCGCTGTAGCCCGCGTCGGCGACGGCGCGCAAGATTTCGGGCGCAAGCCCAAGGTCGGTGAATTTCAAAACGCTGCTCCGGTAGTGGATCTCGCCGCCTCTGGTTGCCGGCTCAAGGCGGCTTGCGGACGGGATGAAGTCGCTTGTGCGTTCAACCGGCGAAACGCGCGGCCGATTCTACGGCAAAGCAAAAGCGAGGCCGTCGGGCGAGCGCCGACTTTCCATCGCCGCTCAAGTCATCTTGCCGCCGGCGGGTAGCGGCGGCGGGCTGCTCATGTCCGCCGCGGGCTTGGCTTCCTTTCCCGCTTCGCCCTTTTCGCCGCCGCCTTCCCCTTCGCTTGTCGCCTTCTTCTTTTTGGCCGCAGGATCGGGCCGCGGGATCACGGACGGCACCACTTCGATGTTGTTCTCGCGCATGTAGGCATCCATGTCGCGCCAGCCAGCGTAGATTGCCGCCTTCGAAGCCTTGGGGTTCAGCGTGTAGCAATCCTCGAGCGCCCGCCCGCTATGGCGGCAGGCGCCGCCGATGGCGCGGCCTTCCGCCTCCTTGGCCGCGGCCGCTTGCGCCGGCGTTTCGATGCCGAGCTGCTCGCAACCCGCGAGAAAGATCAAGGAAAGAACGGGGAGGGCGGCCTTGAGCATGTCGGGTCGAGGGCGTGGAGTGGGCTTCGCAGATTTTACGGTTCGCTCGAGCGATTCTTGAACGCGGCGAGCGGCTGGTGCGACCGGCGAGATACACTATCGCCTTCTCGTCTTTCCGATTGAGCCGATGAAACGCCGACTTTCGCTTCTCTTTGCAAGCCTCCTCCTTGCCGGCGCCGCCTGGGCCGCGCCGGCCAAGTCCGCCAAGGCCCCGCCGCCGCCCCAAGAGATCGTCCTGCGCCATACGCTCGCGGGAAAGCCGCTCGATGCCTTGGCGACGCTGGTGGTGCGCTTCAACGAGGAAGAGGCGCGGCGAGCGGGCGGCGGCGGGCGCCTTGTGCTCGAGGATGGCAAAAATCAGTCCGATCGCATGCCCCTGCCGCATCTGGCTTTGTTCGATCGGGACGATGCGCTGGCGCTGTTTGGCACGCGGCCGCGCTTTTTGCCCTTGCACAAGGTGATGGCCGCCGGCGACCAGCGCTTCGAGGCCGAACGCTTCTATCCGCTGGTGCGCGAGGCGGTCGAAGATCTCGCCGGCCGCATGCAGGCGCTGCCCATGGGCCTGTCGCTGCCGGCGCTGTTCTTCAACAAAACGGCCTTCGAAAAGGCCCGGCTCGATCCCGACAATCCGCCCAAGACCTGGTGGGAACTCCAGGAAGCGGCCGGCGCCTTGCGCGAGGCCGGCTACGCCTGCCCGCTGACGAGCTCGCGTTTTGCCTGGGTGCATGTCGAGAACGTCGCCTCGCAACATGGCGAGCCTATCGTGACGAAGCAGGGCAAGACTGAGCAGCTCGCGGTCAACAACCTCGTCAATGTCAAGCATCTGGCGCTTCTCACGAGCTGGTATAAGAGCCGCTATTTCATCTGGTCGGGGCCCGGGGCCGAGGGCGATCTACGCTTCGCGAGCGGCGAATGCGCGATGCTGACCGGCGAATCATCGCTCTATGTGCGCATCGCGCGCGAGCAGCCGGATTTTCCGCTCGGCGTGACGGTGCTGCCGCATTACGACGACGTCTATGGCGCGCGGCCCATCCAAGTGCTGCCCGATGGCGCGGCGCTGTGGGTGCTGGCGGCCGACAAGAAGCCCGAACGTGCCATCATCGCGCGCTTCATCGCTTTCCTGCTGCGGCCCGAGATACAGCGCGAATGGGTGCGCGCGACAGGCTTCTTGCCGATGACGCCGGAGGCCGTTGCGGCGCTGCGCGAGACGGGCGGCAATCCGAAGCTCCTCGATCAGGCCGAGCGCCGCCTGTCGATGAGCGCCAAGGAGGTTCGCCGCACCAAGAGCGGCTTCGGCAAGAGCCGCATCCGCGCCATCCTCGACGAGGAAATCCAATTCGTCTGGGGTGAGCACAAACCGCCCAAGGCGGCGCTCGATGCGGCGGTGGCGCGCGCTAAGCCGATTCTGACCTCGCTGCCGGCGGCGGCGCGCTAGGGTCTTCCAGTAGAATCAAATATTTTCAGCCTTGCCGAGCCTGCCATGAAACGCGTGATGAGCTGCGCGGAGATCCGCGAGAAATTCCTCAAGTTCTTCGAGTCCAAGGGCCACACGATCGTGCCTTCGAGTTCGCTCGTGCCCTTTGGCGATCCGACGCTGCTGTTTACCAACGCCGGCATGAACCAGTTCAAGGACGTCTTCCTAGGCTTCGACAAGCGGCCTTATCTACGCGCGACGACCGCCCAGAAATGCGTGCGCGCCGGCGGCAAGCACAACGATCTCGAAAACGTCGGCTACACGGCGCGGCATCACACCTTCTTCGAGATGCTCGGCAACTTCAGCTTCGGCGACTATTTCAAGCGCGAGGCGATCCATTACGCCTGGGAGCTGCTCACCGAGGTCTATCAGCTGCCCCCCGAGCGGCTGTGGATCACCGTCTATGCCGAGGACGACGAAGCCTATGACATTTGGACGAAGGAAATCGGCATCCCCGTCGAGCGCGCGGTGAGGATCGGCGACAACAAGGGCGGCCGTTACATGTCCGACAACTTCTGGATGATGGGCGATACCGGCCCCTGCGGCCCCTGCACCGAGATCTTCTACGACCACGGCCCCGGCGTGGCCGGCGGCCCGCCCGGCTCGGCCGAGGAAGATGGCGATCGTTACATCGAGATCTGGAACCTCGTCTTCATGCAATTCAACCGCGACGAGGCGGGCGTCATGCACCCGCTGCCCAAGCCCTCGGTCGATACCGGCATGGGGCTTGAGCGCATCGCCGCGGTGCTGCAGGGCGTGCATAGCAACTACGAGATCGATCTCATGCAGGCGCTGGTGCGTGCCGCCGCGCGCGAGACGGCGCAGACGAACCTCGATCAGCCCTCCTTGCGCGTCTTGGCCGATCACATCCGCGCCGCCTCCTTTCTGCTCGCCGATGGCGTGATTCCCGGCAACGAAGGGCGCGGCTTCGTGCTTCGGCGCATCATCCGCCGCGCGATCCGCCACGGCTGGAAGCTCGGCGTGCGGCAGCCCTTCTTTCACCGCCTGGTGCCCGATCTTGTCGCCCAGATGGGTGCCGCCTATCCGGAGCTTGGAGAGGCGCAAGGCAAGGTCATGGAGATGTTGAAGCTCGAGGAAGAGCGCTTTTTCGCCACGATCGAACATGGCATGGCGATCGTCGAAGGGGAGCTTGCCGCGCTCATGAAGCGGGGCGCCAAGCTATTCGACGGCGCAACGGCCTTTAAGCTTCATGACACCTACGGCTTTCCGCTCGATCTTACTGCCGACATCTGCCGCGAGCATGGCGTGACGGTCGATGCCGCCGCCTTCGAGGCGGCGATGGCGCAGCAAAAGGCCCAGGCGCGCGCCGCCGGCAAGTTCAAGATGGCCGCTCAGCTCGACTATACGGGCCCGGCGACGACCTTCCACGGTTATGAAACACTCGAAGCGAAGGGCAACGTGCTCGCGCTCTACAAGGACGGCGCGCCGGTCAATGAGCTTGCCGAGGGCGAGATGGGCGTCGTCGTGCTCGATCACACGCCGTTCTACGCCGAATCCGGCGGGCAGGTCGGCGATCGCGGCGTTTTGCATTCGGTGCATGGCATCTTCGCCGTCGAGGACACGCAGAAGCTCCAGGCCAACGTCTTCGGTCATCACGGCGTCGTCAAGACCGGCAGCCTCAAAGTCGGCAATGGCGTGACGGCGAAGGTCGACATCCAGGCCCGCACGCGCACGATGCGCCACCATTCGGCCACGCACCTCATGCACAAGGCGCTGCGCGAAGTGCTCGGCCCCCATGTGCAGCAAAAGGGCTCATTGGTCGACGCCGAGAAGACGCGCTTCGATTTCTCGCACAACGCGCCGCTGACGAGCGATGAAATCCGCAAGGTGGAAGCCCTCGTCAATGCCGAGATCCTCGCCAACGTGGCGACCGAAGCGCGCCTCATGCCCTTGGCCGAGGCGCAAAAGAGCGGCGCGATGATGCTCTTCGGCGAAAAGTATGGCGAGGAGGTGCGCGTGCTCTCCATTGGTTCGTCGAAAGAGCTCTGCGGCGGCACGCACGTTTCCCGCACTGGCGACATCGGCTTCTTCAAGATCGTCAGCGAAGGCGGCGTGGCGGCGGGCATCCGCCGTGTCGAGGCGGTCTGCGGCGATGTGGCGCTCGCCTGGGTCGAGGCGCAGCAGGCCACCCTCGCCGAGGTCATGGCAGCCGTCAAGGCCCAGCCGCAGGAAGTCGCGCAGAAGGTGCGGCAGACCGTCGACGAGATGCGCGCCCTGGAAAAGGAGCTCGCGCGCCTCAAGGCGAAGTTCGCGGCCCTCGAAGGCGAGGCGCTTGCCGCGCAGGCCGTCGAGGTCAAGGGCATCCGCGTGCTCGCGGCGACCCTCGATGGCGCCGATGTGCCCACCTTGCGCGAGACAGTCGACAAGCTCAAAGACAAACTGAAATCTGCCGCGATCGTGCTGGCGAGTGTGGCCGAGGGCAAGGTAAGCCTCATCGCCGGCGTCACGAGCGATCTCACGGCGAAAGTGAAGGCCGGCGAGCTTGTCAATGCCGTGGCGAGCCAAGTCGGCGGCAAGGGCGGCGGCCGGCCGGATCTGGCGCAGGCAGGCGGCCACGAGCCCCAGAAGTTGCCGGCTGCCTTGGCTTCCGTCAAGGCGTGGGTCGAAGCGCGCGTGTAGGGTCGGGGGAGCTTTATCGAGGAGATACATCATGCGCTGGCGATCCCCGCTTCTCATGCTGTGTTCGATGCTCATGGCCGCCCCGCTGCGTGCCGAGCTCATCCCCTGTCCTGATCTCGCGACGGCCCGGCAAGTCGGCGCCTGCCCCGCCGAGGAGGAGTTGCGCTACACCTTCACGGGTTTTTGCAGCGACAACGCGCGCCTCTACAACTGGAATGAGGAGCAGGTCTGCTCGGATTACACGCTTTATCGCCGCCTCAAGAACGTCGCCCTCTGGGAGGCGGAGGGGGGCTTCCAGGGCTATCTGTCCTGTGAGCTAGCGCCGGAGCGGATTCGCACGGCACAGCCGAGCCGGCTCTCGGTGACGAAAGTAGGGAAAATGACGCGCATCGCCTGCGAATATGCACACGGCGTCGTCTTCGCGCACCGGACCAAGGCGGCGTGCCGGATCGAGGGTAGCGGCGAATGCGGCCAGGATGCCGCTGCCTGCCGGGTGCGTTGCGACTGAGCCTCTCGCTCACGTCCGGTATCGGCGGGAAAGTTGACCGCCATCAAAGAAAACCTGCCGCGGTAAGAGGAAGCTTGAGCGCCGTAGGTGTTGGCACACCTATTTCACCAATTTCCCGGGAGGATTCTGATGAGGACGCTCAAGCCATTCAGTTTTACTATCGGAGCAGTATCGTTCGCGCTGATGGCGGGTTTTGGCCAGGCCAATGCGCAAACGGCGCCAGCCATGACGCCGCAGGAAAAGGAAATCGGCAAGAAAATCTATTTCGAGCGCTGCGCCGGCTGCCACGGCGTGCTGCGCAAGGGCGCCACCGGTAAGAATCTCGAGCCGGCCTGGACGAAGAAGGACAAGGACGGCAAGGAGATTTCGGGCGGCACGCTCAAGCTGGGCACCGAGCGCCTCGAGAAGATCATCGCCTACGGCACCGAAGGCGGCATGGTCAACTATGACGACATCCTGACCAAGGAAGAGATCAACATCATGGCGCGCTACATCCAGCAGACGCCGGATGTGCCGCCGGAGTTCTCGCTCAAGGACATGATGGATTCGTGGAAGCTCATCGTGCCGCCTGAGCAGCGGCCCAAGAAGCCGATGAGCAACGTGAACCTCAAGAACGTCTTTGCCACTACGTTGCGCGATACCGGCGAGCTCGCCCTCATCGATGGCGACAAGAAAGAGATCTGGGGCATCGTCAAGACCGGCTATGCGGTGCACATCTCTCGCCTGTCGGCCTCGGGTCGCTATGTCTATACCGTCGGCCGCGACGGCCTCGTGACGCTGATCGACCTGTGGTTCGAAAAGCCGACGACGGTGGCGACGATCAAGATCGGCCACGACGCCCGCTCCGTCGATACCTCGAAGTTCAAGGGCTATGAGGACAAGTATCTGGTCGGCGGTTCCTACTGGCCGCCGCAATACTCGATCATGGAAGGCGATACCTTGAAGCCGCTCAAGATCGTCTCGACGCGCGGCATCACCGTCGATGGTGAGTATCACCCCGAGCCGCGCGTGGCCTCGATCGTCTCCTCGCACATCAAGCCCGAGTGGGTCATCAACATCAAGGAAACCGGCCAGATCCTGCTCGTCGACTACAGTGACATCAAGAACCTCAAGACGACGACGATCGAATCGGCCAAGTTCCTGCACGATGGCGGCTGGGACATGACCAAGCGCTACTTCCTCGTCGCGGCCAACGCCTCGCACAAGATCGCCGCGGTCGATACCAAGACCGGCAAGCTCGCCGCCTTGATCGATACGAAGAAGATTCCGCATCCCGGTCGTGGCGCCAACTTCGTCCATCCGAAGTATGGCCCCGTCTGGGCGACCGGTCACTTGGGCGATGCCGTGATCTCTCTGATCTCGACACCGCATCCCGATCCGAAGTATGCGAAGTACAAGCAATACAACTGGAAGGTCGTCGAGGAGCTCAAGATGCCGGGCGCGGGCAATCTGTTCGTCAAGACCCATCCGAAGTCGAATCATCTGTGGGCCGACATGCCGATGAACCCCGAGCGCGAGAATGCCGAAGCGATGATGGTCTTCGACATCCGCGATCTCTCCAAGCCGCCGGTCAAGATCGAAGTGGCCAAGGATTCAGGGCTGCCCGAGACCAAGGCCTTCCGGCGCGCCGTGCATCAGGAGTTCAGCGAGGACGGCTCGGAAGTCTGGGTATCGCTCTGGGGCGGCAAGACCGATCCGTCGGCGATCGTCGTCTATGACGACAAGACCTTGAAGCTCAAGAAAGTGATCACCGATCCGAAGATGATCACGCCGACTGGCAAGTTCAACGTCTATAACACGATGAAGGACATCTACTGATCCTGTCTTTCCTGCGCGGGCCACTGGAGCAGGTGGCCCGTTTTTTTTTGTGCCCTGTCGATTGAGCGCGATCAAAGAATTCGTGCGCTTGGGCCCGCAGAATCGAGCCACAGCTTCCCAACTTTCACAGGAGTTCGAACATGGACAAGCACGCGATCGCATTTCCCGCCCTGACCCTGGCCGCCGCTCTCGCCGCCGGCGGCGCGCTGGCGGCACCACCCGACTGGAGCAAGGTGCCGGCGAAGAAGTTTACGGTGTTCTATCCAGGCGTTTCGCCTGTCGAGTGGATCATGAATGGCGTCGAGCACAGCGGGGCCAAGGGTTTGAGGAAAGGTGAGACCTGCACGAGCTGCCATCAGGAGGAGGCTGACAACCTCGTCATCGGCCAGAAGATGGTCAGCGGCGAGAAGATCGAGCCCAAGCCGATCAAAGGCAAGGTGGCGGCCTTCCCCGTCAATGTGCAGGCGGCGAACGACGGCACCCACCTCTACTTGCGCTTCTCCTGGAAACAGCCGCCCGGCGGCGGTCCGAAGATGGATGCCGACAACCAGGTGAAGCTCGCCTTCATGCTGGCCGAAGACGGCATCATGGCCCAGGATGCCAAAGGCAAGGAAGTCGACATGTCCAAGGCCGGCGGCTGCTGGGCTACCTGCCACGATGATTTACGCACCATGCCGAACGCCAAGGACGACAAGAAGACCAAGTACATCAAGACCGCCGGCAAGTTCTACGATCTCGTCCAATGGGCCAGCAAGGCCAACAAGGGCAGCGATGGCATGGTCGCCGACAAGCGCGTGATGGACAATGGCAAGGCGCTCGTCGAGGCGAAGGGCGAAAACAAGGGCGGCGAGTGGTCGGTCGTATTTACGCGCAAGCTTTCCGGCGGCGGCGAGGGCGATCTCGCGCTCGCTTCGGGCAAGACCTACAACTTCGGTTTCGCGATCCACGACGATTACACCAATGGCCGCTTCCACCACGTCTCGCTCGGCTACACGCTGGGCATCGACACCAAGGCGGATTTGAGCGCCAACAAGTAAGCGAGCGCGATGCGCAGCGGCGCCACGCTCCTGGGCGGCCTCGGGCTCTGGCTCGGGGCCGCCCTCGCCTGGGCGCAGACCGTCGCCGAGGTCGGCATCCTGAACTATCACTACCATCCGCACGAGCTGCGCGTGAAAGCGGGCACGACGGTCAGGTGGGTGAATCAGGAAAAGCGCACCAGCCATTCGATCCTGTTCCTCGGCAAGGACGGCTTCGAATCGGAGCGCATCTTTCCCGGCGAGCGCTGGGAACGCCGCTTCGATGCGCCCGGTCGCTACGAATATTCCTGCGGTCCGCACCCCGAGATGAAGGGCGTGGTGATCGTCGAATAGCCGAAAAGTCGGCGCTGGCGGGACGGCCCCTGGCGCCCGTCCGCTCGATGAGGCAAGGTTGACACGCATCAATGCGCGCACGGCGCGGAGCGCGGAAGCTATGCCGCATGAGACGAATCCTGTTGCTGTCCTGCCTGCTCTTCTCGTGGAGCGTCGTCTGCGCATCCGAGCCGTCGGGCGAGCGAAAGCAGGAACTGGTGCGGCTCGTGCGCCAGGATTGCGGTTCCTGTCACGGCATGCGGTTCACGGGCGGGCTCGGCCTACCGCTGACGCCGCAGACGCTCAAGGAGCGGCCGTTCGAGGGGCTCGTCGCCACCGTCTATTATGGTCGCCCCGGCACGGCGATGCCGCCGTGGCGGAGCATCTTGAGCGAGCAGGAGGCGGAATGGATCGTCAGGCAGCTGTTGAATGGCTTTCCGGAGGAGAGGCGATGAGGCTGCTATTGGCCCTTCTCGCCGCCGTGCTCTTCGCCGGCTGCGCGCAGCAGCCGCCAGTGCGCGGCACCGGGGACCTCGGCATCGTCATCGAGCGCGCCGACGGCCGCATCCTGATCGTCGACACCACCGCGCGCGCCGTGCTGGGCCGCGTCGCGGGGCTGGGCGATCTGTCGCACGCCTCTGCCGTGTTTTCGCGCGGCGGACGCTACGCCTACGTCTTCGGCCGCGACGGCGCGCTCACGAAGGTCGATTTGCTGCTCCAGCGCATCGAGCGGCGCGTCATGCAGGCGGGCAACAGCATCGGCGGCGCGATCTCGCAGGACGGCCGCATCGTCGTCGCGCAGAATTACGAGCCGGGCGGCATCAAGGCCTTCGATGCCGCGACGCTCGAATTGCTCGCCGAGGTGCCGACGCAGTCGAAGGTGGTGGGGCTGGCCGACCTCGCGGGCAACCGCTTCGCCTATGCGCTTTTCGACAAGGGCGAAATCTGGCTGACCGACCTGAGCGATCCGCGCGCACCGCGCACGGAGCGGTATCCCGCCGGAGTGCAGCCTTATGATGGCCTCGTCACGCCCGACGGGCGTTACTACCTCGCTGGCCTCTTTGGCGAGGACGGCGTCGCGCTCCTCGATACCTGGCGGCCGCAAGACGGCGCGCGCAAGATCCTCGCAAACTACGGCAAGGGGCAGGAGAAGCTGCCGGTCTTCAAGATGCCCCACCTGCGCGGCTGGGCGGTGGCGGGCAACCACGTCTATCTGCCCGCGATCGGCCGTCACGAGGTGCTGGTGGTGGACAAGGCCGACTGGCGGGAATCCGCGCGCATCCCCGTCAAGGGCCAGCCGGTGTTCGTCATGGCGCGGCCCGACGGACGCCAGGTCTGGGTCAACTTCGCCTTTCCCGACAACGGCTGGGTGCAGGTCATCGACACGGAGAAGGGGGAAGTCGTGCGCACCTTGCAACCCGGCAAGGCGATCCTGCACATGGAATTTACGCCGCGCGGCGAGCATGTCTGGCTGTCGGCGCGCGACGACCACGCCGTCTCGATCTACGACACGCGCACCTTCGCGCGGCTCGCCACGCTGCCGGCGCAAAGCCCGTCCGGCATCTTCTTCACGAGCCGCGCCGCGAGGATGGGATTCTGATGAACGCGCCGACTTCCGCCGCCCAGACGCTCGAATTCCGCCTGCTCAACGAATTCCAGCGCGACTTCCCGCTCGTGCCGCGGCCGTTCGCCGAAATCGCCGCGCGCCTTTGCAGCGACGAGGATACGGTGTTGAAGCTCCTGCGCCATCTGCGCGACGACGGCACGATCAGCCGCGTCGGCGCGGTGTTCGCGCCGCGCGCGGTCGGCGCCTCGACGCTCGCCGCAATGGCCGTACCCAAGGAGCGTCTCGACGCAGTCGCCGCGCTCGTCAGCGCGCGGCCCGGCGTCAATCACAACTACGAGCGCGAGCACCGCTACAACCTCTGGTTCGTCGCCACCGCGCCGGACGAGACGGCGCTCGCGGCATTGCTCGGCGAATTGGGCGAAGCGACCGGCTGCCCGCCGATCGCCCTGCCGCTCGTCGAGGAATATCACATCGACCTCGGCTTCGACCTGCTGCACGGCGGCAAGGTCCGCCAGGTCGCGCGCCGTTGCGAACGGCGGCCGACCGGCCCCGCGGATCGGCGTCTCATCGCCGCGCTGCAGCCCGGCCTGCCGCTGGTGCCGCGGCCCTTTGCTGAGCTCGCGGCCCAGCTCGGCCTCGCTGAGTCGGCGCTGGTGGGACGGCTTGCCGAGTGGCTGGCCGAAGGCTGCATCAAGCGTTTCGGCGTCGTCGTGCGCCATCACGAGCTCGGCTTCCGGGCCAACGCGATGGTGGTGTTCGATATTCCCGACGACGAGGTGGATGTCATCGGCCAACGCCTTGCCGGCGAGGCGGGCGTGACGCTCTGCTACCGTCGCGAACGCCACCTGCCGCAGTGGCGTTACAACCTCTTTTGCATGGTGCACGGCCGCACGCGCGAGGCGGTGGTTCCCGTGATCGAGCGCCTGGCCCGCCTTGCCGGCTATCCGTGCGAGGCGCTCTTCAGTCTGCGCCGCTTCAAGCAGTGCGGTGCGCGCTATTTCGATGCGTCCTGAAGGCGAGCCCGTCGCACTCGATGCGACCGACCGCGCGCTCATCAACGCGCTGCAGGAGGGCTTTCCGCTCTGCGACGAGCCCTACGCGGCCGTCGGCGCATCGCTCGGCCTCGACGAGGCGGAAGTCCTGCGGCGCCTTGCCGATCTGCTCGAGCGGAAGGTGCTGACGCGCTTCGGGCCGCTCTACCAGATCGAGAAGCTCGGCGGCGCCTTCGTGCTGGCGGCGCTCAAGGTGCCCGAGGCAGACTTCGAGCGCATCGCCGCGATCGTCAACGCCTTTCCCGAAGTCGCCCACAACTACCGACGCGAGCATGCGCTCAACATGTGGTTCGTGCTCGCCACCGAAACCGCCGCGGGCATTGCCGACGCGATCCGCCGCATCGAGGCCGCGACGGGACTGGCCGTATTCGCCTTTCCCAAGGAGCGCGAATACTTCGTGGAGCTCAAGCTCGATGCCGGATGAGATCGACCGCCGCCTGATCCTCGCCACGCAAGCGGGGCTGCCGCTCGTACCGCGACCCTACCACGCGCTCGCCGAACGGCTCGGCATCGCGGCCGTCGAGGTAGAGGCGCGGCTGGCGGCGCTGCTCGCCGCCGGCGCGATCCGCCGCATCGGTGCCGTGCCGAACCATTACGCGCTCGGCTATCGCTACAACGGCATGACGGTCTGGGACGTCGAGGACGAAAAGGTCGACGCGCTCGGCGCAGCCGTCGGCGCGCTGCCCTTCGTGACGCACTGTTACCGCCGCCCGCGCCACCTGCCGGAATGGCCTTACAACCTCTTCGCCATGGTGCATGGCCGCGACCGGGCCGAGGCCGAAAGCCATGTCGCCACCATCGCCGCGCTCTTGGGGACGGCCTGCCGGGCGCACGAGGTGCTCTACAGCAGCCGCATCCTCAAGAAGACGGGCTTGCGGCTTTCAGACTGATCAGTCTTTCGGCTGGATGCTCGTCAGATAGGCGAGAATGTCCTGCAGCTCCTGTTCGCTGAAGCGATCGAGGATGCCGCCGGGCTGCCCCTCGTCGTGCGGCCGCTCCTTGGCGCGGTAGGCTTTCATCTGCTTCATCAGGTAGTTCGTGTATTGCCCGACGAGCATCGGAAAGTCGCTGCGGCCCATGCCGTCCTTGCCGTGGCAGTTGGCGCAGTGCTCCTGGTAGTGCTTCTCGCCGTTCGCGATATCGCCTTCGACGCGCGGGATGATCATGACCTTTTCCATCGCCAGCAGGCGCGTCAGCGCATCGTCGCTCTCTTTGAATTCCGGCGGCTTCGTCGGCAGCTTGATCGAGGCGAGATAGGCGGAAACGTCGACGATGTCCTGGTCGGATAGCTCGCGGTGCTCGGTGTAGGGGAACATCGGGATGTTGATGCGCTTGCGTTCGCGGAACAGATGCAGCTGCTGCTCGAGATAGGCGGCGCGTTGCCCCGCGAGGCGCGGATATTCTCCTTTCTTGCCCCCCTGGCCATATTGGCCGTGGCAGCCGGCGCAGGGGCCATTCACTTCCTTGCCCGCTTCGATGTTCTGCGCGGCAAGCGGCAGGGCGAGGGTGGTGGCGATGAACGCCAGCCCGAGACGAGCGCGATTTAGTTGCAGCATGGAAATTTCCTCGGTGACGAAATGCGACGGATTGTCGCAGCCGAGCATGCTGCCTTTCCTTGATCCATGTCGGATAATCCGCCCATGTCCGTGCCTTTGCCCTCACTGGGATTCGTCCTGACCCTGCGGCGGCTGGTGCTGCTGCGCTGGTGGCTGCTGGCGGGTCTGGCTGCGGCCGTCGCCGCAGCGCCGACCTTGCTCGACATCAGTGTGCCGGTGTGGCCGCTCCTTGCCGTGCTGCTTCTTTGGGCGGTGTTCAATTTCTTGGCGGCGCGGCGCGATGCGGCAACCCCGGGTGAGCTTGCCGGCCAGATCGGTGTCGATCTTTTCGCCATGGCGGTGGTGTGCTATCTCACCGGCGGCGTGGCCAATCCGCTCGTCTCCTTGCTGCTGCTGCCCGTGGCCGTCGCCGCGCTCGCCTTGCCGCTCGTCTGGGCCGCCGCCATCGCCGCGCTCGCCATCGCGCTCTATACCTTTCTCTTGTTTTATTCTCTGCCCCTGCCGGTTGCCGATGCGGCGCGCGCCGCCCGCCTGCATCTTTCAGGCATGTGGCTTACCTTCGTCGTCTCGGCCGTGATGATCGCCTGGTTCGTCGCGCGCATGACGGCTTCGATCCGCGCGCGCGATGCACAGCTCGCAGCGGCGCGCGAACAGGCGTTGCGCGATGCACAGGTGCTCTCCTTGGGGCAGCTTGCCGCCGGCGCGGCGCATGAGCTCGGCACGCCGCTTGCGACGATGCACGTCCTCGTCGGTGAGCTGCTCGATGAGCCGTCGCTCTCACCCAGCATACGCGAGGATCTCCAACTGCTTCGCCAGCAGATTGCCGCCTGCAAGGAGATCATCGGCGGTCTGACGCGTCGGGCCGGCATCGCGCGGGCCGAAGGCGATGCGGCCATCCCGGTCCTGGCCTGGCTCGAAGCGCTCTTGGCGCGCTGGCGCAGCCTCTGGCCGCAGGCTTCTTGCCGGCTGGAGGTCGAGCCGCAGGCGGCTGAGCAGCGCTTGCGTCCCGACCCGGCTTTTGAACAGGCCGTGATCAATCTGCTCAACAATGCCGCCCGCGTTTCCCCACTAGGCCTCGCGGTGCGTGTGACGCTCGCCGGTGATCGCCTGTGCATCGCCATTCTCGACGCGGGGCCCGGTTTTCCGCCCGAGGTGCTGAAAAGTGGCGGCGCTCAGCCACTGCCGTCCCAGGGCGAAGGTGCGGGAATTGGCCTGTGGCTGTCCCGCGCTGCCATCGAACGCTTGGGCGGCCGCCTGGTGCTGGAAAATACCCCGGCGGGCGGCCAGGCGAGGCTCGAACTGCCGCTTGACAATCCTGAGGAGAGATGATGGCTTCGGTGCTGGTAATCGACGATGATGCGACCTTCAATGCCGTCTTGCGGCGCGCCTTGACGCGGCGCGGCTTCGAGGCGCGCGGCGCGGCAGATGCCGCGGCCGCCTTGCAAGAGGCGCGCAGTGCGCCGCCGGAAGGCATCGTGCTCGATTTGAATCTCGGCAGCGTCTCGGGTCTTACGCTGATACCCTCGCTGCGCGAAGCGGCGCCCGCGGCGCGCATCGTCGTGCTCACTGGCTATGCGAGCATCGCCACGGCCGTCGAGGCAATCAAGCTCGGCGCGACGCAATACTTCGCCAAGCCGGTCGAGGTCGAGGCCATCGTCGCGGCCATGCAGGGCGAAGCAGCGGCGGCCCCCGCCACCACGCCTCCTTCCGACCCGCTTTCCGTCGACCGCCTCGAGTGGGAGCACATCCAGCGCGTGTTGCGCGAACATGATGGCAACATCTCGGCCACCGCGCGCGCGCTCAAGATGCATCGCCGCACCTTGCAGCGCAAGCTCGCCAAGCGGCCCGTCAAGGCATAAGGCCCACATGCCCGCGCCGAGGCTGCGGCCTGCCGCGAAATTTTTTTGCGGTCCTGCTTTGCGGTAAAAAAATTCTGCTAGAATGCGCGCTCCTGTCGCCAAGCAAACAGGCGACGCGCAACGCGGAGTGGTAGTTCAGTCGGTTAGAATACCGGCCTGTCACGCCGGGGGTCGCGGGTTCGAGTCCCGTCCACTCCGCCAAGAAATTCTCGCCCGTCGAATTCCTCTTTCGACGATAGTGCAACTTCTTTTCTGTAAATTTCCGTGCCGGTGGTCATGACGCCTGGGTTACGGGTTGAAGCTGAGATAGACCTTGCCGGTCATCCATTCGTCGTCGAGTTCGGCGAGGATTGCCGAGACGAGGCGCAGGCAGG
>JAOAHQ010000043.1 GCA_026415155.1 Rhodocyclaceae bacterium
TCGCGATTTCCCGCAGGCTACGACCTTGCTCAAGGCTCAGCTGGATCATCGTCCGTTCTTCACAACTCAGGTGACTATAGCGTTTTCCCATCGCAGCATTTTCCCTCCCTAAAGTGTTGCACTTTATATTTGAGACCGCCCGCTCTTGAGCACATGCCAAAGCGTTGTATTGCACTTTCGGAGTGGGGCATCGCCGACGGTCTTGAAAGCAACAAGTTCGAGTTCAGGAAGGGCGAGATCCTCTTCGGAAAGCTCCGACCGTATTTTCACAAGGTCGGTGTCGCACCAGTCGACGGCGTGTGCTCAACAGATATCGTGGTGATTGCTCCAAAGAGTGCATCCTGGTTTGGGTTGGTGCTTGGTCATGCGTCGAGCGTGGAGTTCGTCGATTACACGAACGCTGGCTCAACCGGAACGAAGATGCCGCGAACCAGTTGGGCTGAGATGTCGCGCTATCCAATCCCGCTGCCGTCGCAATCTGTCGCTCACGAATTTACGGAAAGATTGCAGCCGCTTGTTAATCGCATCATCGCGGACATTCACGAATCCCGCACCCTCGCCCATCTGCGCGACACGCTGCTGCCCAAGCTCATCTCCGGCCAACTGCGCGTTAAGGACGCCGAGGCCTTCCTCAAGGAACGGGGGCTGTGAGCCCGGAGGGGTGGTTCGGCATCCCCCGGGCCGGGCTCTGCGCCACTTGCCGTTGAAATACTCAAAACGTTGAGTAAAAATACTCAGCATCATGAGCAATCCGGAACTCCCCTATCGCCGCCCGCAGGCCGCAGAACTCGCCCGCCGGCTCCTGGAGCCGCGGCGCTTCATCCAGGTGGTATCCGGCCCGCGGCAGGTGGGCAAGTCCACGCTGGTGCAGCAGGTGGTCGAGGGCCTCGGGGTGCCGGTGCGTTATGCCAGCGCGGACGAGCCGACGCTGCGCGGCGCAGAGTGGCTCGCGCAGCAGTGGGAGGCGGCGCGGCTCGCGGCAACCGGCACCGATGCGCCGGGCGCGGTGCTGGTGCTGGACGAAATCCAGAAAATCCCGGGCTGGTCCGAAGCCGTCAAGCGCCTGTGGGATGAGGACACGCGCCGTCGCCGGCCGCTCAAGGTGGTGCTGCTTGGCTCGGCACCGCTGCTCGTCGCGCGCGGTCTGAGTGAGAGCCTGGCCGGCCGCTTCGAGGTCTTGCCATTGCCGCATTGGTCGCTGGCGGAGATGCGAGGGGCCTTTGGCTTCGGGCTGGAAGCGTTTCTGTATTTCGGCGGCTACCCCGGCGCAGCCTCTCTGATCCACACCCCCGAACGCTGGCGGCGCTATGTGGTCGAGAGTTTGATCGAAACCTCGGTCTCGCGCGACGTGCTGTTGCTTGCGCGCGTGGATAAGCCCGCCCTGCTGCGGCGGCTGTTCGAGCTGGCCTGCCGCTATTCGGGGCAGATTCTCTCCTACACCAAGATGCTCGGCCAGCTGCAGGATGCGGGCAACACGACGACGCTGGCCCACTACCTCGATCTGCTCGCCGGCGCGGGGCTGGTCTGCGGCCTGCAGAAGTTCGCGGGGGACGCGGCGCGCAGCCGCGGCTCCAGCCCCAAGCTGCAGGTGCTCAACACGGCGCTGCTGACAGCGGTCAGCGGGCTTTCCCTGGAAGAGGCGCGCAGCGACCGCGAGTTCTGGGGCAGGCTCGTCGAGTCGGCGGTCGGCGCGCATCTCGCGAACGCCGCAGCAATCGGCGAATGCGAGCTCTTTTACTGGCGCGAGCGCAACCGCGAGGTGGACTTCGTGGTGAAGGTGGGACGCCGCCTGACCGCCATCGAGGTCAAGAGCGGGCGCATGCGCGAGGTGCCGGCCGGCATGGCGGCGTTTGCCGAGGCGTTCAAACCCGAGCGCACGCTGCTCATTGGCGGGGACGGCATCGCGATCGAGGAATTTCTCGCGCATCCGGTGGGGCACTGGATCGCGTCATGACACGGCACGGGCTTGCTGTCAAGGGAAGGTGACGATGGCGTTTCTGTCGGAGGCTGAAATCGAACAGGCGCTGCTGGAGCAGCTCCACACCCTGGGCTATGCGATCGCGCGCGATGAGGACATCGGCCCCGACGGTTCGCGGCCGGAACGCAATGGCCACGACGAGGTGGTGCTGCAAGCTCGCCTCGTCAGGGCGCTCGAGCGGCTCAACCCGGCGCTGCCCCGGCAGGCGCGGCAGGAGGCGCTGCGGCGGCTCACCCAATCCGAACTGCCCAGCCTGCTGGAGGAAAACCGCCGCCTGCACCGGCTCTTGACCGAAGGCGTCGATGTGGAATACGACGCGAGCGACGGCAGTACCACCGCCGCCAAGGTGCGCGTGATCGATTTCGACGATCCGGCCCGCAACGATTGGCTGGCGGTGAGCCAGTTCGTGGTGATCAATGGCCAGCACCACCGCCGGCCCGATGTGGTGGTGTTCGTCAACGGCCTGCCGCTGGCGGTGCTCGAGCTCAAAGCGCCGGGGGCGGAGCAGGCCACGGTCGCCGCGGCGTTCAACCAGCTGCAGACCTACAAGCAGCAGATTGCGCCGCTGTTTCGCACCAATGCGCTGCTGGTCGCCTCCGATGGCGTGACGGCGCGCGTGGGGTCACTCTCGGCCGATTTCGAGCGCTTCATGCCCTGGCGCACCACCGACGGGCGCGAGATCGCGCCCAAGGGCGCGGCCGAGCTGCAAACGCTGGTGGAAGGCATCTTCGAACGCCAGCGCCTGTTAGACCTACTGCGCGACTTCACGGTGTTTGGCCAGACGGGCGCGGGGCTCGTCAAGATCATCGCGGGCTACCATCAGTTCCACGCGGTGAAAAAGGCCGTGGAGCAGACGCTGCGCGCGCTGCCGCCGGCCGACGTCGTGCAGGAAGAACCGGCCGCTTACGGGCTTCCTGCAGCGCGCGACCAGCGCCCGGGGGATAAGCGCGTCGGCGTGATCTGGCACACGCAGGGCTCAGGCAAGAGCCTCTTGATGGCCTTCTATGCGGGCGTGCTGGTCAAGCACCCGGCGCTGGAAAACCCGACGCTGCTCGTGATCACCGACCGCAACGATCTGGACGATCAGCTCTTCGCGACGTTTTCGATGTGCCGGGACCTGATCCGCCAGACGCCGGTGCAGGCCGAAGGGCGCGAGCACCTGAAACAATTGCTCAACCGCGCCGCAGGCGGCGTGATCTTCACCACGCTGCAGAAGTTTGGCGAAGTCGATGGGCCTCTGACGACCCGGCGCAACGTGGTGGTCATTGCCGACGAGGCGCACCGCAGCCAGTACGGCTTCAAGGCCAAGGTGGATGCCAAGACCGGCGAAATTTCCTACGGCTTTGCCAAGTATCTGCGCGATGCGCTGCCGAATGCCTCCTTCATCGGCTTCACTGGCACGCCGATCGAAAAGGAAGACGTCAACACGCCTGCGGTCTTCGGCCACTACATCGACATCTACGACATCAGCCGCGCGGTGGAGGATGGCGCCACGGTGCCGATCTATTACGAATCCCGCGTGGCGCGGCTCGAACTTGACGATGCCGAAAAGCCGAAGATCGATGCCGAGATCGAAGAGATTTTGGAAGGCGAGGAGGAAGCCGCCCGCGAGCGCGCCAAGCAAAAGTGGGCGACGGTAGAGGCGCTGGTCGGCAGCGACAAGCGTTTAGCGCAGGTGGCGCAGGACATTGTGCGGCATTTCGAGGCCCGCGTGCAGGCGCTTTCGGGCAAGGCGATGATCGTCTGCATGAGCCGGCGTATCTGTGTGAAGCTCTACGACGAGATCGTCAGGCTGCGCCCGCAGTGGCACAGCAGCGATGACAACGCCGGCTCGATCAAGATCGTGATGACCGGCGCCGCGTCAGACCCGCCCGAATGGCAGCCGCACATCGGCAACCAGGCGCGGCGCGATCTTCTGGCCAAACGCGCCCGCGACCCGAACGACCCGTTGCAGCTCGTGATCGTGCGCGACATGTGGCTCACCGGCTTCGATGCGCCATGCATGCACACGCTGTACGTGGATAAGCCCATGCGCGGCCACGGGCTGATGCAGGCGATCGCGCGCGTCAATCGCGTCTTTCGCGACAAGCCCGCCGGCCTCGTCGTCGATTACATCGGCATTGCGCAGAACCTCAAGGACGCCTTGGCCCAATACTCGCCGCGCGACCGCCAGCAAACGGGCATCGACGAAGCCGAGGCGGTGGCCATCATGTTGGAAAAGCTCGAAGTCGTGCGGGCGATGTTCCACGGCTTCGACTATCGCGGCGGCATCGATGGAGCCCCGCAGGCGCGGCTCGCGCTGCTGGCCAGTGCCATCGATTGGATTCTGGATCGGCAGCATCGCTGGGCTGCGCAAGAGCCCACGCCCGAGGGCAAAAAGGCGGCGCTGCGGCGCTTTCCCGATGCGGTGCTGGCGCTCTTCAAAGCGTTTGCGCTGGCGGCAGCGAGCGACGAGGCGCGCACCGTCCGGGAGGAGGTCGGTTTCTTCCAGGCCGTTCGCGCCGCCCTCGTCAAGTCGGACAGGGATGACCAACGCACGGCACGGGAGCGGGAGCTTGCCATCCAGCAGATCGTCAGCCGCGCGGTGGTCTCCACCGAAATCGTCGACATCCTGCAAGCGGCTGGCTTGAAGACGCCAGATATTTCCATCCTGTCCGACGAGTTCCTCGCCGAAGTGCAGCAGATGGAGAAAAAGAACCTGGCGCTGGAAGCCTTGAGGCGGCTGCTCAGCGACGACATCCGCTCACGCGCCAGAACGAACCGGCTGCAGTCGAGGGCGTTTTCCGAGCGGCTGGAGGAGGCGATCGCCCGCTACCACGCCAATGCCATCACCACGGCCGAAGTGCTGCAGGAGCTGATCGAGCTGGCCAAGGAGATCCGCGCCGCCCGCCAGCGCGGCGAGGAATCCGGCTTGTCCGAGGAAGAGATCGCCTTCTACGACGCGCTCGCCGAGAACGAAAGCGCGGTCGAGGTCCTGGGAGACGACAAGCTGCGGCTGATCGCGCACGAGCTGCTCGTGAGCCTGCGTGAAAACGTCAGCGTGGACTGGGCGCATCACGAATCGGCCCGCGCGCGCCTGCGCGTGCTGGTCAAGCGCATCCTGCGCAAATGGGGCTATCCGCCCGATCTGCAGAATGCCGCCGTGCAAAACGTATTGGCACAGGCCGAGGCCTTGTCTGCGGCGTGGGTGTTGTCTGAACACGGCTAAAGCGCCGATCCGGGTTAAAATCCGCCCCCCACTCCTTCCCGACCTTCGCCCATGCACTACCTCGGCTTTGAGCTGCGCAACAACTTGTTCGTCGCGCCGATGGCCGGGGTGACGGATCGCCCGTTCCGCCAGCTGTGCAAGAAGCTCGGCGCGGGGCTGGCGGTCTCCGAGATGGTGACCTCGAACTCGCTGCTCTACGGCAGCGCCAAGACGCGCCGGCGCGCCGATCACACGGGTGAGGTCGAGCCGATCGTCGTGCAGATCGCCGGGGCGGACCCCGCCATGCTCGCCGCCGCGGCGCGCTACAACGTCGAGCGCGGCGCGCAGATCATCGACATCAACATGGGCTGCCCGGCGAAGAAGGTCTGCAATGTCATGGCCGGCTCGGCGCTCATGCAAAACGAGCGGCTCGTGGCGCAGATCCTCGAGGCCGTCGTCAAGGCCGTGCCCGAAGTGCCGGTGACGCTCAAGATGCGCACCGGCTGGAACCGCGAGAACAAAAATGCCCCGCGCATTGCCAAAATCGCCGAGGAATGCGGCGTGCGGGCGATCGCGATCCACGGCCGCACGCGCGCCGACCAGTATCGGGGCGAGGCGGAATACGACACCATCGCGCTCGTCAAGACGCGGGTAAAGATTCCGGTGATCGCCAACGGCGACATCACGACGCCCGAGAAAGCAAAGTTCGTGCTCGACTATACGCAGGCCGACGGCGTCATGATCGGCCGCGCGGCGCAAGGCCGGCCGTGGCTGTTCCGCGAAATCGAGCATTACCTCAAGACCGGGGCCATCTTGCCAGCGCCGACCTTTGCCGAGATCCACGCCATCCTGCGCGAACACCTCACCGACCTCTACGCCTTCTATGGCGAGGAGACGGGGGTGAAGATCGCCAGGAAGCACATCGGCTGGTATACGAAAGGCATCCCAGGGGCGGCGCGCTTCCGCCAGTGGATGAACCAGCTCGACGGCATCGAGGCGCAGCTTGCGGCCACCGACGAGTTCTTTCTTTCTCAGCCGGCCAACGATGCGATTCCATTCATGGAGGCGGCATGAGCCAGGACATTGCCGACTGCGTGCGTCGCAGTCTCCAGCGTTATTTCCGCGATCTCGACGGCGAGACGCCGCATGCGATCTACGACATGGTGGTGAAAAGCGTCGAAAAGCCGATGCTCGAGGTCGTCATGAAGCAGGCCGGCGGCAATCAAACGGTTGCTGCCCAGATGCTGGGTTTGAGCCGCAGCACCTTGCGCAAGAAGCTCGCCGAATACAACATTTCTTGAGGAGACCCTCACGATGAAAGTCAGCCAGGCGCTCATCAGTGTTTCCGACAAGCGCGGCATCGTCGATTTCGCCCGCGAGCTTGCCGCCCTCGGTATCGGGCTCTTATCCACCGGCGGCACGGCGAAGCTCTTGCGCGAGGCGGGCCTTGCCGTCACCGATGTGGCCGATTACACCGGTTTTCCCGAGATGCTCGACGGCCGCGTGAAGACGCTGCATCCCAAGGTGCATGCCGGCATCCTCGCCATCCGCGGCAACGCAGCCCACGAGGCGACGCTGCGCGATCACGACATCCCGACCATCGACCTCGTCGTCGTCAATCTCTACCCCTTCGAGGAGACGGTGGCGAAACAGGGATGCACGCTCCCTGATGCGATCGAGAACATCGACATCGGCGGCCCGACGCTGGTGCGCGCCGCGGCGAAGAATCATGGCGACGAAAAGGGCGGCTGCGCGGTCGTCGTCGACCCAGGCGACTATGCAACCGTCCTCGCCGAGCTCAAGGAAAACGGCGGGGCGCTTTCCCATGCGACGCGCTTTTCGCTCGCCAAGAAGGCCTTCGTGCATACCGCGCGCTATGATGCGGCGATCGCCAACTGGCTCACGAGCCTCGATGCCGACAACCGCCCGACGAGCTTTCCCGCGCGCTTGCAGCTTGCCTTCGACAAGGTCGATCTACTCCGCTATGGCGAGAATCCTCACCAGCAGGCGGCGTTCTACCGCGAGCCCAAGCCGGTGCCGGGCAGCATTGCCGCTTACCAGCAGCTGCAAGGCAAAGAGCTTTCCTACAACAACATCGCCGATGCCGATGCGGCCTGGGAATGCGTCAAGGCCTTCGACTCGACGGCTTGTGTCATCGTCAAGCATGCCAACCCCTGCGGCGTCGCGTTGGGCAAGACGGCTGTCGAAGCTTACCGCCGCGCCTTCTCGACCGACCCCACCTCGGCCTTCGGCGGCATCATCGCCTTCAACGTCGCCATCGACAGGGAAGCGGCGGAGGCGATCTCGGGACAGTTTGCCGAGGTCATCATCGCGCCGGAAGTCACGCCCGAGGCGCGCGCCGTGTTCGCCGCCAAGCAGAACTTGCGCGTGCTCGTCGTGCCGCTGGGGCAAGCGGCTGGCCAGCTCGACTACAAGCGTGTCGGCGGAGGCTTACTGGTGCAGACGGCCGATGAAGCGCGCATCACGGCCGCCGAGCTCAAGGTGGTGACGAAGCGCGCGCCGACCGAAGCCGAGCTGCGCGATCTCGTCTTCGCCTGGCGCGTCGCGAAGTTCGTCAAATCGAACGCCATCGTCTATTGCAAGGACGGGATGACCGTTGGCGTCGGCGCGGGACAGATGAGCCGCGTCGACTCGGCGCGCATCGCCGCGATCAAGGCCGAGCACGCGGGGCTCAGCGTGAAGGGCGCGGTGGTCGCTTCCGATGCCTTCTTCCCGTTCCGCGATGGCCTCGACGTGCTCGCCCAGGCCGGCGCCACCGCCGTGATCCAGCCCGGCGGCTCGGTGCGCGATGCCGAAGTGATCGCCGCCGCCGACGAACAGAACGTGGCGATGGTGTTCACCGGCTTCCGTCACTTCCGGCATTGAAATCATGAAGCTCCTCGTCATCGGTTCTGGCGGCCGTGAGCACGCACTCGCCTGGCGGCTCGCGCAATCGCCCAAAGTGCAGAAGGTCTATGTCGCGCCCGGCAACGCCGGCACGGCGCATGAGGACGGCCTCGAAAACCTGCCGCTCACCGCGATTGCCGACCTCGTCGCCTTTGCGCGCGACAATGCCATCCACGCCACCGTCGTCGGCCCGGAGGCGCCCCTGGCAGCCGGCATCGTCGATGCCTTCCGCGCCGCGGGCCTGCGCATTTTCGGCCCTACACGGGCCGCCGCGCAGCTCGAAAGCTCGAAGGATTTCGCCAAGCAGTTCATGACGCGCCACGGCATTCCGACGGCGAAATTCCAGACCTTTACCGATGCTGCCGCCGCGCACGCCTATGTCGAGGCGCAAGGCGCGCCGATCGTCGTCAAGGCCGATGGGCTTGCCGCCGGCAAGGGCGTGGTAGTGGCGATGACGCTGGCCGATGCCCACCGCGCGATCGACGAGATGCTCTCTGGCAGCAAGCTCGGCGAGGCGGGTCACCGCGTCGTCATCGAGGAATTTCTCGAGGGCGAGGAGGCGAGCTTCATCGTCATGGCCGACGGCCACCATGCGCTGCCGCTCGCCACGAGCCAGGACCACAAGCGTCTCAAAGACGGCGACGAGGGCCCGAACACCGGCGGCATGGGCGCCTATTCGCCAGCGCCCGTCGTCACGCCCGAAGTGCATGCGCGCGCGATGCGCGAGGTGATCCTGCCCACCTTGCGCGGCATGGAGCAGGAGGGGCATCTTTACACTGGCTTTCTCTACGCCGGCCTGATGGTGCGGCCGGATGGCACGATCCGCGTGCTCGAATTCAACTGCCGGATGGGCGACCCGGAAACCCAGCCGATCATGCTGCGGCTGAAGTCCGACTTCGTCGATCTCGTCGATGCCGCGCTCGAAGGGCATCTCGACCGCGTCGAAGCCGAGTGGGATCGGCGCGTCGCGCTCGGCGTGGTGCTTGCCGCCGCAGGCTACCCCGACAATCCAAGAAAGGGCGATGTCATCGCGGGGCTGCCGCCCTTGTTGCCGGACGCCCATGTCTTCCATGCCGGCACCGCGGAAAAGGATGGGCACCTCGTCACCGCCGGCGGCCGCGTGCTGTGCGTCACGGCCTTGGGCGAGACGGTAAAGCTCGCGCAAAAGCGCGCCTATGAGATCGTCGATAGCATCCGCTTCGAGGGCATGCAGTTTCGCCGCGATATCGGGCATCGCGCCCTTCGGCGCTAAGCGGCCATCGCGTTATCGAGCACTGATGGACGCCGCAGCGGTCAATGCCTATTTCACCGGCCTGCAGGAGCGCATCGTCGCCGCGCTCGAGGCTTTTGACGGTGCGCCCTTCCGCCGCGATGCCTGGACGCGGGCTCATGGCGAAGGCGGCGGCGTTTCGATGCTGATCGAGGAGGGCAATTTCTTCGAGCGCGGCGGCGTCAATTTCTCGCATGTGACGGGCGAGGCGCTGCCTGCCTCGGCCACGGCTCGCCGGCCGGAGCTCGCCGGCCGGCGCTGGGAGGCGCTCGGCGTCTCGCTCGTGCTGCACCCGCGCAATCCCTATTGCCCGACCACACACATGAACGTGCGCTGCTTCGCCGCCTTCCCTGCCGAGGGCGCAGGCCCCGCCTCGCCGCCGATCTGGTGGTTCGGCGGCGGCATGGATCTCACGCCCTACTACGGCTTCGTCGAAGACTGCGTGCATTTCCACCGCGTCTGCAAGGAGGCCCTCGATCCCTTCGGCGCCGAGCTCTACCCCCGCTACAAGCGCTGGTGCGACGAGTATTTCTTCCTGAAACACCGCAACGAGCCGCGCGGCATCGGCGGCATCTTCTTCGATGACCTGAACGAGGGCGGCTTCGAGCGCTGCTTTGCGCTGACGCAGAGCGTTGGTGAAGCCTTCCTCGCGGCTTATCTGCCGATCTGCGAAAAGCGGCGCGACACCCCCTATGGCGAGCGCGAGCGCGATTTTCAGCTCTACCGGCGCGGCCGCTACGTCGAATTCAATCTCATCTGGGATCGCGGCACGCTCTTTGGCCTGCAATCGGGCGGGCGCAGCGAGGCGATCCTGATGTCGCTGCCGCCCCTCGTCAAGTGGCGCTACGACTGGCGCCCAGCGCCGGGCTCGGCCGAGGACAAGCTCTACACCGACTTTTTGCCACCGCGCGATTGGCTCGCGGCCTCCTGACAGGCCGCCGCGGCGCGATAGTGGCGGTTGGCCTCCTCCGGCCGCGCCAGCCGGTCGAAGAGGCGCGCGAGCTCCAGATGTGCCTCGCAGCTTTCCGCCACTGCGAGCGCGGCTTCCAAATAACTCTGCGCCTTGCCCCAGAGCTCATGCTTGACACAGAGCCGGCCGAGCGCCAAGAGCAAATCGGCATCCTGCGGATGGGCGGCGAGCCATTTCTCGCCGTGCGCAATGCGGCCAAGCACGTCGCCGCCCGGGCAAGCGGCGTAGTCCGCCAGCAGTGCGGGCTCCCACGCTTCATCGAGGAACTCCTCGACGAGTTCGGCGCATTCGGCACAGGCGCCGGCCGCCGCGAGCGCATGGGCCGCCTGGCGCGCGAGCCCTGCATCGAGGCGCTCGTCCTTCGCCATGCCCCGCCAGTGGCGTATGAGTTGCGCCGGATCGTCCTTGAGCGTTTCGATGAGGCCGCGCTGGGCGGCAAGGCGCAGCGGCCGCGCCTGCTCCGGCGTGAGCGCATGATGTTTTTCGAGCAGGCGCGCAAGGCGCAACAGTTCAGCCCAATCGCCTTCGCCTTGGGCGAGGCGCAAGGCGAGCCGCTGCACCGAGACCTGACGGCGCACCCGCGGGCTCAAGCGCTCGAGCACCGCGCGCGCGCCGGCAAAGTCGCGCCCATCGAGCGCGATGCGCAGCTCGGCGAGGAGGCGCGCGCTCTGCCAGCTCGCTTCGAGGCCGTCGCAGCGCGCCTGCCATTCGGCGATGCGGCGCTCATCGCGCAGCGCATGGGCCGCCTTGAGCGCGACGAGCGCGGCAATGGCCGCTGGCGCGCCCTGCGGCGTGGCGCTCACCCGCGCGGCGCTTTTGAGCGCCTGGGCGTAGCGGCCTTCCCAGAAGTGCTTGAGCGCCGCGTGGGCATGGTGCTCATCCCGCTCGCGCGCGCGGCGGGCGCGGTAGGCGGCCACGACGCGCGGCATGTCGAGCGTGAGGGCGATGCCGCGCAAGATGAGATAGGCGAGCAAGAGCGCCAGCGCCTGCGCCAGCACGTAGAGATTGAAAGAGAGCTCGATGCGCCAGGGCGGCACTACCATGAGCACGTAGCCGTCGGAGAGCCGCCCCAGCAAGGCCACGCCGATCGCCAGCGCTGCGAGGGTCAGGAGCCAGAAGAGCGCGCGCATTATCGTTTGTCGCGGGCGAGCTTCATGTTGCGCAGCGCCGAGAGCGTCTCGTTGAGTTCGACCGGTGCGCGCGCGAGGTCGAGCTTGGCGAGGCTCGCCAAGGTCGCGCGCGCCTCGCGCACGGCCGGCGCGGTCGGGTCGAAGTAGGCCTCGAGCCAATGGGCGGCCTGCTCGATGTCGCGCTTGAAGCTGCGGCCATCGCGCGCGAGAAGCGCGATGCGCGCTGCCAACAGGCGCAGGCGCAGGTTCTCGCGCAGGAAGAACACCTCACGCGGCGCCAAGAGGCCAGGATCGGGCCGGTCGAGGCGCTCGATGCGCACGAGCTGGCGCAGCTCCTGCCAAAGCTCCGTCCCAAAGGCGCGCAGCATGTCGCCGAAAGTCGGCGCTGGCGGGACGGCCCCGGCGGGCTTCGCCTCGCCCTGGCGAGGCTTTTTCTCCGGCGGGGCGGCGGCGGGCCGCTGTTCGAAGGCTAGCGGCAGCGTCGGCACCGCCTCGATGAGGCCGTCGAGCTTGAGCGCGGTGCCGGCGACATCCGCACCGGGCAGGGATTTCAAGCGCTCGATATCGCGGCTGATGAGCTTTCTGAGCGGCAAGAACTGCGGCTGGGCATTCTTCGCGAGGCGCGCCTCAGCGCCTGTGAGGGCGATCAAGGCCGCTTCGACGTTGCCAGCGATGAAAAGCTGCTGGGCGGCAATGGCAAGGTCCTGCTCGATCTCGGCGAGCAGGCGATCCTCACGGCTCTTCGAGAGCTCCTGATAGAGCGCCTCGAGCGCCATCTGCTGGCTTTGCATCTCGGCGAGCCGCGCTTCCAGCGCGCCGAGCTTGGCTTGCAGGGCGTCGAGCGCCTCGCGGTTATGCCTGGCGAGCGCGAGCGCCTCTTTTTGCGCGCCCTCGCCGTCGGCAAGCCGCCGCGCGAGCTCCTGGCGCGTTACATCGAGCCGCTGGCTCTCATACCAGACGAAGCCAGCCAGGATCAGCACGCCGAGCGCCGCCGCCCAGGCGAGCCCAGGCGCAGCGCGCGCGAGGAGGTGGGATAAGCGCGGCGACGCCGTCAGGGCGGGAAGCGATTGAGTGGCGTGGGTTTCTTCGCTCATGACGCTGAAAAATAAGCCAGCAGGCCGGCAAGGAGTCCGCGGTCGGCGGCAGGCGTGAGGATAACCCGAGCGAGGCCCAATTCCCGTGCCGCTTCGGCGATGCGCGCATGAGGAACGAAGGTCGGCGTCTTTTTGAGCCAACTCTGGCCGAGCTTGCCGATCATTTCCCAGAGATTGCGCAAGCCCTCGCTGCTCGTGACGGTCATGGCATCGAGCCGGCCTTCCTGCCAGAGCTTGAGCAAGGGCGCCGGATCGAGCGCGGGCTTGACGCGGCGGTAGCAGGCGACGTAATCGACCGTCGCGCCGCGTTCCCGCAAGGTATCGCCAAAAAGATCGCGGCCGCCCTCGCCGCGGAAAATGATCACACGCTGGCCGGCCACCTCGGAAAATTCCGGCAGCGCCAACAGCGCTTCCGAGTCGAAACGCTCTGCGGGCGCGACAACCTCGGTGATGCCGCGCTCGGCGAGCGCGGCTTCGCTGCTCTTGCCGACGGTGGCAACGCGCAAGCTCGCCGGCCAGCTCCGTTCGGCGAGGATGACGGCGAGGGCCTTTTCGACGGCATTGGGGCTCACGAACACTGCCCAGTCGTAGCTGTCGAGCCGGATCGCCGCATCGAGGAGCGGCGTGGGATCGGCGACGTCCTCGATCGCCAGCACCGGAAAGAGCACCGGATGGGCGCCGAGCGCGAGAAGCTGCTCGGCCAGATGCGCCGCCTGCCCCGCGGGACGGGTGACGACGATGTGTTTGCCGCGCAGGCTCGTTTCGGCCTGCTTTGCCTCAGGCGGCATCACCGTCATGCTCGATGCGCTCGTCACGTCAAGGCTGCGAGGATTTCTTCGGCGCCTTGCGCGCGCAGCAGCTTGGCAAGCGCCTGGCCCAGGCCTTCCGGATCGCTCACGGGGCCCGAAATTTCGGCGCGCACCACCCGGCTGCCATCGGGGGTGGCCACCAGGCCACGCAGCCTGAGCAGGCCGCCCTCGACTTCGGCATAGGCGCCGAGCGGCACTTCGCAACTACCGGCCAGGGCGCGCGAGAAGGCGCGCTCGGCGCGCACGCAGGCAGCCGTGACCGCATCGTTCAAGGGGGAAAGCCACGCCGCGACCTCGGGACGGCAGCCAAGCGCCTCGATGCCGAGCGCGCCTTGCCCGGGCGCCGGCAGCGAGACCTCGATGGGGAGTGTCGCCCGGATGCGCTCTTGCAAACCGAGCCGCACGAGGCCGGCCGCGGCGAGGATGATGGCATCGTATTGCCCTTCGTCGAGCTTGCGCAAGCGCGTGTCGAGATTGCCGCGCAAGGAGGAGACGGCGAGATAAGGATACTGCGCGCGCAGCTGCGCCTCGCGCCGCAGGCTCGAGGTGCCGACGACGCTGCCCGGGGGTAGCTCGTCGAGGCTCGCGTAGCGGTTCGAGACGAAGGCGTCAAGAGGCACTTCGCGCTTGCCCGTCGCCACCAGCGCGAATTCGGGGGCAAGCTCCATCGGCACGTCCTTCATCGAGTGCACGGCGAGGTCGGCGCGGCCATCGAGCAGCGCCGTCTCGAGCTCCTTGACGAAGAGCCCCTTGCCGCCGACGCGGGCGAGCGGCCGATCGAGGATCTGATCGCCGCGCGTCGTCATGCCAAGAAGCTCGATGCGGCAGGCCGGATATAATGCCTGCAAAAGGCTGCGCACGTGCTGTGCTTGCCAGAGGGCGAGACGGGATTCGCGCGTGGCGATAACGAGACGTTCGGGAGTGGGGGTCACGAGACTTCAGCGACAGCAGAGAACAGCATGAACGACAAGGCGGCGGCGCCATCCGCATCCGCAACAGCGATCCATTCTAGCATTCCCCCCCACTCCGACCCGTCTGCCGCCGACAAGGACGCGCCGCTGTTCGCCGACATCCGCTTTCTCGGGCGCTTGCTCGGCGAAGTGATCCGCGATCAGGAAGGCGAAGCGGTCTTCGCCATCGTCGAGCGCATCCGCAGCCTCTCGGTGCGCTTTCATCGCGAAAACGATCCAGCGACGCGCGCCGAACTCGAGGCCGTGCTCAATGGCCTCTCGCGCGAAGAGACCAACCTCGTCGTGCGCGCCTTCAGCTATTTCTCGCATCTGGCCAACATCGCCGAGGATCAGCATCACGTGCGCCGCGCGCGCGCGCACCAGCGCTCCGGCTCGCCGCCGCGCGAAGGCAGCATCGCCCATGCCATCGCGCGCGCCAGCGCCTTGGGCATCGGCAAGGACAGGCTCGCCGAGTTCTTCGCCAGCGCCTTCGTCGCGCCGGTGCTCACCGCCCATCCGACCGAGGTGCAGCGTAAGAGCATCCTCGATCGCGAATGGACGATCGCCCGGCTCCTCGACGAGCGCGACCGCCTTCCCCTGACGCCCGAGGAACTGGCCGAGAACGAAGAGGCGATCAAGCGGGCGATCCTCATCCTCTGGCAGACGCGCATGCTGCGCACCGCGAAGCTCTCCGTGATGGACGAGGTCAATAACGCCCTCTCCTTCTACGACACCACCTTCCTCGCCGCGCTGCCGCGCCTGACCAATGCCGTCGAGGATCAGCTCGGCATATCGCTGCCAGCCTTCCTCAAGCCCGGCTCGTGGATCGGCGGCGACCGCGATGGCAACCCTTTCGTCACGGCCGAGATCCTCAAGAATGCGCTCAATGCGCAAAGCCGCAAGGCCTTTGCCTTCTATCTCGAACAGACGCATCTGTTGGGCGGCGAGCTGTCCTGTTCAGAGCTGCTCGTCGATGTCTCGGCCGAGCTCGCCGCGCTCGCCGCGCGCTCGCCGGATCGCAACCCGCACCGCGATGACGAGCCTTACCGGCGCGCGATCATCGGCATCTATGCGCGCCTTGCGGCCACGGCGCGCAAGCTCGACCACATGGAGGCGCTGCGCCATCCCGTGGCCGAAGCGCCGCCTTATGCTTCCTGCGACGAATTCGCCGCCGAGCTCGCCATCCTCGACCGTTCGCTGAAAGAAAACGGCTCGACGCTCTTAGCGCGCGGCCGGCTGCGCCGCCTCATCCGCGCCGTCGAGATCTTCGGCTTCCATCTCGCGCCGCTCGATCTGCGCCAGAACTCGGACGTGCATCAGCGCACCGTGCATGAGCTCTTCGAGACCGCACGGCCCGGCACCGATTACATGGGCCGCAGCGAAGAAGGCAAGATCGCGCTCCTCCTCGCGGAACTGGCCACGCCGCGGCTTCTCGCCTCGCCTTATTTCGCCTACTCCGAGGAAACCGCGAGCGAACTCGCGATCTTCCATGCCGCGCGCGAGATGCAGCAACGCTATGGCAAGGCAGCGATCCAGAACGTCATCATCTCGAAGAGCGAAGGCGTCTCCGACATCCTCGAGGTCGCCCTGCTGCTCAAGGAAGCGGGCCTCTTGCGGCCGCGGGAAGGGGAGCTCGACGTCAATATCGTGCCGCTTTTCGAGACGATCGGCGACCTCGAGCGCTGTGGCGCCGTGATGGATCGCCTCCTCTCGTTGCCGGCCTACCGGCGGCTCTTGGCTTCCCGCGGCAACCTCCAGGAAGTGATGCTCGGCTATTCCGACAGCAACAAGGATGGCGGCTTTTTGATGTCGAACTGGGCGCTTTATCGCGCCGAGATCACGCTCGTCGAGGTGTTTCGCATGCGCGGCGTCAAGCTGCGGCTCTTCCACGGCCGCGGCGGCACCGTCGGCCGCGGCGGCGGGCCGAGCTATCAGGCCATCCTCGCCCAGCCGGCGGGAGCCGTGCAAGGCGCGATCCGCATCACCGAGCAAGGCGAGGTGATCGCCTCGAAATACGCTAATCCCGAGCTGGGGCGCCGCAATCTCGAAGTGCTCGTCGCCGCCACGCTCGAGGCAACACTCTTGCCGCACGAGCACGACGATCCGCAGCCCGATTGCCTCGCCGCGATGGCCGAACTCGCTGCCCACGCCTACACGGCCTATCGCGCCCTCGTCTATGAGACGCCCGGGTTCGAGGACTACTTTTGGGAGTCCACCGTCATCGGCGAGATCGCGCAGCTCAACATCGGCAGCCGGCCTGCTTCGCGCAAGAAGACGCGCGCCATCGAGGATCTACGCGCGATTCCCTGGGTGTTTTCCTGGTCGCAGTGCCGCTTGATGCTGCCGGGCTGGTATGGCTTCGGCACGGCCTATCAGGCCTATCAGGAAAAGCGCCAGGGCAAGGGGCTGCCGCTTCTGCAGCGCATGTACCGCGAGTGGGGGTTCTTCCGCACCATGCTCGCCAACATGGACATGCTGCTCGCCAAGACCGACATTGGGCTCGCCGAGCGTTACGCAAGCCTCGTGCGGGACGAAGCCCTGCGCACGGCGATCTTCGGCCGCATCAAGGCCGAATGGCAGGCGACCGTGGCAGCGCTTTTAGCCATCACCGGCCAGCGAGAACTGCTCGACGGCAACCCGCTCCTGAAGCGCTCGCTCGCCAACCGCCGGCCCTATCTCGATCCGCTCAATCACCTGCAGATCGAGCTCTTACATCGCTACCGCGCTGGCCAAAGCGGCGATGCGCGCGTGCAAAACGGCATCCATCTCACGATCAACGGCGTGGCGGCAGGGCTCAGAAACAGCGGCTGAAAAAGTCGGCGCTGGCAGGACGGCGCGGATTTTCCGTATAGTGGCGCGTTCGCCATTTTGCCCGACCTCGCATGGATACGATCAAGATACGCGGCGCGCGCACCCACAACCTCAAGAACATCAACCTGGACCTGCCGCGCAACAAGCTGACGGTCATCACTGGCCTTTCCGGCTCCGGCAAGTCGTCGCTCGCCTTCGACACGCTCTATGCCGAAGGCCAGCGCCGCTATGTCGAATCGCTCTCGGCCTACGCGCGCCAGTTTTTGCAGCTCATGGAAAAGCCCGACGTCGATCTGATCGAAGGACTTTCCCCTGCGATTTCCATCGAGCAGAAGGCCACGAGCCACAATCCGCGCTCGACCGTCGGCACCGTCACCGAGATCCACGACTACTTGCGCCTGCTCTATGCGCGCGCCGGAACGCCACACTGCCCCGAGCATGGTGTGGCCTTGGAGGCGATGAGCGTTGCGCAGATGGTCGACCATGTGCTGGCGCTGCCCGAGGACACTAGGCTCATGATCCTCGCGCCGGTGGTGGCAAACCGCAAGGGCGAGCAGCTCGATCTCTTCGCGGAACTCAAGGCGCAGGGCTTCGTGCGCCTCAGGGTCGATGGCAAGGTCTATGACATCGACGCCTTGCCGAAGCTTGCCAAGACGAAGAAGCACTCGGTCGATGTCGTCATCGATCGCCTCAAGGTGCGCGCGGATCAGCGCCAGCGGCTCGCCGAGAGCTTCGAGACGGCGCTCACCCATGCCGAGGGGCGCTGCATCGCCGTCGAGATGGATTCCGGCGTCGAGCACCTCTTCTCGGCGAAGTTCGCCTGCCCGCACTGCGGCTATGCCTTGCAGGAGCTCGAGCCGAGACTCTTTTCGTTTAACAACCCGATGGGCGCCTGTCAGGAATGCGATGGCCTCGGGCAGATCCAGTTCTTCGATCCGGCGCGCGTCGTCGCCTACCCGCATCTGTCGCTCGCCGCCGGCGCGATCAAGGGCTGGGATCGCCGCAACCAGTTCTATTTCCAGATGATCGAGTCGCTCGCGGCGCACTACGGCTTCGATGCCGAGACGCCCTTCGAGGCGCTGCCCGAGGCGGTGCGCAAGGTCGTGCTCTACGGCTCGGGGCGCGAGGCGATCCGCTTCAGGTATCTGAACGAAAAGGGCGCGCGCATCGAGCGGGCGCATCCCTTCGAGGGCATCATCCCGAATCTCGAACGCCGCTACCGCGAGACCGACAGCGTGCTCGTGCGCGAGGAACTGGCGAAATATCTCAACGTCAAGCCCTGCCCGAGTTGCGAGGGCGCGCGACTGCGGCGCGAGGCGCGCCATGTGCTGGTCGGCGGCAAGACGATCACCGAAGTGAGCCGCATGAGCCTCATCGACTGCCGCGACTTCTTCAACCTCTTGCAGCTCTCTGGCCACCGCGCGCAGGTGGCCGAGAAGATCGTCAAGGAGATCACCAGCCGCCTGTCTTTCCTGATCAACGTCGGCCTCGACTATCTCTCGCTCGACCGCTCGGCCGAGACGCTCTCGGGCGGCGAGGCGCAGCGCATCCGGCTCGCCTCCCAAATCGGCTCGGGGCTCACCGGCGTCATGTATGTGCTCGACGAGCCCTCGATCGGGCTCCATCAGCGCGACAACACGCGGCTTTTGAAGACGCTCGCCTCGCTGCGCGATCTCGGCAACACGGTGATCGTCGTCGAGCACGATCAGGAAGCGATCGAAGCGGCCGATCACGTCGTCGACATGGGCCCGGGCGCGGGGCTGCATGGCGGGCGCATCGTCGCCCAGGGCACGCCGGCGGAGATCGCCGCGCATCCCGAATCGCTGACCGGCGCCTATCTCTCCGGCCGGCGCAAAATCGAAATTCCCGCCCGGCGCACGCCGCCCAACCCGGCGCGCCTGCTCAAGATCCTCAATGCTTCCGGCAACAACTTGAAGCGCGTCGATCTCGAAATCCCGGTGGGGCTCTTCACCTGCATCACCGGCGTTTCGGGCTCGGGCAAATCGACCTTGATCAACGACACGCTCTACGCGGCGGCGGCGCGCCACCTCTACGGTTCGGCGCTCGAACCCGCGCCGCACGAGGAAATCCTCGGCCTCGAATTCTTCGACAAGGTCATCAACGTCGACCAGTCGCCGATTGGCCGCACGCCGCGCTCGAACCCGGCGACCTACACGGGGCTCTTGACGCCGATCCGCGAGCTCTTCGCCAATGTCCCCCAGGCGCGCGAGCGCGGCTATGGCCCGGGGCGCTTCTCCTTCAACGTCAAGGGCGGCCGCTGCGAGGCCTGCCAGGGCGACGGGCTCATCAAGGTCGAGATGCACTTCCTGCCCGACATCTTCGTGCCCTGCGACGTCTGCCACGGCAAGCGCTACAACCGCGAAACCCTCGAGATCCGCTACAAGGGCAAGACGATTTACGAAGTGCTGCAGATGTCGGTCGAGGAGGCCTACGCCTTCTTCGAGCCGGTGCCGGCCGTGGCGAGGAAACTCCAGACGCTCATCGACGTGGGGCTTTCCTACATACAACTTGGCCAGTCGGCCACCACGCTCTCCGGCGGCGAGGCGCAGCGCGTGAAACTCGCGCTCGAGCTTTCCAAGCGCGATACCGGCCGCACGCTCTACATCCTGGATGAGCCGACGACGGGGCTGCACTTTGCCGACATCGAGCTCCTGCTCAAGGTGCTGCACCGTTTACGCGATGCCGGCAACACCATCGTCGTCATCGAGCACAACCTCGACGTCATCAAGACGGCCGACTGGATCGTCGATCTCGGCCCCGAAGGCGGCGAGGGCGGCGGCCGCATCATCGCCACCGGCACGCCGGAAGCGGTGGCGCGAACCGCGGGCAGCCATACCGGGCGGTATCTCGCGCCCATTCTGAAAATCGGCGCTGGCAAGACGGCCAGGTAGAAGCCCGCCTATGGCCTGGCAAGGAGATAGAAGGCCTCGCCGGGCCGGATCGCCTGGGGATCGCGGTGAAAGCCAAGCTCGGCGATCGCCTGATCGGCCTTCACCTCGCGCACCCAGGCATCCGGGCGCGGCGCGCCCGGGCCGCTGGGCGGGGCAAGAGAAAGCGCGGCGCCGGGGAAAAGGCCGGCATCAAAGCCGCCCTCGAGCGTAAGGCGCCGCCCCTCGATGCGTGTCACGCGCACCGCGAGCGGCCGGCAGGCGATTGCCGCCTCCGCCCAGTCGGTGAGGGCCGCGATGAGCTCTTGATAGGCCGCGCCAAACCGCGTGGTGGCAAACTCGCGCGTGCCGGGCGTCAAGTGGTATGGCAGCGGACCGGCGAAGCGTTCGCGCCGCTCGAAGGCTTGCCGCGCCAGCAGGCGGCCGGTGAGGCCATCGTAGAGGCGTGCTTCGAGGGCCAGCCCGCGCTCCGGCACGACGAGCCAGTGAGTGCTGCGGCCGAAATCGAGGATGAGGCCGGCGATCACATACTGCGCGCCCGCCTCCTTTGCCCACGCGATGAGCTGAGGGGCGCCAGCCGCATCGCGGGAAAGTTCCGGCTCGCCCGTGAGGCTCGCGAAGGCCACCTGCTGCGGCGCCGCGGCGGCGCGCAGCCTGCCCGAGCGGGCCAGTGCGCGGGCGAGCTCCTCGGCCGTCGCCTGCGGCCAGGCAAAGAATTCGCCCAGGCCGAGCTGCTCTGGGGCGCGCAGCGGAAAGGCCGTCACGAGCACCTTCGGCCGCGTGGGGATGGCACAGGGCGCGGTTGCCTTGGCCGGCTGGGGCAGGGCCTCGGGCGGCGGGTTGAGCGGCGCGCAGGCGGCAAGGAAGGCGGTGATGATGGCGGCAAGCGCGGCTTTCATGCCGCTAAGCTAGCGCGAAGCGCGCGCTTGGCGTGCGGCGAACAGGGCGGCGATTCACCGCGAAATTTAAACCCAGATTGTCCATTGGAACGCGAGCGGCGCTCGTCGGCGAGGGCGAGGAGATGCGCGCACGGGCGACGAGTCCATAGCGGTGCCTCTGGACGAGGAGCACGAGCGCGCAGATGCCGCCCGCAGCCCGAGCGCCGCCGCGTAGGGCATTGGAAATGTCGTTGAGTTTCTTCATAGATCGTCTGCCCGATCTAATGGACAATCTGGGTTAAACCCAGATTGTCCATTGGAACGCGAGCGGCGCTCGCCGGCGAGGGCGAGGAGATGCGCGCACGGGCGACGAGTCCATAGCGGTGCCTCTGGACGAGGAGCACGGGCGCGCGGATGCCGCCCGCAGCCCGAGCGCCGCCGC
>JAOAHQ010000037.1 GCA_026415155.1 Rhodocyclaceae bacterium
TAACCGCAGGCGATTGCATTCCACGCTCGGCTACGCCTCGCCTAGGCAATTCCTGGAAGACTGGATGAAGACTCAGCATGAGCAAAAATCGGCGGCATAATGCCGTAGGGTTGGAAGACGAAAAACCGAGGGAACCTCAGAGGCGCCTTTTCCCGCCAGCGCGCTTTCCGACGGCACGCTGCGCTTCATCTGCCTGGCCACGGTGCTTTTGCAGCCGGAGGATTTCATGCCGGCGGCGATCCTCATCGACGAGCCCGAGCTGGGGCTGCACCCCTATGCCGTCGCGACGCTCGCCGGGCTGATGAAGTCGGCGTCCGTGCGCCATCAACTCATCGTCTCGACCCAGTCGGTCGAACTGGTGGATCAGTTCGACGCCGAGGATCTCATCGTCGCGGACAAGGCGGGCGCCGCCTCCACCTTGCGCCGGCTCGACGCCGAGGCGCTCGCCGAATGGCTCGAAGACTACAGCCTCGGCGAGCTGTGGAAGAAAAACCTTCTCGGCGGCCGGCCGGCACGATGAAGCGCGCCGGAGGAGATCGACGATCATCCCGACACCGCGCCCTCGAAGCGGATTCTGGCCGCGATGCCGGATTACCAGAAGACGGTGCATGGGCCGCTCATCGCCTGCACCATCGGATTGCCGGCGTTGCGCCATGACTGTCGTCCTGCACCCTGCGCTACACCCGCTGCGGCGCGATGGCCTGCAAGGCCTCGACCAGTTTGTCCATGTCGGTCGCCGGGCGCTCCGCCCCCGCGGCGGCGAGCGCCTGGCGCAACCGCGCCGCGTTGCCCAGGGCGCGCTGCAGGCCCTCGCCGCCGCCGGCCTTGTCGAAGATGCGCGCGTCGCCCTTCGAATAGTCCGGCAGATACGCACGCAGTTCCGGCAGCAGGTCGGCAAAGCTGCCGAAGGGCTGGTCGCAATAGCGGAAATAGTAGTGACGATAAATCTAATCAATGGCGCCGCGTGTTGACGAGCGCCTCGTCGGTCTCGGCGAGCCGATCGACGAGGATGTCGAGGAAGGCACGGTTGAAGGCGAGCTGACAGCGCTCGGAGGCATGGGCGAGCGCCTGGGCCTTGATCTTGAGGAGCGTCACGGGCGTGACGGCGATGACGGTCGCGGTGCGCACCATCGCCCCCTGGCGCAGGTAGCACATCTCGCCGAAGCAGGTGCCGGCGGGCTTGACACCGAGGTCGCGGCCGGCCTTGGTGACGCGCACCTCGCCGTCGGCGATGATGAAGAAGAAATTGCCCTCGTCGCCCTCATTGACGAGATGGGTGCCGGCCGGCACACGCCCCCAGACGCTGATGCGCAGCACCTCCCAGAGCTCGATGTCGCTGAAATGCGCAAAGAACGGCAGCTCCCGCAGGGTGTGGAACTTCTCGGTCTCGGAGATCGTTTCCTGCGGCAAATCGAGGGCGGCGAAGCGGGCGAGATCGGCGGCGAACTCGTGCCAGGTTGCATAGCGGCGCGCCGTGTCCTTTTCGAGCGCGCGCGCGACGATGGCGGCGAGCCGCGGCGAGAGGCTTGGGCGCAGGCTGCGCACGTCGGGCGCGGGCTCGCTGAGAATCTTTTGCGCGAGCGCGACATTGCTATCGGCCTCGAAGGGCAGCCGGCCGGTCAGAAGCCGGAACAACACGACGCCGAGCGAGTAGATGTCGGTCTGGTGGGTGAGCGCATCCATGCGGATCTGCTCGGGCGACATGTAGGCCGGCGAGCCGACGCCCAGCACCTGGGTGGCCTCGCTCTTCATGAGCTGGGCGGCGCCGAAGTCGGCGATCTTCACGTCGCCCGCTTTCGTCAGCATGATGTTGGCGGGCTTGATGTCGCGGTGGATGATACCGTTGCGGCTCGCGAAGTCGAGCGCCAGCGCGCACTTGAAGACGATCTCGATGACTTTGTCGACAGGCAGCAGGGTGTCGGGTTGGGCGTATTTTTCGAGCGTCTCGCCCTCGACGTATTCCATGACGATGTAGGTGTTTCCCTCGCCGCGCGCCGCATCGAGGATGCCGACGATGTGCGGATGATTGAGCCGGCCGGCGAGCGAGGCTTCGGTGGCGATGAGTTTCCGGTAGGTCGCGCCGTGCTCGGGGTCGCTGAGATATTCGGCGTGGAAGTGCTTCAAGGCGACCTGGCGCTCGGTGAAGGCGTCATAGGCGAGATAGACGCTCGAAGTCGCGCCGCGGCCCAGAAGCCGCACGATCTCGTATTTGTCGATGTGGCTTGGCAGCGCTGCGCCGTTCATGAGAGCGCGGCCGCGACGAGCGCCTGCGCCTCGGCGACGAGGCGTTCGAGGTGCTCGGCAGAGACGAAGCTCTCGGCGTAGAGCTTGTAGATGTCCTCGGTGCCCGAAGGCCGCGCGGCGAACCAGCCGCTTTGCGTCGTGACCTTCAAGCCGCCGATCGGCGCATCATTCCCCGGCGCGCGCGTGAGCGTGGCCGTGATCGCATCGCCGGCAAGCGCTGTGGCGGTGATGCGCTCGGGCGCGAGCTTCTTGAAAGCAGCCTTTTGCTCGGGCGTCACCGGCGTGTCGATGCGCACGTAATGCGGCGCCCCGTATTGCGCCGCGAGCTTTGCGTAGTAGCGCCCTGGGTCTTCTCCCGTCACGGCGGTGATCTCGGCGGCGAGAAGCCCCAGCAGGAGGCCATCCTTGTCGGTGCTCCAGGCCGAGCCGTCCAGGGCGAGGAAGCTTGCGCCGGCCGATTCCTCGCCGCCGAAACAGATCTCGCCGTCGAGCAAGCCTTGGGAAAACCACTTGAAGCCGACGGGGGTTTCGTAAAGCCTACGGCCCAGGCCCGCGACGATGCGGTCGATGAGCGCCGAGGAGACCAGCGTCTTGCCGATGGCCGCGCTTTGCGGCCACTGCGGCCGGTGCGTGAGGAGATAATGAATCGCCACGGCGAGATAGTGATTCGGGTTCATGAGGCCAGCGGAAGGTGTGACGATGCCGTGGCGGTCGACGTCCGCATCATTGCCCCAGGCGATGTCGAAGCGGTCTTTGAGCGCGACGAGGCCCGCCATCGCATAAGGGCTCGAACAGTCCATGCGGATCTGGCCGTCGTGGTCGAGCGTCATGAAGCCGAAGGCCGGATCGACGCGCGCATTGACGACTTCGATGGCGAGGCCATAGCGCTGTGCGATCGCCGGCCAATAGGCGACCGCCGCGCCGCCCAGGGGATCGACGCCGATCTTAAGCTTTGCCTTGCGGATCGCTTCCATGTCGATGGCGCTGCCGAGCGCCTCGATGTAGGGCGTCATCAGATCGACGGCCTCGACATTCGGCGCGGCAAGGGCCTGTTCGTAAGCGAACCGCTTGACGCCGTGGTTGCCTGCGGCCAAGAGCTCGTTGGCGCGCCGTTCGATCCAGCCGGTTGCGTCGGTGTCGGCCGGCCCGCCGTGGGGCGGGTTGTATTTGATGCCGCCGTCGCGCGGCGGGTTGTGCGAGGGCGTGATGACGATGCCATCGGCGCGCGGCCGCGCCTCATCCGCATTGTGGGCGAGGATGGCGCGCGAGATCGCCGGCGTCGGCGTAAAGCCGCCATCGCGTTGGTATCGCACGCTCACGCCATTGGCGGCGAGCACCTCGATGACGCTTTGCTGCGCCGGCGCCGAGAGCGCGTGGGTATCCATGCCGAGAAAAAGCGGGCCGTCGATGGCCGCCTCACGGCGGTAGTCGGCGATCGCTTGAGCAATCGCGAGGATGTGCGCCTCGTTGAAGCTGCCGGAAAGTGCGCTGCCGCGATGTCCGCTCGTGCCGAAGGCGACGGGCTGGGTGGCTGGCGCGTGGTAGGCCGCGCGCAAGGCGGCGACGTCGATGAGACTTTCAGGGGGCGCCGGTTGGCCGGCCAGGGGGTGGGCCATGTCGATCTCCTCCGCAGGGGTGCCGAACGGACGGCTTTTTACGCATTTATTCTAGCCTTGGGCCGGCATACCGGCGCGCTAGTCTTGAGGCCGTCATGCAACCTGCCTTGAGCCTCGAAGCACTTCGCGATCTTGAAGCCGACGCGCTCGCGCGCGCCGGTGCCGATGAACGTGCCAGCGAAGCGGCGCGGCAGAAGGTCGCCGAATTGGAAGCGCTGCTTGCGGCCGCACAGGCGCGCGAGGCGGCCGAACGGCTTGCGATCGAGGCCGCCCGCGCCCGCGCCGCGCATGAAGCCGAGGCGCGCCGGTTGGCGATCGAGAAGGCGCGCGCCGAAGCGGCCGCTGAGGCCGCGCTGAAGGCGCGCCTGGAAGCCGAACAGCATGCCTGCGCCGAAGCGCAGCGCAAAGAGCAGGCGCTTGCCGATCTTGCCGCCGCCTCGGCCGCGCGCGCGAAGTGCGAGGCCGAGCTCGAAGCGCTCGCCAAAGAGAAACTCGCCGCCGAACAGGCCGCGCTAGAAGCGGCTCAGGCGCGCCTCAAGCATGAAACGGCGGCCGAGACGCTGGCGCTTGCCCGCCGCGCCGCCGAGGAAGAGGCGGCGCGCATCATCGAGCAGCGGCTCGCGGTGGAACGCGAGGCCGAGGCGGCTGCCAAAGCGCGCCAGCAGGCCGAAGAGGAGGCGCAGCAGGCAATGGAGAGGCGCATCTCACTTGAGGCGCAGCTTGCCGCGCCCGTGGCCGGTGCCGAGGCTGCGACCATGAGGCCTGTTGACCCACCTCGGCCGGGGAGGGGGCGAGCGCTTTTCATCTCGGTCGTGGCGGCGAGCTGCCTCATTGCCGGCTTCTTGCTCGGACTGTGGCTTACGCGGCCTGCGCCGCCGCCCGAGCTGCCTCAGCTGCGGCTCGATGAGCGCTTGAGCCTCGACAAAGCGCCGTCTGGCTAGCGCCGAGTTTCAGCCGAGCAGCCGCCGGCGCGTGAGGCGGAGGGCGAGCGCAAAGGCCGCCACCGTGACGGCGAGCAATACGCCGACGTGCAGCAGCGCAGCGGCCGGCACGCTGCCCGTCGCGAGCGGCCGCACGAGCAGCACCATCTGCGCGAGCGGCAGCCATTCGGCGATCGCGCGCACCGCGGCCGGCAGCGCGTCCATCGGGAAGAACACGCCGCACATGAGGGTCATCGGCGTGATGAAGAGGGTGAAGTAGTACATGAAGAAGTCATAGGAGGGCGCGAGCGCCGTCATGATGAGCCCGAGCGCCGCGAAGGCGAGGCCGGCGAGGAAGATTACCGGCAGGATGAAGAACGCCAAGGGGCTATCGACATGGCCCAGGAGCGCCATGACGGCGAGGATCGCCGCCCCTGAGAGGCTTGCCTTGGTCGCGGCCCAGAGGCATTCGCCGGCCACGACGTCGTCGAGATCGACCGGCGCGTTCATGATCGCTTCCCAGGTGCGCTGCACGTGCATGCGCGCGAAGGCGGAATAGAGCGCCTCGAAAGAGGCGGCGTTCATCGTCGAAGCGCAGATCGTGCCGGCGGCGAGGAAGGCGATGTAGCTTTGCCCTTGCACTTCGGGCAGCAGGCTGCCCAGGCCAAGCCCGAGCCCGAAGAGATAGATCATCGGGTCGGCGAGATTGCCTAAGAGCGACGGCAGGGCGAGCTTCTTCCAGACGAGGGCGTTGCGCCCCCAGACGGCGAAGGCGCGGCGGGAGAGGCGCAAATTCACCCGTCGGCCGTGATGCGCGCGATGAGCTTGTGCAGCACCACGTCGGCCTCTTCATTGGCGATCTGGCAGGTGCCGGCATTCTCGTGCCCGCCGCCGCCGTATTGCAGCATCAGCTCGCCGATGTTGGTCTTCGAGCTGCGGTTCAGGATCGACTTGCCCACTGCGAAGACGGTATTTTGCTTTTGCAGCCCCCACATGACGTGGATCGAGATGTTCTGCTCAGGGAAGAGCGCGTAGATCATGAAGCGGTTGGTGGCCCAGATCGTCTCTTCGTTGCGAAGATCAAGCACGACGAGGTTTTTGTGCACCGTCGCGCAGCGCTTGATCTGCTCGCGGGCCTTCTCGGCATGCTCGAAGTAGAGATTGACGCGCTCCTTGACGTCCGGCAGCTCGAGGATCTCATCGATGGTATGGTCGCGGCAGTATTTGATGAGATCCATCATGAGCTGGTAGTTGCTGATGCGAAAGTCGCGAAAGCGCCCCAGCCCCGTGCGCGAATCCATGAGGTAGTTGAGCAACACCCAGCCCTTGGGCTCGAGGATTTCCTCCTTGGAAAATTGCGCCGAATCGGCCTTGTCGACGGCCGCCATCATCTCGTCGAAGGAGGCCGGAAAGCGGTTCTTGCCGCCGTAGTGCTCATAGACGACACGCGCGGCCGAGGGGGCGTCGGGATAGATGATGTGCTCGGGCCGCTCGCCGGGATTGCGGAAGGTCTCAGAAAGGTGATGGTCGAAGGCGAGATGCACGCCAGGCACATAAGGCAGGTTGGTCGTGATGTCGCGGCCGGTGATCTCCACCTTGCCGTCTTGCATGTCCTTGGGATGGACGAACTTGATCTCGTCGATGAGATCGAGCTCGTTCAAGAGCACGGCACAGACCAAGCCGTCGAAGTCGCTGCGGGTCACCAGACGGTATTTTTGGGCGGACATGCGATGTCTCCTGCTAGGCAAGTGGCAGAGCTAGCAAGTTTAATCAAAACTCAGTGCGGGCGGGACGGCGGCTATCCTCAGGCTTTCGGGCAAAGCGCGACGGGGGGAAAGGCGTCCAGACGTTTGGCCTTGTTCACGAACGACTTGTCGAAGGTCATGAGCGTCGCCTCGGCGGGGGAGAGGGCCAGATGCAGCGCGTCGGCGAAGTCCAATCCCTGCTCGAACCATTGCACGGCACGGTACAGTGCCGCTTCGTTCGGCAAACGCATGTTGGGCAGACCGAGCACATGACGCAAGGCAGCGACGATTTCGGCCCGCGAGCAATCACAGCATTCGAGCACCCAGACCAGTTCGAGCACGATGGTCGGCGTCACGGTGACGAGCGGCGCGCTCGAAAGGAGGTGCAAGGCACGTTTGGCCTGCGCCGTGTCATCGTTGAGCAGATAACGCAGCAGCAGATTGGTGTCGAGGACGATCATGGCGCCTTAGGGGCGGCGTTCCTGCGCTTGAGCAGCTCACCGACCTTGCGTTTGATCTCGGCATCCTCAAGCGCCTGCCGGCCGGGTTTGGCGAGCAGCCCCAGCCCTGCGGCCGCCTCGCTGCGGGCAAAGCATTTGCCGACCTGGCGCAAGCGGATTTCGTCGCCTTCGGCGAATATCGCCAACTCGCTGCCCGTCTCGATCTGGAGAGCCTCACGTAGCCCTTTGGGAATGACGATCTGGCCTTTGCTCGATACGCGGACGGTTTCCATTCAGGCGCTCCGGAAAGTAAGACGCGGCGGTCTCAAATATAAAGTGCAACACTTTAGGGAGGGAAAATGCTGCGATGGGAAAACGCTATAGTCACCTGAGTTGTGAAGAACGGACGATGATCCAGCTGAGCCTTGAGCAAGGTCGTAGCCTGCGGGAAATCGC
>JAOAHQ010000049.1 GCA_026415155.1 Rhodocyclaceae bacterium
AACCTGGCCTCGGTGCGCGGCGGACGCCACCTCGGCGACAAGGCCTACTTCCCGCTGCGCGGCGGGGCGGCCGAGGCCTCCGAGGTGCTGGAGGCCTTCGTGTCCCAGCATTACGTCGACCAGCCCTGCCCGCCGCTGCTGATCGTCAACGCGGCGTTCGACGAGCGCGAGATCCTGCCGATGATTGCCGCCGCCGGCGAGCCGCCGCAGATTCTGCGGCCGGGCGATGCGGCGCTGAAAGGCGCACGTCGCCGCTGGCTCGAGATGGCCGAGGCCAACGCCCGGCTGGCGCTGGCGCGTCGGCTCGCGGAGGAGGGCTCGCAGCAGGCCCGCACGCGGGCCCTGATCGAGACCCTGGGGCTGGAGGCGCCGGAGGGGGACCCGGCCCGTCTGCGCGTGGAATGCTTCGACGTCAGCCACACGATGGGCGAGGGCACGGTGGCGGCCTGCGTCGTCTGCGTCGATGGCGCCATGAAGAAGAGCGACTACCGGCGTTACAACATCGCCGGCGTGACGCCGGGCGACGACTACGCGGCGCTCCGCCAGGCGCTCGTGCGCCGCTATGAGAAACTCGGCGCTGGCGAGACGGCCCGCCCCGATCTCGTGCTCATCGACGGCGGCAAGGGGCAGCATGGCGTGGCGCGCGAGGTGTTCGCGGAACTGGGGCTTTCTGATCTCTTGAGCATCGGCATCGCCAAGGGCGAGGAGAGAAAGCCCGGGCGCGAGACGCTCTTCGTGCATGGGCGGGACATGCCGCTAGAATTGGCCCAGGATGATGCCGGCTTTCACCTCATTCAGGAGATCCGCGACGAGGCGCACCGCTTCGCGATCATGGGCCACCGCGCGCGGCGCGCCAAGGCGCGCGGCCGTTCTGCGCTCGAGGAGATCGCCGGCATTGGCCCGGCGCGGCGGCGCAGGCTGCTGGCCCACTTCGGCGGGCTGGAAGGCGTGAAGGCGGCCACCGTCGAGGATCTGTGCCGGGTGCCCGGCATCAGCCGCGCGCTGGCGGAAGCGATCCATCAGCAACTGCATTGATCATGCCCCTCAACCTGCCGAATCTGCTCACCTGGCTGCGCATCGTGCTGATCCCGCTCGTCGTCGGCGTCTATTACCTGCCGTTGCCGGCCATGGAGCAGAATCTGATCGCTACCGCCGCCTTCGTCATCGCGGCGCTGACCGACTGGTTCGATGGCTATCTGGCGCGCCGGCTCGGCCAGACCTCGGCCTTCGGCGCCTTTCTCGATCCAGTGGCCGACAAGCTGATGGTCGCCGCGGCGCTCGTGATGCTGGTGCGGCTCGGGCGCGCCGATGCGGCGATTGCCTTCATCATCATCGGCCGCGAGATCACGATCTCGGCGCTGCGCGAATGGATGGCGCACATCGGCGCGGCCAAGAGCGTGGCGGTCTCTTTCCTTGGCAAGCTGAAAACTACTGCCCAGATGATCGCCATCCCCTTGCTGCTTTATCACGAACCATTGTTTGGGCTGCCCGTCGCCCAGATCGGCGAGGCGCTCATATGGCTTGCCGCTCTGCTCACGATGTGGTCGATGGGCTATTACCTCACCCGGGCCTGGCCAGAAATCCGCGCACGGGCATGAGGACGCATCCCCCTCATTGGCGGCGGCTCGCCGTGCTCTTGCTCACCCTCTGGGCGTGGGCAATCCAGCCTGCGTGGGCGGCAAGCGGCGACCCTTTGCGCATCGGCGTACTCGCCTTCCGCGGCAAGGAGAAAGCGCTCAAAGATTGGCAGCCGCATGCCGATTACCTCAGCGAGCGCCTCGCCCCGCGCAAATTCACGATCGTGCCGCTTACCCTCGCCGAGTTCCGCCCTGCGGTCGAGGCGGGCGAAATCGATCTCGTCATCACGAATACTGGCCACTATGTCGAGCTCGAAACGACCGGCAAGGTAGCGCGCATCGCGACGATGCGCATGGCGGGGCCCCATGGGCCGGTCGATCGTTTCGGCGGCGTGGCGATCGCGCTCTCAAGCCGCCAGGATCTCAAAGGTTACGCCGATTTGCGCGGCCAGCGCCTCATGGTGCCGGACAAGACCTCGTTCGGCGGCTGGCAGATGCATCTGCCCGTGGCGCGCGCTGCCGGCATCGACCTCGAGCGCGACCCGCGGGCGATCATCGAGGTGCAAAACCAGGAAAAAGTCGTGGCGGGCATCTTGGCGGGCGAGGCGGATGTCGGCTTCGTGCGCGACGATCTGCCCGATGCGCTGATTGCGGCCGGCAAGCTCGCGCCCGATGCCTTGCGCATCCTCGACGCCCGCCAGACGCCGCATTACCCCTATCGGCATAGCACGGCACTCTATCCGCACTGGCCGTTCGCGCGGCTTGCTCACGTGCCCGATGAACTGGCGCACAAGCTCTTGACTGCGCTGCTCGAGCTTTCCCCGCAACACCCCGCTGCACGCGCCGCGGGCATCTATGGCTGGACGCTGCCGCACAACTACCAGCCGGTGCATGATCTCTTCCTCGAATTCCGCCTGGGCCCCTATGCGAATCTGCCGGTGCGCCTGTCCGACCTCATGGGGCGCTACGGCGTCACGATCGTCACCACCGGCCTGGTCACGATCACCCTGCTGTTGGGCGCCTTGTGGGTCGTCTTGCGCGTCAATCGCCTCCTGCGACAGAGCAAGCAGCAGCTGCAACTGGCCGCCGGCGTCTTCAAGCATGCGCAGGAAGGCATCATCATCACCGATGCGGCGGCGAACATCGTCGATGTCAATGACACCTTCCTCGGGCTGACCGGTTATCGGCGTGAGGAAGTGCTCGGCAAGAACCCGCGCTTTCTCTCCTCCGGACGCCAGGACAAGGCGTTTTATCGCGAGATGTGGGCGACCTTGCTCGACAAGGGCTTTTGGCGCGGCGAGATGTGGAACCGCCGCAAGGATGGCAGCTTCTACGTCCAGCAGACCAGCATCTCGGCGGTGCGCGCCGAAAGCGGTGAGATCACTCACTACATCGGATTGTCGAGCGACATCAGCGAGCTCAAGGAAAGCCAGCAGATGCTCGAGCGCATGGCCTATTTCGATGCGCTGACAGGCCTGCCCAACCGGCGCATGCTTACCGATCGCCTGCAGCAGGCGATGGCGCACACCTTGCGCAGCGAACGGCTGCTCGCCGTCTGCTATCTCGATCTCGATGGCTTCAAGCCGATCAACGATACCTGGGGGCATGCGACGGGGGACCGCATCCTCATCGAGGCTGCGCAGCGGCTCGAGAAGTGCGTGCGTGCTGGCGATACGGTGAGCCGCCTAGGCGGCGACGAATTCGTACTTCTGCTCACGGATCTCGCGCACCTCGAGGAATGCGAGCGCATCCTCGACCGGGTGCGCCATGAACTCGCGGCTCCTTACACGCTGCCGGAAGGCACGGCGCAGATGTCGGCGAGCATCGGCGTGACCCTGTTTCCGCTCGATGGCGCGGATGTCGATGGCCTCATCCGCCATGCCGATCAGGCGATGTATGCCTCGAAGCAAAGCGGACGCAACCGCATCACGCTCTTCGACGTCGGCCAGGATCGCGCCTCGGCCGCCAAGCGGCAATCGCGCGAGGAGATTGCCCGCGCCATCGACGAAGACGAGCTCGTGCTCCATTACCAGCCCAAGGTCGATATGCGAAGCGGTCGCGTCGTCGGTGTCGAAGCGCTCGTGCGCTGGCAGCATCCCGAACGCGGCCTGCTGCGGCCGGCGGATTTCCTGCCGGTAGTCGAATTCGTCGGCATGGAAGAAGCGCTCGACGACTGGGTGTTGGAGAACGCCCTGGCGCAGATGGCGCGCTGGCAGGCCGCAGGGATCGATCTGGCCATGAGCGTCAATCTTTGCGCGCGACGCCTGCAATCCGCCGATTTCGTGGCTGCGCTCGAAGCGTTGTTGAAAAGACATCCCGGCGTTCCCGCTCCGCAGCTGGAACTCGAGATCCTCGAGTCGGCGGCGCTCGAAGACCTCACGCAAGTGGCCGAGGTCATGGCGCGCTGCCATGGCCTGGGCGTGCGGTTTGCCATCGACGATTTCGGTACCGGCTATTCCTCGCTCACCTATCTCAAGCAGTTGCAGGCGAGCACGCTGAAGATCGACCAATCGTTCATCCGCGACATGCTCGAAGACCCCGAGGATCTCGCCATCGTCGATGGCATCATCGGTCTGGCGAGCGCTTTTAGGCGCGAAGTGGTCGCCGAAGGGGTGGAAACCCTTGAGCACGGACGCATGCTGTTGCTGCTGGGCTGCTCCATCGCGCAAGGCTTTGCCATCGCGCGGCCGATGCCCGCCGAGGAGTTCATCGTCTGGCTGCGGAACTGGCAGCCCCCCGCGGCCTGGCAAGGCATCGCCCCTGGGCCGCGCTGGCGGGATGTTTCTACGGGCGTCGAGCATGACGAATTACTCGCGCGGCTTGCCGACCTGCGCCGCGCGGCGGGCCTGCCGGCAGAGGGCGGGGCGTTTTCGAGTATCATTGCCCCCTCCCGCTCTGGCAGTCCTCCATGACCAAATACGTCTTCGTAACCGGCGGTGTCGTGTCCAGTCTCGGGAAGGGCATCGCCGCCGCCAGTCTGGGTGCCATCCTCGAATCGCGTGGCATCCGCGTCACCCACCTCAAGCTCGACCCCTACATCAACGTCGATCCCGGCACGATGTCGCCGTTCCAGCACGGCGAGGTGTTCGTCACCGAAGATGGCGCCGAGACCGACCTCGATCTCGGCCACTACGAGCGCTTCACGAGCGCCAAGATGAGCCGCCGCAACAACTTCACGACGGGCCAGATCTACGAATCGGTCATCAAGAAGGAGCGGCGCGGCGAATACCTCGGCAAGACCGTGCAGGTGATCCCGCACATCACCGACGAGATCAAGCATTTCATCAAGCGCGGCGCCGAGGGCGCGGAAGTGGCGATCGTCGAGATCGGCGGCACGGTCGGCGACATCGAATCCTTGCCTTTCCTCGAAGCGATCCGCCAGATGGGCATCGAGGAAGGCAAGCAGAACGCCTGCTACATCCACCTGACGCTGCTGCCCTACATCCCGACCGCGGGCGAACTCAAGACCAAGCCGACGCAACACTCGGTCAAAGAGCTCAGGGAGATCGGCATCCAGCCCGACATCCTGCTCTGCCGCGCCGACCGGCCGATTCCCGAGGAAGAGCGCCGCAAGATCGCGCTCTTCACCAACGTGCAGCCCGAGGCGGTGATCGCCGCGCTCGACGCCGATTCGATCTACAAGATCCCCGGCATGTTGCACGAGCAGATGCTCGACGAGATCGTCTGCCACAAGCTCGGCATCCTCGCCAAGGCTGCGAATCTTTCAGTGTGGACGAAGCTCGTCGAGGCGCTCGAGCACCCTGAGCACGAAGTCGATATCGCCTTCGTCGGCAAATATGTCGATCTCACCGAGTCCTACAAGTCGCTCACCGAGGCGCTCGTCCATGCCGGCATCCATACGCGCTCGAAGGTCAATATCCACTATCTCGATTCCGAAGAGATCGAAAAGCACGGGCCGGCAGCCTTGAAAGGCATGGACGCCGTGATCGTGCCCGGCGGCTTCGGCAAGCGCGGCACCGAGGGCAAGATCGTCGCGATCCGCTATGCGCGCGAGCACAAGGTGCCTTATCTGGGCATCTGCCTTGGCATGCAGCTGGCCACCATCGAATTCGCCCGCCACGTCGCCGGACTCGTCGGCGCCAACAGCACCGAGTTCGATCCCGATACGCCGCATCCGGTCGTTGCGCTGATCACCGAATGGGCCGACCGCGAAGGCCGGATCGAGCGCCGCGATGCCCACTCGAACCTCGGCGGTACGATGCGGCTCGGCGCCCAGAAGTGTCCGATCAAGCCGGGTACGCTCGCGCATTCGATCTATGGCGACGAGGTCAATGAGCGCCACCGCCACCGTTACGAGGTCAACAACGCCTACGTGCCGAAGCTCGAAGCGGCCGGCCTCATCGTTTCCGCGCGCACGCCGACGGAAAACCTGCCCGAAATCATCGAGCTGCCGCAGGAGGTGCATCCGTGGTTCATCGGCGTGCAATTCCACCCGGAATTCACCTCCAACCCGCGCACGGGACATCCGCTCTTCATCGCCTTCGTCAAATCGGCGCTGGCGAGACGGCAGGGAAAGTGATGCTCGCCCCGCAAACGATCCAAACCATCGCAGAACGTCTTGTTCAGGCGGCCTCATGTCCGGCGCGCGTCATCCTGTTCGGCTCCTATGCGCGGGGTGATGCCCGGGAAGATTCTGATTTGGATTTGCTCGTCGTCGAGAAAGAAGTCAACGATCACACGAGCGAATATTTGCGTCTGCGCAACGCCGTCGGCTCGCTGGGCATCGGAGTCGACCTGCTGCTCTATGCAGAAGCCGAGTTCGAGAAACATAAGGAATGGTGGACGACGCCGGTCTATTGGGCCGTGCGGGAAGGCAAGGTGCTCCATGAGTCGGCATGACGAGCAGGCGGCCACCCTGATCGCTGCGGCTGAGCGGGATCATCAGACTTTCCAGATCCTTTCGCGCGATCCATCCTCGCCCAACGAAACGATGCTGTTTCATGCCCAGCAGGCCCTCGAGAAAGCTCTCAAAGCAGTCTTGGTTGCAAAAGGTGTGATCTTTCCGCGGACACATGACCTGCTCGCCTTGTCCGACCTAGCCGCTGGCAACGATATCGAAGTGCCTATCGCACGCGATCTATTGACGCGTTTGGTGCCGTATGCAGTCGAGTTTCGCTATCTGGGCGTGATGGCGCCCGAAGTCTCACGGGAAGAGGCAGCAGGTGCCGTCACGGCCTGCCTGGCTTGGGCCAAGGAACTTTTGTCATGAAGCTGTGCGGTTTTGAAGTCGGGCTTGACAAACCGCTCTTCCTGATCGCCGGCCCCTGCATGGCCGAATCGGAGCAGCTCTGTCTCGACGTCGCCGGCCGGATGAAGGAGATCACCGCCAAGCTCGGCATCCCTTACGTCTTCAAGGCCTCGTACGACAAGGCGAATCGCAGCTCGAGCCGATCGCCGCGTGGCCCAGGCATGGAAAAAGGGCTCGAGTGGCTCTCCCGCGTGCGCCGCGAGATCGGGGTTCCGGTGCTCACCGACGTGCATACGGAAGCGGAGATCGCGCCGGTCGCCGCCGTCGTCGATGTCCTGCAGACGCCGGCCTTCCTCTGCCGCCAGACCGATTTCATTCAGGCGGTGGCGGCGACGGGCAAGCCGGTCAATATCAAGAAGGGCCAGTTTCTCGCGCCCGACGACATGAAGCAGGTCGTCGCCAAGGCGAAGGAGGCGAATGGCGGGGCCGAGACGATCCTCGTCTGCGAGCGCGGCGCGAGCTTCGGCTATCACAATCTCGTCTCGGACATGAGGAGCCTCGCCATCATGCGCGAGACGGGCTGCCCGGTCGTCTTCGACGCCACGCATTCGGTGCAATTGCCGGGCGGGCAGGGCACGAGCTCGGGCGGCCAGCGCGAGTTCGTGCCGGTGCTGGCGCGCGCGGCGGTGGCGGCCGGCATCGCTGGGCTTTTCATGGAAACGCATCCCGCCCCCGAGACGGCGCTTTCGGACGGCCCGAATGCCTGGCCGCTCGATCGCATGGCGGAACTTTTGGAAACGCTGCTGGAGCTCGACGCCGTCATCAAACGGCATGGATTTTCCAGTAGCCTATGAAGAAGATCATCGCAACGAAAGGAAGTCGATATGAGTGCCATCGTAGATGTCGTCGCCCGTGAAATCCTCGATTCGCGCGGCAATCCCACCATCGAGGCCGACGTGCTGCTCGAATCCGGCGTGATGGGCCGCGCCGCGGTGCCTTCGGGCGCCTCGACCGGCTCGCGCGAGGCGATCGAACTCAGAGACGGCGATAAGGAACGCTACCTCGGCAAGGGGGGGCTCAAGGCCGTCGAGCACGTCAATACCGAAATCTCCGAAGCCATCATTGGCCTCGATGCCGAAGAGCAGGCCTTCATCGACAAGACGCTCATCGAGCTCGATGGTACCGAGAACAAGTCGCGCCTGGGCGCCAATGCGATCCTCGCCGTCTCGATGGCCACGGCCAAGGCGGCTGCCGAGGAAGCCGGCCTGCCGCTATACCGCTACTTCGGCGGCTCGGGGCCGATGAGCATGCCGGTGCCGATGATGAACGTCATCAACGGCGGGGCCCACGCCAACAACAACCTCGACATCCAGGAGTTCATGATCCTGCCGGTGGGGGCGAAGTCTTTCCGCGAGGCGCTGCGCTGCGGCGCCGAGGTGTTCCAGAACCTCAAGAAGCTCGTCGATAAGAAGGGCTATCCGACCACGGTGGGCGATGAGGGCGGCTTCGCGCCGAACGTTTCCGGCAACGACGAGGCGATCGAGCTGATCCTGCGCGCCATCGAGGCGGCTGGTTACACGCCCGGCCAGGATGTCGTGCTCGGCCTCGATTGCGCGGCCTCCGAGTTCTACCAGGATGGCAAATACAAGCTTGCTTCGGAGAAGCTCGAGCTCGATTCGGCCGGCATGGCGGATTACCTCGCTACCCTGGTCGACAAGTATCCCATCATCAGCGTCGAGGACGGCATGGCCGAAGCCGACTGGGATGGATGGAAGTTGCTGGCCGACAAGCTCGGCAAGAAGGTGCAGATCGTCGGCGACGACATTTTCGTGACCAATCCGAAGATCCTCAAGGAAGGCATCGCGCGCGGCATCGCCAATTCCATCCTGATCAAGGTCAACCAGATCGGCACGCTCACCGAGACCTTCGCCACGGTCGAGATGGCCAAGCGCGCCGGCTGGACCAATGTGATCTCGCACCGTTCGGGCGAGACCGAGGATTCGACGATCGCCGACATCGCCGTGGGCTTGAATGCCGGCCAGATCAAGACGGGCTCGCTTTCCCGTTCGGATCGCATCGCCAAGTACAACCAGCTGTTGCGCATCGAGGAAGACCTGGGCGAAACGGTCGTCTATCCTGGACTTGCGACCTTCTACAGCATCCGCAAGTAATGAAATGGCTGACCTGGGGGTTGGTCGCCCTGCTCGCCGCGCTGCAGTATCCGCTGTGGTTCGGCAAGGGCGGCCTCCTGCGGGTGCAGGAGCTCGAGCGGCAGCTGGCTGCCCAACGCGAGCTCAACCAACGGCTCGAGGCCCGCAATGCCTCGCTCGAAGCCGAGGTGCGCGATCTGAAGAGCGGCCTGGAAGCGATCGAAGAGCGCGCCCGTTACGAGCTGGGCCTCGTCAAGGATGGCGAGGTCTTCATTCAGACGCCGCGCCAGAAGCCATGAGCGGGACGAGCTTGGCCCGGTAACGCGCGGCGTTTTGCACATAGTGCGCGGCAGCCCCTGAGATACGGGCGACTTCCTCGTCGGTGAGTTCGCGCACCACCTTGCCCGGCGAGCCGATCACGAGCGAGCGCTCCGGGATGACCTTGCCTTCCGGGATCAAGGCGCCGGCGCCGATCAGGCAGTGCTTGCCGATCACCGCAGCGTTGAGGATCACGCTTTTGATGCCGATCAGCGATCCCTCGCCGATCGTGCAGCCATGCAGCATCGCGAGGTGGCCGACGGTGACGTCGCGCCCGACGGTCAGCGGTACGCCGGCGTCGGTGTGCAGCACCGAGCCATCCTGGATGTTGCTGTTTTCGCCGATCGTGATCGGGTCGTTGTCGCCGCGCAGCACGGCATTCCACCAGATGCTGACGTTCGCGGCGAGGCGCACGTCGCCGATCACCGTCGCAGTGGGGGCGATCCAGACCGATGCATCGATCTGGGGCGTCTTGTCGCCAAGAAGGTAGATCGTCATGGCAGCGCGCTTTGGGCGAAGGCGAACAAGGCTTCGGCCGGCAGCGGCTGGGCGTGCAGGTAGCCTTGCACCTTGCGGCAGCCGGCCTGGGTGAGAAAGTCCTGCTGCGCCGGGGTTTCGATGCCCTCGGCGATCACGTCGAGGCCGAGCGTGTGGGAAAGCGCGATGATCGCGGCGGCGATCGCGCAGTCGTTGGCATCCGCGGGGATGTCGCGCACGAAGCTGCGGTCGATTTTCAGGTTGTCGATCGGCAGCTGCTTGAGGTAGGCGAGCGAGGAATAGCCGGTGCCGAAGTCATCGATCGCGATGCGCACGCCGCGTTCGCGCAGGCGCTCGAAGACCCAGGCGCACAGGTCGATGTCGGCCATGAGCACGTTTTCGGTGAGCTCGATCTGCAGGCGTTGGCCGGGCAGGGCAAAGCTGTCGAGCAGAGAGATGACCTGATCGCTGAAGTCCGGCTGCGCGAGCTGGGCGGCCGAGACATTGACCGAAACGTAGTCGAGGACGAGCCCGGCCGCTTGCCAGGCGGCCAGTTGCGCCAGCGCTGCCTTGAGCACCCATTGGCCGAGCGGCACGATGAGGCGGGTCTCTTCGGCGAGCGGAATGAAATGCGCGGGACTCGTGGCCCCTTGCGGCGCGCCGGGCCAGCGCACGAGCGCCTCGCAGGCGATCGTGCGGTGGCACTCGAGGTCGATGATGGGCTGGTAGTGAAGCGTGAAGGCTTCCGTGCGCACGGCCTCGCGCAGCGCCGCATCGAGTTCGAGCCGCGCTTGCATGGCCTTCGACAACTCGGCACTGTAACGGTAGTAACCCTCGCGACCGGCTTCCTTGGCGCGATACATCGCGGCATCGGCGTTCTTGAGCAGGCTCATGGCATCCTCGCCATCCTCGGGGTAGAGCGCGATGCCGATGCTGCAGCCGATGTGGAGATGGAGGCCATTGACGAGGAAGGGGGCCTTGAAAGCGGCGACGATCTTGTCGGCGAGCCGCGCCGCGGCGAGCTGCGAGGCGGCGTTTTCCATCAGGATGACGAATTCGTCGCCGCCCAAGCGCGCGAGCGTGTCGGCGCGCCGGATGAGCCCTTTGAGCCGCTTGGCCGCTTCGATGAGGAGCAGATCGCCGATCGGATGGCCGAGCGTGTCGTTGATGTTCTTGAAGCGGTCCAGATCGAGGAAGAGCACCGCGATCGTCGCGCCATCGCGCTTGGCGCGTTCGATCGCATGGCGCAGGCGGTCATTGAAGAGCAGGCGGTTGGGCAGTTCCGTCAGCGCATCGTGATGGGCGAGAAAGTCGAGCCGCGTCTGCGTTTCCTTGAGCGAGGAAATGTCGGTCATCACGGCGATGTAATGCGTCAGCTTGCCCGACTCGTCGCGCACCTCGCTGATGGTTTCGAGCAGCGGCACGATGCGGCCATCGCGCGTGCGATCGAAGAGCTCGCCTTGCCAGTAGCCGCTACCCGCGAGCTTTGCCCAGAGTTCGACGTAGAAGGAGTCTTCATGGAGGCCAGACTTGAGCATGCTGGGCCGCTGACCGATGAGCTCTTCACGGCGATAACCCGTGATGCGCGTGACGGCCTCGTTGGCCTCGACGATGCGCGTGTCGGCATCGGTGATGAGGATACCTTCGCCGATATGGCGGAAGACTTGCGAGTAGAGCTCGAGATGACGCTCGATGTTCTTCTGCGCCGTGATGTCGGAAAAGAGCATCACGGTCTTCGCATGCTGGCCGGCAGCGTCGCGGATGCGCGTCGCAACGGCCTGCAAGTCGCGTTCGCCGAAACGAACGAGCATGGCGCTGCCATCGGCTTGGCGGCGCAGGGCGGCGAGCTCCTCGGCGTGGGGGCAGATCTCGTTTGCCGGCCGTCCCGCGAGCGCCGACTTTTCGAGGCCGGGAAAGAACCATTCGAGCGCCAGCCGGTTGCAATCCTCGAGACGGTCGTCGGCGGAGAGCACGATCACGGCGGCGCCGAGCGTGTCGAAGATGGCGCGGATCTCGGCGGTGGCGAGTGCGAGCTGGGCATTCATCTCCTCGAGATGATTGAGCACCTGGCGGAATGAATCGGCGATGATGCCGATTGGGTCGAGCGCCACGAGCGTCTCATCGTCGAGCTCTTCGGGGCGCAGCGGCAGCGTGCCCATCACCGTGAGCAGCTGGTCGACTTTGGCCCGGATGTAATTGAGCGCCTCTTGTCGGGAAAGCTGTGGCGCCATCGTCGGCTTATCGTGCTTATCGTCCGCCAAAGACGCGGATGCGGTAGCCTTCGTCGAGGGAAGCGACTTCGGCGTGATAGCCCATGCGCTCGGCTGCGGCGGGAATCGTCGCGGTTGCCTGACGGTCGTCCGTCGTCACGACGATTTCCGCCTCGCCGCGGCGCAGCGCCTCGGCCTCCTCGTTGATCGCCTTGAGCGTCAACAGGAGGCAGGAGGGGCAGATTTGCCCGCGGATATCGAGTTCGAGCCGCCGCGCCATGAAATTAACGTATCACAAATCGGCGCAAAAGATAGGCCCCTGCCCATGCGCCGGGCAGCAGTCCAGCGAGGAAGAGGAGGCTAGAGAGGGCGAGGATCGGCAGGCCGCCCCACAGATGCCAGACGTTGCACGAAGGCGCCATGCGCGCAGCAAGGCCCAGCAGCAGGCCGCCTGCGAGAGCCGAGACGATTTGCCGGGGCGGCAGGCGAAAGTGGCAGCGCCACTCGCCGAGCCGTAGCGCCGAGAAGGCGGCTCCTAAGACAATGCCCAAGAGCAACGGATACTGGATTGCGGCGATCGCATCGAGCGCTGGGCCGGGGCCGCCTTGGATTGGCTGGTCAGAAAACGGCGGCGTGTAGTGGAGCGATTGCAGTGAAAAGTAGGAGCGGCTCTCGACGTACTCAGGCGCAAAGAGTGAGGTGAAGGCGGCACCGAGCTTGGCATAGCTCGTCGTGATGCCCATCGGCATGCCGACGAGGAGCCAAGAGAGAAAACCCAGCAGTGCGAGGATCAAGGCCGCTTGCCACGGCGCGAGATGGCCGCGCGCCCAGGCGGGGCGCTCCATCCTGCCCGCGCGGAATTCTCGCGCGAGCCAAAGTGCGCCCAGGCCGCTCAGCGGCAGCAGCACGGCGGTTGTAGTCAGGCCCAGCCATTGCGGCAGGGTCAGCGCTTCGGCGAGGCGGGTTGCGCGTGCAAAGTCTGCCCAAGGCTCATGGATTTCTGCATAGGCCGTCGAACCGATGAGCATGCCGAGCACCGCCAGCAGGCTTGCCAGGCTGCCGGCGCCGAGCTTGTAGAGGCTGCCGCAGACACAGCCGCCTGCGAGCACCATGCCAATGCCAAACAGAAAGCCGCCGATGAGATTGGCGAGCGAGGGCGGAGGCAGCAGGGGAAAGGGATAAGGCTTGATTAGGCCAGCGAGCCGCCCCAGCTCGAAGAGCACAAGGCTTGCGACGACGAGCAGCACGAGTTGCCGCAGCAGGAAGCCGTCGCGGAACAGAAACAGATCGCGGAAGCAGGCCGTCATGCAAAAGTCGGCGCGGTGCATGACGATACCGGCTATGAGGCCGATGGCGAGCGAGCTGGCGATGATGAAGAGGTAGGGCGACTCGAAGAGCACCGTCAGAGCAACTCGCCGAGGCTGATATCGACCATCAGGTCGTCGGAGAGCTTTTCGAGCGCCGCCTTGAGCGCGCGCGCGTCGAAATCCGGCGCGGCGGTCAGTTCCGCTTCGGCATGGAAGAGCGTCTCGGCCGACATCGGCGCGCTCGCCGTATGGGTGTGCAAGGTCTCGACATTGACGGCATGACGCGCGAGCGCCTGAGAGACTTCCTTGACGATGCCAATGCGGTCATGGCCAACGAGCGAGAGCGTAAGACGCCGTCTGGCCGGCGCCGGCTTTTGGCCTGCGGCGGTTTCGACCTGCACCTTGAGGCCGGTGAGGGCGGCCAGCTCGGCCTCAAGCGCCGCGGCTTTGTCGGCCGCGATGGCGACATGCACGATGCCGGCGAATTTGCCGGCCAGCTGCGCCATCGAGGCCTCGCACCAGTTACCGCCATGTGCGGCGATCGCCGTGGCGAGTGCCTCGACGAGGCCAGGGCGATCATCGCCGATCGCGGTGAGGATCAAATGCGTCTCAGCCATGAGCGATCTCCTCCATCGGCACGCAGGCGCAAAAGAGGTGGCGGTCGCCATAGGCATCGTCGATGCGATTGACCGACGGCCAGAACTTGCGGGCGGCGACCCAAGGGAGCGGAAAAACCGCCGTTTCGCGGGAGTAGGGCCGCTGCCATTCGCCGACGAGGTCGGCCTGGGTATGCGGCGCGTGCTTGAGCGGATTGTCCTCGCGCGGCCAGAGGCCTTGCTCGACGTTGCGGATTTCTTCGCGGATGGCGATCATCGCTTCGCAGAAGCGGTCGAGCTCGGCCTTGTTTTCTGATTCGGTGGGCTCGACCATCAAGGTGCCGGCGACTGGAAAGCTCACCGTCGGGGCATGAAAGCCATAGTCCATGAGCCGCTTGGCGATGTCGAGCTCACTGATGCCGGTTGAAGCCTTGATGGTGCGGATGTCGAGGATGCACTCGTGGGCGACGCGGCCATGCGCGCCCGTATAGAGCACCGGGTAGTGCGCCTGCAAGCGCGCGGCGACGTAGTTGGCATTGAGGATCGCCACTTCGCTGGCAAGCCTCAAGCCGGGGCCGCCCATCATGGCGATGTACATCCACGAGATCGGCAGGATCGAGGCCGAGCCGTAAGGCGCGGCCGAGACCGGCGCGACGTGGGGCGCCAGATGCGCCTTCAAGCCGATCGGCCCCATGCCAGGGCCGCCGCCGCCATGCGGAATCGCGAAGGTCTTGTGCAGGTTGATGTGCGAGACATCCGCCCCGATGAAGCCGGGCGCGGTGAGCCCTACCTGTGCGTTGAGGTTGGCGCCATCCATATACACCTGGCCGCCATACTCGTGGATCAGCGCGCACATTTCGCGCACCGCCGCTTCGAAGACGCCATGTGTCGACGGATACGTGAGCATCAGGCAGGAGAGCCGCTCGGCATATTGCTTTGCCTTGGCGGCGAGATCGGCGAGATCGACGTTGCCCAGCGCATCGCACTCGACGGCGACGACCGTGAGGCCCGCCATCTGCGCCGTGGCCGGATTGGTGCCGTGGGCGGATTTCGGGATCAGGCAGACGTCGCGGTGGCCTTGCCCGAGCGAGGCTTGGTAGCGGCGGATGGCGACGAGACCGGCATACTCCCCTTGCGCGCCCGAGTTGGGCTGCATGTAGATTTCGTCGAAGCCGGTGATCGTGGCGAGCCACTGCGACAATTCGCCGATCAGCTCGGCATAGCCCTGTGCCTGCTCGGCCGGCACGAAGGGATGCAGCTTCGCAAAGGCCGGCCAGGAGACGGGCATCATCGCCGCCGTGGGGGTGAGCTTCATCGTGCAGGAACCCAGCGGGATCATCGCCCGATCCAGGGCGAGATCCTTGTCCTGCAGCGACTTCAGGTAACGCAGCATCGCATGCTCGGTGTGGTGGCGGTTGAACACCGGATGCGTGAGAAAGGGACTCGTGCGGCGCAATGCCGGCGGAATCGCTTCGGGCACTTCGGCTTCCCAGTCGATCTTCTTGCCCAAGAGCGCCGCAAGCGTTTCGACGTCCTCGCGCGTCGTCGTCTCATCGAGGCTGATGCCGATGGTTTCAGCATCGAGGTGCCGGACGTTGAAGACTGATTCCTTCAAGCGTGCCGTCGCGTCAGCGCCGACTTTGGCGACGATCGTGTCGAAGAAGGCGCCCGTTGCGCCCAAGGCGCGCGCGAGATGGCAGGCAAGCTTATGGATGCGCCGCGCGATGCGCGAAAGCCCCTGCGGCCCGTGCCAGACAGCGTAGAAGCCGGCCATGTTGGCGAGCAGCACTTGAGAGGTGCAGATGTTCGAATTGGCCTTTTCGCGGCGGATGTGCTGCTCGCGCGTTTGCAAGGCCATTCTGAGCGCCGGCCTGCCGCGCGCGTCTTTGGAGACGCCGATGATGCGGCCGGGCACCTGGCGCTTGTGCTCCTCGCGGCAGGCGAAGAAGGCGGCGTGCGGGCCGCCGTAGCCCAGCGGGATGCCGAAGCGCTGGCTCGAGCCCAGCGCGATGTCGGCGCCCATCTCGCCGGGCGGCTTGGTGAGCACGAGGGCCATCAAATCGCAGGCGATGGCGCTGATTGCCTGCTTCGCCTTGAGCGCCGCGATGACGTCAGTGAAATCTTTGAGCTCGCCTTTGGCGTTCGGCGTCTGCAACAGGGCCCCGAAGACCTCGTGATTCGCCGCTTCCTCGGCCGGGCCGAAGATGAGCTCGAAGCCGAAAAAGCCCGCACGGGTTTTCACGACCTCGATCGTCTGCGGGAAGGCGTCTTGATCGACGAAGAAGGCCTGGCTCGTCGCCTTGCTCGCCCGGCGCGCCAACGCCATCGCCTCGGCGGCGGCGGTCGCTTCATCGAGGAGCGACGCGTTGGCGAGTTCCAGTCCAGTGAGATCAATGACCATCTGCTGGAAGTTGAGCAAGGCCTCGAGCCGGCCTTGTGCGATCTCGGCTTGGTAAGGGGTGTAAGCCGTGTACCAGCCTGGGTTTTCCAAGACGTTTCTCTGGATCACCGGCGGCGTGTAGGTGCCATAGTAGCCAAGGCCGATGAAGGACTTCTTGAGCTGGTTCTTCGCGGCGATGGCCTCGAGCCGCGCGAGCGCGGCATGCTCATTCTGCGGGCCGGGCAGGGGCAGGTCGGCCGGCAGCCGGATGCCTTCAGGGATCGTCTGTGCGATCAGTGCGGCGCGATCCGCGACGCCGATCGCGGCGCACATCTCGGCCTGTTCGGCCTCAGTGGGGCCGATGTGGCGCGCGATGAACTCGTCGCGCCCTTCGAGTTCTGCGAGCGTCATGCCGCTGCGGCCTGGGCGTAAGCGGCGGCATCGAGCAGGCCCTCGAGCTCGGCTGGATCGGCGGGCTTGAGCTTGAAGAGCCAGGTGCCATAGGGGTCTTGATTGACCTTCTCCGGCGCATCGATGGCGGCCTCGTTCTTCGCCACCACTTCGCCGGCCACCGGCGCATAGATGTCGGAGGCGGCCTTCACCGATTCGACCACCGCGCACGCTTCATTGGCGGCAAGCGTGCGGCCGGGTTCGGGAAGTTCAAGGAAGACGATGTCGCCCAAGGCCGCTTGTGCATGGTCGGTGATGCCGACACTGAGGCTGCCATCGGCTTCGACCCTTATCCATTCGTGGCTGGCGGTGTATTTGAGATCGGCGGGAATGTTCATACGTTCTCCTGAAGAAGGGATTTGCCGTTCCTGACGAAGACGGGCTTGGTGACGCGGGCCCGGCAGCGCTTGTCCCGAATGTCGACCTCGACCTCCTCGCCTACGGCGACGCCTGCTGGCAGACGCGCCAAGGCGATCGAACGGTTCAAGGTGGGCGAGAAGGTGCCGCTCGTGATCTCGCCCCTGCCGTGGCGCGTCTCAACCTTTTGGTGCGCGCGCAGCACGCCGCGCTCGAGAAGCACGAGGCCGAGCAATTGGCGCAAGTCCTGCCGCTGGCGCTGGGCCTGGAGGGCTGCCTTGCCGAGAAAGTCGCGCGCGGCATCTTTCCAATCGACGGTCCAGGCCAGCCCCGCCTCGAGCGGTGTGACGCTCTCGTCCATGTCCTGGCCATAGAGATTCATGCCGGCTTCAAGCCGCAGCGTGTCGCGCGCGCCGAGCCCGCAAGGTTTGATCCCCGCTGCGGCAAGTCTCTGCCAGACATGAGCGGCTTGCTCGGCAGGCAGGCCGATCTCGAAGCCATCTTCGCCGGTATAGCCCGTGCGGGCGATGAGCCAGCAGACCCCCTCGACTTGCCACTCGACGGCCTGAAAGGGCGAGAGCAGCACCGTCGCGGCGCGCGAGGCGGGAAAGGCCGTCCAGAAACGCTCACGCGACTGAGGCCCCTGCACGGCGATCATCGCGAGATCGCGGCGCGGTTTGAGGCTCACCGCGAAATCTGCGGCGACGAGGCGCATCCAGGCGAGATCCTTCTCGGCCGTGCCGGCATTGACGACGAGGCGGTAGCGCGTGTCGGAGAAGAAATAGACGATCAGATCGTCGAGCACGCCACCTGCCTCATTCAGCATGCAGGAATAGAGCGCCTTGCCGGGAATCGTCAGCTTCGCCACGTCGTTGGCGAGGAGCCGCCGCAAAAAGGCCTTTGCTTCGCCGCCGGAAAGATCGATCGCCAGCATGTGCGAGACGTCGAACATGCCGGCATCGCGGCGCACCGCGTGGTGCTCCTCGATCTGCGAGCCATAATGGATCGGCATCTGCCAGCCGGCGAAATCGACGAGCTTGGCGCCGGCGGCAAGATGCGTCTCATAAAGCGGCGTCTTCTGAATCATGGTGCTATTTTGCGATGGTCAAGTCGCTAGCGCGGCAATCCGCCCAGCAATTCGGTGTCTCGTAAAGCCGCACGCGCTCGAGGTGCAAGTGGTTGCCATAGGTGTCGCGATATAGCGGCGCGAGGATCTCGAAGGCCAGCCGCGCGAGATTCTCGGCGGTCGGCACGCGATCGAGCACGACAGTCTTGTGCCCAGGCAGCGAAGCGAGGAAGTCTACGACCGGCCGGTCACCGGCAAAGACGAGGAAGGCATGATCCCACGGCTCGACGACATGGCGCATGGCGATCGCCTTGACCTCGGAAAAATCCATCACCATGCCGGTATCTGGCCGGCCGGCGGCCTCGATGACTTCGCCTTCGAGCGTCACTTCGAGCGCGTAGCGGTGACCGTGCAGGTGGCGGCACTGGCTTTGGTGATCGGGGATGCGATGCCCGGCGTCGAACTCCAGGCGGCGGGTGATCTGCATGAGCGAGGGTGGGAAACGGGCGAGTGGCGAAGTATAGTCCCGCCATGAGAAGACTCAGCATTCAAGACCACAGCCGGCAGGCCGTCGGCATGGCCTACGTCTATCCGGTCCTCTCGCGGCGTGCCGGCGGCGTCTCGGTCGGCATCAATCTGAATCCCAACCATGCCTGCAACTGGCGCTGCATCTATTGCCAAGTGCCGAATCTCACGCGCGGCGGAGCGCCGCCCATCGATCTAGGACGACTCGAAAGCGAGCTCGCCGCGATGCTCGCCGCGCTCTTCGCTGGCGACTATTTGGCCCGGCATGCGCCGCCCGAAGCCCAGCGGGTCGTCGATATCGCCTTTTCCGGCGACGGCGAGCCGACGAGCGCGCGCGAGTTTCCCGATGCAGTGGAGATTGCGGCGCGACTGCGGGCCGCCTTGCGGGTAGAGGAGCCGCCGCGGCTGCGCCTCATCACCAACGGCAGCCTCGTCGATCGGCCCGCCGTGGCGCGCGGCATTGCCAAGATAGGCGAGGAAGGCGGCGAGGTTTGGTTCAAGGTCGATGCCGTCGGCGCTGCAGCGATGCGGCGCATCAATGGCGTTGCCTACGCGCCCGCGACGGTGCTGCGCCGCCTCATCGAATGCACTAGGCTCGCCCCCACCTGGGTGCAGACCTGCCTTTTCGCGCTCGATGGCAAGCCGCCTGGCGAAGCCGAGCTCGAAGCCTATCTCGCACTGATCGAAGCGGCCGCGCAGCAGCTTGCCGGCGTGCACCTCTATGGCCTCGCGCGGCCTTCCCAGCAACCCGAGGCGCCGCGGCTGGCGGCCTTGCCTGCGGCGTGGCTCGAGGAATTCGCAGGGCGAATCGTAAAGGCGGGCGGCGGGCTGACGGTCAAAGTCAGCCCGTAAGCTCAACCCTTGCGGCTGGCGCGGGCTTCCTTCTTGAGCTCCTTGAACAGCTCCGGCTTGTGGGACTTCAGGTATTCGATGACTTCCCAATCTTCCTTCTTGATCTTGTTGATGTCGATCTGCTCGACATGCACAAGACGCAAGAGGTACTGGACGGGACGCGGCATGTTGCGGCCGCTTTCATAGCGCGAACCGCCGCTTTGCGTCACGCCGAGCTTCGACCAGAACTGCTGCTGATTGAGGCCGAGCTTGCGGCGGATTTCGCGGGCATCGATCTTTTCGTTGGCTTTCATTGCGTCGTCCTTTTCAATTGAGCTTACTTTCGGATAATGGAAGAGCGGTGGCTACCCTACAACTGAAGTTATACGTGCGTAATCATATCGGATATCTGCCCGCCATACAAGGGGAAATGCCGCCTGCACTGCCAAATCGATGCGGCATCGGATAGAATGCGCCGCTCTTTACGGCATGGACAAAACATGGCACTGATCGTTCAAAAATATGGCGGCACTTCGATGGGCACGCCGGAGCGCATCCGCGCGGTGGCGCGCCGTGTCAAGCGCTGGAAGGAGCAGGGCAATCAGCTCGTCGTCGTCGTCTCCGCGATGAGCGGGGAAACCAATCGCCTCATTGCCCTGGCCAAGGAAGTTTCGCCCCAGCCCGATCCGCGCGAACTCGACGTGATGGTCTCGACCGGCGAGCAGGTCTCCATTGCGCTCCTCGCGATGGCGCTCAAGGATCTAGGGATCAAGGCGAAGAGCTATACCGGCGCGCAAGTCAAGGTGCTGACCGATTCGACCTTCACCAAGGCGCGCATCCTCAACATCGAAGAGGCGAACATCCGCCGCGATCTCGCCGAGGATACCGTTGTCATCGTCGCCGGCTTCCAGGGCGTCGATGAGCAAGGCAACATCACGACGCTCGGCCGCGGCGGCTCGGATACTTCGGCCGTGGCGCTCGCTGCCGCGCTGAAGGCCGACGAATGCCAGATCTATACCGATGTCGACGGCGTCTATACCACCGACCCGCGCATCGTGCCCGAAGCGCGCAAGCTCGACACCATCACCTTCGAGGAAATGCTCGAGATGGCCAGCCTCGGTTCCAAGGTGCTGCAGATCCGCTCGGTCGAATTCGCCGGCAAATACAAGGTGCGCTTGCGCGTGCTGTCGAGCTTCGAAGAGGAAGGGCAGGAAACCCAAGGCACGCTCATTACCGTTGAGGAAGACAGAAACATGGAACAACCGATCATTTCAGGCATCGCCTTTAATCGCGACGAGGCGAAACTCACCGTGCTCGGGGTGCCAGACCGTCCGGGTATTGCCTCGCAGATTCTGGGGCCCATCGCCGAAGCCAACATCGACGTCGACATGATCATCCAAAACGTTGGCCACGATGGCACGACCGATTTTTCCTTTACCGTCAACCGCGCCGAATATCCGCGCGCCCTCAAGATTCTCGAAGAGCAGATCAAGCCCCACATCGGCGCGCGTGCCATCGAGGGCGACAACAAGATCTGCAAGGTTTCCGCCGTCGGCGTCGGCATGCGCTCCCATCCTGGTGTGGCGAGCAAGATGTTCCGCACGCTCGCCGAGGAGGGCATCAACATCCAGATGATTTCGACTTCGGAGATCAAGATCTCCGTCGTCGTCGATGAAAAATACCTGGAGCTCGCCGTGCGCGTCTTGCATCAGGCCTTTGGCCTCGACAAAGCGCAGGCTTGAGTTTCAGTTTGACCGTAAGAGGGTGGGGCAGGTATCATCCGCCCCACTTCGGAGACGTGGCCGAGAGGTCGAAGGCACTCCCCTGCTAAGGGAGCATACGGGCCAAAACCTGTATCGAGGGTTCGAATCCCTCCGTCTCCGCCAGATGCCCTTCTATGATGCTGGTTTTGGGATAGGAAAATATATTTCCCAACATCCAGCCCCACTTAAATTTTGCGGTTGAAACCCCTGGCCAGCGGAAAGCACGGAGAGCTATAAGGCCCCTGTCCCTGCGTCATTAGCAGGTGCCCGCTCCGACTGGATAGCGCATCTGCAACAGAATGCTGCTCAGTTCGTCATTCGTCAGAAAGCCCGAAAAACTGCGGCGACGTACCGCTGTGTTCAGCAACTTCCCCCCCTCCCCGGATTCTCGCTTGCTCCTAGTCTTCGCTCTCCTCGCCAACTGACGACAAGCGAATGGCTGCAGGTTATATCGCGACTTTTACTATACTGAAGGCGTCGAATCAGCCATTCTGCATTCTAGAAAAATGGAATACATGCTTGGCGCCATCCTGGGGGCTGCTTTGGTGCAGGTCATCATCCGTCCGGTCATATGGACGGTGATGATGTGTGCGTCATTATGGGTTGGCTATCGCGTTTGCTCAGAGCGGGTTGGCAAAAAAATTTTCGGGCACTGGTGGGGGCTTTCTTACAAAGACGTGGCGCGCTGCCAGTTCATGGAATGCTCTCCGAAGTCACTCCCCCATGTAGAGAGGCCCGGAAGGAATTCCAGGGCCGGAGATATGCATCGCCTGCCTGAAGCTCGCTAGTCTTGCCCATGCTGCGCCGTGAGTCGGCTTTGCTGCAGCCCTCGCGCTGTAGCGGGTCATCAGGCGTGGCCACAATTCAAGCGCAAGCCCGGACAAGGATTCCGCCCGCTCGCGTCCAAGCGCTCTGGTAAATCAACATTGCCCGCGATGCAGCGGCCGTTCGCGTCAATGGCGATGGTCACGCATGCGACCGCTTTTCCGTTCAGACAATAGGGCAAGCCGAGCAGGGAAACCTCCCTGCTTTCGGCCATCTGGCTGCTTGACTGCCCGCTGCCAGACCACCGCCCCAATGAGGACACGATTCGATTTCCGGGCGCCCGTTTCGTGGGCCAGACGCATCGTTTCCCAGTTTGCCCGTTCCGCCAGTCGCTCGTGCAACGCTGGCCCGCCGGCTTGCCAGTCAGCGGAGTCGGTTTGCAGCACCCTTGGGCATCCCCGCATGTGCGTTGCTGCGGTCAACGTCCTGTATCGCCGTGTCACGGTCGGCTGCCAAAAGCAAAACCCCGAAACGCTTGAAGGGGCTGGCCTTGGCCAGGCAACGGTCGGCGCGACCAGACAAGCGCTTTCCGCTACACAGCCCCTTGAAGCATTCCGGGGTTTAGTCTGGCCTCGTCGACGTGCCAAGCCGACACACAAAGGGTGCCGTCACGACTCCTGGCCGCGTGAAAACACGGGATGATTTTCTAGGGCCATGTGGCAGAAGACATCTCTGGCCAGATGGCGAGTTGAATGCACTGAAAAGCTGGGTCAGTGAAATAGCCGATCCCACGCCGCCAGCACCAGCCGGCGGGTGCGGTATTCGCCATAGGCGCGGATTTCGTTGTTCTTGAGCACGCGGAAGGTTTCGGAGGGGTAGTCCTCGCCGTAGATCTCGGCGGGGTCGAGGATGTAGCGCAGCTCATCACGCGTGAGGCCATAGAGCCGGGCGTAGTAGGCGTCGAGCTCGGCGCGAAGATGCGCGCGGCGCTCCGGGTCCCAGGCAAAGGGCGGGCCGTCGAAGCCCAGGTCGCGGGCGAAGGGGGCAAGATCGTGGGCGGTATAGGTGAGCTCCAGCACGCGGGGGACGATGAAGTCGAGGTCGGCAGGGGTGTAGTGCTCTGGCGGTAAGACAGGAAACTGCTTCGCGTAGAAGTAGTTCAGTGTCGTGCCGCCGATCTTTTGCCGCGCCACAAAATCGAAGCAGAGCGCGGCAAGGTTTCCGTAAAGCGCGGCCACCTTGCTGACTGACTGTGTCAGGTCGGGAAAAATCAGCGGCAACTTGTTGCCCACCCCCACCCTCGGCACCACCGCGGCGATCACCGTGCGCTCGTCGGTCGATCGGCAGATGTCCCGCCACCCCATCAACCACTGGCGCGTTGAGCGGCCGGCGAGCCGCGCTTCGACCTCGCTTTGCTTGATCCAATAGCGCGGCTGGGCGGTGCAGGCCGGGTCGCGCTTTTCGGCGTCCGTCATGTCGCGGGAGTCGCTGCCGTTGTCGTCATAGCTCGCCCAGCGGTGGTCGAACTGATGCACCATCTTGGCCTCATACAGCGGCACCCAGATGGCCTTGTCGCGCCCGATCCAATTGGGGCCCGCGCGCTCGGCGCCTTCGGCGACTAGCTGGGCGGCGGTGCGGAACAGGTGGCTGTCGTTGGACATGTGGATCATCGCCATGAACGAGATGCCCCACGGATTGCCCGCCGCGCCTTTGGCTTCGTCGATCAGTACCGGCACGCGGCGGTAGATCTTCTTGGTGAGTTCCGCATCGGCCTGCGAGCGGAACACCGGGCAGGTACGGGTATTGGGGTTCAAGAGCGCGATGTCGGCCGCAGTGAGCGTGAAGGCGCGGCGCTCATCACGGAGGTGGGCGGTGTCGGTGGCGAAGAACACGAAGCGTGCCGCCTCCTGCCTGCCCAGCGTGAGCAGGCAGAACTTGTAGCTGCGATGCACGGACGGGAAGATCGCTTCGCGGTTCTCGAAGTCGTAGAGGCTGGCGATGCGGCCGCCGCTGGCGATGGCGTCGAAGAACGCCTTGGTAGAGTCATCGGTGGCGATGCCAGTGGGCACGATGAGGCCGGCGCGGCCTGCGAAACTCGGCGCTGGCGGGACGGCACGCGCATGGGCTTTACCGATCAGCCCGGCGAGCTGGGCGATGGTCTCGGCAAACAGGGCGTAGAGGTTGACGTCACCCACCCCGGTGAGCGGGAAGCGGCCGCTGTCGTGGGCGAACAGGCTCGCCGCCTCGGCACCGCGTTTCGCCAGCATGAAGTCGCGGTAGAGCTGCTTGTCCGCGGGGCTGGCATCGTCAGCATTCAGCGCGGCGATCATTCGGCTGCGGGTGGCGGCATTGGCCGCTTGCGCGATGGCCGGGCGGCGCGCGGCGAAGAATTCTTGTTCCTGCAGCTTGATGCGTTCCCACGGCGGATTGGCCAGCACCACATCGAAGCCACCCCTCACCCCCGACCCCTCTCCCACAGGGCGAGGGGAGAAAACCTCAGGGAAGGCCAGGTGCCAGTGGAAAAAATGGTATTCCCCGGCCAGTTCGCGGGCGAGTTCCGCCACTCCGGGGCGCAGCGGCTGGCCTTGGGCCGCACGCAAAAGGTCGCCCGAGAGCGGCACGCGCTCAGCCGTGGCGCGGGTCTTGGGGGCGAAGAAGGCGGCGCAGAAGAGGTCGCAGCGCAGCCGCTCGCGGGCCAGTTTCTCATCGGCCTCGGCCTGAAGAAAGGCCGCGCGCTTTTGGGCGATGGCCTCGAGCGTATCTTCCGGCATGGCGTCCAGGGCGGCGTGGGTGCTGGCGAGTTGCTGGGCGACTTCGGCGATGAAGAGATCGACCTGGCGGCCGCCGGCCTGCTTTTTGTTGGTCTTCTTGAGCTCGGCGCAGACGGCTTTGTCATCGCCGGAGAGCGCGGCGTAGGCTTGATCCGGGATGCCCTCGGCCATGAGGGCGGGGTCGAGGAGGCCGATGAGGGCGTTGCCGTGCCGCACGTGGTGGTCGAGAAAGCCCAAGGGTTTGCCGGGCTCCAGCGTTTCCAGCCATAGCGCGGTCTGGCAGAGTTCCACCGCCAGGGGGTTCAAGTCCACGCCATAGATGCAATGGGCCACCACCTCGCGCAGGGCGTGGCGGAAGGCTAGTGCTTCTGGAATGTCGCTTTCGGCATCGAGCCGGGCTACCTCGGCGGCAATGCGGCGGGCGGCGGCAAGCAGAAAGTGGCCGGAGCCGCAGGCCGGATCGATGACTTTGAGCGAGAGCAGCGCGGCGCGCGGGTCGGGCGCTTTCAGCGCCTCGGCGATCTTGGGTTCGAGGGCGGATTGGATGAGTTCCTGCACCAGCGCATCGGGCGTGTAGTAGCTGCCGGTGAGCTTGCGGGCGGAGCCTCGGGCTTCGCCTTGCGCTTCGTCGCCCATGAAACCGAAGCGCCATGGGTTGGCCTCGACGTGGATGACCGGTTGCAGCTCCAGCAGGCTTTCATAGACACTGCCCAGCTCCTCGGTGTCCATGTCGCGGTAGTTGATGCGCGCCAGCACCGCGCCGGAGCGGAAGAAACACAGGGCCTTTACGGCAGCGAGCAGCGCCGTATTGGAAAGCTCTGCCGCATCGAGATCGGGGCATTTGTCGGGGCCAAACAGGCCGCCCAGCGCCGGCAGGCCCAGGGGTTCGGCGCCTTCTGCCAGGGCGCGGAAGGTGACCAGGAGGCCCTGCCAGAGGTCGGCATGGCGGTCGGCGCGGCTTTTCAGGGCGCGCTCGCGCAAGAGGCTTGCGCTGTAGCCCTTGGCGTAGAGCTCGCGCTGTTCTGGCGCGGCGTGGGGGGCGTGGAGCAGGCCGCGATCCTCGGCGGTGAAGAGCAGGATGAGCCGATAGACGAGGCGCAAGAGCTGCTTGAAAAAGTCGGCGCTGGTGAGACGGTGGTCAGCCAGGGCGGCACGTAATTCGGTGTTGGCGGGATGAGCGAGAAAGCCGTTGCCGAGCGCTCGCAGGGCGTCGGTGACGCCATCGCGCAGCTTTTCGAGCGCGCGTTCGCCGATTTCTTGCGCCTGAGCATGCCAGTGTTCGAGGATGGGCTGGTGTTCGTGGTGAGCATCTCTACCGTTACCGAAGCGGGTGCCGTGGGCAATGAGCCAGAGGGCGACGAAGTCGGCATAGCGCCCTTCCTCGAAGATGCGCGCGAGGTCGGCCTCGATATAGGCCGGGCGGGTGAGGCTTGGGTTGTCGCGCAGGAGGCGCAGGGTGTGGCCGTTGCAGACGATGCCCCACAGCGCCGCGTGACTCGCGTTGAGGTATTCCTGCACGGTGGCGTGCGGCGAACGGCGGCGGCCCTCGGGCGCAAAGCGGGCATCGCTCTTGTCGAGATCGACGGTAGGCGGCACCAGCAAGAGCGGCGTGGCCCCGAGCTTGTGGGTGAGCGGGAAGCGACGCTCGTCGATCTCCTCACCCGAAATGGGCGTCCAGCCCTCGAAGCCGAGCACGCGGGTGAACAGCGGCACGAGCCAATGCGACAGGGCGAGTTTGTCGGGGTTGGCGTCGGCGCGGGCCGAGCGGGCCTTGAAATCGGCCCACAGCGCGGTGGCGATGCGCCAGTAGCGGCCGATTTCATCCTTGAGGTTGAGGCCGGGAGGAATGCCGTAGTCGGCGGGGGACTGGTGGTCGGCCTTCAGCTCCAGCAGTTTCTGGATGAATTCCGCCGGCAGCAGGCTGCCTTCAATGCGCAGGGCGTCGAGGGCGAGATCGGCTTTTTTCATGGCTACAGACTCGGCGCGGGCAGCAAAACATACAAACCGATGACATCGACCGGCAGACAGGGCGTGACGTCGTATTTGAGGAAGCGGGCTTCCGAGGCTTCACGCACGCGCCTGTGATCCTCAAGCAGCTCTCTGGCACGCTGCCTGGCCAGATCGGTCAATGCTGGCTGGGCAGCCGGGAGCGCAGCCAGTGCCTCGCCAATCTCGCGGTCGCGGCGGGCAGGGTCCATATTCCGGGCCGGTTCGGCGGCCATGAGGGCCGCGGCATCGGTATCACCGAGCAGCTCGGGCGCTCCGCCGCCACGCAGCGCCACCACAAGGGCTTCTTCGACCAAGGTCAGCCGCTGCTCGCGGCGATAGGTGGTGGTTAGCTGGTAGCGCAGGCGCAGCAAGGCGATGATGGTGCGGGTCTGGACATCACGGGTGAAAATGGCCCCGCAGCGGGCGATGAGTTCGGGCGCTGCGCCATCGAGCGCCCGCTCGGCCAGATAGTCGGCAAAGGCGGCGACCAGGGGATGACTGCGGTGGATGTGATGGGGATCGGCCGGCCGCTGGAACTCGATGCGCAGGCTGTCACCGACGATACCCGCGCCTTCGAGCCGTTCCTTGAGTGCGGCCGGCAGATGCTTGAGCGGCAGTTTGTAGCCACCCTTGTGCGGCTCCAGCGCGGCCTGCATGCGTTCGGCGGCACGGCGGATGAAGCGTTCGACATCGTCCTGACTGCCGAGTGAGGCGATGGCCTTGTCCCACTCAGGCAGGACATCGGCGGGCTTCAGGCGGCGCTGGGCGAAGATGGTGCGGCTTTGCGCGGCTTTTTCGCGGGCGCTTTCCCAGTCCTTGCTGACGGCTTCTTCGATATCGTCGAAATCGAATAGGCCCGCCTGCCGGGCCTGAACCTTGCCCGCGCCGCGCTTGAAGAGCACGCTTTCCATCACCGCCTGCATGACCTTGCCGGAATCGTCCGGCAACGGCACGGAAACGCCGAGCTCCTTGCGGATGCGTTCGGCCTTGCGCAGGATGACCTGCAGCACAGCGCCGTCGACGGGGTTGTTCTCGCCGTAGAGCAGGACGGTGCGCACCACTTTGGATGCCTGGCCGAAACGATCGACGCGGCCTTCGCGCGGCTCGTGGCGGGTGGGGTTCCACGACAAGTCGTAGTGCAGCACGGCATCGAAGGCGGCTTGGAGGTTGATGCCTTCAGAGAGGCAGTCGGTGGCAACGAGGATGCGCCGGTCAGCTTCGCTCAGTTCCGCGACCCTGGCTTCCCGCTCTTCGGGCGCGAGCTCTCCGGTGACGACTTCGACGACGAAGTCGTCGCGTCCAAACTTGCCGCGCAGGTATTCGCCGACGTAATGGGCGGTGGGGATGTAACGGCAGAAAACAACCGGGTTGTGACCGGCCTTGACGATCTCGTCGATCTGGGCGATCAGAGTCTTGAGCTTGCCGTCCTTCTCTGGGCCGCGCAGGGCTTCGGCACGGCGGAGGAAGTCGGCGAGGATCGGAGCATCGGGATGGTCGCCCGCATCGTCGGGGAGCAAGGCACCGGGCTGGGTATCGTCGGTCGAAAGATCACCATCGGCGTCGCCATCGAAAACGGTTTCGGCACCGGCACGTTCAAGCTCCTCCAGCTGCGCCTGTTCGTTGCCGTCAGACAGGGCGCGAATGCGGGTGCGCAGCGCGCTGGCCGCTGCCGCCGGGCTGGAGCTGATACAGCGCAGCAATGCTAGAGCCGCCCACCAGTTCATGCGCTGCTTGAGGATCGACTCGTCCTTGACCGACTCGACCATCTTCTGGGCGTAGTCGAGCACGTCGTTGAACAATGCGCCCCATTCACCGCCGAGTTTGTAGGCGGCTTCACGGCTCAAACGATCCGGGAAGACGGAGGTGTCTTGCCATTCGGCGATGTCGGCACGACGGCGCTGCACGAAGTGGAGGGCAAGCCGCTCGCGCAGCTTGTCGCGGCTGTCGCCGGTCAGCGTGCGCAACTGGTGGAAGTCGGGGTTGAGCAGGCCCAGCAGGTTGTAGAAGGCGTCTTCGTCGCCACTGTGCGGCGTGGCGGTGAGCAGCAGCATGTGGCGTTCGCGGTCTTCCGCCAGCCCTGAGAGCACCTTATAGCGTTGGTGGCGCGTGCTGTTGCTGGCCTGCACGCAGGTGTGGGCCTCATCGACGATGACCAGCTCGGGGCAAGCGCGCAGGAATTCATCGCGGCGGCGATCCTGCTTCACATAGTCGAGACTGACTACGGTGACCGGGTAGGTATCGAAGAGCGATGTGCCAGCGGGGAGGCCGCGTTCCAGCCGAGAGGCAGTGCCGGTGGTGACGACTTCCGACGCGATATTGAACTTGTTTTGAAGTTCGCCCTGCCATTGTTCGCACAGGTGCGGCGGACAAAGTACGGTAAAGCGGGTGACTTCGCCGCGATCCAGCAGTTCGCGCACGATCAGACCGGCTTCGATGGTCTTGCCGATACCGACGTCGTCGGCGATCAGGAGGCGCACCGTGTCCATCTTAAGCGCCATCAAGAGTGGCACCAGCTGGTAGGCGCGGGGCGCGAAGGCGAGATTGCCGAAGCTGCGGAAGGGGCCGGCCCCGGAGCGGAAGGCGAGCCGCATGGCATCGCGCAGCAGCAGGCCGGCAGCTTGCGTGCCCGCGTGTGCTAAGTCCGGGGGCGGGAACTCTGCCGACTTGATGGGTTGCCGTTCAAGCGGAATGTAGATGTAGGTGGCTTCGTCTTCACCAGCTCCGAGCGGGCGCAGATGCAGCGTGTCGTCTGACGAACCGGGCAGGACGATCCATTCCCGCCCGCGTGCCTTGACGAGGCTGCCGGGTTGGTAGCCAAGGCTCACGACTGCACTCCTTTACCGAAAACATCCGGATATTGGGCAAAGATCGCCGGCCATGCCGACTGTTCCTTTGGAAAACGGATGACCTCGAAGCCCGCATCGCGCAATTGTTTGTTCTTAGCTTCGTCGATCTGCCTCTGGTAGTCCAACTCGTGGTGCGGGCCGTCGATGAATACCAAGGCCGGCGAATCGCCCCCATAGCCGAAGTCCGGTCGCACCTTGAACTCATTCATCGAGAACTGGGCCTTATCAGGCAGGCGATAGCCAGATTTCCTCACCGTTTCGAGCCACGCCTTTTCAAGGCCGCTACCAGACAGGCGCATGAGCTCCTCGAACTGCTCGTCGGCATTGCGGCCTGCCGTGCCGCGCTTGGCTTCGGCTCGCGTCATGCGGCAGAGTAGGTCGAGCACGATTTCGTTCTTGCGCTGGATGAAGCGGTGATCCATCTGGTTGCTATAGGACAATAGGCAGCGGTAGCAGCCCGCCTCGCAGGTCTTGTCGGTATCCTGCAGCTGATCCACGGCCCAGACGCCACTCTTGGGTTCGAAGTGAGCCACCTTCAGTGCCTGTTCGGCGACCCGGCGCAGGGCCGTTGGGTCATTGGCAATTCGCGTCAATACCCCAGCGCCACCTTCAGCCGATTCATAAAACAGGATGGCGTTGCGCTTATCACCGCTGGGCAGAGGCTCCGCGGCGAGCTCGGCTTCTTCGAGCTGGAATTCTGCCTCGATGCCACGCTTGAGCATGTATTGCAGCGTGACCATCGCGGCTTCCTCCAGTTGCTGGTCTGGATAGAACACGAGGATGTTGCGGCGGTCTTCAACGAACGGCACGATACGCTTGGGTTGGCCATCTGAGCCATGGTCGCTGGAATCGCTATCCTCCGGCGCTTGCGCATCCTTCGCCCAGATGCCGGTAATGGGATCGATGTTGAAACCGTAGATCGACTTGTCTTTGCGGCGTTTCCAGCCCAGATTCATGCGCCAGACGGTGGCCGCCGGGCCGTAGTGGACAGTGGCTAGCGGCACGCCCTCCACTTCAAAACGGGTCTTGATGACCTGGAGCACACCGTTTTCTTCAGCGTACTGCAACGTGGTGAGCATTTCGTAGCCTTGCCGGACGCGCTCTTCCTCGTCGGAGGTGATACGGGTGGCACGGCGGGTGCTGACATTTTCGACCCGGTAAAGATTGGCCAGTGTCAGGCCACCTTCGAGCAGGCTACCGCAAGCAATACACTTTTCCGCGTGCAACTGCCCGCCGAAATGGCCATAGCCACAGCTGGGGCACATGCGGACCATGCGTAGCGGCAACCCAGCGCCAGCAGCGTCCGCGCCGATTTGCTCCCGCAGGCCAAGCATGAGCTTGTAGACACGGTATTGGCTGCCCTCGTGGTAGATGATGCTACGGGGGCCAAATTCGGACAGGGCAAGGAAACGTGGCCTGCTGAGATAGGTGTCCTTGCCGACCATGTCCTTGCGTGCCGGCATGAACGCCAACAAGGGCAGGCGCGGGAAGTTGTAGCCGGGCAGGAAGCCTTGGCTCGCGAGATAGCGATAGGTATAAAAGTCGGAGTTCATCGACTGCGATGACTCAAGCAACAGGTCTTGCTGGGTCTTGGCTTCGTAGTAGCGGCGGTCGGCTTCGATGCGGTCTGTCTGGGTTGCGGCAGCATTCATGCGTACCGCGTGGGCGGCTTCCATTTGCTGCGTCGTAGCCTTGTAGAGCGTGCGCCAGCGATCCAGCGCCTGATCGAACTGAAGGTAGGCTTGCTTGATCATCCGCTCGGCCCAGCCCGCGGTGTACCAATGGGCTTTGGCGGGCGTCAGCTCGTCTGCAAGCATATCCAGCACTCTGGCAAACATCTTGTAGGCCCGGTCACGTGCATCAGCCGTGTCCAGGGCACTGGCCAGATCGTCACGCAGGGGCAGCTTGCTATCCTCCTTCATCTTCAGCAGCTCGCTGACAGCCCCGGAGAGCTTCTGATGAGTCTCTGCGAGCCAGACCGCATGCAGGTGACTGCGGATCAGGTCTTCGTTGGCCAGATCAAGGAGCGGCGGCGTGACGCTGCCGGCCACCATGCGCACCGGGTCGGCGAAGTAATACTGATCGTGCGGACTCTTGGCAGCACAGTAGGTGATGACCAATGCGGGTTGCCCACCGCGTCCTGCGCGGCCACTGCGTTGGGCATAGTTGGCGGGCGTTGGCGGGGCGTTGCGCATGTAGACCGTATTGAGGTCGGAGATGTCGACGCCAAGCTCCATGGTCGGCGAACAGAACAGGATCGGCAGCTCGGCGGAGCGGAACCGCTTCTCGCGCTCTTCGCGATCGGCAGCATCGACCTGGGCCGTGTGCTCGCGTGCTTCCAAAGATTTCAGCAGCCGGTTGTTCTGCAGTAGTGCTTTGGCGACGTTCAAATAGAGCGAGCGGAAGAATTCGTTGTTGCTCTTGCGCTGATTGCCGAGGCTCGGGATTTCCTCATCGGGATCACCTAGTTGCCAAATCAGGGCGGCTGCATTGATCTGGTAGGCGGTTCTGCCACCGGGCACTTCGAAGCATTGCACCAATCCCCCCTGAATGAGGGCCGACAGCAGGGATTCCATCAGCTGGCCGAAAAACTCCTCGTCGAATTTATCTGGCCAGCGACTCTGGGCAGTATCGCCCCAGAAGCTGGGCTTTGAAAGGTCGCGCTTGAAACTGGAGCGATAAGACAGATAGGCCGCCCGGTCGTCTTGCTGGTTGGGATGGGCGGGCTTGGAACCGAGAATCAGATAACGCGCCGGTTGCAGGCGCTCGTCTTCATTGAGCGCCCACGGGTCGCGCAGGTGGCTGAAGCTGGCATTTTTAAGCTTCTCCTGCTCGTCAGCATCAAGATAGCGTGCCTTGATGCACAGCTGACGCCGCATGTGGTCGAGCAAATGACGCGCGATACTCTCCCGCTCTTGAGGACTGGCCTGTGCCAAGAGCGGCGGTGCGCCATGCCACAGCGACTGTTCCGCACAAATCTCGGGTAGAGACTGGTAGGCAATCTTGAGCAGGCTGAGTTGTTCAAGGTTCGGATTGGTGACTCGCCACCCCCTGCGCAAGTCGAAATAAAGTCGATAGCCGAGGACGTCCTTGAGTGCCTTGCGGGCTTGGTCTTCCGCGAAGAAACGCGCCTCGGGGTTGGCCATGAACTCCGGCTTCGTCAGCGACAGGACGTCGTAGACGGCTTGCGCCAAGACCTCGTCGGTCAGCTGACCAGCCTTTTCGACGGCAGCCAGCAAAGCGCCACGCAGCAGCAAAATCTGGATGAAGTCGTTGAAGTGTCCGGCCTGCAGCGAGGCATCCTGTCGGTTGTCGGTGAACCCGAGAAGCTTTTTGGCCTCGGGCTTGAGGTCGGCGGCATCTTCGAGCAGATAGCGCATCGCCCCCAAGGTGAGCACGGTCGTGGCCGAACTGCGGCCTTCCGAACTCAGGCTGGTTAGCTTGGATAAATCACTGCGAACAGAGGCGTCGTAGCTCACGCCACAGCTCAGGCAGAAACGGAACGAGCCGGGGATGAAGTAGGACTGCATGCCGTCGCCGGCCACTTCACCGGATGGCGTGACTCGAACCGGGATGGGCTTGTAGCGTATGTAGTTGTTCTTGAGGCGGGGATCGGCACGACTAAAGTCGATCCACTCCTCGGGATAGCGATCTAGATCGGCGTCATCGAATGTGCGATCGGAATCAGGCATTAGGAAGCCATACCGCATCCCTTCGTCATCATTCTGGTCTTCGCGGCTGCGATCGCCGATCTCGCGAGGTTCGAAGGTATCGGGCGCGCCCTTGGGGCCGCTGGCCCAGACCGGGAAATACTCTTGGCCACATTCCCGGCAAAACACGGCGTTGAACAGGCGCTTGTCTGTATGCCCCGGCTGGAACTGCTGACCTTTGACATCGAGATAGCGTTTGCCCGCCGGTTCGAGCGTGGCATAGAGATCACCCGCTCCGGAAATGAACTGATGGAGCCGAAAAGCAAAAAGCCGGCTACGGTCATCATGGGGTTCACGTTTGGTGCGGTAGGCCAGCAACAGGAAGTGTTCCAGTCGTTTGAGGCAAAATGCCTCATCGAGACCGGTGGCCGCGGCCAGTTCCTTGGCTGCGTCCTTGAGCGTGCGGGGTCTGGCGCGCACCCATTTCCCGGCCTCATGTTGCAGGCCAAGATTGAGCTCAACCCAGATGGCCAGTGGATGCGCTCGCAGGGACTCGTATTCGGCGTTGGCGGGAATTTCGTCGATCAGGACGGATTTCAGTGTGCCTGCATCGGGTTCATCGCCGGTGGTGACCCTCTGCAGGGTTTCGGTAATGACGTTGCGGGGGCTGACCGAGGTGCCGAAGAGCTTGCTGGCCACGCCGGCAACAACGGCATTGCGTTCTTCCGGGGTGCCATCGGTGGCCATGGTGGCCGAGGTGCCGACGCAGAGCAAGTCGGGATTCAGGGCAGCGCGGACGCGGCGGACGAGCAGCGCAACGTCGGCCCCTTGTCGCCCTCTGTAGGTGTGCAGTTCGTCGAGGACGAGGAACTTAAGCCCCTGCGCCGCGCGCACGATCGCCTTATCCACCTCATCCTGCCGGGTCATCATGAGCTCCAGCATCATGAAGTTGGTCAGGATGATGTCCGGTGGATTCTTGGCGATCTCGTCGCGTTCCTTGCCACTTTCCTGCCCGGTGTAGCGTGCAAAGGTCACCGGGCCTTTGCCGTCCGGATAGCCGAGCTTCAGGAAGCGGGTCAGTTCCTCGTGCTGGCTGTTGGCCAGAGCGTTCATCGGATAGATGACGATGGCGCTGACATGGGGCTTGGTATTGCCTGCGGCACGTTCGCGCAGGACATAGTCAACGATAGGGATAAAGTAGCTTAAGGATTTGCCGGAACCCGTGCCGGTGGTCAGAACATAGCTTTCGTTGCGTTGGGCAGCCCGGATGGCCTCTTCTTGATGCTTGTGCAGGCGCAAGGTGACGCCAAAGTCGTCGGCAGTCTTGCCAGCCCGGAAGATGCGGGCGCATTCCTTGTGCAGCAGTTGTTCCTCGACCAGCTGCTCGACGCTGCCGCCACTGACAAAACTGGGATTGAGCTGGACGAGAGGTGCCGGCCAGAAGACGCCGGCGTCATAGCAATCCTGTAGATAGGCCCTGATGTCTTCCGCTTTCGGCTTGGTGAAGCTGCGGGCGAATGATTCATATTCCCTGATCAGTTGCTCTCGAAATCGAAAGACATCCATTGTTCTTCTCTCCCGTTATTCTTCACCAATCCTTTTGTTGTGATGTCTGCTAATTGTGCAAGTATCATATTGGAGTTGGATAGCGTGCTCTCCTTGTTCTTATTCTGTGTTGGTCGGTCACGCTTGTTTATCCTGCGACCGCTGCCGGCAGGAACAGCAGCAGCGGATGATCCGGCGCAGCCTCGAAACCGAAACGGCGATAGTACCCGGCGGCCTGCTCATCGAGCGCGTCGACGAACAGGCCAATCCCGCCCGCCTCGGCATAGATGCGGCGCGCCCGCGTCAAGGCATCGACCAGCAGGAGTTCGCCCAGCCCCTTGCCCTGGTATTGCCGGTCGACCGCGAGCCGGCCCAGACGCACGCCGGGAATGCGGCGCGGCAGTTTCTTGCGCCAGGCATCTGGAAGATGCCGGTTTTCCAGTTCGGCCAGGGTCAGTGCGTAGTAACCGCAGATGCGGGCCGGCTCACTCTCACGGATGGCGACGAAGGTTTTCGACAGTCCCTTGTCCTGATGCTGGCGCGCGACACGCCGCAGCCAGTCGTTCAGTTCCTGGCGGCCACAGTCGAACCCCTGCCGGTCATGGCTCCCAGTTAAAGGCAGTACCTGCATCGTCTCGTTTGGCCTTCTGGTAACGCTTCAGGGCAGCCTTCAGCTTGGGCGTAGGCTTAGGCGGGTTCTCCATCAAGTCGAGCAGCCAGTTCCAGTCGCGCGGGCTCATGCGAATCACCTCCTCGCGCTCGATGACTTCCTGGGCTTCTTTCAGCGCGGCCTGCACCAGAAACTGATTGACCGTGGCCCCCGTCAGTTCGGCGGCGCGGCGCAGCGTTTCGTACACCTCGTGCGGAACCCGGGCACCGATGCGATCCTGCTTGGCAATGGCTGTTCCCATCATGACCTCCTACTTCGATCTGTCCGCCCAGTCTATCACTGTCGCCAAAATGGCGCCATGCATATTTTGCATCGCCCCGTTGCCCCGGCCGGCGACGATAGCCGATCTGAGCGCGCAAGCCTTCGGCTCACATCAACCAGCGGACCCGATGCTTGCCCGGGACTCGCCGATCTCCCGCAAGTCGTCGGTAAGCTTGCACCACGATCGGTGGCCCGGTATCGAGCACATTCCTTTATGATTTCGATGACACGTTTTCGAACACGTAGTCACAGACTCGCACAAACGAACTATTAGCTCCCGAGATGGCGGCGCGAACCTGGACGGCAGAACAACGAGAACGTCAGTCACGGCTGATCCACGGCTGGAAGCCCTGGCTGAAGGCAACAGGGCCGAAGACGTCAACCGGGAAAGCCAAAGCGTCTCGAAATGCTTTTCGCGTCACATACCGAAAGCTGCACAAGGCTGCGAACTATCTCGCTCACCAACAGATGCGTTACTTAGCCGGACGATCTTGTGATTCCATTGATGTGCTGAAAGGCAGGCTTTTAGCCGCCGGGATCGACCTGGAAGAGATCGCCTAATCCTGCTCCTGCTGGTAGCGATACATCGCTTGCCAGACTCGCATGTAGGCATCATGCCTCGACCGATCCTTGACGGACGCCTTGAAGTTGGAGGCCGTCAAGTTCATCACCTGATCGTGGAGCGCCTGGGCGACTTCCTGCCGGGGAATTTTGGCTCTAAAGCGATAGTCTGTTCCATGCCCCTCGACGACCTTGGCACCTGGAAATACGCGCTCAATGTCGCCCTTGATGCGGGCGCGGACGGTCAGGGTGTCCTTGTCGTCCGGCTTCTGGACGATGCTCAGAAAGCTATCAGAAGGCGGTTTCAAGGTCGAAGTGCAACGAATTGACGAAAGTGTTGTTCGAAGTTGAAGGCCTCGGGCATGAAGAGTTCGGCAGGGCAAAGCCAGTTGAGGCTCTTGCGGGGTCGGGTATTGAGCTTCCAGGCGATGGCATC
>JAOAHQ010000004.1 GCA_026415155.1 Rhodocyclaceae bacterium
ATGCCATCGCCTGGAAGCTCAATACCCGACCCCGCAAGAGCCTCAACTGGCTTTGCCCTGCCGAACTCTTCATGCCCGAGGCCTTCAACTTCGAACAACACTTTCGTCAATTCGTTGCACTTCGACCTTGAAACCGCCCGGCCATTCGTCGCTAGCAGGGTGAGCCGGGACAGCAGGATATCACTGGGCGGGCAAATCCGCTTCCGCCAGCGCGCGCCGCAGGCGCCGGGCATGGCGATGGCGCGCCAATAGCCGCGCATCGGTCAGAAGCTGCCCGAGCGTGAGACCAATCACCATCACGACACCGAGCACCGGCAGCACGAGCATCAGACCAGCCACGCCGGCAACGGCGCCGCCGACGAAGATCATCACGACGGTGATGAGGGGATGGAGGCGCAGGCTCTTGCCGATGGTCAGCGGCATATAGACGAAATCGTCGAGCAGGCGCGCCAGCACAAACAGGGCCACCGCCTGCCAGGCAAGCTCCGGCGTCTGCGGAAAGTCGGTCGCCGCAACGAGCACGACGAGCACTCCGCCGAGGATCGAGCCGATGTAAGGCAGCCAGGCGAGCACGGCACAGACGAGCCCTAAGAGCCAGGCACCCGGAAAGCCGAGCAGCCATAGCCCTAGGCCCAGCGTCAGCGTATCGAGGACGGTGAGCCACAAAAGGCCCTGGAAATAGGCGCGCGCCGTGCGGTCGACCTCGGCGATCAGCTTGAGCGTGCGCTCGAAGAAGGCATTGGGGACCGCTCGGGCGAGAAAGTTCAAAAAGATGCGCCCGTCGCGCAGAAAGAAAAAGGTCAGGAAGGGGGTGAGCAGCAGGGCTGGCGCCCAACTCGCCGCACCGAGCACGAGCGGTTCGAGATAGGCCGTCAAAGAATTCGAGAAGTCGGCAAGCCGCGCCGCCATCGTGTCGGCGAGCTGCGCCTTGGCGAAGAGGCTCCAGCGGGCTTCGAGCGTGCGCAGGCTCAAGTCGAGCAAGGCCTGGCCGCCTTGTAAGTAACGCAGCAGCGTCGCCTGCCAGTCGATCAGATGGGTCGCCGCCTGCGGCAAGGCAAGGCCGCCGGCAAGAAACATGGCCGTAAGGAAGCCGCCCATCGTTACGCCTGCCGCCATCGGGCGGCTGGCGCCGCGATAGAGGAGCGCCTGCATGAACGGCTGCAGTAGGTAGTAGAGGATGAGTGCCAGCAAAAAAGGCACGGTGAGCCATAGAAGTTTTTGCAGCGCCGCCAACAGAACGCAAGTCGTCGCGATGATGGCGGCCCACACCACTGGGCCGCCTCTTTGCTGGCCAAACTCCTGGGACGGGTTCGTCATTCCTCGCCACTTGCCTGAACACGCAAGCGCCGCCCCATCTCACGCGCAAGTGCCAGGGCGATCTTGCTCGCGATGCGCGCATGCGTGTCCATGAGGGTGTGGAAATCCTCACGAAAAAAAGCAAATAGACGCGTCGGGGCCCGGGCGCGCGCTTGGGCGAGGCGCGGCAGATCGTCGAGCAGCGCCATGTCGCCGAAGAACGCCCCCGGCTCCAGGGTCGCGATGCGCTCCGGCCCATTTCGTCCCCGGCGCAGGAGCTCAACCTCGCCTGTGTCGATGAGATAGATCGCTTGCCCTTCCTCACCTTCATCGAAGATCACCTCGCCAGCCAGGTACTCGCGCCGATGCAACAGCCCCTCGACGATGGCCAGCTCGACGGGGGTCAGCCCGCCAAACAGTGCGAAACGGGAAAGCGAGCCGAGCTGCGACGAAGGCTGTCGCGGGGAGAAAAGCTTTCTGAAAAAGCCTGGCAGACTCATGCGGCGATTTTATGCGCCTTCCATGAGCGGCCAGCGCGCCAGCACCTCGTAACGTGCGCCTTCTTGCGCGAGGTGCGATTCGACAAGCGTGAATTCCGTCACCCGCCAAGGGATTGGCGCGAGCTCAGGCAATTGAGTCGCACAGCGGGCCTGACGCACGAGCGTGACATGCGGCACATGCGGCCGTGAATCGAGGCGAAAGCCTGCCGCGGCGAGTGAGTCGGCCAGCAGCGCGAAAAGTCGGCGCTGGGCAGACGGCACCTCGGAGCAGCCGGCCCAGACGATGCGATTGTGCTGCCAGTAGCCGAGCCGGTCGAAGCAAAGCGTATAGGGCGCGGCGCGCACTCCATTCCCGACTGCGAGCAGTGTGTCGAGTTTGGCAGACGTAACAGTGCCGAGGAAGGCCAGCGTGAGATGAAGATTCTCGTCGCGCTGACGGCGCCCGCCGCAGATGGCACTTGCCGCTTTAGCTGCTGCGACAAGCGCTCCTCGGCTGGCAACGTCGGGCCAGAGGGCGAAGAAGACGCGATGGGAAGCGATGTCAGTCACGCACGATGAGCGCAATGGCCTGGGCGGCGATGCCCTCGCCCCGGCCGGTGAAACCGAGCCCTTCGGTGGTCTTGCCCTTGATATTCACCTCGCCGGGCGAGATGCCGAGATCGGCGGCGATGTTCGCGCGCATCGCCTCGGCGTGCGGTGCGATCTTGGGGCGTTCGCAGATCACCGTGCAATCGACGTTGCCGACCCGCCAACCCGCCGCGCGCACCTGGCTCATCGCCTGGCGCAACAGCCAGCGGCTGTCGGCATTGCGCCAGCGCTCATCCGAATCGGGAAACCACCGGCCGATGTCGCCGAGCCCCGCCGCGCCCAGGAGCGCATCGGTGATCGCATGGAGCAGCACATCGGCATCCGAGTGGCCCAGAAGCCCGCGCTCATGAGGAATCGTCACGCCACCCAAGATCAGCTTGCGGCCGGCGACCAGGGCGTGCACATCGAAACCCAGGCCGACGCGAAAATCCATCGTTTCACTCCTTTCTGTTCAGCAAGATCCACTCGGCAAGCTGCAGATCGAGCGGCCAGGTGACCTTGAGGTTCGTCGCATCGGCAGCGACGAGCTTGGGAGAAAGCCCCAAGGCCTCGATCGCGCTCGCTTCGTCCGTGACGGAGGGCGCGAACTCGAGCGCCTCGGTGAGCAGGCCATAGCGGAACATCTGCGGCGTCTGCGCCTGCCAGAGCCCTTCGCGCGGCACGGTGCGCGCGATGCGGCCGCTCTCTTGCGCTTCCTTGAGCGTATCGGCGACGGGAATGGCGAGGATGCCGCCGACCGGATCTTCGCCGACTTCGGCGATGAGCTTCTCGACGTGGGCGCGCGTCAAGCACGCGCGCGCCGCATCATGGACGAGCACCCAATCGTCCTCGGTAAGCCAATCGCGCAATTCGCGCAAGCCAGCAGCCACGCTGTCGGCGCGCTCGGCGCCGCCGCAGCGCAGCACGGTAAGCCGGTCTGAGAGATCCCGCCAGTCGTAGCGTTGCCAATGTTCATCCTTGGGCGAGAGCACGACGAAGACGCGCTCGATCGCCGGCACGGCAGCAAGCGTCTGCAAGGCATGACGAATCAGCGGCACGCCCGCGAGCGGCAGATACTGCTTGGGGCAATCGCATCCCATGCGCGTGCCGCCGCCGGCGGCCGGAACCAAGGCGAAATAAGGCATGACGCGATTCTATAATGGCTTCATGTTCGAACCCGCCGCCTATCCCGAAGTCCAGGCCGTGGCCGTCAGTCTCGGCATCGGCCTCTTGATCGGCCTCGAACGCGAGCGAAAACCCGAGGCGAAGGCCGGCCTGCGCACCTTCGCGCTCACGGCGCTGCTTGGCTGCCTCGCCGCGATGCTGGACCAGAAGAGCGGTGGCCACTGGCTCTTGCCCGCCGGCTTACTGATGATGACGACGATGCTGATCGTCGCCTTCGCGCGCGATCCGCAGGACGACGGCGACCCGGGCACGACCTCGATCGTCGCCCTGATGGTCTGCTATGGCCTGGGCGCCTTGGTCTGGCATGGCGGTGCAACACTCGCCGTGATGCTCGCCATCACGACGACGGTGCTGCTCTATTTCAAGGGCGAGCTGCAACTCCTCACGCGCAGCCTCACGCACAAGGACCTCATCTCGATTCTCCAATTCGGCGTGCTCTCGCTCGTCGTGCTGCCGATCCTGCCGGATCAGGACTACGGCCCCTATGCGGCCCTGAACCCTCATCAACTCTGGTGGATGGTGGTCCTGATCTCGGGATTGTCGCTGGCCGGCTATGCGGCGCTGCGCATCGTCGGCAACCGCCATGGCGCGCCGCTCTTGGGCTTTTTCGGCGGGCTGGTCTCCTCGACGGCGACGACGATGGTCTTTGCCCGCAACGCGCGCGAGAATGCCGAGCTCACCACCACCGCCACCCTCGTGATCTTGATCGCAAATCTCGTCGTGACGGTGAGGCTGGGCATCGTCGCGAGCGTCCTCGCTCCATCGCTCTTCCTGCCGCTTGCCAGCGTGCTTGGCCTTGGCCTCTTTTTTGGTCTCATCGTGGCCTTGTACCGCTGGCGTACGCTCACCGAGGCGGGCGATCTGCCGATGCCCGACGTCAAGAACCCGACCGAAATCCGCGCCGCGCTCTCCTTTGGCCTTCTCTATGGCATCGTGCTGCTCTTGGCCGCCTGGCTGCAAGACGTCGCCGGCCGGCAGGGGCTCTATCTCGTCGCTCTCGCCTCGGGGCTCACCGATGTCGATGCGATCACGCTCTCGACCCTGCGCCTTTACAACCAGCAGACGCTCACCGCGAGCCCCGCCATCATCGCGATTGGGCTCGCCGCGCTTTCCAACCTCGCCTTCAAGTCCGGTCTCATCCTCGCCATCGGCGGCCCGGCGCTCGCGCGTCAAGTCTTGCCCGGACTTGCCGCAATCGGCGTAGGATTCATTTCCGGCATCGTGCTTTTCGTCTGACGCACAGCCGCCTTGAGCGGAAAGGAGGTCGACATGCATTCGCTGCAGATCCGCCCGCCGGCCGTCGCCGGCCTGTTTTATCCCGACGACCCCGACGTCCTGTCCGGCGAGATCACCGCCCTGCTCGACGAAGAGGCCGTCCCGCCAGCGCCGACTTTGCGCCAGCCCAAGGCCCTCATCGCGCCCCACGCGGGTTACATCTATTCGGGCCCCATCGCCGCGAGCGCCTATCGGCGGCTCAAGCCGTACGCCGAGACGATCCGCCGCGTCGTCCTCTTCGGCCCCTGCCACCGCGTCGCCGTGCGGGGCTTGGCCGTGCCGCGCGCGCGCGCCTTCGCCACCCCGCTTGGCACGATTTCGCTCGACGAAGCGGCGCTCGCCACGGCGCTCGAATTGCCGCAAGTCATCGCGCACGATGCCGCGCATGCCGAGGAGCACTCGCTCGAAGTGCATCTTCCCTTCCTGCAAAGCGTGCTCGAAGATTTCACGCTCGCCCCCTTCGCCGTCGGCTTTGCCACGCCCGACGAAGTCGCCGAGGTCATGGAGCGGCTCTGGGGCGGGCCCGAGACCCTCATCGTCGTCAGCTCCGATCTCTCCCACTACCGCGGCTACCTCGAAGCCCAGCGGCTCGATGGCCGCACCGCCGAGGAGATCAAGCGCCTGCATCTGCTCACCGACCACGAGCAGGCCTGCGGTGCGACGCCGATCAATGGCCTCATCGAAGTCGCCCAAAGACGCGGCCTCAAGCCCGAGCTCCTCGATCTGCGCAATTCCGGCGATACGGCCGGCGACAAATCGCGCGTCGTCGGCTATGCAAGCTTCGCCTTCTACGCGCCGGAGGCCGGCCATGCCTGACGACGCGCTCGGTGAAGCCTTGCTCATCCGCGCCAGAAACGCCATTGCCGGCGAATTTGGCCTCCCCCCTCGCCCCGAGCCCGATCATCCGGCGCTGCGCGCCCATGGCGCGACCTTCGTCACCCTCACGCAAGCGGGGCAGTTGCGCGGCTGCATCGGCTCGCTTGAAGCCTGGCGGCCGCTCGAGGAAGACGTGCGCGACAACGCGATAGCGGCCGCCTTTCGCGATCCGCGTTTTTTGCCGCTCTCGCCAGAGGAGCTTGCCCACACCCACATCGAGGTCTCGCTGCTCACACCCGCCGAGCCGATGGCCTTTCGCGACGAAGAAGACGCCATCCGCCAGCTGCGGCCCCATCGAGACGGCATGATCTTCGAGTGTCACGGCCGGCGCGGCACCTTCTTACCCCAGGTCTGGGAGAGCCTGCCTGACCGGCACGACTTCTTCCGCCATCTCAAGCAAAAAGCCGGTTTCTCGCCCGGCTTCTGGTCGCCCGACGTGAGGCTCTACCGTTACGAGGTGCAGAAATGGAAGGAAGCCGAGAGACCTTGAGCGGTGTGTCGGCGCGCTGGTGGCACGCGCTTGCCGATGGGCGCATCCAGTGCGACCTCTGCCCGCGCGACTGCAAGCTGCACGAGGGCCAGCGCGCCGCCTGCTTCGTGCGCGCCAACCAAGGCGGCCGGATGATCCTCACCACCTACGGCAGGAGCAGCGGCTTTTGCATCGACCCGATCGAAAAGAAGCCGCTCAACCACTTCTACCCGGGATCGAGCATCCTCTCCTTCGGCACGGCCGGCTGCAACCTCGCCTGCAAGTTCTGTCAAAACTGGGACATCTCGAAGTCGCGCGACATGGACCGCCTCATGGACGAAGCGAGCCCCACGGCGATCGCCCAGGCGGCCCAGCGCTATGGTGCAAAGAGCGTCGCCTTCACCTACAACGACCCGGTCATCTTCGCCGAATACGCACTGGACACCGCCGATGCCTGCCATGCGCTGGGGATCAAGACTGTCGCCGTCACGGCAGGTTACATGCATCTGGGGCCGGCGCGCGAGTTCTACGCCAAGATGGATGCGGCCAACATCGACTTGAAGGCCTTCAGCGACGATTTCTATTTCAAGCTCTGCGGCGGGCACCTCAAGCCGGTGCTCGATCTCATCAGCTTCGTGCATCATGAGACCGAGTGCTGGATCGAACTGACGACCCTGCTCATTCCGGGCTATAACGACTCGGATGCCGAACTCAAGCAACTCGCCCAATGGTGTTACCGAGAACTTAGCCCCGACGTGCCGCTTCATTTTTCCGCCTTTCACCCCGACTACAAGCTCATCGACGTGCCCCCCACGCCGCCAGCGACACTCAAGCGCGCGCGCCAGCTCGCCCTCGATACCGGGCTGCGCTACGTCTATACGGGCAACGTGCATGACCGCGCAGGCGATGCCACCCTCTGCCCCGGCTGCGGCAAGGCCGTCATCGAACGCGACTGGTATGAAATCCTCTCCTATTCACTCGACGAGACGGGACGCTGCCAGCACTGTGGCACGGCGATTGCCGGACGCTTCGCGCGTTTCGAGCGTCCCTTCGGCGCGCGGCGCATTCCCGTCGTGTTACACACGGCTGCGTAGCATGGTCGCAAAATCCGCCGCCGCAAGGGTGTGAAGATTCCCAGTAGCTCGGCGCTTTCTCCTTGTTTTGCCGTGGATTTAGAGCTATATTGGGTTTATCCGACAAAAAGCGGGTGAATGCAGATGGCTGCCATTTCATCACCGATCGGCATGCAAGCGGCCGCACAGTCCGGCCTGCAGCAATTGCGCCTGCAGCAGGCGCGGCAGATCGCCGAGCAAGCCGAGATGAGAGCGCGCAGTTTGCAACAACAGGCCGCTCAGGCCCAGAAAGAGGCCGACCGGGCTCAGGAAAAAGCGCGTAAACTCGCCGTGCAAACCGATCAGGCGCAAGAAGCGGCGGGGCAGGCGAAACAAGGCCTGGCGATGATGCGCACCGCCAGCGAGATGGTCAAACGCCTGGGAAATACCGCTGCCCAGGTTGGGGCACGTCTCGAAGGAATCACGAAAAGTGCGCCGGTCGAGAAGGGCGCCATCCACGTTGGCCCAGTGGTGAATCTGGCCGGGCAGGTGACTGGAACGCTGGTCAATACGACCGCTTGAAGAGCGAAGGAGATTCGAGATGGCAATCAATGCAGTGAATACGGCTGCGACGAGCACACTGCAGCCGCAGCAAGCGACGGCGGCGCGGCAGCAGGAGCGTACGGCTCGGCCGAACGAAGGACAAAGTGCCAGGCCCCGCGAGATGCAAGCGCAAGGGCAGCCCCAGGCACGCGCCGCCGAGCAGGCGCAGCGGCAGGAGCGCGTCGTCGCGGCTAACCGTTCCGAAGCCGCGCGCATGCAAGCCGCCCGCCCCGTCATCAATGCCCTGGGGCAGAAAACCGGCACGATCATCAACACAAGCGCTTAAGCTTGCGGCACAATTCGCTTGCAGGCCATGAGAAAAGCCGGATGGTTGCGGGTAGGAGGAGGCAGCCATCGGTTGGCAACGTCTTTTTTCCAGCACTTCATTCCAAGGAGTCGACTAGATGAACAAATCTGAGCTGATCGAGGCCACGGCGAAAGCCGCCGACATTTCCAAGGCCGCTGCCGAGCGGGCCGTTTCCGCAATGATCGATGCCGTCGTCAAGGCGGTCGCCAAGGGCGACACCGTGACCTTGGTCGGCTTCGGTACCTTCAAGTCCGCCAAGCGTGCCGCGCGCACCGGCAAGAACCCGAAGACGGGCGAGCCGCTCAAGATCGCCGCGACGACCGTGCCGAAATTCACGGCCGGTGCTGCTTTCAAGGCCGCCGTGGCCGGCAAGAAGGCGGCAAAGAAGAAGTAAGTCCGGGTTTGTTCTTTCCTAAGGCGCGTTTGCGCCAGTATCGAGTAGGGGACGGGGTCACCCCCGTCGCCCTCTCACACCACCGGACGTGCGGTTCCGCATCCGGCGGTTCATTGAAGACACTGGAGTCGTCGCATCGTATCGAGCAGCGACACCAGACCTAAGCGATCAAAGAAGGACTTCGGGAAAGCCTGGTTCATGTGGCTTGCGCCACTGTTCCACCACGGCCCGCGTTGGTTGAACGCCGAGCGAAATGCCCGCTCCTCCGTCAGTCCCGCCTTCATCAAGTTCCTGGCACGAGTATAGGGGCGTTTCCACTGTCGCCACAGGATGCAACGCAGCTTGCGCCTGATCCAGCCATCGAGCTCCTCCAGAGCCTGCTTGGTTTCGGCCAGCTTGAAATACGCCATCCAGCCGCGCAGGATCGGGTTGAGTTCGTTGATGACCTTCGTCAG
>JAOAHQ010000008.1 GCA_026415155.1 Rhodocyclaceae bacterium
CGCGATTTCCCGCAGGCTACGACCTTGCTCAAGGCTCAGCTGGATCATCGTCCGTTCTTCACAACTCAGGTGACTATAGCGTTTTCCCATCGCAGCATTTTCCCTCCCTAAAGTGTTGCACTTTATATTTGAGACCGCCGGCGCTTTGAGCGCCCCTTGTTGCGACTCAAACGGAGAAGGAGGAGCCGCAGCCGCAGGTGCTGGTCGCATTCGGATTCTTGATGACGAACTGCGAGCCCTGCAAACCTTCTGTGTAGTCGATCTCGGCACCAACGAGATATTGAAAGCTCATCGGGTCGATCAGCAACGTGACGCCATTTTTCTCCATCACGGTGTCGTCTTCGTTCGTGACTTCGTCGAAGGTAAAGCCGTACTGGAAGCCAGAACAACCACCGCCAGTGACGAAGACTCGCAGCTTGAGATCGGGATTGCCTTCTTCTGCAATCAGCTCCTTGACCTTGTTAGCGGCGCTATCGGTGAAGATGAGGGGAGGCGGCATATCGGCAGGTGCATTCATTTGATTCTCTCCTTGGGTGGATTGAGGATTTCCAGATTAGAGGCTTTAATGGGTGGCGGCGAGCTTAAGCTCTACAGTCTTGGCGACTTCCCCGCTACGATGGACGAGCCGACCTTCCACGATCGCCCCCAAATGCATTTCGATAGCATTGTATTCGACATCGCCTGTCACACGCGCGCGGGACTGCAGTTCGAGGAACTCGCTCGATCGCACCGGCCCATTGATGGTGCCATTGACGACGAGATGAGAGACGCTGACCTCACCATCGATTCTGGCATGCTCGCTGATGACCAAGGTACTCGGCTGTCCCTCGACGGCTTGTACATTGCCCCTGACTTCGCCATCGATGCGCAGTCCGCCTGAGAACTTTACGTCCCCCTCGATCGTCGTGCCGGAGCCGATCAGGCTATCGATCCGGTTATGGGGCTTGCTGTTCTTGCCGAACATGTCGGGCTCCTCTTTCACAAACTGACGACTTCGCTGGCCTTCAGGATGCCTGCCTCGTAAATCCTGATTTCGATGGCACTCGGCAGAAATCCCGCCGGCAGCGCAAACTTCCCTTCGATCCGCCGGAAGTTCTTCAAAACGATCTCATACTGAGACTTGTCCTGCTGATCCGGGGTGGGCAAAACAATCTTAGCACCGCCTGAAGGCGTGCGCGGCAATGCGACGAGCTGGAGATTGAAGAGGGATTCCTTGCCCTTACGCCCACCCTGCAACATCAGCACGAAGCTGTAACGATAGTGGCCGGGGCCACCCTCGGGCCGCACTGTAACGCGATCGAGCACGACGTCGCCGGCCGGCTTGCCTAACCGACCACTGAGGCGTTCAAAAACCGCAATATCCTCCTTGAGCTTGGCATTCTCTTGCACGAGGGCGGCATTTTTTTCGGACAAGAGCTGTTGAGCGGCACGCTCGATTTGCAGATTGCTCTCGCTAGCTGTCAAGAGACCACGCAAACGGCCGACCTCTTCTTTGAGCGCCAGGTTCTCGGCCCGCAAGGCTTCGAGTTCGAGTTCGGTCTCCGAGCGATTGAATCCAGCAATGCGTCGCCCGGCATCAAAGGCCCATTCGACCAGGCCAACGGAGAGAAAAATGATTGCCACCCAACCGATTGCCCGCCAATACCAGGGCAGCTTGGTACGCACCGCCACCTCGGGAGCGGCGATGCCGAAACGCCCCCGCCAGCGACGCAGCGTCAGGGCAAGACGGGAAGCTGTGAAAGCCCCAGGCATTCCTCGAAGCCGAACATGAGATTCATGTTCTGGATGGCCTGTCCTGCTGCGCCTTTGACAAGGTTGTCGATGACAGAGAGTATGACCAGCGTATTCCCCTCTTGTGGACGATGCACTGCAATCCGGCAAACATTCGCCGCGCGCACCGAACGGGTGTCGGGATGCGATTTCGGCGGCAAGACATCGACGAAGGGCTCGCTCGCAAAACGCTGCTCGAACAGAGCTTGGAAATCCTCTTCACGCGTGATCCGCGCATAGAGCGTCGCGTGGATGCCGCGAATCATCGGCGTCAAATGCGGCACGAAGGTCAATCCGACTGGCTTTCCTGCCAAGAGCGTCAGTCCTTGGCGAATCTCCGGCCAGTGGCGATGGCCAGGCACGGCATAGGCCTTGAAGTTGTCGGATGCTTCAGCGAACAGGATATGGGTCTCGGCCTTGCGCCCAGCGCCTGAGACGCCCGATTTGGCATCCGCGATGAGTGCATCGACATCGACACAGCCAGCTTCGATCAGTGGCAGGAACCCCAGCTGCACGGCGGTCGGATAGCAACCGGGATTGGCCACGAGGCGAGCGCTTTTGATGCGCTCGCGATTGATTTCCGGCAGCCCATAGACGGCTTCGGCCACGAGTTCCGGCGCGGCATGGGTCATGCCATACCACTTCTCCCACACCGCAACGTCCTGAATACGAAAGTCGGCCGCTAGGTCGATGACGCGCACGCCCGCCTCAAGTAAGGCGCCGGCCTGCTGCATCGCCACGCCATTCGGGGTGGCAAAGAACACTACGTGACAGTCTTTGAGCGGTGCCTGCGCCGGATCGGTGAAACTTAAATCGACCCGGCCGCGCAGACTGGGAAACATGTCTGCCACCGCAGTACCTGCTTCGGCGCGCGAGGTGATCGCAGCAAGCTCGACCTTGGGATGCTGCGAGAGGAGGCGCAAGAGTTCTACGCCCGTATAACCCGTCCCACCGACGATGCCTACCTTGATCATGGATGCGGTGTCCTCACTGCCATACAGAGAACTGCATGTTATCCGAGGCTGGGGCCACTGACAAAAAAGCCGCCTGACGGCGGCTTTCGTGGTGCGATCAACGCTTCGAGAACTGCTTGCGCCGACGCGCCTTGTGCAAGCCTACCTTCTTGCGCTCGACTTCGCGGGCATCTCGTGTCACGAAGCCTGCTTTCGACAAAACGGGCTTGAGGGTCGGGTCGTATTCGATCAGCGCACGCGTGATGCCATGCCGCACGGCGCCAGCCTGACCGGATTCGCCGCCACCGCTGACATTGACCATGATGTCGAAGGTCGTCAGATGCTGGGTAAGCTCGAGGGGCTGACGCACGACCATCCGACCTGTCTCACGGGAGAAGAATTCATCGACGGGTTTGTCATTGACGATGAACTTGCCGCTACCGGCTTTCATGAAGACGCGGGCCACGGCGGTCTTGCGACGACCGGTGCCGTAGTAATAATTGGCTGCCATGTGATTTCAGCTCCGGAGAATCAAATTTCCAGCACTTTGGGCTGCTGCGCCGCATGCGGATGCGTCGCACCGGCATAGCACTTCATTTTCTTTGCCATCGCATAGCCGAGCGGCCCTTTGGGCAGCATGCCCTTGACGGCCTTTTCGAGCACGCGCGCCGGGAAACGCTGCTGGAGTTTGAGGAAGTTGGTCTCATAGATACCGCCCGGGTAACCAGAGTGACGGTAATACTTCTTGTCCTCGGCCTTGTTGCCGGTGACCCGCAGCTTGTCGACGTTGATGACGACGATGTAGTCGCCCGTATCGACGTGAGGGGTGTATTCGGGCTTGTGCTTGCCGCGCAGACGGCGGGCAATCTCGGCAGCCAGACGGCCAAGCACCTTGTCCGTCGCATCGACGACGTACCAATCGCGCTTGACTTCATGCGGTTTGGCAGAAAAAGTCTTCATGGAGGATCCCTGCTACTCGAAGATGCTCGGTCTTGTGCGCAGCTAAACTTTTGCGCAACCCGACCAGCATTGCTGAAAAGCCGCGCATGATACCCAAGCAAACGAAGTCAAGTCAAATACTTTCACTAGACCTTGCGGCTGGGTAGGGCCGTCCGGCGAGCGCCGATTATCGGCACGTCGTCCCTATCGGCCTTCGCTAGAATGGTTCTGTTGCAATGCTGGAGAACGACATGGAATGCATCGTACGCTGGCACGAGGGCATGAGCTTCATCGCTCAGACAGGCAGCGGGCATTTGGTGCCAATGGATGGCGCGCCCGAAGCGGGCGGGCATAACTGGGCGCCGCGCCCGATGGAGATGCTCTTAGCGGGTGCGGGAGGCTGCACCTCTTACGACGTCATCACGATCCTGCGCAAGGCGCGCCAGGAAGTCACGGGCTGCGAGGTCAAGCTCACCGCCGAACGAGCGGCGGAAGATCCCAAGGTCTTTACGCGCATCGATCTGCATTTCGTCGTCAAGGGCAAAGGCCTCAAGCCCGAGCTGGTCGAGCGTGCCATCAAGCTTTCCGCTGAGAAATACTGCTCCGCGACGATCATGCTCGGCAAGACTGCGCAATTGAGCCACAGCTGGGAAATCGTCGAGGTCTGAGAAGCCGAACCGGTCACACCCAGTATGCGGTCGAGGTCATGACCTTGGCGGCAAGCTTCATGCCCAGTTTTGCCGACACGGGCAATTCCACTGCGCCCAATCGCTGCGCGGTTTCGGCATGGGCGACTTCATCGACCCTCATCTGTTCGAGGATGGCGCGCGAACGCTGATCATTTTCCGGTAGGCGCTCCAAATGACCCGTCAGATGCGCCTCGACCTGCCGCTCGGTCTCGGCGAGAAAGCCCAAGCTGATCGGATCGCCGAGCCGGCCGGCGATGGCGCCGATCACCCATGCGCCGGCATACCACAGCGGGTTGAGCAGGCTTTTTCTGCCGCCGAGCTCCTCGATGCGCCGTTCGGTCCAATTAAGGTGCTCGGTTTCCTCCCAGGCCGCCTGTTCGAGGGCCTTCCTCACCGACGCATCGCGGGCGGTAAAGGCCTGGCCGGCATAGAGGGCCTGCGCGCAGACTTCGCCGACATGATTGACGCGCATCAGGCCAGCGACATGGCGGCGCGCCTCCCCGTCGAGGTCAGCCTCGGGCAGGTCTTCGCCCGGCATGGGCCGCACCGTCGGGGCCTTGGCAAATACGGTGCGCAAGGCCTGATCGAGCTGGAGAATCAAAGGGTCGAGCAAGCTCATGACGAGGCCCTTCAGGTAGCATGTGGATGCTTGCCCAGTTTGAGGGCATTCCGGCCTTCGGCGGGCGAGGCGATCGGCACGCCACCGGGGCAGAACAGATCGCGCGAGAGGGCGGCATGGTGGCGATTCATCGGCTTGTTTTCGATCGGCCGCCACTCGCTCAAGCGGGCCTTCGCCCAGCTCCTGTCGCCGCGTCCTGTCGCATAGATGCGGAACTCGCGCGTTTCGCAGCGGATGCCCTCGAAGCTCACATTGGTCGTCCCGCCCGCGGTGCGCACGACGAGGACGTAACGCACCACGCCGTCCTTGCCGACACTTAAGCTCGTGCCATCGATGAAAAAGCGGTGCGCCGTCATCTCGCTCACATAGAAGGGCAACAGGTTGGCTTCCTCAGGATAGGCGGGCGGCTCGACCACTTCTTCCTGCCAAGGCGGCGCATCGGGGTCGTCCTGGCGCAAGCCAAACTGCGCCTGAGCGAGGCCTACCCCGCTAAGCAAGCAGAACGTCCCTGCGAGCCCAAGCAGCCGCTTAGCGCACATGCGACTCATGCTCGGCTGACGCCGCGGCCTCGAGCGTCGGCCAGCCGGCCTGCCCCTCAGGCAGGTGCTGAAAGAGCAGATGAGCAAGCTCGGTGAGCGCCTGCTCATAGACCCGGCGCTTGAATTCGATCACCGTATCGAGCGGCACCCAGTAATTGCTCCAGCGCCAAGCGTCAAATTCGGGCTTCTCGGTCGCGCGCAGGCAGACATCGCTGTCGCGGCCGATGAGCCGCAGCAGAAACCAGATCTGTTTTTGCCCTTTGTAAGTGCCGCGCCACTCGCGGCGCACCCATTGTTTCGGCACCTCGTAACGCAACCAATCGCGCGTGCGGCCGAGGATGCGCACATGCTCGGGCCGCAAGCCGATTTCTTCATAGAGCTCGCGATACATCGCCTGCTCGGGCGTCTCGCCCTTCTTGATGCCGCCCTGCGGAAACTGCCAGGAGTGTTCGCGGATGCGTTTGCCCCAGAAGACCTCGTTGCGATGGTTGGTCAGAATGATGCCGACGTTCGGGCGATAGCCTTCCCGGTCGAGCATGATGAAACCTCGAATGTTGGATTGACGGAATTGTTTCACATTTCGGTCGGTCGAGGGAAGCCGGCAAGGTCTTAGAATTGCTCCCTATTCCCATCGATCCGGAATCTCCTCATGCGCGCCAGCCAGTTTTTCATCAATACGCTCAAGGAAGCTCCCGCCGATGCCGAAATCGTCTCGCATCGGCTTTTGACGCGCGCCGGCATGATCAAGAAACTCGCCGGCGGCATCTACACCTACATGCCGATGGGCCTGCGGGTCATCCGCAAGATCGAGGCCATCATCCGCGAGGAGATGAATCGCGCCGGGGCGATCGAATTATTGATGCCGATCGTGCAGCCGGCCGAGCTCTGGCAGGAAACCGGCCGCTGGGAGAAGATGGGGCCGGAACTGTTGCGCGTGAAGGATCGCCATGCGCGCGATTTCGTGATCCAGCCCACTTCCGAGGAAGTCATCACCGACATCGCCCGCAGCGAAATCCACAGCTATCGCCAGCTGCCGAAGAACTTCTACCACATCCAGACCAAATTCCGCGACGAGCGGCGGCCACGCTTCGGCGTGATGCGCGGCCGGGAGTTCACGATGAAGGATGCCTATTCCTTCGACCGCGACGAGGCCGGCGCCGAAAAGAGCTATCGGGCGATGTATGAGGCCTACGTGCGCATCTTTAAGCGCATGGGCTTAGCCTTTCGCGCCGTGCGCGCCGACACCGGCGCCATCGGCGGCTCGCTTTCCCACGAGTTCCAGGTCATCGCCGAAACGGGCGAAGATCTGATCGCCTATTGCCCCGACTCCGACTACGCGGCCAACATCGAATTGGCCGAGGCGCTGCCAGCGAATGCCGTCCGGCCAGCGCCGACTTGTCCGCTGCGCAAGGTCGCCACGCCTGACACGACGCGTTGCGAAGACGTGGCCAAGCTCTTGGGCCTGCCGCTCGAACAGACGGTGAAGTCCGTCGTGCTGGCCGTCGACACCCCCTTGGGCGCCGAGCTTTGGCTCTTGCTCTTGCGCGGCGATCACGAACTGAACGAGGTCAAGGCCGGCAAAGTGCCCGGGCTCGATCAAGGTTTCCGTTTCGCGACGGAGGCCGAGATCCTCGACCACTTTGGCTGTCCGCCAGGCTTCCTCGGCCCGCTCAATACGAAAAAGCCGGTGAGAATCGTCGCCGACCGCACGGTGGCCAACATGGCCGATTTCGTGACGGGTGCCAACGAGATCGGTTTTCACCTCCAGGGCGTCAATTGGGGGCGCGATTTGCCCGAACCCGAGATCGTCGCCGACATCCGCAACGTCGTCGCGGGAGATCCCTCGCCCGATGGCAAGGGAAAGCTCGCGATCCAGCGCGGCATCGAAGTCGGCCATGTGTTTTTCCTCGGCACCAAGTATTCCGAGGCGATGAACTGCACCTATCTCGATGAGACCGGCAAGCCGCGGCTCATGGTCATGGGCTGCTATGGCATCGGTGTGACGCGTCTCGTCGCTGCCGCGATCGAGCAGAACCACGACGAAAAAGGCATCATCTGGCCGGATGCGATCGCCCCCTTCACGGTCGTCATCTGCCCGGTCGGCTGGGGCAAGTCCGAGGCCGTGCGCCAGGCGGCGCTCGAGCTCTATGAGAAGCTCGTCATTTCCGGCATCGACGTCATCCTCGACGACCGCGACGAGCGGCCTGGCGTGATGTTCGCCGATTGGGAGCTCATCGGGGTGCCGCACCGTATCACGATCGGCGAGCGCGGCCTCAAAGAAGGCGTGGCCGAATACCAGCACCGGCGCGAACCGGCCGCGACCAAGGCGCCGCTTGCCGAGATCGCCGCGCTGATTCGCCAGAAGGTATGCGCCTAACCCTGCTCGCCTTTCTCGTTTCGCTGGCGGCTTCCGCCTGGGCCGGCGCGCAGAAATATGAGCCCTTGGCCGCAAGCGTGCAGGCGGCCTTGCATGCCGCCGTCTCCGACCGCGCCGCGCCCGAGCCGCGCTTCGAGAGCCTGCAGGAAAAGATCGACTGGCTCACCGAGATGTCGCGCCGCCTCGAAAAACGCATGCCCGACCGCCAGGCGCGCCTCGAATTCTTGAAGACCGTGCGTTATGAAGCCCAGCGCGCCGGGCTCGATCCTCAGCTCGTGCTGGGGCTCATCGAAGTGGAAAGCGGCTTTCGCAAATATGCCGTCTCCTCGGCCGGCGCGCGCGGCTACATGCAGGTAATGCCCTTCTGGGTCGAGCTGATCGGCGAGAAGGGGCACAACCTGTTTCATCTACGCACCAACCTGCGCTATGGCTGCACGATCCTGCGCCACTATCTCGACATGGAAAACGGCGATCTCTTTCGCGCGCTCGGCCGCTACAACGGCAGCCTCGGCCGGCCCGAATACCCCAATATGGTGCGCGCCGCCTGGGAGCGCCGCTGGGCCTGGGGGCCGCGCGTGATCCAGACTTCGGCGCGCTGATTCGCGAAAGTCGGCGCTGGCGGGACGGCCCTTCAGTGCGGCAGGCCCGGCAACCGCCCCCACATCAACCCTTTGGCGGCGCGCAGCATCTTCGCCATGCCGCCCTTGGAAAACTGCTTCATCATCTTTTGCGTCTGCTCGAACTGGTTGAGCAGGCGATTGACTTCCTGCACCGTGACGCCCGCGCCGGCGGCGATGCGGCGCTTGCGGCTCGCCTTGATGATTTCGGGCTTGGCGCGCTCGGCCGGCGTCATCGAGTTGATGATGCCTTCGATGCGGCGGATCGCCTTGTCCTCGACCGCGCCGCCCGCTTGCTGCGCCATCTGCGCAAACTGCGCGGGCATCTTCTCGAGCAGGGCGCTCATGCCGCCCATTTTCTTCATCTGGCCGATCTGTTCCTTGAAGTCGTTGAGATCGAAGCCCTTGCCGGACTTCATCTTCTTGACGAATTCCTGCGCCTTTTCCTGATCGACGCCGCGCTGCGCCTCCTCGACGAGGCCGAGGATGTCGCCCATGCCGAGGATGCGGCTCGCCATACGCTCGGGATGGAATTCCTCGATGCCGGCGAGTTTCTCGCCGACGCCGGCGAACTTGAGCGGCTTGCCCGTGACATGGCGCACCGACAGCGCCGCGCCACCGCGCGCATCGCCGTCGAGCTTGGTGAGGATCACGCCGGTCAAGGGCAGCGCCTCGTTGAAGGCCTTGGCGGTATTCACGGCATCCTGACCGAGCATCGCATCGACGACGAAGAGGGTCTCGACGGGGTTTAACTGCGCATGCAGCTCGCGGATCTCGGCCATCATCGCCTCGTCGATGGCTAGCCGGCCGGCGGTATCGACGAAGAGCACGTCGTGGAAGTGGCGCCTGGCGTGATCGAGCGCGGCGGCCGCGATCTCGGCGGGCGTTTGTCCCGCGTGTGAGGGGAAGAAATCGATGCCGGCCTGGGCGCAGACGGTTTTGAGCTGCTCGATGGCCGCAGGGCGATAGACGTCGCAAGAAACTGCCAAGACTTTTTTCTTTTGGCGCTCCTTGAGCCATTTGCCGAGCTTGGCGGTCGTCGTCGTCTTGCCCGCGCCCTGCAGGCCCGCCATCAAAATGACCGCCGGCGGCGGGCAGGCGAGGTTCAATCCGGCCTTGGCCCCGCCCATCAATTCGGTCAGCTCGCGATGGACGACGCCGACCAAGGCCTGGCCGGGCGTGAGCGAGCCGATCACCTCCTGGCCGACGGCCTTCTCCTTGACGCGGGCGATGAAGTCTTTCACCACCGGCAGCGCGACGTCGGCCTCGAGAAGCGCCATACGCACCTCGCGCAGCATCTCGGCGATGTTCTCTTCGGTCAGACGCGCCTGGCCGCGCAGGGTCTTGACGACCTTGGCGAGCCGCTGGGTCAGGGTATCGAGCATGGAAATGGGGCGGAAAGGATGAAAAGGGCTTGGTGTAGACTCCAAGCCATGTCTTCGATTCTACTGCATCCGCCTGCCGCGAACTTGGCCGCCGCCATGCTCTACGTCGGCCTCGCGGTGCATTTCTGGCGATCTCGCTGGCAGGGCGCGCTGCTCGACCAGCCGGTGGCGGGCCTGGCGCCTTGGGAGCGAGCCTTGCTGGCCATCGCCCTCCTTGCGCATGGCTTGAGCCTCGCCTCCGCCATCTTTCCCGGTGAAGGGATGGCGATGCGCTTTGGCTTCGCCGTCGCGCTCTCGATGATGATGTGGCTCGCCGTCGCCTTCTACTGGATCGAGAGCTTCTACGCGCGCATGGAGGGCCTGCAGATGCTCGGCCTGCCGCTCGCGGCGGCCTGCGTGCTCCTGCCATGGCTTGCACCGGCTCAGCATGCGCTGCCGAATGCCGATTCACTCGCCTTCCGGCTTCATTTCCTCCTCGCCATGCTCGCCTACAGCCTCTTCCTGCTCGCGGCGCTGCACGCGATCCTGATGGCGGTGGCCGAGCGGCGATTACACCGCGGACGGCTCACGCCGCTCTTCGCCGGCTTGCCGCCCCTGCTCACGATGGAAGCGCTGCTGTTTCGCCTCATCCACATCGCCTTTGCGCTGCTCACCCTGACCTTGCTCACCGGCGTGCTGTTTTCCGAACACATCTTCGGCAAGGCGCTGCCCTTCAATCACAAGACCGTCTTCGCGCTGCTCTCCTGGCTCATCTTTGCCGCCTTGCTGATCGGCCGGCAGCGCTTCGGCTGGCGCGGCCGCACCGCCCTTTCCTGGACGCTGGCAGGCTTCGCCGCGCTCTTGCTCGCCTACGTCGGCAGCCGTTTCGTGCTCGAGGTCCTGCTCGGGCGACCCTGACCGTGGAGGAAATTCCGCTCTCGGCCCTGTCGATCGCGCTGATCGTGCTGCTCGCCTTTTCCGCCTTCTTCTCGATGCCGGAAACCAGCATGATGGCGGCGAACCGATACCGGTTGCGCCACGCAGCAAGCCAAGGCCATCGCGGCGCGCGCCTCGCGCTCTCCTTGCTCGAGCGCGCCGACAAGCTCTTGGGCGTGATCCTGCTCGGCAACAACCTCGTCAATGCCGGCGCCGCGACCCTGGTGAGCGTCATCGCGATCGAACTCCTCGGCGAGGACAAGTGGGCACTCTCGGCGGCGACGCTCTTCACGACCTTCGTCATCCTCGTCTGCTCGGAGATCACGCCGAAGGTGATCGCGGCGACTTATGCCGACCGGCTCACCCCCGTGCTCGCTTTCCTGCTCTGGCCGCTCTTGCGCGCCGTCTATCCGGTCGTCTGGTTCGTAAACCTCTTCTCGCGCGGGCTCTTGGCGCTGATGCGCTTGAAGCCCCAAGGCATGGCGGAAGCGCCGCATCTATCCGCCGACGAGCTGCGCTCGGTGATTTTGGAGTCCGGCCAGTTCATTCCATCTGAGCACCGCGCGATCCTCGTCAATCTCTTCGACCTCGAGCACGTGACGGTAGAGGACATCATGACGCCGCGCGGCGAAATCGAAAGCATCGATCTGGCCGCGCCGCTCGAGGAAATCCGCGAGAAGCTCGCCACGAGCTTCCATACCCGCCTGCCCGCCTATGAAAACGAGCCGAGCAACATCATCGGCATCCTGCACTTACGGCGCGTGCTCGCCGGCACCTTGGGCGAGGGCCTCACGCGCGAACAGCTCAAAAAAGACCTCGCGGAACCCTATTTCATCCCCGCCGAGACGCCCGCCTACGCGCAGCTCGGTTTCTTCCGCGAAAACCGGCAGCGCCTCGGGCTCGTCGTCGACGAATACGGCGAACTGCTCGGCCTCGTCACGATCGAGGACATCATCGAGGAAATCGTCGGCAAATTCACGACTGGCATGCCGGGCAGCGCCGCGAGCTTTGCCTGGGATGAAGATGGCACGGCACTCGTCGATGGCAGCCATGCCTTGCGCGAGGTCAACCGCCTGCTCGGGCTCAACTTGCCGCTCGATGGCCCCAAGACCTTGAACGGCTTGATTCTCGAACACTTGCGCGACATTCCGGAGATCGGCGTGGGCCTGCGCATCGCGGGCGTGGCGATGGAGATCGTGCAAACCGAGCACCGGCGCGTCAAAACCGTGCGGATTCATCGCCCCAGCGCCACTGCCGGCAGGCCAAAAACCTGACGTTCGCCTTTACAAGAAGGCGCGGGCAGGGCATGATCATCTTGCATATCGACTCAGGGAGCGGTCAATGGCGGCAGAAAAGAAGAAGGACGATCAAATCACCTTCTCCTGGGAAGGCAAGGACAAGAGCGGCAAGCTCGTGCGCGGCGACATGCGCGCCGCCTCGGAGACCATCGTCCGCACGACCTTGCGCCGCCAGGGCATCAACGTCACCAAGGTCAAGAAGCAGAGCTTCCGCGGCGGCGGCAAGGTCACCGACAAGGACATCACGCTTTTCACGCGCCAGATGGCGACGATGATGAAATCCGGCGTGCCGCTCTTGCAGGCCTTCGACATCGTCGCCAAGGGCGCCTCCAACGCGGCCTTGGCCAAGCTACTGATGGACATCAAGACCGACGTCGAGACGGGCTCTTCCTTGAGCCAGGCCTTCCGCAAGTATCCGCTCTACTTCGATCAGCTTTACTGCAACCTCATCGAGGCCGGCGAGCAGGCGGGCATTCTCGATCAGCTGCTCGACCGGCTGGCAACCTACAAGGAAAAGACGCAGGCGATCATCTCGAAGATCAAGAGCGCCCTCTTCTACCCGGTCTCGGTGATCGTGGTCGCCTTCATCGTCACGGCGGTGATCATGATCTTCGTCGTGCCCGCCTTCAAAGAAGTATTCAAAAACTTCGGCGCCGACCTGCCAGGCCCGACGCTCGTCGTCATCGCCATCTCGGATTATTTCGTCGCCAACTGGTGGCTCATCTTCGGCGTCATCGGCGGCGGCCTCTATGCCTTCTTCTATACCTGGAAGCGTTCGGAAAAGATGCAGATCTTCATGGATCGCCTCGCGCTGCGCTTCCCCGTCTTCGGGCCGGTGATCCGCAAAGCGACCATCGCGCGCTGGACGCGCACGCTCTCGACGATGTTCGCCGCCGGCGTGCCGCTCGTCGAGGCGCTCGATTCGGTCGGCGGCGCGGCCGGCAACTACGAATACAAGCAGGCCACCAAGCAGATCAAGGCCGAGATCAGCACCGGCTCGAGCCTCACCGCGGCGATGCAAAACACCAACGTCTTCCCGAACATGGTGGTGCAGATGATCGCGATCGGCGAGGAATCCGGTCAGCTCGACGCGATGAGCGGCAAGGTGGCGGACTTTTACGAGCAGGAGGTCGATGATGCCGTCGAGGCGCTCTCGAGCCTCATGGAGCCAATGATCATGGTCATCCTCGGCGTCGTCATCGGCGGCATCATCGTCGCGATGTATCTGCCGATCTTCAAGCTCGGCGCGGTGGTCTGATCCCATGCCTCTTCTCGATCCGGCGGTCTTGGCCATCGCCTGCGGCTTTTTTGGCCTCTTGATCGGCAGCTTCTTGAATGTCGTCATCCACCGGCTGCCGATCATGCTGGAGCGCGACTGGCAGCGCCAGTGCGCCGAACTCGCAGGAAAGCCGCCGCCCGAGGAAGAACCGTTTTCGCTCCTCTGGCCGCGCTCGCGCTGCCCCCACTGCGGGCGGCCCGTCGCGGCCCATGAGAACATTCCGCTCATCAGCTATCTGCTGCTCAAAGGGAAATGCCGCGGCTGCGGTGAGCCGATCGGGCTGCGCTATCCCTTCGTCGAAGCGCTCACGGGCCTGTTATTTGGCCTCGCCGCCGGGCAGTTCGGCTTGACGCTCGCCGGCTTAGGGGCGCTTGCCTTCATCGCCGCGATGATCGCGCTCGCCTTCATCGACTTCGACACCCAGCTCCTGCCCGACGACATTACCTTGCCGCTTCTCTGGGCCGGGCTCCTCATCAACCTTCCCGGCACCTTTACGACGCTGCCCTCGGCCGTCATCGGCGCCGCCGCGGGGTATCTCGCGCTCTGGTCGGTCTATTGGCTCTTCAAGCTCGTTACCGGCAAGGAAGGCATGGGCTATGGCGACTTCAAGCTGCTTGCCGCGATCGGCGCCTGGCTCGGCTGGCAGATGCTGCCGCTCGTGATCCTGCTCTCCTCCTTGGTCGGCGCACTGGTCGGCGTCGGCCTCATCGTGCTGGCGCGCCACGGCCGCAACGTGCCGATTCCCTTCGGCCCCTATCTGGCCGCCGCCGGATTAATCGCCCTCTTTTGGGGCAGGGACTTGAATCTCGCCTACCTCGGCCTGATCTGACGGGCGTCTCGTATAATGCTGTTCTTCAAGGAGATTGCCCATGCCGATCTATGCCTATCGCTGCAACCAGTGCGGTTTCGAACAGGACGTCCTGCAAAAGATGTCTGATGCGCCGCTCACGACCTGCCCTGAGTGCAAGACCGAGAACTTTGCCAAGCAGCTGACGGCTGCGGGCTTCCAGCTCAAGGGCAGCGGCTGGTATCAGACCGATTTCAAGAACAGCGCGCCCAAGCCCGCACCCAAGAACGACAACCCGCCCCCCTGCCAAGGCGGCAGCGGCAGCTGCGCCTGCGCGGCGGAATAAGCGCGTGGCCCCGCTCAAGAAATACTTCATCACCGGGCTCCTGATCTGGATCCCGCTCGTGATCACCCTCTGGGTGCTGACGGCGATCATCGGCACGATGGATCAGTCGCTGCACTTGCTGCCGGAGGCGATCCATCCCGACAAGCTGATCGGCATCCACATCCCGGGCGTCGGCACGCTGCTCACGCTGCTCGTGATCTTCCTCACCGGGCTTGTCACGGCGAACATCGTCGGCCAGAAGCTGGTGCGCTTCTGGGAAGGGGTGCTTGCGCGCATTCCGATCGTCAAGTCGATCTACTACAGCGTCAAGCAGGTCTCCGACACGCTCTTCTCGAGCACGGGGCAGGCCTTCCGCAAGGTGCTGCTGGTGCGCTTTCCGCATCCCGAGGCCTGGTCGGTCGCCTTCATGACGGGCGTGCCGGCCCGGCAGATCGGCGATCTGTTGCCAGATGAGCATGTCAGCGTCTTCATCCCCACCGCGCCGAGCCCGGTGAATGGCTTTTTTTTCTTCGTCAAGAAATCCGACACGATCGAGCTCGACATCAGCGTCGATGACGCGCTCAAATACATTGTCTCGATGGGCGTCGTGCCCCCCTCGCCGCGCCAGCCCCATCCCGGCTACCTGATGGGGCGCGCCCAGAACGAATGATCTTTTGCGCCGTCTTGCCGGCGCCGACTTTTGGAACCCGAACATGCGAACTCATTATTGCGGCCAACTTTCCGCCCGCCACGTCGATCAAGAGGTCATCCTCTGCGGCTGGGCCCATCGCCGCCGCGATCACGGCGGCGTGATCTTCATCGACCTGCGCGATCGCACCGGCCTCGTGCAGGTCGTCTGCGATCCCGACCGTCCCGAGATGTTCAAGCTCGCGGAGGCCGTGCGCAATGAGTTCGTGCTCAAGATCAGCGGCCGCGTGCGCCGCCGTCCCCCCGGCACCGAGAACCCCAACCTCGCCTCGGGCGAAGTCGAGGTGCTCTGCCAGGCGCTCGAGATCCTCAACACGGCCGCCACCCCGCCCTTCCAGCTCGACGACGATCATCTCTCGGAGACCGTGCGCTTGACGCACCGCGTCATCGATCTGCGGCGGCCGCAGATGCAGAAAAACCTCATGCTGCGCTACCAGGTGACGCGCGCCTTCCGCCGCTTCCTCGATGAGCACGGCTTCATCGACATCGAAACGCCGATGCTCACCAAATCGACCCCCGAAGGCGCGCGCGACTATCTCGTGCCTTCGCGCGTGCATCCGGGCCAGTTCTACGCCTTGCCGCAATCGCCGCAACTCTTCAAACAGCTCTTGATGGTCGCAGGCTTCGACCGCTACTACCAGATCGTCAAGTGCTTCCGCGACGAGGACTTGCGCGCCGATCGGCAGCCCGAATTCACCCAGGTCGATATCGAAACGTCGTTCATGGACGAAGGCGAGATCATCGCGCTGATGGAAGAGATGATCCGCGCGGTCTTCAAGGAAGCGCTCGCCGTAAAGCTGCCCAATCCCTTCCCGCGCTTGACCTACGCCGAGGCGATGCGCCGCTTCGGTTCCGACAAGCCCGACTTGCGCGTGACGCTGGAACTGACCGAAATCACTGATGCCGTGCAGGATGTCGCCTTCAAGGTTTTCTCCGGCCCGGCCAACTCAGGCGGGCGGGTCGCCGCCTTGCGCATCCCCGGCGGTGCGAGCTTGACGCGCGGCGAGATCGACCAGCTTACGGAATTCGTCAAGATCTATGGCGCCAAGGGCCTCGCCTACATCAAGGTCAATGACGTCACGAAGCTCAACGAGGAGGGCCTGCAGTCGCCGATCGTCAAGAATCTGCATGAGCGGGCGCTTGCGACCATCATGGCGCGCACCGGCGCGCAAAGCGGCGATCTGATCTTCTTCGGGGCGGACAAGGCGAAGATCGTCAATGATGCCTTGGGCGCCTTGCGCGTCAAGCTTGGCCACGAAAAGGGCTTCCTGAGCGGCACCGCCTGGACGCCGGTCTGGGTCGTCGATTTCCCGATGTTCGAATACGACGAAGAGGAGAAGCGCTGGACGGCCTGCCACCACCCCTTCACCTCGCCGAAGGATGGCCATGTAGAGCTCATGAAGACGAACCCCGGCGAGTGTCTCGCCAAGGCCTATGATCTTGCGCTCAATGGCTGGGAGATCGGCGGCGGCTCGGTGCGGATCCATAAGCCCGACGTCCAGGCCAAGGTCTTCGAGGCGCTCGGCATTGGCGAAGAAGAGCAGCGCGCCAAGTTTGGCTTCCTGCTCGACGCCTTGAAATATGGCGCCCCGCCGCATGGGGGACTCGCCTTCGGCCTCGACCGCATCGTCACGTTGATGGCCGGTGCCGAATCGATCCGCGACGTGATCGCCTTCCCGAAGACGCAGCGCGCCCAGTGCCTGCTCACCGAGGCGCCCTCGGCCGTCGATGAGAAGCAGTTGCGCGAGCTGCACATCCGCCTGCGGCAGAAGGTCGAAACGCAAGTCGAGGTCGGCAAAGGCTGATGCGTGCGCTCGTCTGTCTCCTCCTCACCCTGGCATTCGCCGCCGCGCAGGCGCAGGAGATCGCACGCGCCGAGCTGCCGCCCGAAGCCATCGAAACCCTGCGTTTGATCGAGCAGGGCGGCCCGTTTCCCTACCGGCGCGATGGCATCGAATTCCGCAACTTCGAACGGCGGCTGCCGGTGATGCCGCGCGGTTATTATCGCGAATACACGGTGCCGACCCCCGGCGCAAAGCACCGCGGCGCGCGGCGCATCGTCTGCGGGGGCGAATCGCCGGCGCGGCCCGATGCCTGCTGGTATACCGCCGACCACTATCGCAGCTTCAGAAAGATCGTGCCATGAACTACGCAGCGATCCTGGCCCGCCTCGAACACGCCGGCGTCTATCACATGCCGCTCGATGGCGAGGCCGCCCTCATCGAAGGCGCCTTGCACAACGGCTTCGAGGTCTTTCGCGTCGATCTCGCCCATGCGCATAACAAAGAAGAGATGCTCGAAGCCATCGGCAAGGCGATGCACTTTCCCGAGTGGTTCGGCGCGAATTGGGACGCGCTGCTCGACTGTCTTGCCGATTTGGGCTGGCGGCCCGCCGAAGGCTATGTGGTGATCCTCGAACACTGCGACGGCATCCATGGCCTCGCCGAGGCCGACTTCGTCCATGCGCTGCAGGTATTCGAGGCGGCCGCCAACGAATGGCGCGAGCAGGGCATCCCCTTCTGGTGCTTCGTCGACATGATGGCCGACGGCATCAACTGGCTCTCCGACATCGCTTGAACCCAGATTGTCCATTAGACCGGGCAGGTCATCCATGAGGAAGCTCAACGACCTTCGCACTGCCCTACGTGGCGGCGCTCGGGCTGCGGGCGGCATCTGCGCGCCCGTGCTCCTCGTCCAGAGGCAACGCTATGGACTCGTCGCCCGAGCGGGCATCTCCTCGCCCTCGCCGGCGAGCGCCGCTCGCGTTCCAATGGACAATCTGGGTTGAACGTCGTGTCCGGCCACAAGCGGCCTGTTTCCGTATTGGTCGTCCTGCATGATGCCGCGTTGAACATCCTCCTGCTCGAGCGTGCCGCCCAGCCGGGTTTCTGGCAATCGGTGACCGGTTCGCAAGAGCAGGACGAACCCCTCGTCGAGACGGCCTGCCGCGAAGTCCGCGAAGAAACCGGCATCGCCTGCGCACCGGCCGAGCTCGTCGATTGGCATCTTTCGAACCGCTTCGAGATCTTCCCCATTTGGCGTGCGCGCTATGCGCCGGGCGTCACGCACAACGTCGAGCATGTCTTCAGCCTTTGCGTCCCTGCCGGTACACCGGTGCGTCTCACCCCGGGAGAGCACCGCGCCTATCGTTGGCTGCCCTGGCGCACGGCGGCGGCCGAGTGCTTCTCCTGGACCAACCGCGATGCCATCCTCATGCTGGGGCTTGAAAAAACCTACTCGGCGACCTAAATTGGCATTGGCAACAAGAAAAGAAAGGAGGGCATCATGAGCAAACTGACGCGTTACGATCCGTTCGACGATTTCTTCCGCGGCTTTTTCGTGCGGCCGATCGAGATGGGGGCGCTCGGGAGTGTCGCCGAAGCGCCGAGCATCAAGATCGATGTGAAAGAGCAGGAGAAAGCCTATGTCGTGCACGCCGAACTCCCGGGCGTGAAGAAGGAAGACATCCATGTCACGATCGATGGCCCGCTCGTCTCGATCAGCGCCGAGCGCAAGGAAGAGAAGGAAGTGAAGGAAGGCGAGCGCATCTTGCGCAGCGAACGCTATTTCGGCAAGGTCTCGCGCAGCTTCCAGCTCGGCCAAGACATTGACGATACGGCCGCGACGGCGAAATTCACCGACGGCGTGCTCGAGCTCACGCTGCCGAAGAAGGCCGCCACGCAGTCGAAGCGGCTCAAGATCGAATGAGAGCCTGAAAGTCGGCGCTAGGCCGACGGCGTGAAGAGTGAGGGACGGCGCTAGAATGCGCCGTCCCTTTTTCTTTACCCAGAGCCATGACCGACTCGCTTCCCGCCGCCACCAAGGCCAAGATCCTCGGCGAGGCGCTGCCTTACATCAAGCGCTTCTTCGACAAAACCATCGTCATCAAGTATGGCGGCAACGCCATGACCGAGCCGAAGCTCAAAGACTGCTTCGCGCGCGACGTCGTGCTCTTGAAGCTCGTCGGCATGAATCCGGTCGTCGTGCATGGCGGCGGGCCGCAGATCGAAGACCTGTTGAAACGCGTCGGCAAGAAGGGCGAGTTCATCCAGGGCATGCGGGTGACGGATGAGGAGACGATGGACATCGTCGAGATGGTCTTGGGCGGCCAGGTGAATAAGGAGATCGTCAACCTCATCAACCAGCACGGCGGCAAGGCGGTGGGCCTCACGGGCCAGGACGGCAACTTCATCCGCGCCAAGAAGCTCTTGCTCCCCAACAAAGACAATCCCGAGGAGCTGATCGACATCGGCTCGGTCGGCGAGATCACTTCGATCGATCCTTCGATCATCAGCTTTCTCGATTCCGGTGACTTCATCCCCGTCATCGCGCCGATCGGCGTCGGCCCCCGCGGCGAGACCTACAACATCAACGCCGACGTCGTCGCCGGCAAGATCGCCGAGGTGCTGCAGGCCGAAAAGCTCGTCATGATGACCAACACGCCCGGCGTGCTCGATAAGTCGGGCAAGCTCTTGACCGGCATCACGCCGAAGGACATCGATGCGATGGTCGCCGATGGCACGCTCTCGGGCGGCATGCTGCCGAAGATCGGCTCGGCGCTCGATGCGGCCAGAAGCGGTGTGAAGAGCGTGCATATCATCGATGGCCGCGTCGAACATGCATTGCTCCTTGAAATTCTCACCGACGAAGGTGTGGGCACCTTGATCAAGTCGAAGTGACGCAAAGAGTCTGGCTGTTCGACCTCGACAATACGCTGCACGACGCCAACCCGCACATCTTCCCGAGGATGAGCCGGGCGATGCTCGACTACGTGGCCGAGAAAGTCGGCTGTGACGAGACGGCCGCCCAGCAGCTTCGCGACGAGTACTGGCGGCGCTACGGCGCAACACTCACGGGCCTCGTGCGCCATCACGGCGTCGATCCGCACGATTTCCTCGCCCGCACGCACGACTTTCTCGATGCGCTGCCGCAGATGGTCGTGCATGAAAAGGCGCTCACTCACGCGCTCGCGAAACTCCCAGGGCGCAAGATCCTGTTTTCCAACGCGCCGCGCCGCTATGTCGAGGCCGTGCTCGATCACCTCAGCGTGCGCCGCCTGTTCGACAGCCTCTGGACGATCGAGCGGCTGCGCTTCGTCCCTAAGCCGCATCTTGCGGCCTTTCGCCAACTCCTGCGCGCGGAAAGGCTCGATCCGCGCCGTTGCATCTTCGTCGAGGATAGCGCCGCCAATCTCCTGCCCGCCAAGCGGCTCGGCATGAAAACGGTGCTCGTCGCCGACGCGGTGCGAGCGCCCGCTTACGTCGATGTGCTCGTAAAATCTGTGCTCGACCTGCCACGCCTTGGATTGACGCGATGAGCACAGCCCCCGGCGAAAAGAAGCGCCAGATCCTCGAAGCCATCGCCGCCATGCTGGAAAACCCGGCCGGCGAGAAGATCACCACGGCCGCGCTCGCGGCGCGCCTCGACGTCTCCGAAGCCGCGCTCTACCGGCATTTTCCGAGCAAGGCGCGCATGTTCGAGGGCCTCATCGAATTCATCGAGAACGCGATTCTCGGTGTCGTCGGCCAGATCGCCGCTGAAGAAGAATCCGGCCTCAAGCAGGTGGAGCTCATGATGGCCGCCGTCTTGCGCTTCGCGGTGAAGAACCGGGGGCTCGCGCGCATCCTGGTTGGCGATGCGCTCGTCCATGAGCACCCGCGCCTCATCGCGCGCATCAATCAGTTTTACGAACGGCTCGAAGCCTCGCTCAAGCAGGCGCTCAAGATCGCCATCGCGCAAGGGGCGCTGCCGGCCGAGCGCGAGGCGGCTGCCCAGGCCGATCTCCTGGTCTGCCACCTGCAAGGCCGGCTGCTGCGCTTCGTCAAGAGCGGCTTCCAGGACGATCCGCTCGCCCTCTGGCCCGTGCAGAAACCCCTATTGCTGGGCCAATAGCGCCGCTGCTTCGAGTGCAAAATAAGTCAGGATGCCGTCGGCACCGGCGCGCTTGAAGGAGAGGAGCGCCTCCATCATCACCGCGTCGTGATCGAGCCAGCCATTTTGCGCCGCGGCTTTCAGCATCGCGTCCTCGCCGCTCACCTGATAGGCGAAGGTCGGCACGCCAAAGGTGTCTTTCACCCGCCGCACGATGTCCAGATACGGCATGCCGGGTTTCACCATGACCATGTCGGCGCCTTCTTCGAGGTCGAAGGCCACCTCGCGCAGCGCTTCGTCCGAGTTCGCCGGATCCATCTGGTAGGTGAATTTATTGCCCTTGCCGAGATTGGCCGCGGAACCCACCGCGTCGCGGAAGGGGCCGTAGAAGCTCGAAGCGTATTTGGCCGAATAAGCGAGGATGCGCGTATGGATATAGTTCTTCGCATCAAGGGCCTGACGGATCGCCTTGACGCGGCCATCCATCATGTCTGAAGGCGCCACCACGTCGGCGCCGGCGGCCGCGTGAGTGATCGCTTGCTTGACAAGCGCCTCGATCGTCTCGTCGTTCATCACATAGCCCGTGGGGTCGGCCGGATCGATGAGGCCATCCTGGCCATGGCTCGTATAGGGATCGAGCGCGACATCCGTGATAATGCCCAGCTCGGGAAACTCCCGCTTGAGCCGCGCGACTACCGTCGGCACGAGCCCCTCGGGATTCCAGGCTTCCTCGGCGCACGGCGATTTCTTGTCCTGGCCGATGACCGGAAAGAGCGCAATGGCCGGAATACCGAGCTCGAGCGCCCGCTCGGCAACCGGCAGCAGGCGGTCGAGCGTCATGCGCTCCACGCCGGGCATCGAGGCGACCGGCTCGACTCGGCCGGCCCCCTCCAGCACGAAGACGGGGTAGATCAAATCGGCGGCAGTGAGCGCCGACTCGCGCATCAGACGGCGCGAAAAATCGTCGCGGCGCATGCGGCGCAGGCGCGTCGCCGGGAAAGAACCCTTGATGATCATGGACTTACCTTTTAGCGAAAAAATACTTGAACTTTTTGCTCGAATTCCTATCTTAGAAAACGGAAGGCGATGAGTCTTCCCCCGCTATTCCTCCCTGAGCGGGTGCCTCGATCTCCATCGAGGCCTTCGGCTCCCGGCTTTCCTCCCCTTTGGCCGGGGGCCATTCTTCTTTTTGGGCAAGCCACGAGGCGATCACCGCCTCGGCTTCCTCTAGCCCCGTCTTCTTGAGGCTCGAAAAGAGCTGCAGCGTGATCGGCAGGCCGGCAAAGTCGGCGCTCGCCAGACGGCGCGCGGCGGCGAGCGTCTTCGCCTGTTCCATGCGGCTCAATTTGTCGGCCTTGGTCAAGAGGCAGTGAATGGGCTTACCCGTGCGGGCAAACCACTCGACCATCTGGCGATCGAGCGCGGTGAAGGGCCGGCGTGCATCCATGATGAGGACGAGACCGGCCAAGGCTTGCCGCTTCGTCAAATAATGCTCGAGGAGCCCCTGCCAACGGCGGCGCACCGCCTCGGGCACTTCGGCATAGCCATAGCCGGGCAGATCGACCAAGGCCGCGCCATTGCCGAGGCGAAACAGGTTGATGAGCTGGGTGCGGCCCGGCGTCCTGGAGACGAAGGCCAGCCTTGTTTGCCCTGCGAGCGCATTGATCGCCGAAGACTTGCCCGCATTGGAGCGGCCCGCGAAGGCGATCTCCGCGCCGCGCGGCTCGGGAAGGGCCAAGGGATCGGCCACGGAAAGCTCGAAGCGGGCGTGGCGGAACAGCGAAGGGGGCATGAAGCGCAAGGAGAGGTCTAGGGCATCAACATTAACGCGGGCTGATATAGAATAGCGCGTTTATTGTTCGCTGCGCAGTCCACGAGGAGCCTCATGATGACCCGCTTTTCGCTCAATGCCCTGCTGTTTTCGCTCGCCGCCCTCGCATTCGCGGCCCAGGCCAACGAGCCCGCCCCGGCCGCTTACAAGGGCGATGCCGCCCGTGGCCAGCCGATCGCCTCCACCGTCTGCGGCGCTTGCCACGGCCCGGATGGCAACAGCCCGAGCTCGGCGAACCCGAAGCTCGCCGGCCAGCATGCCGAATATCTCTACAAGCAGATGAAGAACTTCAAGGCCGACGCAAACGGCAAGAGCGAGCGCGTCAATGCGATCATGAACGGCATGATCGCGCCTTACACCGACGAGCAGATGAAGGACTTCGCCGCCTATTTCGCTTCGCAGAAGCCCACGCTCGGCGAAGCGAAGAACCGCGAGACGCTGGAGCTCGGCAAGAAGCTCTGGCGCGCGGGCGATGCGAGCAAGGGCTTGCCTGCCTGCGCCGGCTGCCACGGCCCGACGGGCGCCGGCCTGCCCATCCAGTATCCGCGTCTGGCCGGCCAGTATGCCGAATATACCGAGGCGCAGCTCAAGGCCTTCCGCGCCGGCGAGCGCGCCAACGATCCGAACAAGATGATGCGGATGATCGCGCTCAAGATGACCGACGCCGAGATCAAGGCGGTAGCGGATTACATCGCCGGCTTGCACTGAGGAAACGCTGATAAATCTGCTGCGCGGTCGGATGGCTGCGTTCTCCGGTGCTCGCTCCCTCGCCTATCTACTCGATATGTCTCGGTCGCTGCGCTCCGTGCGCCTTGCCCTCCGACCGCTCGCGACGATTTCTCAAGCGTTTCCCTAAGCCCGCTTTTCCAGGCAATGATTGAAAAAGGCGGCCGCTGGCCGCCTTTTTGTTTTCGTCATAGACTGCGATCATGAAGCGCTTCGGCCTGCGCCAACGCATCCTGCTCGCTGCCCTCGCCCCGGCGGTGCTCGTCGCTCTGCTGGTGACGGGGCTCCTCGCGAGCGAGCAGCTCAAACGGGCTGCGGAGGAGCAGCACCGGCGGCTTTCCGCCGTCGCCCGCCAGCTTTCCGCCTCGGCGGAGCACAGCCTCTTCGTCGGCGACCGCGAGATGCTGCTGCGGCTGCTCGAATCCGCCCTGCCCGAGCGCGACGTGATCGCTGCCGCCTTCCTCGACGGGCAAGGCCGAGTGCTCGCCTCCACCCTGCCGCCGGAACGGCTCCCCGCCGTCGAGACAGCGTTCGTCGGCTGGTCGGCTTCCGCGCTCGATGAGCCGCGCGTGCATTGGCACCTCATCGACATCTGGCCGACGAGCTATGGCGAGGCCGATCTCTTCATGAGCGACGTGGCCGTCCCCGTGCTGCCCTTGGGCCGCCTCATGCTGCAAATCTCCAACCAGTCCCTGCTCGACGAGGTGCGCCAACAGACCTCGCAGGCGGCAGGCATCGCGATCGTCGCGTTGCTCTTCGGCATCCTGCTGGCGCTGGGGCTTGCCCACGGCCTGCTGCGCACGCTCGGCGAGATCGGCCGCGTCGTCGCCGGCATCACGCATGGCCGCCTCGAGGTGCGCGTCGCTCCCTTCGCCTGTGAAGAGCAGGGGGAGCTCGGCGAACTCGCACGCGGCATCAACACGATGGCGGCCGCCGTCGGGCAGACCCAGGAGGAGCTCAAGCGCCGCATCGAAGAGGCAACCGCCAGCCTGCGCGCCGAGCGCGACGCCGCCGAGCGCGCCGCCCGTGCGCGCAGCCGCTTCTTCGCGGCGGCGAGCCATGACTTACGCCAGCCGGTGCAGGCGCTTGCTCTCTTCGTCGAGCGCCTACGCCACGACGCGAAAGGCAGCGCCTTGCTGCCCAAGATCAAACAGCTCGCGCGCACCGTCGAGACGCTGCAAAGCCTGTTGGATAGCTTGCTCGACTATTCGCGCCTCGCAAGCCAGGCCTATTCGATCCAGCGGCAGCCGGTGCAAGCGAGCGTCGCAATCGGCACGGTGCTCGACGAATTCTCCCCCCTGGCGGACAAACGCGGCATTGCGCTGCGTCGGCATCTCAACGAGTGCTGGCTCGATACCGATCCGGTGCTGCTCTATCGCCTGCTCATCAACCTCATCGGCAATGCGATCCGCCACACCCGTCACGGAGCCGTGCTCGTCGCCTGCCGGCGCCGCGGTGAAAAGGTGCGCATCGAGGTCTGGGATACCGGGCCCGGCATCGCACCCGAACAGCAAGCGGCGATCTTCGAGGAACTCGTGCAGCTTAACAACCCCGAGCGCGATGCCAACAAGGGCTTGGGACTGGGACTCGCCATCGTCAAGCGCATCAGCGAGCTCCTCGATCATCCGATCGAGCTGTGCTCACGCTTAGGCCACGGCAGCCGTTTCGCCGTGACGATTCCGCTCGCCCCTGCCCCGCCCGCGGCCCTCGTTGCACATGAAGAATTCGCCGATTCAGCGGAAGTTGATCTGCTCGTGGTGGGCGAGGCGAGCACGGAGCGCGATGCGCTCCTCGAGCTCATCAGCACCTGGGGCCACGCACGCGCCCAGGCGCTGTTGCCCAGCGAGGCGCTCGCCTGGGTCGCCCGCCACGGCGCGCCGGCGCTCACCGTCTATGAGACCGCTGGCGATCTTGCCGCGGCCGAGGCGCTGCTCGATCGCATCGACACCGTCGCCTGCACGAGCGTGCCGGCCCTGTTGATCCATCCGGGCCCGTTGCGGCCGGGGGCGGTGCATGGACGGCGGCGCTTATTGCTGCCGCGCCCGTTCAGACCCGCCCGCCTGCGCGCGCTGCTCGATCATCTCCTTGGACGGGCTGAGCCTTCCGCCGACCCCGCCTGATCCGTCGCAGCCCGGCGCTGGAAATGGATCACGGCGTGCTTAGGGGCCGCCTTCCAGGCGTGGCCGTAAACGACCTCGAAGTGCGCCGGCAAGAAACCGTCTTGCCGCTCCCAGGCCGCGAAGAGCTTGCGCCAATCCCGCCAGCTGAGATGCCCCAGCAGCCCGCGCGCGCCCAAGCGGCGCTGGTCGGCGAGAAAGAGCCGCGGCGAGCGGTAGGTGAGGGTGATCATCTCCATCTCCATGACCGGATCGGCAAAGCCGCAGCGCGCCAAGAGGTCGCCGATGTCGTGCATGTCGGCGAAGCGGCGGATCGGCGCGCCCAAGCGGCGCAGTTCCTTGAGCGTATCGGGGCCGAGCAGCGAGAAATGCAAGAGCCCCTCCTGGGCGAGCACGCGATGAAGTTCCGTCAAGGCGGCGGCAAGCTCGTCAGGCCCCTCGAGCCAGTGCAGCATGAGATTCGACCAGACGAGATCGAGGCTCTCGGCAGCCAACGGCAGGGCGCGCACATCGGCATTGACAAGCCGCGGCGCACGGCCCGAGAGGCGCGCCCACCAGCCCGCGCGCGCGCGCACGGCCGCAAGCATCGGATAGGCAAGATCGATCGCGAGCGGCAAGGCCTGCGGGTAGCGCGCCGCCAAGATCCTCAAGCCATCGCCGGTCGCGCAGCCGATGTCGGCAAAACGATGGGGCTTAAGCCGCACGCACTCGAGACGCTCCGCCATGCGACGGCCCACCTCGCGCGCCAAAAACGCCGCGCTGTCGTAGGATGCCGCAGCGCGCGCAAAATCCTTGGCCACACTCATCTAGTGATCTTCCTCGATGCCTCTGCCCCTGTCAATCGACGCTTGGTTGAACCGGCTCCTACCGCGCGTCTGCCTCTTGTGCGGCGATCGGGCCACAGGGGCGCTGTGCGCGGAATGCGAGGCCGACCTGCCGCGGCTTGCCGGGCCGCTTTGCCCCGTCTGCGCGCAGCCGCTCGAAGCGCCAGCGCCCGCCTGCGGCGCTTGCCTCAAACAGCCGCCGGCCTTCGATGCCTGCTTTACGCCGCTTCAGTATGCGCCGCCCGCCGACGCCCTCGTGCGCCTCTTCAAGTTTCCGGGCGAGCCCTTCGCCCGCCGTCTCGCCAGCGCCGACTGTCTCGCCGCCGCGATGCTCGGCGGCCCCCGGCCGGCGGGCGACGTTATCGTGCCCGTGCCGCTTTCCCGCGCGCGGCTCAAAGAGCGCGGCTTCAACCAAGCACTCGAACTTGCCCGGCCGCTCGCACGCGCACTTATGCTGCCGCTCGATACGACGGGCCTCGTGCGCGTGCGTGAGACCGCGCCGCAAAGCACGCTGGCCTGGGAAGAGCGCGCGCGCAATCTGCGGCAGGCCTTTCTCGCCGAGCGCAGCTATGCGGGCCTTTCCGTCATCCTCGTCGATGACGTGATGACGACGGGGGCGACCTTCGATGCCGCGGCAAGCGCGCTCAAGGCGGCAGGAGCAGTGCGCGTCTTCGGCTGGAGCGCAACGCGGGCCCTCAAGGCTGGGCCGCCTTGAACTTCTGCTCGGCGGTAGCAGCGAGTTCCGCCGGCAGATTGCCCGCTTCCTTGGCCTTGGCATAGGCCTGGCGCGCCTCCTCCAATCGGCCCACCTGTTCGAGCGCGACGGCGAGCCCAAACCACCAGCGGCCTTCGGCGGGCCGTAAGGCGAGCGCGGCGCGAAAGCGCTCTGCCGCCTCGGCAAAGCGCTGCTGCTTTTGCAGCAAGAAGGCATAGAGGCTCTGGTAATCGGCATCCTGCGCGGCGTAAGCGGCGTGTTTTTCGAGCGTTGCCAGCGCCTCGGAAAGCTCGCCCTGCTCGAACTGCAGGCGCGCGAGAATCACCGCCCAGCCCGTCTGCGCCGGATCGAGCATAAGCCCCGCTTGTGCGACGCGCTTTGCATCCTCCCAGGCCTTGGCGCCGACGAGCACCGACAAGAGCGCCTGGCGCGCGCGCGCATGCTGCGGATCGAGTTCGAGCGCATGTTGAAAGAGCGGTTGTGCCACCGCGGGCTCGCCGCGCTTGACCGCCTGCATGCCCTTGCGGTATTCGGCCTCGGCGAGCTCGCGCCCCGGCCCGCCGCGGCTTTGCTTGTCGATCTGCGCTTCGGGCGCCGGCACCGCTGGCGCGGGATCGGTCTTGACGGTGGCCGCCGCCGGTTCGCGAACCTCTTGGCGGTTGTCGCTCTTGGTCGGGGATGAGCGCTCTACGGCCTTGCCTGGCGCTGCTTGGGGAAGCGCTAGCTGTGTTGCAAGCTTCATCTCGCCGAGATCGGCGCGCTTCGCTTCCGCCGCCGGCGCGCTCCCCGCAGCGGGCGGGGCGGGCGTCGCAGGTGCGGGCGAGGCGGCGGTGGCAGGCGAAAAAGTCGGCGCTGGCAAGACGGCCTGGGGCGGCGAAGAGGGAGGCGGCGCCATGAGCCAGGCGACGGCGAGGCCTGCGACGAGGCCGCCCAAGGCCATGCCGATCAAAAGATAGCGCCAAGACTGGGCGCGCGACGAGCGCGCCGGCGGCAGAGGGCGCAAGCGCGGCGGCAGGCCGGCGCGCTCTTGCTCGCTCGCCTGGCGGGCATCCAAGTCGCGCAGCATCTGGTTGATGACGCTCATCGCGCTTCTCCTACCAAGGCCACCAGCGCCGCGGTTTCACCGCGCCTTCGGTGTCTTCGATGGCGGCGTCGATGTGGTGCGCCTCGACCTTGAGGCTGCCTTCGCCAAAGGCGGCGATGAGCGCCTTGTGGGCGAGGATGTTGACGAGCCGCGGGATGCCTTCCGAGCCGCGGTGCAACCGCTTGATGGCGGAAGGCGCAAAGAGCGGCTCACCAGCATATCCGGCGATGCGCAGCCGCTGTTCGAGATAGCTGCCGATCTCCTCGGCTTCGAGGCGGCGCAGCCGATGGTGGAAGACGATACGCTGCTTGAGCTGGCGCGCCGAATGGGCATCCAGCATCTCGTCGAGCTCGGGCTGGCCAAAGAGGACGATGTGCAAGAGCTTGCGCTTTTCCGTCTCGAGGTTTGATAGCAGGCGCAGGCTCTCGAGGGTGAGCCGCGGCATGGTCTGCGCTTCATCGATGCAAAGCACGACCTTCTTGCCGGCGCGCGCGAGATCGAGCAGGCGATGGTTGAGCCGCTTGATGACGTGCGCTGCCTCGGGTTCGCCCGCGGCCGTGCCCAGATCGTCGGCCACGGCGCGCAGGAAGGCGCGCGGCTCCATCTGCGGGTTGGGCAGATAGGCCGCCTTCCATTCGGGCCCCAATTCAGCGAGGAAGTGGCGGCAAAGAAGCGTCTTGCCGGTGCCGACCTCGCCGACGATCTTGATGAAACCCTCGCCGCTTGCGAGCGCACAATGCAGGAGGTTAAGCCCTTCGAGGTGGCTTTGGCTCGGATAGACGAAGTCGGTATCCGGCGTCAAGCCAAAGGGCAATTGCGTCAAACCGAAGTGGGCGAGGTACACGGCTTAACGATCCAAAACGAATGGGCTGCGAGAGAAGCGGCCGGGCAGTCGGCTCATGGTTCGCGGGCGGGGGCACCAATGGGCTTGGGCGCGGGGCGCCCACCACTCGCTGACGCTCATACAAGTGGGCGCCTTTTCCGCGCCCACAGCCTTCGGCTGCCGACGCCCGCTCACAAATCGTCGCCCACCCGGCCGCTTCCCTCTCGTCACCGTTTTCTCGTCCATTGCCTTGCCATCCCTCTGGATCCAACTGCGTTTAGCGCGGTGCCACGGAGAGCGGCGGCAGGAGGAAGTCGCGCACGCGTTCGCTGCTTTGATCGAGATCCCTGACCCAGGCGCGGTCGTCCTTGATGATGGTCGGCTTCAAGAGGATCACGAGTTCGCGCTTGGCGAGCGAACGGCCGCGCTGCCCCAAGAGATTCCCCGCCGTGGCTCCGGCCGTGCCAGGCAGCCCGCGGCTGTCGCTGCTTTGCTCCTGCGTCATGAGGCCGCCGATGGCGACGATGTTGCCATCCTGCACGCGCACGATGCTGTCGGTCTCATTGACGCTCGAGGTTGCCAGGGGCAGCGTGTATTGGCCCATCGTGCCGAGATCGACGACCTTGTTCTTTTCCGAGACGGTGCTGATCGCCGGATGGATATGCAGGATGATGTTGCCATCGTCGTCGATCTGCGGCGTCACGTCGAGCGAGATGCCCGAGAAGTAAGGCTGCAGCGTCAGGGATGGTGTGGCCGTGGTGCCGGCCGTGGTGCTCGTCGTCGTCGTCGTGACATTGGTGACGAAGAGCTCGTCGGTGCCGACCTTGAGCACCGCCTTCTGGTTGTTGATCGTCGCGATGCGCGGGCTCGAGAGCACCGAGACCGTGCCTTGCGTTTCGAGAAAGTTCAAGAGCGCTGCGAAGTTGGCGGTCTGGAAGGCAAGCCCCACGAAGCCGTTGCCGAGCGCCGAAGCCGCCATCGTGCCAGCGAGCCCCGGCAAGGCGGCAAGATCATTGCTGCCAAGCGCCCCCGTGCCCGAGGGGCCGAGCGAGCCGCCGGGCTGCAGCACGCCGAGGCTCAAGCGATTGGTCTGGCTGCCATTGAAGGAAGCCCAGTTGATGCCGGACTGATATTGTTCGTGGAGGCGCACTTCGAGGATCTTCGCCTCGAGCATCACCTGACGCTCGACCATCGCCTGGGTGGCCTTGAGATACTGCTCGACGGCGCGCAGCTCGCGCGGCAGCGCGCGCACGACGACCACGCCCGAGAGGCTATTGACGACGACGCTGCGCCCCTCGCCGGCGACGAGGGTGTCGAGCGCGCTCTTCAAATCTTTCCAGAAATCGGCATCCGACTGCGTCTGCACCCGGCTCGTCGTGCTCGTGACAGGCTGCGTTCCTCCTGGCACCGGCGCCGCCACGCCGGGCGGCGTCGTCGTCGGCGTGGCCGTACCCGTGGGGCCGGCGCTGGTGATCGCGCTCGAGGTCACGCGCAATTCGGTCGCTCCCTGGCGGCGGCTGGCGAGGTAATTGACCTGGAAGACACGCGTCTGCAAGGTATTCGGCTGGATCGTGATGCGATTGCCCTGGATGCTGAATTCGTAGCCATAGAGCTCGCGGATTGCTTCCAAGGCCTCCTTGACCGTGACATCCTTGAGATTGACCGTGATGTTGCCGGTCACTTCGGGGCCGACCAGCATGTTGTACTTGGTGCCGGTGACGATGGCCATGAAGACCTGCGCCGCCGGCGCATTGACGACGGAGAGATCGAAGCGCGCCTCCGCTTGGCCATTGTCCTGCGGCGGCAGGGAGACGGTCAGCGGCGGCAGTAGAGCCGCCTCCGGGCTCTTCCCTTCGCTCGTCTTGCGTTCTTTGACGGCCTGCTGAAGTTCCGCCCCGATTTGCTCGCGCACGAGATCGGGCCGTGGCGGCGGCGCCGCACAGGCAGCGAGCCCCAGCGCCATCGGCATCATCCACCAGCTTCTCATCGCTTCGACTCCTTCTTCGCCTTGCCCGCCGGCGCGACAGGCTTCTTCTCGGCCGCCGGGGTGAGGCGCAGGGTTTCTTCACCCAAGGGCCCACGCAACACGACGCGGTCTTCCCGAATCTTGACGAGGCGCGCCTCGCCGACTTTGCCGCCAAGCTCCACGAACTCGCCATTGATGAGCGCGGCCGGCTTGCCCCCTTTGCGCAGGATCACCGATTGCAGCGTAAGCGCGGCCGGCGGGGCAGACTCCGGTGCCCCGGCGTTCGTGACCATGAGATTTGCCGGCGGGCGGGTCGGATCGGGCAATTGGGCTTGCGCCATGCCCATGAGGGCGAGCCCCACGCCGAACGAAATCAGACGACGAGCCATGCCGACTCCAAACTCAAGGTATAGACCGTGATCGTCAGCTCACTGACCGGATGCTCAGTGACGACAAGCCGCATGCCGCCCCAGAGGAGCTTTTGCGGCAGGCGCTCGAGCTCGCTCACATAGGCGAGCAGCTCGGGATAGCTGCCGGCAATCTTGATCTCGATGCCATGCTGATAGAGGTTGCCCGCCAAGTTTCGCTCGGCAGGCTTTGCACTTTCCCCTTTCTCGCTCTTGGGCGGGGCGATCAGCGGCTCGGGCGGCAGGGTCGTCAGGCTCACGAGGGAAAGGCCACGATGGCGGGCCAAGAGCGTTTGCAAGAGCACCGGCGCTTCGGTGGGCGCGACGAGCAGGCGGTCGAAGCGCTCGATCTCGCGCTCCACGTCCGCAAGTTGCTGCTGCAGGCGCTGTAGTTCGGCGCGATTGACGGCATCGGGATCGCTGCGGTTGCTCGCGAGTGCGAGAAGCTGCGCCCGCAATTGCTCCTGCTCGGCCTGCTGCTGAGTGAGCGTCTTTTTGAGGCGGGCCGCCTCTTGCTGGGCCGGTTCGATCGCGAGGCGATAGCCGCCAAAGAGCAGTGCGAAGACCGTGGCGCCAGCCACCAAGAGCTTTTCGCGACGTTGCAAGGCGGCAAAGCGCGCCGAGGCCGCTTGCCATTGGGCCGTGAGCGTGGTGCTCATCCCGTCCCTCCCGCGCCGCTACGCGCCGGAGCTTCGCCTTCGGCCTTGAGCGGGATCAGCGTGAATTCATGCCAGGGCGCGCGCTGGGAAAGTGTTGATGCCGGTGTAGGCGCCGGTGAGGGCATCGTGCCGGCGGGGGGCTCGGCCTTGCCCGGCTCGAGCTTCAAGGCCGCGAAGGCACGGCCTTGAAAGGCCGCTTCGCGGTTGAGGCGGCGGATGTATTCGGGCAAGAGCGCCGGATCCAGCGTGCGGCCGCGGATTTCCATGCGACCGTGGGCATCGACGCTAAACCCCGTCAGCCACAGTCCATTCATGCTCTGCCGCGCCAAGCCCCGCAGCAGCTCGGCGTAAGGCTCGCCCGCTTTGCCCGCGCGGCGCTCTGCCAAGGCTTCATGCACGGCGCGGCGCTGTTCGAGCCGTTGGCGCTGCTGGGCGATCGCTTCGACGAGCGCCGCATCGGGCTGACGTTCGGCCAGCGTCTGGCCCAAGCGCGCGAACTGTTCGCGCAGCGCCTTCGTCTGCGCTTCACTGTCGGCCACTCGTTTCGCCAGCACCGGCAGTTCGAGGCGTGCCGCGACAGCATGGACGAAGACGACGAGGGCGAGCCCCACGCCGAGCACCAAGAGATTGCCGAGCGTGAGCCACTCGCGCGTGCGCTTGAGCGTCGGATCGTAGAGGTTGATCTGCTGGGCCATGCTTTAACCCTCCCGGAGCGCCGCGCCAAGCGCCAGCCAGCCTTCCGCCTGGCGTTGGGGTTCGGCGAGCTGCGGCACGGCCTCGAGGTCGAGCGCGCTGGCAAGATCGGCCTGAACTACCGGCAAGGAGAGATTGGCGGCCAGATAGGCGAGGAAGGCCTCCCCGCCCGGCAAGGGGCCGATCAAGAGGCGTGTGAGCGGAATGGCACTAAAGTTGCGGTCGAAGTTGTCGAGCGTGCGCTGGATGTCGAGCAGCACGCGCTCGAAGAGCGCTTCGGCCTGGCCGTCGGCGAGCTCGGCGGCGCTCACCTCGATGTGGCGCGTCATGATGAGCTCGCCGCGATGGCTGATCGTGAGGCGGCCGCCCTCGCCATCGAAGGCGACGAGCGCCAGCGCGCGGTTTTCCTCTTCGAAGAGCGCGGCGAGGTTGCGCTGGGCGAGCTCCGGGATGTCGATGGCCGCGAGCGCTACCTTGGCGTCTTGGAACGCCCAGATGCGCGGCTGCAAGACGGCGTGGCTCGCCACGACGACCCAGACTTGCGGCGTGCGGCTGCCGGTGGCAGGAATGTCGAGGAGATCGAGGCCGGCCGCTTCGACGGGAAAATCGACCATCTCCTTGATGCGCCAGCGCAGCGCCTCGCGCAGCTCTTCACGGGGCAGGCTCTTGGCATTGTCGGGCACATCGACCTGGAGGAGCTGATATTGGCCGTGGCCGAGCAAGGTAGTGCAAGGACTGTGACCGATGCGCTTGGCTTGCTTAAGCCGCTTCAAGGACTCCGCTTCGCTGCCCTCGCGCGCGAAGCTTTCGCAGGCGCGCACGAGGGGCTTGGCCGCACCGCGCCGCAGCACGCTGGCCACGACGATGCGCTCGGCCTCGAAGATCACCGATGTCCAGCCATCACCGCGCGCCTCTTTTCTCCAAAAAGACATATCCGGGCCTGTTTTACCGTCTGCCCGGAGTCTAGCGATCCCCCTCGAGCGGGAATGCCCGAAAAGAAGGCGAAAAGCGGGCCTTTCGGCCTAGGGGGCCGTCGGGCCAGCGCCGACTTTCGGGCTTATTTGAAAGAGAGGATCGGCTGGTCGACCGAGAGGCTCTCGCCCGGCTTGGCGAGCCACGCATCGACGATGCAATCGCGTTCGGCCTTCAAGACGTTTTCCATCTTCATCGCTTCGATCTTGGCGAGCACCTCGCCGGCCTTGACTTCCTGGCCGGGGGAGACGGCGATGTGGGTCAAGAGCCCCGGCATCGGCGAGAGCAGGAACTTCGACATGTCGGGCGGCGCCTTGTGCGGCATCAGCGAGAGCAAATGCGCCGCACGCGGCGAGAGCACCAGGAGGTCGATTTGCGTGCCCCAGTGAAAGAGGCGGTAGCCGAGGCCGCGGCGCTCGACCTGCATCGTGAAGGGCTCATCGTTACACGTGCCGCGATAAAGCGGCTCGCCGAAGCGCCAGTCGGAGCGGATTGCATAGGTCTCGCCGCCGAGCGCGATGTCCCAGCCGCCCGCGGCGGGAGCGACAGTCACCACATGATCGCTGCCATCGGGCAGCCGCACGACGAATTCCTCGGCCGGCCGGTATTCGTGGCCGGGCATCTGGCCGGAAATCAGCGCGTTGCGTTCCTCATGCTGGCGATGCATCGCTGCCGCGACGGCGATGAGAAGCGCCGGATCGTCATGCGGCACCATCGAGGCATCGAAGCCTTTCGGGTAGGACTCGGCGATGAGGCCGGTGCTGAAATGGCCCGAGACGAAGCGCGGATGCTGCATGAGCGCCGCCTGGAAGGCGATGTTGGCGGCCACGCCGCGGATCACGAAGGCATTCAAGGCATCGCGCATCTTGGCGATCGCCCCTTCGCGCGTCGGCGCGTGGGTGATGAGCTTGGCGATCATCGAGTCATAATACATCGAAATCTCGCCGCCTTCATAGACGCCGGTATCGACGCGCACGCCATGGCCCTCGGCCGGCGGGATGAACTTGACGAGGCGGCCCGTCGAGGGCAGAAAGCCGCGGAACGGATCCTCGGCGTTGATGCGGCACTCGATCGCCCAGCCGTCGATCTTGAGGTCTTCCTGACGGAAGGGCAGCTTCTCGCCGGCGGCCACGCGAATCATCCATTCGACGAGATCGAGGCCGGTGATCATCTCGGTGACCGGATGCTCGACCTGCAAGCGCGTGTTCATCTCGAGGAAGTAAAAGCTCTTGTCCTTGCCATTGACGACGAACTCGACGGTGCCGGCCGACTGGTAATTCACGGCGCGTGCCAGCGCCACCGCCTGTTCGCCCATCGCGCGGCGCGTTTCCGGATCGAGGAAGGGCGAGGGCGCCTCCTCGATGACCTTCTGGTGGCGGCGCTGGATCGAGCATTCGCGCTCGAAGAGATAGACGAGGTTGCCATGCGCATCGCCCAACACCTGGATCTCGATGTGGCGCGGCTCTTCGACGTATTTCTCGATGAAGACGCGGTCATCGCCAAAGGCGTTCTTTGCCTCGGTCTGACAGGAGGCAAAGCCCTCATAGGCCTCCTGGTCGTTCCAGGCCACCCGCAGCCCCTTGCCACCGCCGCCCGCGGAGGCCTTGATCATCACCGGATAGCCAATCTTCCGGGCGATTTCCACCGCCGCCTGCGGGCTTTCGATCGCCTCGTTGTGGCCCGGGATCGTATTGACCTGAGCGGCCAGCGCGAGCTTCTTCGATTCGATCTTGTCGCCCATCTTGGCGACCGAGTCGGCCTTGGGGCCGATGAAGACGATGCCCGCTTCCTCGAGCCGGCGGGAGAACTCGGCGTTTTCCGAAAGAAAGCCATAACCCGGGTGCACGGCCTCGGCGCCAGTCTGTTTGCAGGCGGCGATGAGCTTATCCATCACGAGATAGCTTTCTTTCGAGGGCGGCGGGCCGATCAAGACGGCTTCGTCGGCCAGCTCGACGTGCAGGGCATCGCGGTCGGCTTCCGAATAGACAGCGACGGTGGCGATGCCGAGCTTGCGGCAGGTCTTGATGACGCGGCAGGCGATCTCACCGCGGTTAGCGATCAGGATCTTCTTGAACATGTCCGGTTCCTCAGAGGGGAATATTGCCGTGCTTGCGCCACGGGTTCTCGATCTTCTTGTTCCTCAGCATCACCAAGGAACGGCAGATACGCTTTCTCGTCTCGTGCGGCTGGATCACGTCGTCGATGAAGCCGCGCGCGCCGGCGACGAAGGGGTTGGCGAACTTGGCCTTGTATTCGGCCTCACGCGCGGCAAGCTTCACCGGGTCGTGCTTGTCTTCGCGGAAGATGATCTCGACGGCGCCCTTCGGGCCCATGACGGCGATCTCGGCCGAGGGCCAGGCGAAATTGACGTCCCCCCGCAGGTGCTTGCTGGCCATCACGTCATAGGCGCCGCCATAGGCCTTCCTTGTGATGACGGTGATCTTCGGCACCGTGCATTCGGCATAGGCATAGAGGAGCTTGGCGCCATGCTTGATGATGCCGCCATACTCCTGCGCCGTGCCCGGCATGAAGCCCGGCACGTCGACGAAGGTGATGATCGGAATGTTGAAGGCATCGCAAAAGCGCACGAAGCGTGCCGCCTTGATCGAGCTTTTGATGTCGAGGCAGCCGGCCAAGACCATCGGCTGATTGGCGACGATGCCGACCGTCTGCCCTTCCATGCGCGCAAAGCCGATCACGATGTTCTTGGCGTGATCCGGCTGCAATTCGAAGAAGTCGCCCTCATCGACGACCTTGACGATCAGCTCCTTGATGTCATAAGGCTTATTCGGGTTATCGGGCACCAGCGTATCGAGGCTTAAGTCGATGCGGTCGGCCGGATCGGTGGTCGGCCGGATCGGCGGCTTCTCGCGGTTGTTCTGCGGCAGGAAGTTGAAGAAGCGGCGCACGAGCAAGAGCGCCTCGACGTCGTTTTCGAAGGCGAGATCGGCCACACCGGATTTCGTCGTGTGCGTCGTCGCGCCGCCGAGCTCCTCGGCCGTCACTTCTTCATGCGTGACGGTCTTCACGACGTCAGGGCCGGTGACGAACATGTAGGAGGAATCCTTGACCATGAAGATGAAGTCGGTCATCGCCGGGCTATAGACCGCGCCGCCCGCGCAGGGCCCCATGATGAGCGAAATCTGCGGGATCACGCCGGATGCGAGGACATTTCTCTGGAACACCTCGGCATAGCCGCCCAAGGCCGCCACGCCTTCCTGAATGCGCGCGCCGCCTGAGTCGTTGAGACCGATGATCGGCGCGCCCACCTGCATCGCCTTGTCCATGATCTTGCAGATCTTCTCGGCATGCGCTTCGGAGAGCGCGCCGCCGAAGACGGTGAAATCCTGCGAGAAGACGAACACCATGCGGCCATTGATCGTGCCGTAGCCCGTGACCACCCCGTCGGAGGGCACCTTGTTCTCGGCCATGCCAAAGTCCGTGCAGCGGTGCTCCTTGAACATGTCCCACTCTTCGAAGGTGCCCGGGTCGAGCAGGAGTTCGATGCGCTCGCGCGCCGTGAGCTTGCCCTTGGCGTGCTGGGCGTCGATGCGTTTCTGCCCGCCGCCCAGCCGCGCCAGCGTGCGCTTTCTTTCCAGTTCCGCGATGATCTCGTGCATGGATGGGTTCTCCTAGAAATACCGGTTCAGCAGATTCAGAAGCCGCTGCGCGGCGGCCGTGGGAGAGGTTTCGCCCGCCTCGACGGCGCGGGAAAGCTCAGGCAAGAGCGCGCGCACTGCCGGATGTTCGCGAAAACGGTGGCGTAATCCTGCATCGATCGCCTGCCACATCCAGGCGAGCGCCTGGCGGCGCCGCTTGTCTTCCCAGGCGCCGCTCGCCCGCTGGGTGCGCTCGAATTCGAGCAGGGCCTGCCAGACGGCTTCGATGCCCTGGCCGCGGTGCGCGCTTACCGTCAGCACCGGCGGCCGCCAGCCCGAAGCGGATGGATGCAAGAGCGCAAGCGCGCTTCGCAGGCCCTGTGCGGCGCGCTCGGCCGCGGCGGCATCGAGGTCGGCCTTGTTGATGACGATGAGATCAGCGAGTTCCATGATGCCGCGCTTCATGCCCTGTAGCTCGTCGCCCGCATTCGGCAATTGCAAGAGCACGAAAGCGTCGGTCATGCCTGCCACGGCCGTCTCGCTTTGCCCGACGCCGACGGTCTCGACGATGACGACATCGAAGCCGGCCGCCTCGCAGAGGAGCAGCGCCTCGCGCGTTTTCTCGGCCACCCCGCCGAGGGCGCCCGCCGAGGGCGAGGGTCGAATGAAGGCCGCCTCCAGTTGGCTTAAGCGCGCCATGCGCGTCTTGTCGCCCAAAATCGAGCCGCCGCTTAAGGAAGAGGACGGATCGACGGCGAGCACCGCAACTTTTTTGCCCGCTTCGATGAGATAAAGGCCGAAAGCCTCGATGAAGGTCGATTTGCCGACGCCAGGCACGCCCGTGAGGCCGATGCGCAGGCTCTTGCCCGTCTGCGGCAAGAGGGCGTCGAGCAGGCGGCCCGCACGTTCCTGGTGGTCGGCGCGCGTCGATTCGATCAGCGTGATCGCCTTGGCCAGCGCGCGACGCTTTCCCGCTAGCACGCCGTTGATGAGGGCCCGATCCTCGGTCGCGAGCGACTGAGGCGCAACCGAGGGCCGTCGTGCCAGCGCCGAGTGTTCAGACAATTTGAAACTCCCGCCCGTCGGGCAGCCGATAGCGCGCAAAATCCTTGCAATCGAGCGTCATGATCTCGTGAATGCCGGTCTCGACCGCGAGCCAATAGAGCGAGGCGTCGGCGAAGTCCATTTCCGCTTGAGCGTCGGTATAGCGCGCCATCCAGCGCACCATGTCCTCGAGATGCGCAGGATCGAAGGGGTAAACGATGACACCTCCTAAGCCCACCCACTTGAGCATCTCAAAGCGGCGCGGCGGCGCAAGCATATAGCTTGCCTCGGCGATGCAAGGCCAGGTCGTAACGAGTCGGGTGCCTTCCTGAGCTAGCCGAGCAAGCTTGGCCTCGACTTCGCTGCGATGGGCGTCGGTTGGCGAGAAGGCAGCAATCAAAGGGCCCGCATCAAAGAGAATGCTTCGCACGGAGTTTGTCCTTGACCTTCTCGCTGGCGTTCTCCGAATCGCGGCTGGTCGGCTCGCAGACGCAATAGGCCTCTGGATCGCGCACCTCCATGAGCAAGGCATAAGGGTTCTTCATGCCGAGCACGCGCTCCAAGGCATCCTTGACGACCTCGGACTTCGTGATGCCGCGCCGCCGCGCTTCCTGCTCGAGGCGGCTTTCCAGCAAGGGATCGAGACGAACGGATAGGGCCATGGCATCCTCCAGGAGTGAAATACGGTATTACCGTATCACAGTTCATCCTCAGACGCTAGCCGGCAGGTGCGCGGCACGGATCGCGCGCAAGACTTCACCGGCGCACTGCGGGATCGGCGTGCCGGGGCCAAAGATGCCCTTTACCCCTGCGGCATGGAGCGCCTCATAGTCCTGCACCGGAATCACGCCGCCCACGAAGACGACGATGTCATCGGCGCCCTCACGCTTCAAGGCCTCGATGAGCTGGGGCACCAGGGTCTTGTGGCCGGCAGCGAGCGTCGAGACGCCAATCGCATGAACATCGTTCTCGATCGCTTGCCGGGCCGCTTCCTCGGGCGTCTGAAAGAGCGGCCCGATGTCGACGTCGAAGCCGAGATCGGCGAAGGCCGTGGCGACGACTTTCGCGCCGCGGTCATGGCCATCCTGCCCCAGCTTGGCGATCATGATGCGCGGCCGGCGGCCTTCCGCGGCGGCGAATTCCTCGACCGCTTCGCGCACTTCATCGAGGCCCGGCGCGGCGCCGAACGCGGAAGAATAAACGCCCGAGACGACCTGATGCGTGGCGCGATGGCGGCCCCAGACCTTTTCGAGCGCCTCAGAAATTTCGCCGACGGTGGCGCGCCGCCGTGTCGCCTCGATCGAAAGTTCGAGCAAGTTGCCCTGACCCGTTCTCGCCGCCTTGGTGAGGGCCGCGAGCGCCGCTTCGACCGCCGCCGGGTCGCGGCGGGCGCGGATTTCCTTCAAGCGCGCGATCTGCGCCTCGCGCACGGCATGGTTATCGACTTCGAGGATCTCGACCGGCGTTTCCTTGTCGAGCCGGTATTTATTCACGCCGACGATGACGTCCTGCCCGGAGTCGATGCGCGCCTGCTTTTCGGCGGCGCATTTCTCGATCTGCAGCTTGGCCCAGCCGGTCTCCACCGCATGGGTCATGCCGCCCATCGCCTCGACCTCTTCGATGATCGCCCAAGCCGCATCGGCCATCTCTTGCGTGAGCCGCTCCATCATGTAGCTGCCGCCCCAGGGGTCGATGACGTTGCAAATGTGCGTCTCTTCCTGGAGGAGGATCTGCGTGTTGCGCGCGATGCGCGCCGAAAATTCCGTCGGCAGGGCGATCGCCTCGTCAAAGGCGTTGGTGTGCAGACTCTGCGTGCCGCCGAAGACGGCGGCCATCGCCTCGATCGTCGTGCGCACGATGTTGTTGTAGGGGTCCTGCTCGGTAAGGCTCCAGCCCGAGGTCTGGCAGTGGGTGCGCAGCATCAGCGACTTCGGATGCTTGGCGCCAAAGCCCTTCATGATGCGCCACCACAGCAAGCGTGCGGCGCGCAGCTTGGCGATCTCGAGATAGAAGTTCATGCCGATGCCGAAGAAAAAGGACAGGCGCCCAGCGAAGGCATCGACGTCGAGCCCCGACTTCATCGCCGTGCGCACGTATTCCATGCCGTCGGCGAGCGTAAAGGCGAGCTCCAGCGCCTGCGTCGCGCCGGCTTCCTGGATGTGGTAGCCGGAGATCGAGATCGAGTTGAACTTCGGCATCTTCTCCGCCGTGTAACGGATGATGTCGGCGATGATGCGCATCGAGGGCTCGGGCGGATAGATGTAGGTGTTCCGCACCATGAACTCTTTGAGGATGTCGTTTTGGATCGTGCCCGAGAGCTTCTCCTGCGGCACGCCCTGCTCCTCGGCGGCAACAATGTAGCCTGCGAGCACCGGCAGCACCGCGCCGTTCATGGTCATCGATACCGACACCTTGTCGAGTGGGATGCCCTCGAAGAGGATCTTCATGTCCTCGACCGAATCGACGGCCACCCCCGCCTTGCCGACATCGCCCACCACGCGCGGATGATCCGAGTCATAGCCGCGGTGGGTGGCAAGATCGAAGGCCACCGAAACGCCCTGCGCGCCCGCTGCCAATGCCTTGCGGTAGAAGGCGTTGGATTCCTCGGCGGTGGAAAAGCCCGCGTATTGGCGGATCGTCCAGGGCTTGACCGCATACATCGTCGCCTGCGGCCCGCGCACGAAGGGCTCGAAGCCCGGCAGCGTGTCGGCGAACGGGAGTCCCTCGACATCCGCCTTCGTGTAGAGCGGCTTGACGGTGAGCCCTTCCGGCGTCACCCAGTTCAGCTTCGCGAGATTTCCCTCGGGCGCGGATTTCGCCGCCGCCTGGGCCCAGGTCTCGAGGCTCGGTATCGTTACATCGGGATATTGGCTCATCGCATCCACTCCGCTCTTCGTCGTTATAGGCATAGTCCGCTGGACTGAGGCCGCTTGACTTTCTCGCGCCCAAATAATACTTTATCCATAATTATGAATGCAAGAGACGATGAAAAGCCGCTGGCGCTGCCGGCGCTCTACGAACAGGTCGCCGAGCGGCTGCGCGCGCGCATCTATGCGCACGAGCTTGCGCCCGGCGCTTGGATCGACGAACAGGCGCTCGCCGACGAGTTCGGCATCTCCAGGACGCCGCTGCGCGAGGCGCTCAAGGTGCTCGCCGCCGAGGGGCTCGTGGTGCTCAAACCGCGGCGCGGCTGCTACGTCGCGCAGTTGTCGGAGCGCGATCTCGACGAAATCTTCCCCGTGCTGGCGCTACTCGAAGGCCATGCCGCCGAACAGGCCTGCCGGCGTCTTTCGAGCGCCGACTTCGCGCGCCTCGAAGCGCTGCATGCCGAGCTCGAGCGCCACGCCGCGGCACACGACACCGACCGCTTCTTCGAGGCGAACCAGGCCTTCCACAACGCCTTGCAGTCGCTCGCCGGCAACCGCTGGCTCTCGCAGCTCATCGACGACACGCGCAAGTTCTTGAAGCTCACGCGCCGCGATTCGCTGCGGCTCGAAGGTCGCATCGAGCAATCGCTCGCCGAACACCGCCAGCTCCTCGCCGCGCTGGCGCGGCGCGATGCGGCTGCCGTGTGCCAGGCAATGCAGGCGCACATCCTTTCCGGCCGCGCGGCGCTCGCGCAGCTTCTGACGCAATCGTGAGCGGCGCGATTCTCTTCAAGCGCGAGGGCCGCTGCGCCTTCGTCACGCTCGCCAACCCCGGCAAGAAGAATGCCCTCGATGCCGCGATGTGGCGGCGGCTCGCCGAGGTCTTCGCCGAGCTCGACGCGCAAGACGGCTTGCGCTGCATCGTCATCGCGGGCGAGGGCGGGGCCTTCGCCGCCGGCGGCGATCTCGATGAGATGCATAAAGCGCGCGCCACGGTCGAAGGCGCGCTTGCCTATCATGAAACCGTCGGCCGGGCGCTCGAGGCCATCGCGCACTGCCGCCATCCGGTGATCGCCGAGATCCGCGGCCCCTGTGTCGGCGGCGGGCTCGAGATCGCCTGTGCCTGCGATCTGCGGATCGCGGCCGCCTCGGCGCGCTTCGGCATCCCGATCCAGCGGCTTGGCTTTTCGATCTTTCCCGGCGAACTCGCAGCACTGCTCAGGCTCGTCGGCCCGGCCGTCATCAAGGAGCTCCTCCTCGAAGGCCGCCTGCTCTCGGCCCGTGAAGCCTACGAGAAAGGCCTGGTGACACGCGTCGTCGCCGACGCAGCGCTCGCCGAAGAGGTGCGTGCGACGGCCGAGCGCATCGCCGCCGGCGCGCCGCTCGTCGCGCGCGCTCACAAGCAGTGGATCGCACGCCTGTTGGACGGCGCCCCTTTGACGGACGACGAAAAACGGGCATCCTTCGCCTTTCTCGACACGGCGGACTACCGGGAAGGCCTGGCGGCCTTCCGGGACAAGCGCCCGCCACGCTTCACAGGAACCTAGAGGAGCTCATCTCCATGTCTCACAGAATCGCCGCGGCCCTCGCCGCCGCGCTCTTCGCCACGCTCGCCCTGCCCGCGCCCGCCGCCGAGCACGCCAAAGTCGGCGCTCGCCCGACGGCCCCTCAGGCGGCGAAAAACCGCATCGTCATCCAGATCAACGAGGACGATGGCAAGAAATGGATGGCGGTGCTCGCCAACATCAAGAACATCCAGGCCGAGCTCGGGCAAAGGAATGTCGCGATCGCCGTCGTCGCCATCGGCGCGGGGCTCGGCATGCTCGCCGCCGATTCGATCGCCGCCAACGAGGTCGAGGATGCGATCAAAACCGGCGTCGAGTTCATCGCCTGCGGCAATTCGATGACGGCGCAGAAGGTCGCGCCGGAGGATCTCGTCGCCGGCAGCCAGATCGCCAAGGCCGGCTATGTCGAGATCATGCGCCGCCAGCAAGCCGGCTGGACCTACCTACGACCATGATCGACTGGAACGCGATCGACACCGTCTTGCTCGACATGGACGGCACCTTGCTCGATCTCCATTTCGACAACCACTTCTGGCTCACGCATGTGCCGCAGCGCTACGCCGAAGCGAAGGGCCTGCCGTATGAGGCGGCGCGCGAGGAGCTCATGGCGCGCTATCACGCGCGCGCCGGCACGCTCGAGTGGTATTCGGTCGATTACTGGGAGACCGAGCTTGAGCTCGACATCATGCGGCTTAAGGAGGAAGTCGCCCACTTGATCCAGGTGCATCCGGCCGTCGTCGACTTCCTTGGCTGGCTGAGGCGGGAAGGAAAGCGCATCGTGCTCGCCACCAATGCGCATCACAAGAGCCTGACGCTCAAGCTGGCGAAGACCGGTCTCGAACCCCACTTCGATGCGATCGTCTCCTCCCACGCGCTGGGCTGCGCGAAAGAGGAGCGCTGCTTTTGGGAGAAACTGCGCGCGCTCGAGCCCTTCGAGCCGGCGCGCACGCTGCTCGTCGATGACAGCCTGCCTGTCCTCGATGCGGCGCGCGATTACGGCATCCGCCATCTGGTGGCGGTCCGCACCCCCGACACGAAACTGCCGCCGAAAGACACGCGCGGCTATCCGGCGATTGACAGCTTCGCCGAGCTGCTTCCATAATGAGAACTGTTCTCAACTAGTCGGCTCGCTGCTTGTCCTCCGCACCGCACACCTTTCCGCTTGCCGGCCCCTTGCTGCGCGGCAGCCGCTGCCCGCGCGTGGCGATCCTCGGCCAGGCGCGCGCCGGCAAGAGCGCCATCTTCCGCGCCGCCTCGAGCACGGCGGTGCGCCACGCGCGCCTCGCCGGCATCGGCCCGGCCTATGAAGAATGCCAGGTCGAGGTCGGGCTCGACCAGCTCTCGCTCGTCGATCTGCCGGCACTCGAAACCTTCCATAGCCTCTCGCCCGAGACGGCGGTGATTCTGAAATACCTGCTGTGGGGCGATTGCTGGCCGGCGATCGCGCGGCACGAGGCGCACCAGCCGGCCGCGGCCTTCGCCGCGCCGGACGTGCTGCTTCTGGTGATCGACGCCACGGCGCTCGAGCGCGATCTCGAGCTTGCCCTGGAGCTCGCGCAGATCGGCAAACCGCTCGTCATCGCCTTGAACCGCATGGACGAAGCCCGTGCCAAGCGCCTCTTCATCAACGTGCGGGCACTCTCGGAACGGCTGGGCGCTCCTGTGGTGCCGACCGTCGCCCACATGGGGCTGGGCCTCGCTGAGCTCTTCACCGCCATCGTGCGCGCGGCGCGTGAAAGGCGCGCGCCGACGCCCCAGCCGCCTTCGCCCTACATCGCCCAGCATCTCGCGCCGATCGCCGAGCTGGCGGCGCAAGCCGAGGTGGCCGAGGCCTTTCGCGCGCCGACCACTTTTTTAGCCCAGCAGCTCGCCGAAAACGACGACTACTTCGCCGCCGAGCTCCGCTGCCATTTTCCGCAGCATCATGGCGCGCTGCTCGCCGCGCGCGAGGCGGCCGATGCGGCGCTCCCCCGCCCCCTGGGCGAAGAAATCCATGCCGACCGCCACCATCGCGCGGCGCTGCTCTTCGAAGCCGTCACGCGGCCCGGCGGCGGCGAGATCACCCCGCGCTGGCAGCGGCTTGCCGACGAACTCTTCTTGCATCCGCGCTGGGGCTTTGCCGGCACGCTGGCTATCTTCGCGCTGGTGCTCTTCTTCGTCTTCGAGGTGAGCAGCTGGCTCGATGCGCTCACCGTCGCACGCTTGAATGCCTGGGCGGAAGCCTGGCAGCCAAGCGGCTTGGACGGCATCCTCCTGCGCGCCGTGGCCGATGGCCTGCTGGGGCTCATGGGCATCGTCATTCCCTACATGATCCCGCTCGTGCTGCTCCTTGCCTTCCTCGAAGAATCGGGCCTCATGCATCGCGTCGCCTTCGTCGTCGACCGCGGCTTTCACCGGCTCGGCCTGCACGGCGGCGTGGCGCTGCCCTTCCTGATGGGGCTGGGCTGCAACGTGCCGGCGCTCGCTGCCACGGCCGCGGTCACCCACGGCCGCGACCGTGCGGTGGCCGCGCTCCTCATCACCTTCTTGCCCTGCTCGGCGCGCTCGGCGGTCATCCTCGCCTTGGGCGGCAAGTATCTCGGCGGCTTCGGCGTCTTCGCCCTCTTCATGCTCGCGCCGATTGTCGTCAGCCTCGTCGGCAAATTCCTCAAGCATCGCTATCCCGAAACCACGCCAGGCATCATCCAGGAAATCCCTCCCTATGCGCTGCCCACGCTGCGCCGGCTCGTCTGGCTTACCTGGGAGCGAAGCCGCGACATCGTCACGATCGTCTTGCCGCTCTTGGTCGCCGGCAGCGTCGTGCTCGCGCTACTTGCCTATTTCGGCCTCGATGCGTGGATCAACTGGCTCCTTGCCCCGGTGACGAGCGGCTGGCTGGGGCTGCCCGCCGAGCTTGGCGTGCCGATCCTCTTTGGCGTACTGAGAAAGGAGCTTTCGCTCCTGATGGTCTTCCAGGCACTCGGCACGCAGGAACTCGCCGGCGTGCTCGATTCGACGCAGATCGCCACCTTCCTGGCCTTTCTCACCTTTTACGTGCCCTGCATCTCCACCTTCGCGATGATGCTCAAGCTCCTTGGCCGGCGCGAGGCGTTCTTTTCCGTGGCGCTGTCGGTCTCAGCGGCGCTCGCCGTCGCCGCGGCCGTACGCTGGCCTCTCGAGCTCTTCTCGGCTATGCTGAGCTGATGCGCCGGCCGCTTTATGTGCTCATTGCCAGCTTGGCTCCGCTCGTCGCGGGGGCGCAGGCCCTTTACCTCTGCGAAGACCCGCGCACCGGGCGAAAAATCGCCCAGGACAGCCCCTGCAAGACCGGCAAGCTGCTGCGTAGCTACGAGCTGCCGAGCCTTGAAGAGCAAAAGGCCCGTGAGGCGGCGAGTCGCCAGGCCAAACGCGAATTTGAGCGGCTGCACCCGGGCACCTATGCGCCCGAGGAATACATGACGGAAGAAGAGCTCGCCGCCTGGCGCGCCGAGCAAGGCAGGCGCGAAGCCTTGCGGCGTAAGCAGGAGGAGGCCGCCGCCATTCAAGAAGCGCAGCGCCGCGCGCAGGAAGCCGAACGGCGCGCCCGGGAAGCCGAGCGCACCGCGGAGGAAGCTCGCGCGAAGGCCTCGGCCGCCGAAGCCGCTGCCAGCCGCACCGAGCGGCCGCTTCTCATCGTGCCGACACCCGCCCTCGTCCCCGCCCCGCCGTATCAGCCGCGCCTGCCCACGGCGCCCCGGCCGGCACCCTTCCTTCAGCCGCGCTGCGAGCGCGAAGACTGCCAGGAGGCGCCACCGCGCCGCGAAGGACGCGAAGCGCCGCCCGCCACGGGGCGGCGGCCTCTGTAAGGCCGTCCCGCCAGCGCCGAGAAAAACAAACCTGCGCTTGTGTCTATCGAGCCCCTACCAACTCCTGGGCTCGAAGTCGGGGCGGTTTTTCAGCACCACGTCGTCATCGGCCTGCACGAGCACATACAGGCCCTGCCGCTCGGCATAGCGAATCACTTCCTCCGGCGCGCCCATCGCCGCCACCGCGCCATGCAAGACCTTGTCGGCGTGCTCCGTGAAGCAGGCCTTGAAGCGGGCAAGCCGATCGAGATGCTCATCGACGTCGTCGCTGGTCAAGCGGCTCTTGCATTCGACGGCGATCGCATGATCGCCATTGATGACCAAGAGGTCGATCTCGAGGATCGCCTCGCCCTCGTCGTTCTTGGCCAAGGCGTTCGGATAGACGCGATGCACCGGAATGCCGCGCGCCTGGAAGAGCCGCACCACGGCAGGTTGCACCATGTCCTGCACGAATTGCCCGACCCGGTTGCCCAAGTCCCCGAGCTGGCGCTTGAGCTCGCGGATCTGCCGGTCGGTCTCCTGCATGCGCCGGTCGGTCTCCTTGCCGGATTCGCGCAGCTCGCGGATCAGTTGATCCGTCTCTTGCATACGGCGATCGGTCTCCTGGCCCTGCTCGGCCAGCGAGAAGATCATCGCTTTGAGTTCATCCCAGGAAATGTCGGCAGCGGTCGTCATATGGCAGAACATCGACGATTCATTCGGCATGACCAGTTTACCACTGCGCCGCGCAGGAGGAAATGAGGTTCAGGCAGCTCCGCCGAGCGCCGCGATCACCTCAGGCGGGGCCTGGACGAGCTCGATCAGCACGCCCTCGCCGGCGATCGGAAATTCGTCGCTCGCCTTCGGATGCAGAAAGCAGATGTCATGGCCCGCCGCGCCCTTGCGGATGCCGCCGGGCGCAAAGCGCACGCCCTGGGCCGTGAGCCACTCGACGGCCTTGGGCAGATCAGCGGCCCACAGGCCGACGTGATTGAGCGGTGTTGCATGCACCGCCGGCTTCTTTTCGGGATCGATGGGTTGCATCAGATCCACTTCGACCTGTCTCTTATACACATCT
>JAOAHQ010000011.1 GCA_026415155.1 Rhodocyclaceae bacterium
CGCGATTTCCCGCAGGCTACGACCTTGCTCAAGGCTCAGCTGGATCATCGTCCGTTCTTCACAACTCAGGTGACTATAGCGTTTTCCCATCGCAGCATTTTCCCTCCCTAAAGTGTTGCACTTTATATTTGAGACCGCCGAGCATTTTCGAGCACGCGTCGGAAGGCATTTTCCAGACCAGCCTCGATGGCCGCTATCTCGCCGCAAATCCCGCCTTGGCGCGCATCTACGGCTATGCCTCGCCCGAGGAATTGATTGCCGATCTTTCCGACATCGAACACCAGCTCTATGTCAAACCGGGACGGCGCGAAGAGTTCCGGCGCGCGATGGAAGCCCATGGCGAAGTGGTCAATTTCGAATCCGAAGTCTATCGGCGTGATGGCTCGAAGATCTGGATTTCCGAAAATGCCCACATCGTGCGCGGCGCCAACGGCGAGTTCATCTGCTATGAAGGCACGGTGCAAGACATCACCGAGCGGCGCCGCTATCAGGAGCAGCTCGAGCGGCAGGCCAATTACGATTTGCTCACCGGGCTGCCCAATCGCAACCTGCTCGCCGACCGGCTCGATCAGGCCATTTTGCGCGCCGAGCGATTGGGCTATTTCCTCGCCGTCGTCTTCATCGATCTCGATGGGTTCAAGTTCATCAACGACACGCTCGGCCATGATGCCGGCGATGAACTGCTCATCGAGATTGCCAACCGGCTGCGCGCTTGCCTGCGCGGCTCGGACACGGTGGCGCGCCAGGGCGGCGACGAATTCGTGCTCGTCTTGAACGACCATTACCGCACGAATTCGATCATCTCGCTGCTCGAGCGCGTGCTGATGGAGGTGGGCCGCCCGGTGTGGCTCGCGGGGCGGGAATTCCAGGTTGGCGCCAGCCTCGGCGTGGCGGTGTTTCCCCAAGATGGCAGTGACGCGGCCACGCTGATGAAGAATGCCGACATCGCCATGTATGCGGCCAAGAACCGCGGGCGCAACAATTTTCAGTTCTTCACGCGGGATCTCAACCGCATGGCCGAGGAGCGCCTCAATCTCGAAACGGCGATGCGCGCCGGCATCGAGCAGAATGAGTTCCTCGCCTATTTCCAGCCCAAGGTGGATCACCGCCGCCGCGTCGTCGGTGTCGAGGCGCTGGCGCGCTGGCAGAGCCCGGCCTATGGCATGGTCTCGCCGGATCGCTTCATCCCGATCGCCGAAGAAACCGGCCTCATCTTGCCGCTTACCGAGGCGATCTTGCGCCAGGCCTTTGCCGCTGCGGCCCGCTGGCCAGCGCTCCATGGCCAGGTGCCGCATCTGGCGGTGAATCTCTCGCCCAAGCTCTTTCTCGACGAGGGGCTCGTCAATCGATGCGCCACCCTGCTGCGCGAGGCGGGCTTGCCGCCTGAGCGGGTCGAACTCGAGATCACCGAGAGCGTCTTTCTCGGCGATGGGGAGCGCGCCGTACGCCTCTTGCATGAATTCAAGGAGCTCGGTGTCGCGCTGGCGATGGATGATTTCGGCACCGGCTATTCCTCGCTGTCCTATCTGCGCCGCTTTCCGCTCGACATCATCAAGATCGACCGTTCGCTCGTCACAGGCATCGAGCACGAGGAAGAGGTGGCGATGATCGCGCGCGCCGTCATCTCGCTCGGCCAGAGCTTGAGAAAGACCGTGGTCGCCGAAGGCGTCGAGAATGCCGCGCAGTTCGATTTCTTGCGTTATCAGGGCTGCCACGAGTTTCAGGGCTGGCTGTTCTCGCGGCCGCTGCCGGAACAGGAATTCCGCGCGCTGCTCGAACGCGGCGGGCAGTGCTGAAAGTCGGCGCTGGCAAGACGGCCTGTCAAACGGGCGGTGCGGCCTCTTCGGCGTCCTGGAAGCGTTCGCGGATTTCGAGCACCCGCTCCCAAACGGCGAAGAAAGCCTCGACGCAAGCCGGATCGAAGTGCTTGCCGGATTGCTCGCGCAGGAAGGCCGTGGCTTCCTCGAGGCTCCAGGCGCGCTTGTAAGGTCGCGGCGAGGTGAGCGCATCGAAGACGTCGGCCACGGCGACGATGCGGCCGGCAAGCGGAATGGCCGCGCCGGCCAATCCCTGCGGATAGCCCGAGCCGTCGAATTTTTCGTGATGGGCATGGGCGATCTCGGCGGCCATCGCGAGCAGCCGATTGCCGGAGCCATGGCTGGCGAGGATTTTCCAGCCGATTTCGGCATGCCGCTTCATGATGGCGAATTCGCGCTCGTCGAGGCGGCCCGGCTTCAAGAGGATCGCATCGGGAATGCCGACCTTGCCGATGTCGTGCATCGGCGCCGCCTCGAGGAGCAAGTCGAGTTCTTCTTCGGCCAGACCAAGCCGCTCGCCGATCAGGCGCGAATAGTGCGCCATGCGCAAAATGTGCGCGCCGGTTTCGGGGTCGCGGTATTCGGCAGCCTTGGCAAGCAAAAAGATTGCCTCGCGCTCGCGCTGGGCGACTTCAGCGAGCGCCTTTTTCACTTCCTCGGCAAGCCAAGCGGCGCGATTGGCCAGCTGCTTCTGGCTCTTTCTGAGCGCCAAGGTATTGCGCATGCGGGCGAGGAACTCGGTCTTATCGACGGGCTTGGTGAGGAAATCGTGTGCGCCGGCCTCAAGCGCGCGATGGCGCACGTCCTTTTCGATGTCGGCAGTTACCATGATCACCGGCACTTCGTTCATGCCCGGCAGGGCGCGAAAGCGCTTAAGGAACATGAGGCCGTCGAGCTCCGGCATCATGTAGTCGAGCAAGACGAGGTCGGGCGTATTCGTCTCGCACCAGGCGAGCGCTTCGGCAGGTGCGGCGAAAGGCAGCGGGGTGCATTCCTCGAAGCGGCCGACGAGCATCTTGAACATCGCCAGATTGGTCGGGTTGTCATCGACGATCAGCACATTCATGGTGCCTTCCTTCCTAATGGGTCCTGGAAGATGTCTTGCAAGGCGGCGAAGGCGGCCGCGAGTTGCGCGGCGAGTTCTTGAAGCCGCGCGAAATCGGCCGTCGGCGCCTCGCGCTCGAGCGTTTGGGCGATCTGCGCCATTTCGACCATGCCGAGATTGCCGCTCGAGCCCTTGGCCTCGTGGGCGAGCGCCTTGATGCGGCTGCGGTCGCGTTGCGTCAGGGCGTTAGCGAGCTTATCGAGCAAGGCCGCGGTCGAATCGCGGTAGATGGCGAGGAGTTCGCGGATCATCGCTTCATCGTCGCCGAGAAAGTCGGTCAGATGCTTGCGGTCGAAGCGGAGCGGGGCGGTGGTGGCTGCGGTGGTTTTTGTCGCGGCGGGAGCTGCCGAGGGCGCCAGCCAGCGCGCCAGCGTCGCGGCAAGCGCCTCGGGCTTGAAGGGCTTGCTCAAATAGTCGTCCATGCCGGCGGCGAGGCAGCGTTCGCGGTCGCCTTCCATCGCGTTGGCGGTCATGGCGATGATCGGCACATGCCGGCCGCTTTCCGCCTCGCGGCGGCGAATCGCGGCCGTGGCGGCAAAGCCATCCATGACTGGCATCTGGCAATCCATCAGAATCAGCGCATAGGGCAGCGCCTCGATGGCTTCGAGCGCCTGCTGGCCGTTTTCGACGACATGGACGGCATAACCGAGCTTATGGAGATGCAGCTGCGCCACGCGCTGGTTGGTCGGGTTGTCCTCGGCGAGCAGGATCAGCCGCCCTTGCTCGAGCGCATCGAGGGGACTGGGAGCTGGGGCCGTCTCACTGGCGGCGGGGGCCTCGAATTCGATTTCCGGGCTATCGGGCGCGACCGCCAGCGCCGGCATGTCGTCGGGCGCGGCGATGAGCGGCAGCTCGAACCAGAAAGTCGAGCCTTTGCCCAGCGCGCTTTGCACGCCGATCGTGCCGCCCATCAGCTCGACGAGCTGCTTGCTGATCGCGAGCCCCAGCCCCGTGCCGCCATATTTGCGCGTCGTCGAGCTATCGGCCTGCGAGAAAGGCTGAAAGAGGCGCGCTTGCACCTCGGGGGCGATGCCGATGCCGGTGTCGCGCACTTCGCAGCGCAGGCGCGGCCCCTGGGCGCCGACATGCTGGGTGAGCGAGATCTCGACCTCGCCGTTTTGCGTGAATTTGACGGCATTGCCGACGAGATTGGTGAGCACTTGGCGGAAACGCGCCGGATCGCCGACGATGCGTGCCGGCAAGCCGGCCTCGATGTGGTAGGCAAGCTGCGTGCCCTGCTCACGCGCCTTCTGCGCCAAAAGATCGCGCACGCCTCTGACGACGCTTTCTGGCGAGAAGGCGGTTGCCTCGATATCGAGCTTGCCGGCCTCGATCTTCGAAAAATCGAGAATGTCGTTGATGATGGTGAGGAGCGCATGGGCAGAGTCGCGCAAGATCGTCACGAGCTCGCGCTGCGCGTCATCGAGCCTTGTGTCGAGCAGGAGATCGCTCATGCCGATGATACCGTTCATCGGCGTGCGGATCTCATGGCTCATCGTCGAGAGGAATTCGGATTTGAGGCGCGCATTGGTGAGTGCCTCGTCGCGGGCGCGCTTCAAGGCTTCCTCGAACTCCTTGCGCGCGCTGATGTCGGTGAGCGTGCCGATGTAATGGCTGACATGGCCTTTTTCGTCGGGCACCGGCGCGTAGTGGATTTCCGCGATGAAGGGCGTGCCATCCTTGCGGCGGTAATGCATTTCGATGATGAGCGGCTGGCCGGCGCGCAGCGTATCGCGCAACAGAAACACTTGGGCCGGATCGGTATCCGGGCCGCACAAGATGCCGGTCGGGCAGCCGATCGCTTCTTCCGCCGTATAGCCGGTCACGCGCGTGAAGGCGGGATTCACATAACGGATCGTCGGGCCGAGATCGCCGGCATCGGCCTCGGTGATGAGGATCGCCTGGTCTGCCTCGTGGATCGCCGCCTCGAGGAGTTTGAGGCGCGTGCGCGTCTTGGCTTCTTCGCTGATGTCGCGCTTGATGGCGACAAAGTGGCCGATCTTGCCGTCGATCGCGATCGGCGTGATGGTCATCTGCTCCTGATAGATCTCGCCGTTCTTGCGCCGGTTGGTGATCTCGCCTTCCCAGGTGTGGCCGGCTTCGAGGGTTTGCCACATGCCGCGGTAGAACTCGGCATTGTGCAGGCCCGAGGCGAGGAGATTGGTCTTCTTGCCGAGCACTTCGTCGAGCGAGTAGCCCGTCACGCGCGAGAAGGCTGGGTTGGCATATTCGATGAGCCCTTCGCGATCGGTGATGACGATCATGTTCGCCGCGGCATCGAGCGCGGCTTGCTGCAGACGGATGCGCGCCTGGGCAGCCTGCTGGCTGCTGATGTCCTGGAAGGACACCAGTGAGCCGACGACCTTGCCGGCCTCCATGATGGGGTTGGAACGGAACGAGATGGGGATCATGCGGCCAGAGGCATGGACGAAATGCTCCTCGCCGGCGAGCTTCGCGCCATCGCGCAGCACGGCGACCAGCGGACATTCCTGGCGCGGGAAGGGCGTGCCGTCCGGCCGCGTATGGTGGATCGCCTCGTGGGCGTTCTGGCCGATGACCGCGTCGGCCGGGTGGCCGAGGATCGCTTCCGCGGCGCGGTTCATGAAGGTGATGCGACCTTCGAGATCGGTGGCATAGACGCCGTCGCTCAAGGTATCGAGCATGGTCGCCATTTCGATGCGTTGGCGCTCGACTTCGTCGCGCGCCTGTCGAGCGTGCGCCAGCGCGTCGGATAAGCGCTTGAGATAGAGCGCTCCTGCGAGGCCCCCCATCACGACGACGATGACGATGAGGATGGTTTCGAGCTGCTTGAGGCTCTCCCGGCGCGCTTGCAACTCTTTTTCGAGCGCCTGCAGGCGCCGGTCGCCTTCGTAGAAGAGGCGGTTGGCGTTTTCATCGAGGCGCTCGAAGAATGGTGGAATCTGCTTGAGCAGCGCAGCCATGGCCTCCTCGTTGGCGAGCAGCCGGCGGCTGTCGCCCGCTTCGATCGCCTGCCAGCGTTCGGTCAAGAGCGCCTCGAGCCGCGCGACACGCTCGCGGATCGAATCGAGATGGGGCCGGATTTCGATGAGTTCGAGCACATAGGCCCGATCGAGTTGATCGGGCCGATAGGCGACTTCGCGCGTGGCTTCGTCGAGGCTTTCCAGATTGAGGCGAATCTTGCGTTGCGAGGTGCCCCCTTTTTCCAATACCGTCAGGTCGCTGGCGAGTTTCTCCATGCGGGCCTCGATGGAGGCGCGCACCCGGGCGAGTGCGCCGGCGTTGGAGACGGTGGCGAGGCGATAGAGGTCCTTCTCCAAGCCCTGGATGCCGACGACGATCTCTTCGCCGACGAACTGGCGCGCCCGTTCATTGGCCCCCTGGGCGCGCAGCTCGCTTTCGAGATGATTGAAAAAAACGCGCAGACCGAAGATGAGGGTCAGACCGAGGATGAAGACACCCGTCAGCCAACGCAGCGAATGGCTGACGAAGGCGGCATGGCGGACGGCAAGCGGGGAAGGCATGGTCGCTTAGCGTGCGAGCAGCGCCTTATTGTCGAGAAAACCATGTTTTCTGAAGATCGCCTGCCCCTCTTCGCCGGCGGCGAAGGCCATAAAGCGCTTGGCGAGCTCCGGATGCCGTGAGCTTTTCAGGAGGTTGAGCAAGAGAGGCTGCGGCCGGGCGAGGGTGGGCGGCAGGTCGATGACATCGAGCTTCTCGGCATTTTCTGGGAAGAAGCCTGTGGCGCGCCAGCTCATCGTGAGATCGGCTTCCCCTTTCCGCATCGCCAGCATCAGGCTGCGTGAATCGGGCGCGAGGAAGGCGGCCTGGCGTACGACCTGTGGATAGATGCCGAGGCGGTCGAGAATGGCTTTCGCCTCTTGGCCGACGCTGCCCGATTCGGCATTGCCAAGAATGACGACGAGGTCTTTTCTAAGCATCTCGCGCAAATCGGCCTTGACCTTTTTCGGATTGCCCTTTTGCACGATAAAGGCGGCGGTCTCAAATATAAAGTGCAACACTTTAGGGAGGGAAAATGCTGCGATGGGAAAACGCTATAGTCACCTGAGTTGTGAAGAACGGACGATGATCCAGCTGAGCCTTGAGCAAGGTCGTAGCCTGCGGGAAATCGCGA
>JAOAHQ010000013.1 GCA_026415155.1 Rhodocyclaceae bacterium
CGCGATTTCCCGCAGGCTACGACCTTGCTCAAGGCTCAGCTGGATCATCGTCCGTTCTTCACAACTCAGGTGACTATAGCGTTTTCCCATCGCAGCATTTTCCCTCCCTAAAGTGTTGCACTTTATATTTGAGACCGCCCTTTATATTTGAGACCGCCATGCCTTAAGATGGATGGGAATGGCAGCGACGATGAGGCCGTCGGCATCGGCATAGAGCCATTCGCCGGGCCGGAACTCGATGCCGGCGAAGCTCACTGGGATGTCACGCTCGCCAAGATTTTTCTTGACGGTCTTTTTGGGATGGGGGGCGAGGGCGAGCACGCCGAGCTCGAGCGTGGCGAGCACCGCAGCATCGCGCACGCAGCCCCAGACGACAATGCCGCTCCAGCCATTGCGGACGGCAAGCTGGCCGAGCTGATCGCCCACGAGGGCACAGCGCTGGCTGCCGCCGCCGTCGATGACGAGCACGCGGCCAGCGCCCGGCTCTTCGAGCGTCGGGCGCACGAGGCCGTTGTCTTCGAAAAGCTTCAGCGTGGCGATGGGGCCGCAGAAGGCGGTGCGGCCGCCAAAGGAGCGGAAGACCGGCGCGGCGATGCGCACCTCGTCTTCATGCGCATCGCACAGATCGGCGGTCGAGAAGGGAAGGCCAGTCATGCGGCGGAAGACGCCGAGCTTGAGGTCATGGGCGTGGTGGCATCGAAGACGAGGCGTACCTGGTCGTGCTCGTCGAGGTCGATGGTGACGCGGCCGCCATTGACGAGCCGGCCGAAGAGGAGCTCGTCAGCGAGCGCCGCGCGAATCGTGTCCTGGATGAGCCGCGCCATCGGCCGCGCGCCCATCAACGGATCGAAGCCCTTCTCGGCGAGCCAGGCGCGCAAGCTGTCGGTGAAGACCGCTTCGACCTTCTTCTCGTGAAGCTGCGCTTCGAGCTGCAAGAGGAACTTGTCGACGACGCGCAGGATGATCTCGGAATCGAGCGGCCGGAAGGAGACGATGGCATCGAGGCGGTTACGGAATTCCGGCGTGAACATGCGCTTGATGTCGGCCATCTCATCACCCGGCGCTTTCGTCGTCGTGAAGCCGATGGTGGCCTTTTGCAGCGCCTCGGCGCCGGCGTTGGTAGTCATGATGATGATGACATTGCGGAAATCGGCCTTGCGGCCATTGTTGTCCGTCAGCGTGCCATGATCCATGACCTGCAAGAGGATGTTGAAGATGTCGGGGTGCGCTTTTTCGATCTCGTCGAGCAAGAGCACGGCATGCGGCTTCTTCGTGATCGCCTCGGTGAGCAGCCCGCCCTGATCGAAGCCGACATAGCCGGGCGGCGCGCCGATTAAGCGACTCACGGCATGGCGTTCCATGGATTCGGACATGTCGAAGCGGATCAGCTCGATGCCGAGGCAATAGGCGAGCTGGCGCGCCACTTCCGTCTTGCCCACACCCGTGGGGCCGGAAAAGAGGAAGCTGCCGATCGGCTTGTGCGGGTTGCCAAGTCCCGAGCGCGACATCTTGATCGCACGGGCCAGCGCTTCGATCGCGGCATCCTGACCGAAGACGACGCTCTTCAAGTCGCGTTCGAGGTTCTTGAGCGCGGCGCGATCGTCGGATGATACGTGCTGCGGCGGGGTGCGTGCGGTCTTGGCGACGATCTCCTCGATCTCCTGCTTGCCGATGAGCTTCTTCTGCTTCGATTTCGGCAGGATGCGCTGCGCCGCGCCCGCTTCGTCGATGACGTCGATCGCCTTGTCTGGCAGATGCCGGTCGGTGATGTATTTGGCGGCGAGCTCGGCGGCGTTGCTGATCGCGGCGGCCGAATACTTGATACCGTGATGCTCCTCGAAGCGCGATTTCAAGCCGCGCAGGATCGAGATGGTTTCCTCAACCGTCGGCTCATTGACATCGATCTTCTGGAAGCGCCGCGAGAGCGCGTGATCCTTCTCGAAGACGCCGCGAAACTCGTTGTAGGTCGTCGCGCCGATGCACTTGATGGCCCCCGAGGAGAGCGCCGGTTTCAGGAGGTTCGAGGCATCCAGCGTGCCGCCCGACGCGGCGCCCGCGCCGATCAGCGTGTGAATTTCGTCGATGAAGAGGATCGCATTCGGGTTATCGACGAGCTGCTTCAAGACGGCCTTCAGGCGCTGCTCGAAATCGCCGCGATACTTGGTGCCGGCAAGCAGCGCGCCGATGTCGAGTGCATAGACGGTGGCGTTGGCGAGAATCTCGGGCACGCGGCCTTCGACGATGCGGCGCGCCAGCCCTTCGGCGATGGCGGTCTTGCCAACGCCTGCCTCGCCGACCAAGAGCGGATTGTTCTTGCGCCGACGGCAGAGTGTTTGGATGACGCGCTCGAGTTCCTTCTCGCGGCCGATCAGGGGATCGATCTTGCCGGTGAGCGCGAGCTGGTTCAAGTTTTGCGTGAAGGTGTCGAGCGCGCTCGCTTGCTGGGGCGGGGCCTCGTTTTCCTGCTCCGGCTGCTCCTCGGGCCGGCCGGCCGGCTGCGGGTTCTTGGTGATGCCATGCGAGATGTAATTGACGACATCGAGCCGCGTGATGCCCTGCTTTTGCAGGAAATAGACGGCATGAGAATCCTTTTCGCCAAAGATGGCGACGAGCACATTGGCGCCATTGACTTCCTTCTTGCCCGAAGACTGCACGTGCAAGATGGCGCGCTGGATGACGCGCTGAAAGCCCAAGGTCGGCTGCGTGTCGATCTCGCCATCGCCGGGCACGATGGGGGTGTGCTGATCGATGAAGCGCGTCACCTCGCGGCGCAGTTCGGCGAGATCGGCTGCGCAGGCGCGCAGCACTTCGGCGGCGGAGGGGTTGTCGAGCAGCGCGAGCAAGAGGTGCTCGACGGTGATGAATTCGTGACGCTTCTGCCGCGCCTCGACGAAGGCCATGTGCAGACTGACTTCGAGTTCCTGGGCGATCATTGCATTCCTTTCAGTTCTCTTCCATCACACAGGCGAGCGGATGACCGTGGCGCCGGGCAAATGCGCTGACTTGTTCGACCTTGGTGGCGGCCAAGTCGCGCGGAAACACGCCGCAGACGCCGCGCCCTTGCCGGTGCACGTTGAGCATGACGATGGTGGCGCGCTCGCGGCTCATGCGAAAGAACTTCTCGAGCACGACGACGACGAAATCCATCGGCGTGTAATCGTCGTTGAGCAAGACGACCTTGTAGAGCGGCGGCGGCTTGGCGCGCTGCCGTTCCGGCTCCAGGGCAAGGCCATCGCTGTTGGGGAAGGTCTGCTTACGTGTTGCCATGATTTGATTCTAATGCGAATCAAAGCGCAGACAAGCTTAGCGCCATCAGGGGAAAAAGGGGAGAATCCACGCCCTTGTCGTCTCGGCGGCCTTGTTGTCCTGCAGCAAAAAATTCGCTTGACGCGGGCGGAGAAACTGCGTAAAAGGCGGGCGTGTTTGGGTTCAAGCTTCGCTTGCAGTGCCGTGACCTGCCGGTATCCGCACTGCCATGAAACTTGCAATGCAAACATGTCGCCGGAGGGGCGAGCTTGTGCCAAGCCCGTTTCCGACCGGATATGTGTCACGTTTTATGAAAGAGGTAGGTTTTATGGCAACGGGTACCGTCAAGTGGTTCAATGACGCCAAGGGGTTCGGTTTCATCACTCCCGATGATGGCAGCGAAGATCTGTTCGCGCACTTTTCCGCCATCAACATGCAGGGCTTCAAGACCCTCAAGGAAGGCGAGAAGGTCAGTTTCGACGTCGTGCAAGGCCCCAAGGGCAAGCAGGCCTCGAATATCCAGAAATCGGCCTGATCCGCCAGGTTCCGGCGGTATCCGCCGTCTTGCCAGCGCCGACTTTGCAGGCGCTGAAACGAAAAAGCCACGCCGTGCGTGGCTTTTTCGTTGGTCGGTTGACCCTTACATGCGCTCGATCATTGCCTGGCCGAACTCCGAGCACTTTACCTCTTTGGCGCCTTCCATGAGGCGGGCGAAGTCATAGGTGACGATCTTCTCGGCGATCGTTGCTTCCATGCTCTTGATGATGAGATCCGCGGCCTCCTTCCAGCCGAGGTGGCGCAGCATCATTTCGGCGGAGAGGATCAAGGAGCCGGGATTGACCTTGTCTTGACCCGCATACTTGGGCGCCGTGCCATGGGTGGCCTCGAACACGGCATAGTGATCGGAGATGTTCGCCCCCGGCGCGATACCGATGCCGCCGACTTGCGCGGCGAGTGCATCGGAGATGTAGTCGCCGTTGAGGTTCAGCGTGGCGATGACGTCGTATTCGGCGGGGCGCAGCAGGATCTGTTGCAAGAAGGCATCGGCGATCGAATCCTTGATGACGATCTCGCGGCCGGTATTGGGGTTCTTGAAGCTGCACCACGGGCCGCCGTCGATCGGCTTGGCGCCGAATTCGTTTTGCGCCAGCGCATAGCCCCAATCGCGGAAGGCGCCTTCGGTGAATTTCATGATGTTGCCCTTATGCACGAGGGTGACGCTCTTCCTGTCATTGGCGATCGCATACTTGATTGCGGCGCGCACGAGGCGCTCGGTGCCTTCGCGCGAGACGGGCTTGATGCCAATGCCAGAGGTCGAGGGAAAGCGGATCTTCTTGACGCCCATCTCGTTTTGCAGAAAGTCGATGACCTTCTTGCAGTTCTCTGTACCAGCGGCCCACTCGATGCCGGCATAGATGTCTTCGGTATTCTCACGGAAGATCACCATATCGGTCTGCGACGGATCCTTGAGCGGGGAGGGCACGCCCTTGAAGTAACGCACCGGCCGCACGCACTGGTAAAGGTCGAGCTCCTGGCGCAACGCGACGTTGAGCGAACGGATGCCGCCGCCCACGGGGGTGGTCATCGGCCCCTTGATCGACACCGAGTATTCCTTGCAGGCATTCAAGGTATCCTCGGGCAGCCACACGTCAGGGCCATAAAGACGCGTCGCCTTCTCGCCGGCATAGACCTCCATCCAGGAGATCTTCCTCTTGCCGCCATAGGCCTTGGCGACGGCGGCGTCGACGACCTTGATCATCACCGGCGTGATATCGACGCCGATGCCGTCGCCTTCGATGTAGGGGATGATCGGATTGTCCGGTGTGGGTTGGCCGGCAATGATTTTCTGGCCCGTGGTGGGGACCTTGATATGCGAAGTGCTCATGCGTGCTCCATCCTCGTGGGTTGGTTGTGGATTTTTTTATTATCCTCGAAAATCCGTTTATCTGGTAACGCTTGCGACGACAAGGAATCACGATGGATGTGCCGGTCAATCCGACCGTCGAGGTCGACCCCGCCACCTTACCCCTGGCCATGCTGATCGCCCAGACCTTAATCGAGGGCTTCAACAAACACTACCGCTTGTTCCGGGAAATCTCGGCGGCCGCCAAGACCCGTTTCGAGGAAGGCGACTGGCCGGCCGTGCAGCGCGCCGTCAGGGAGCGCATCCAGTTCTATGACGATCGTGTTGCCGAGACGGTCGAGCGCCTGCACCGCGAGTTTCACGCCGAGACCATCGATGACGCCGTCTGGCGCCAGGCCAAGCTCTACTACATTGGCATCCTCGTCAATCACAACCAGCCGGAGCTCGCCGAAACCTTTTTCAATTCCGTCTTCTGCAAGATCCTCCACCGCACCTATTTTCACAACGACTTCATCTTCGTGCGGCCGGCCATTTCGACCGAATACATCGAATCCGATCCGCCCACCTATCGCAGCTACTACCCCAACGAGGCGAATTTTCGCGAGACGATCGAGCAGGTCTTCCTCGATTTCGGCTGGCGGCGGCCCTTTGCCGATCTTAAGCGCGACATCGACTATCTTTTGCGCGCCGTGCGGGAGCATGTGCCGGAACTACCGCAGCGCGAAGTCAATTTCCAGATCCAGGTGCTTTCCTCGGCCTTCTATCGCAACAAGGGCGCCTACGTGATCGGCAAGGTCGTCAATGGTTCGAGCGAGTATCCGTTTGCCGTGCCGGTGCTGCATGACGCCGCGGGCAAGCTCTATCTCGATACCATCATTCTCGACCCGGGCTGGATCAGCCTCTTGTTCTCGCTCTCGCGCGCCTATTTCATGGTCGATATGCCGGTGCCCTCGGCCTATGTGCAGTTCTTGCGCTCGATCATGCCGCACAAACCGCGCGCCGAGCTCTATTCGATGCTCGGCCTCGGCAAGCAGGGCAAGACTGCCTTTTACCGCGGCCTGTTTTCCCATCTGCACCATTCGGCCGACCAATTCGTCATCGCGCCGGGCATCAAGGGCCTCGTCATGCTGGTCTTCACCCTGCCTTCCTATCCGTATGTCTTCAAGGTCATCAAGGACCGGTTCGGTGCGACGAAGGACGTCGACCATGCCACGGTCAAGCGCAAGTATCAGCTCGTCAAGCAGGTCGACCGCGTCGGCCGCATGGCCGATACGCTCGAGTTCTCGCAGGTCGCCTTGCCCAAGCACCGTTTCGCTCCGGAGCTGCTCGAGGAGCTGCGCCGCGAGATTCCCTCGCTGCTCGAAGAGGACGACAACGATATCGTCATCAAGCATCTCTACATCGAGCGGCGCATGGAGCCCCTCAACCTCTATCTCGAGCGCGCCGAGCGAGCTGGTCGCGACGATCTCATCGAGGCGGCGGTGATCGAATACGGCAATGCGATCCGGGAACTCGCGAGCGCCAACATCTTTCCTGGCGACATGCTGTGGAAGAACTTTGGCGTGACGCGCTATGGGCGGGTCGTCTTCTACGACTACGACGAGATCGAGTTCATGACCGACTGCAACTTCCGCCGCATTCCGCCGCCGCCTAACGAAGAGGCCGAACTTTCTGGCGAGCCATGGTATTCGGTCGGTCCGCGCGATGTCTTTCCCGAAGAGTTCGCGAGCTTTCTGCTCGTCTCGCCCAAGATTCGCGCCGCCTTCATGAAGCATCACGCCGATCTGCTCGATGTAGCGTTCTGGCAGCAGGCGCAGGAAGAGATTCGCCGCGGTGCGATCCGCGACTTTTTCCCGTATCCTGAAACCTTGCGTTTTTGTCATCGCTACGGCGAGGGATGCCAGAAATGAAAAAACGGTTGCTTGTCCTGCTCTGGGCCATGGCGGCGGGCGCCTGGGGACAAGCCTTGCCGACGGTCGAGCTGGCGGCAGGGATCCATCGCATCGAGGCCGAAGTCGCCGCCACGCCGCCGCAGCGCATGGCAGGGCTCATGCATCGCCGCTCGCTGCCTCCTCAGCGGGGCATGCTGTTTGCGTTTCCAGACGATGCGCAGCACTGCATGTGGATGAAGAACACGCTGATCCCGCTGGCGGTGGCCTTTCTCGATGCCGAGGGCCGCATCATCAACATTGCGGAGATGCAGCCGGAGACCCTCGACAACCATTGCGCGGCGCGGCCGGCGCGCTTTGCGCTCGAAATGAATGCCGGCTGGTTCAAATCACGTGGCTTGAAGGCGGGCGATAAGATCAGCGGCCTTGAGCGCGTGCCGCCGGGGCGTTGAGTGTCACGGCCAACAGGAGGCGGCGATGAAAAAGACCGGCTGGGGGATCTGGATTGGACTACTGCTATTGCTGCTGGCGGCCTGCGAACGCGCCGCGCCGCCGCCGCCAGCTCCTCGCTACGGCAATGCACCGGCGGCAGAGAAACCGGTCTATCGGCTTGCCGTGCATCCGCTCCACAACCCAGAAAAGCTCGTCGCCGCCTATCAGCCGCTCATCGATTATCTCAACCGTGAGATTGCCGAAGCGCGTTTCGAGCTCGAAGCCTCGCGCGACTATCAGGCCTATGAAGCGAAGTTCCGCGCGCGCAGCCCAGCCTTCTTGCTCCCCAATCCCTGGCAGACGCTCGAAGCGATCAAGGCGGGCTACCGCGTCATCGCCATGGCGGGGGATGCCGAGGATTTCAAGGGCATTTTCCTCGTCCGGCGGGATAGCGGCATCCGTACGCCGGCCGATCTCAAGGGCAAGGCGGTGAGCTATCCGTCCCATACCGCGCTGGCGGCCTGCATCATGCCGCAATACTTTCTGCATCGTCACGGCCTCGACATACGCAAGGACATCGAGAACCGCTATGTCGGCTCGCAGGAATCCTCGATCATGAACGTCTATCTGGGCAAGTCGGCGGCCGCGGCCACCTGGCCGCCGCCGTGGCGGCTCTTCCAGCGCGATCATCCCAAAGAAGCGGCCGAGCTCGAAGTGATCTGGGAGACGCCCTCCCTCATCAACAACTCGTTCATGGTGCGCAATGATGTGCCGGCCTCGCTTGCCGAGCAGGTGGCCGATCGGCTCGTCGGCCTCGCGAAGAGCGAGGAAGGGCGCGCCATCCTCGCCGGCATGGAGACGGCGCGCTTTCATCCCGCCAACGATGCAGATTACGACCGCGTGCGCGAATACATCTCCGCCTTCGAGCGTGAAGTGCGCCGCGTCGAGGAGCCGTAAGGCGCCATGAGGAAGATCCTCGGCGAGGTGTTCGGCAGTCTGCGCGGCCGCTTGATCCTTGGCGTTGTGCTATTGCAGACGGCGGTGATGTCCCTCTTCGTCTGGGATTTGACGACGCGCCAGCAGGCATTGCTGCTCGAACGTCAAGGAGAACATGCGCTGGCGCTCGCTGGCAGCATCGCCACCTCGGCGGCCGGCTGGCTCGCCGCGCGCGATTACTACGGCGTGCAAGAAATCCTGCATGCCCAGGCCAGTTATCCCGATGTGCTTTACGCGATGGTGGTCGACCGCGACGGCCTGATCGTCGCCCATACCGAGCGCGCCCGGCTCGGCCAGTATCTGCTCGATTTGCCGCCGCCGGAAGCGGCTGCCCAGGGCTCGCAGTTTCTCAACCGCACATCCGCAGCCGTCGACGTATTGCATCCGGTGAAGCTCGCGGGCCGCCACATCGGCTGGGTACGCCTCGCGCTCGGCCAAGCGACGACGGCAAAGCGCCTCGCGGAAATTTCCCGCGACGGGGTGCTCTATATCGCTGCGGCGGTGTTCCTCGGCGGCCTATTGAGCGGGCTCTTCATCACCCATCTGACGCGGCGGCTTCAGGCGATGCGCGAAGCGGCCGACGCGATCGAGGCCGGCGACCGCCAGCGGCGCGTCGAGGTCGTGGGTAACGACGAAGCGGCGCGGCTTGGCCATGCCATGAACGCGATGCTCGATACCTTGGTCGAGCGCGAAGACGCGTTGCGGGCGAGCGAAGCGAGACTCGCTCAGCACCGCGACGAACTCGAGCGGGAAGTGCAGCACCGCACGGCGGAGCTCGAAAAGACGCGCGATGCGGCCGAGGCGGCGAGCCGCGCCAAGAGCATGTTCCTCGCCAACATGAGCCACGAGCTGCGCACGCCGCTCAACGCGATTTTGGGCTTTGCCCAGCTCATGGAACGCGACCCGCGCCTGCCCGAAGATCTACGCGCGAAGTTGGCCACCATCAACCGTTCGGGCAACTACCTCCTCTCGCTCATCAACGACGTGCTCGAAATCTCGCGCATCGAGGCCGGCCGCTTGACGGCGAACATCGCGCCGCTCAATCTGCATGAGCTGCTGGCCAGTCTCGTCGAGGTGATGACCGTGCGCGCGCGCAGCAAGGGGCTGGAGCTTAAGCTCGAACGGGCGGCCGATCTGCCGGAGGGCATTGCCAGCGATGCGGCGAAGCTGCGCCAGATCCTGCTCAACCTGTTGTCCAATGCCGTGAAATTCACACCGGCGGGCGAGGTGGTGCTCACCGCTCGCCTGCTCGAACGTAAGGGCGACGATATCGTGCTCGAGTTCGCCGTGCGCGATACCGGCGTCGGCATGAAGGCCGAAGAGCTCGAACGCATCTTCACGCCCTTTTTCCAGGCCGAGGCCGGCCTGCGGCAGATCGAGGGCACGGGGCTGGGGCTTGCCATCAGCCGCCAGTATGCACGGCTCATGGGCGGCGAGATTTACGCCGAAAGTGTGCCCGGTGCCGGCTCAACCTTCCGCCTGCGCCTGCCCGCGACGCTGGCGGCGGCGCCCGTGGCCGCCCCCCAGCAGGGGCGGGTGCGCGCCTTGGCGGCGGGCGAGCCGCGCTATCGCATCCTCGTCGCCGAAGACGAACCGGTCAATCAGGAACTCGTCCGCCTGCTGCTCGAAGAGGTTGGGTTCGAGGTCGCCGCCGCGGCCGATGGCCGCGAAGCAGTCGAGCTGTTCCAGCGCTGGCGGCCGCACCTCGTCCTCATGGACATGCGCATGCCCATCATGGATGGTTTCGCTGCCACGCGGGAGATACGCGCCTTGCCCAGCGGCGAGGCCGTGCCGATCATCGCCTTCACCGCCTCGGCCTTCGAGGAAGAGCGCCGCGCCATCTTGGCGGCAGGCTGCACCGACGTGATGACGAAGCCGCTCGAGGAAAACCGATTTTTCGAACTCATCGAACGCCATCTCGGCGCGCGTTTCGAGCGCGAGGCGCCCACGGCGCCGACGCCACCTACGGCCGCGGAACCGGACTATGCCGTCCTGCCAGCGCCGACTTTGGCGGCCTTGAGCGAAGCCGCGGCCCGGCTCGACGCCGAAGCGGTGCGCGAGATCGCCCAGCAGCTTTCTTTCACTCATCCCGAACATGCTCGCCATATCCTCGATCTCGCTGCCGGCTACCGCTTCGAGCGTATCGAAGCGCTGGCCTCGCTGGCGCGGAAGAGGGTGGTGGGCTAATTCTCTTTGCGCGAGCGCGGGGAAGAAGGCCGATTATTGCTCCGTGGCGCTCAAGAAAGCGCGCCATCGGGCTTACCAGCTTCTGGGCTCGAAATCCGGGCGGTTTCTCAGCACCACGTCGTCATCGGCCTGCACGAGCACATAGAGGCCCTGCCGCTCGGCATAGCGGATCACTTCCTCCGGCGCGCCCATCGCCGCCACCGCGCCATGCAAGATCTTGTCGGCGTGCTCCGTGAAGCAGGCCTTGAAGCGGGCAAGCCGATCGAGATGCTCATCGACGTCCTCACTGGTCAGGCGGCTCTTGCATTCGACGGCGATCGCATGATCGCCATTGATGACCAAGAGATCGATTTCGAGAATCGCCTCACCCTCGTCGTTCTTGGCCAAGGCGTTCGGATAGACGCGATGCACCGGAATGCCGCGTGCCTGAAAAAGCCGCACCACGGCCGGCTGCACCATGTCCTGCACGAATTGCCCGAGCCGGTTGCCCAAGGCCCCGAGCTGGCGCTTGAGCTCGCGGATCTGCCGGTCGGTCTCCTTGCCGGATTCGCGCAGTTCCTGAATCAAGCGTGCGTTCTCCTGCCCGGCGGCGATGAGGTCCGCCACCATGCGCTTCAAGTCATCCCACGAGATATCGTCACGCCCGCCCATTTTTGCTCCCTTGCGTCTGGTTTCCTGAAGCCAGGCAATGTCCTGGCTTCAGGAAAATGCTGAATAAATCTGCTGCTCGGTCGGATGGTGCGTTCTCCGGTGCTCGGAGCCTCGCCTTACTGCTTGTTATGTCTCGGCACTTGCGCACCGTGCGCCTTGCCCTCCAACCGCTCGCGACGATTCCTTCAGCGTTTCCCTAGCCGAAGTTCCTCTCGGCGAATTCCCAATTGACGAGGTGGTTCAGGAAGGTCTCGACGAACTTGGGGCGCTGGTTGCGGTAGTCGATGTAGTAGGCGTGTTCCCAGACGTCGATGCACAAGAGCGGCTTATCGCCCGTCGTGAGCGGGGTACCAGCGGCACCCATGTTGACGATGTCGACCGAGCCGTCGGCCTTCTTGACGAGCCAGGTCCAGCCCGAGCCGAAGTTGCCGACCGCGGCGGTCTGGAAAGCCTTCTTGAACTCGTCGAGCGAACCCCACTTTTTGTTGATGGCCTCGGCAAGCGCGCCGGAGGGAGCGCCGCCGCCTTGGGGCTTCATGCAATTCCAGAAGAAGGTGTGGTTCCACACCTGCGCGGCGTTGTTATAGATGCCGCCGGCGGGGGCGGTCTTGACGATCTCTTCGAGCGGCTTGTTTTCGAACTCGGTGCCCTTGATGAGGTTGTTGAGGTTGGTCACATAGGCCTGGTGGTGCTTGCCGTAGTGATATTCGAAGGTTTCCTCCGACATATGCGGCACGAGGGCGTTCTTCGGATAGGGCAGGGGGGGCAGGGTGTGTTCCATGTCGTTCTCCGTTCTGGTTGGGGGAAATCATGCAGCCAAGGTTCGGCCATTGGCCGCCAATGATATGAGGACGCGGGCGAATAAAACAAGCGGCGCTTTTCCCCGTTGAAAACGACGCATCGCTGTCGAGTCGATTCGTTGCGGGTCAATGGTTGAACGTCCGCACCACTGCTACCTCGGCTTTACCGCGCCCGAATTGCAAGGCAAGCCGCTCGCCGGGCTGCAAGCCGGCGGCTTCATGGACGATGGCGCCCTCCAGCGTGCGCGCGATGCAGTAGCCGCGCTCGAGCGTCGCTTGCGGCGAGAGCGCGGCGAGCTTTGCCGCGGCGCGCTGCAAACTTTCGCTGAGGCGCTGAAGCGTTCCTCGCCCCGCCTGGCGCAAACGTTCGCTCGAACGATCGAGGCGTGTGCGCAGTAGGGCAGGCGCCGGACGGGCGTGGGCAAGACGCAGGCCGAGGCGGTCGAGGGCGCGCCGGCGCTCGTCCCGCGCCCGGGCAAGCGAGGCCGTAAGCCGATGGGCAAGCCAAGCGAGGCGCTGGCGATCGCTGGCCACGCGCTGGGCCGGATGGACGAGACGCAAGGCGAGGCGGTCGAGGGCCTGCATGCGTGTTTCGAGCACTGCGCGCATCGCGTGGCTGAGCGCTTTGGCAAGCCGGTTCAATTCGGCGGCAGCCGCGACCCAGCCGGCGCTTGCGAGTTCCGCGGCCGCCGTCGGCGTGGGCGCGCGCAGGTCGGCGACGAGATCGACCAAGGTCGTATCGGTCTCATGCCCGACCCCGCTCAAAGTCGGCACTGGCGAGACGGCGAGTTTGCGCACGACGGCCTCGTCGTTGAAGGCCCAGAGGTCTTCGAGGCTGCCGCCGCCGCGCACGAGGAGCAAGAGCTCGCATTCGGCGCGCGTATAGGCGGCCTCGAGCGCCGCGAGGATCGCCGCCGGCGCCTCCGCCCCTTGCACGAGGGTCGGATAGAGGATCAGCTCGACATGCGGCGCGCGGCGGCGAAAGGCGCTCATGACGTCGGCGAGCGCTGCGGCCTTGGGGGAGGTGACGATGCCGACCACGCGCGGAAAGCGCGGGATCGGCCGCTTGCGCTCTGGGTTGAAGAGCCCTTCGGCGGCAAGCTTCTCGCGCAGCTTGACGTAGAGCTCGTAGAGCCGGCCCAAGCCGGCGCGCCTGAGCGCCTCGACGTTGAGCTGGAACTCGCCGCGCGGCTCATAAAGGGTGACGAGCGAGAGCGCCTCGACCTGCTGGCCGTTCTCGAGCCGCCAGGCGAGGGTGTGTGCGCGCGAGCGGAACATCGCGCAGCGCACCTGGGCCGAAGCATCCTTGAGCGTGAAATAAAAGTGTCCCGAAGCGGCGCGCACGAGGTTGGAGACTTCGCCGCTCACCCACAGGAGAGGAAAACGTCCCTCGAGCAGGCGGCGCGCCTCGCGGTTGAGCTCGCTGACGGTGAGCACCTCGCCATTCATAGGGATAGATCGTCGATGAGAGAGGCTCGCGATGTTAGCTCATCCACAAAGACCTCGTTGCCCGCAGCGGCGCGGACGGGCGCGCCGCCGATCGCGCCGCAAGCGGCTTCATATCGTGTAAGTTATTGAAAAATAACGTGAAATATTTTGGTCATTCTTTGGCCGCTGCAACAAAAATCCTTTGCCGACGACAACTTGGCGCATTCATGCGCAAGAGTTGTGTATCGTTCTTTCTGTAAATTCCATTTTCGACGTTGTCTGCAGGGCGGGGAACGCAGGCGCGTAGCGCCGAAGGTCCCCGCCCTGCAGGCGGCGCGCGAGCGAGTCTGACGCCATGATTTCGAGAAAGGAGT
>JAOAHQ010000015.1 GCA_026415155.1 Rhodocyclaceae bacterium
CGCGATTTCCCGCAGGCTACGACCTTGCTCAAGGCTCAGCTGGATCATCGTCCGTTCTTCACAACTCAGGTGACTATAGCGTTTTCCCATCGCAGCATTTTCCCTCCCTAAAGTGTTGCACTTTATATTTGAGACCGCCCCATGTAAGACAGGCGCGCATTCGCGGCCGAAAGCTCGGCGGTGCGCGCGGCGACGAGCTCCTCGAGGCGGGCGTTGGTCTCGGCGAGCATCCGCCGCGAGCGGGAGAGCTCGACATGGGTGCGCACGCGGGTGAGCACCTCTTCGGCCTGGAAGGGCTTGGTGATGTAATCGACGCCGCCGGCGCGAAAAGCCTCGACCTTGTCCTCGACCTCATGCAAGGCGGAAAGAAAGATCACCGGCACATCGGCCAGCGTCGCAATCGCCTTCAAACGGCGGCAGACCTCATAGCCATCGAGCCCCGGCATGCGCACGTCGAGCAGCACGGCATCCGGCTGCGTCATCTGCGCCGCGCGCAGTGCCGATTCGCCATTCAAGGCCGGCAGGATGCGAAAGCCCGCCGCGGCGAGTATCCCTTCGAGCACCTGCACGTTGGCCGGATTGTCATCGACGACCAGCACGGTCGGCTTCACGGCTTTCCCTCCCACCTCCGACATACGGCGAAGGATAGCGCATTCCCTCAGGCGGCCGGAAGCCAGCAGGCCGTGCCGCCAGCGCCGACTTTCCGCCTAGTGGGCGTGCATCTGGGCCTGCGGCTTTTTCACCGGCGCCTCGAAGGTCTTCGTGCTGCCATCGGAAAAGCCCAGGCTGATCGGGATCTTCTCGCCTTCCTTGAGCGGCGCCTTGAGATCGATCAGCATGACGTGGTAGCCGCCAGGCGCCAGCACCGCCTCTCCCTTGGCCGGCAGGGGAATCTCCTTGACCTGGCGCATGCGCATCACGCCGCCATCGTTGAGGTGCGTGTGCAGTTCGACGAGCTTGGCGGCGGGGCTGTCGGCCTTGACGATCGCCAGATTCGCCTCGGAGCCGTTCTTGACCACCATGTAGGCGGCAGTGGCGCGACTGCCCGGCGGCGTCAGGCGCACGTAGGGCTCGACGACCGAAATGGACTCGGCGCCCGCCGCGGCGAAGGCCGTGGCAGACAGGGTGAGGGCGGCCAGGATAGCGCTAGGGTTCATGCTGGACTCCTTTCGTCGATGAAGGGGGAAGATGCCGGCGAATCTCGGCGACGAGTCGCTCGACGGGGGTGGCGTGGGGCAGGCTCGCGACGAGCCGGCCTTGGCCGTCGATGAGATACGTGAGGGCCGTATGGTCGATCGTATAGCCGCCGGCGGCGTTTGCCTGCCGCGAAAACACCGCGCCGTAGCGGCTGGCGATCTCGGCGAGCGCTTGCGGCTCGCCCGTAAGCCCCAAAATCGCCGGATGGAAGAAAGCAGTGTATTCAGCGAGGCGCGCCGCGTCATCGCGCTCTGGATCGACGCTGACGAACAGCGCCTGCACGCGCGCGGCCTCGACCGGGACGAGCCGGCCGAGCGCCTCGGAGAGCAGCGCGAGTGAAGTCGGGCAGATGTCGGGGCAGTAGGTATAGCCGAATTGCAAGAGTACGAGCTTGCCGGCAAAGTCGTGCAACGACACGGGGCCGGCCGGGCCGGCGAGAGTGAAATCGCCGCCCACTGGCGGGGAGGCGGGCCCGAAGGCCGCAGCATCCTGGCCTTGACGCGCCGCATGGGTGCCGGGCAGAGGCGGCTCTGCGAACTGCGGCTGCCAGAAGAAGGCCACGCCGACGATCGCGGCGATGAGCAGCAGATTGAGCAGGACGAGCCAGGCGCGGCTCATCGATGCCCAGCCTCGAAACGGAACGGCACGGCCAGCCGCCCTCCGCCTGCCTCGACGAGTACCGTGGCCTGCCAGGTCATGCGGCCGGTCACGCACACCGGCAGCGTCGTCTCGCCGATGAAGCGTCCCGCGCCGGCGGGCTTCAGGCGCGGCCGCAGATAGCCCATGTTCATCTCGACGCCCGCAAAATCGACCTCCACCCGCTCGGCCGAGAGGCCCTCGAGCGTGACGAGCAGCGCGATCGGCGTGGCGACGGGAATCGGCCGCGGAGTGACGGACAGCATGAGGCGCCCCCCTTGCGGAAGCGCAGCCTCGCATGGCGTGCGCGCCAAATCGCACGCCGGCGGCGGCAGGGCGACGAGCCCGGCGCGGGGCGCGACGTAGGGTGAGAGCTTGTAGCCGATCAGGCCCACGAGAATCAGGGCCAGCAGTATGGCCGAATCGACGAGCAGGGATTTCGAGAGCGGCATGGGCGCAACAGTAGCACAGCGGGCGGGCAAGCGGCGGCCGCGGCAGCCGGGCGGGCGGCCAAGCGCTTGATTCGAGTCAAGGATAAATGCGGGCCGCGCACCTAGAGTGTGCGACGAATTGTCGCAGAGGCGCTTTGTCGCACCCCGCCCTTGCGCATTTTCGAGTGTCTCCGCACGCCGTCCTCAACCTGATGGGAGTCCAACCATGAAACCATTCACCCAGCGAACCGTCCCGCTGCTCATCGCGGCGGGCATGGGGCTCGCAGCGGCGGCCGCCTGGTCGGCCGAGACGCTGCAAGACGTGATGAAGCGTCGCAATCTGTCGCAGCAGGACCTGCTCGCGGCGGCGAAAACCTATGTACCGACCGGCAAGCGTGACGAATTCGTGGCCTTTAGCTCGGGCGGCCAGTCGGGCCAGGTCATCGTCTATGGCATCCCCTCGATGCGCATCCTCAAATACATCGGCGTGTTCACGCCGGAGCCCTGGCAAGGCTACGGCTATGACGCCAACTCGAAGGCGGTGCTCGATCAGGGCAGGATCGACGGCAAGGAAATCACCTGGGGCGATACGCACCACCCGGCCATTTCTGAAACCAACGGCAAATATGATGGCCAGTTCCTGTTCATCAACGACAAGGCGAACCCGCGCATCGCGGTGATCGATCTACGTGATTTCGAGACCAAGCAGATCGTCGTCAACCCCGTCTTCAAGTCCGAACACGGCGGCGCCTTCGTGACGGAAAACACCGAGTACGTCATCGAAGCCGCCCAGTATCCGGCACCGCTCGAAAACAAGAAGTTCTATCCGCTCGAGGAGATGAACGAGAAGTATCGCGGCGGCATCACCTACTGGAAATTCGACCGCAAGGAAGGCCGCATCGTGCCGGCCGAATCTTTCACGATCGAGGCGCCGCCCTACTGGCAGGATCTGTCCGATGCCGGCAAGGGCCCCTCGCATGGCTGGGCATTCACCAACTCGTTCTGCGCCGAGCGCTATGTCGGCGGCATTGAAAAGGGCCGCCCGCCGTATGAAGCCGGCTGCTCCGCCAAGGATACCGACTATCTGCACGTGATGAACTGGAAGAAGGCCGAGGAGCTCGTCAAGGCCGGCAAGGCGAAGAAGATCAATGGCCACAACGTGCTGCCGATCGAGGTCGCCGCCAAGGAAGGCGTGCTGTTCCTGATCCCCGAGCCGAAGTCGCCGCATGGCGTGGACGTTTCTCCGGATGGCAAGTTCATCATCGTCGGCGGCAAGCTCGACACCCATGCCTCCGTCTATAGCTTCGACAAGATCATGGCCGCCATCAAGGCCGGCAAGTTCGAATCGAAGGATCCCTACGGCATCCCGGTGATCGGCATGAAGGATGCGCTGCACACCCAGGTGCAGCTCGGCCTTGGGCCCCTGCACACGCAGTTCGATGCGAAGAAATGCGTCGCCTATACCTCGCTCTACGTCGACTCGCAGGTCGCCAAGTGGGACTACTGCGAAGGCAAGGTGCTCGACAAGATCAGCGTGCACTACAACATCGGCCACCTGATGACCATGGAGGGCGACTCCGCCGACCCGCAGGGCCGCTATCTCGTCGCCTTGAACAAGCTGGCGATTGACCGCTTCGTGCCGGTGGGGCCGCTGCATCCACAGAACCATCAGCTCATCGACATCAGCAACGACAAGATGCAGCTCCTCTACGACATGCCGCTGCCTTTGGGCGAGCCGCACTACGCGGTGGCGATCTCGGCCAGCAAGCTGAAACCCGGTGTGCGTTACAAGGTCGGCACCGATTCCCGCACCGACAAGCCGCACCCTGGGGCAGTGCGCGCCGGTGAGGAGAAGATCGTCAAGAAGGGCAACAAGGTCGAGGTGTTCGGCACGCTGATCCGCTCGCACATCACGCCCGAGACGATCGAGGCCGAGGTCGGCGACGAGGTCGTCATCCACCTCACCAACCTCGAGCGCGCCCAGGACGAAACCCACGGCTTCACGGTGAGCACCTACAACGTGCATGCCTCGGTCGAACCGGGCAAGACCGTCACGGTCAAGTTCAAGGCCGACAAGGAAGGCGTCTATCCCTACTACTGCACGGAGTTCTGCTCGGCGCTGCACCTTGAGATGATGGGCTATCTGCTCGTCAAGCCGAAGGGCTGGAAACCGACCAAGACGACGCTGGCCAAGGCGGGCTACACCGAGGCCGACTACAAGGCTACGCTCAAGAAGGTCGCCGACACCCAGGCCGTCATCGATTCCGTCGTCGCCTACATCACCTCGGTCAACTACAAGGACTTCCCGGATGTGGTGGCGATGGTCGAGGACGCCACCGACCAGCTCAACAAGATTCCGGAAGCCAAGAAGAAGCACGAGGCCGCCGCCGCCGCGAAGGACTGGGAGCAGGCCAACCTCTGGGCCGAGCAGGTCTGGCAGTACCAAGTCAAGGCCGCCGACCTCGGCCTGCGCGCCAAGACCTATCTCGAGCAAAACGGCGCCAAGAAGATCAAATAAAAGCCGACTAAATTGATCTGATTCAAGGAAACGGTCGGGGGGTGGCGCTACGCTGCTCCCCGTTTCTTTTATCGGAAAGGAAGCCCCATGAAACATTTCCTCCTCCTCGCCTCGGCGCTCGTGGTGTCCTCCCCTGCCCTCGCCTTGGACGGCGCGAAGCTCTATCAGGAGAAGACCTGCTGGTCTTGTCACGGCAAGGATGCGAAGAAGACCCTGACCCCGGCCTATCCGAAGCTCGCCGGTCAGAACGCCGCCTACGCCGAGCAGCAGATGAAGGACATCAAGAGCGGCGCGCGCAGCAATGGCCAGTCGGCGGCGATGAAAGGCGTCATGGGCCTCGTCAATGACGAGGAGATCAAAGCCATCGCCCAGTATCTCTCGACCCTCAAATGAATCCGAAGCGCCGGTTGAGGGATATCAATGACCGCAACGCTTATCCCATGCAAAGATACGACTTGACCAACCTCACGAGGACTCTTGCCATGAAACGATTGTTCCCCCTCGCCTTCCTCCTCGCCGGAGCGCCGACGTTCGCCGCCGGCCCCACCGCCCCCAAGGCCGCCGGCATCGAATCGAAGGACTACCAATGGGCCAAGATGGAAGGCGAATTCAAGGCCGCGCTCGAAGCCAAGGGCGATGCGAAACGGGGGCGCGATGGCTACGAGATCTGTGGCGCCTGCCATCTGCCCTCGGGCGCCGGCCGGCCGGATGGCACCTTTCCGCAGCTCGCCGGCCAGCATACGGCGGTGCTGATCAAACAGATGGCGGACATCCGCATGGGCTTGCGCGACAACCCGACGATGTATCCCTTTGCCAAGGAGCTCACCGATCCGCAGGAGCTCGCCGACGTCGCTGCCTACATTTCGAGCCTGTGCATCCCGACCGACCATGGCAAGTACGAAGGCCCGGATGCGGCGCAGCAGATCGCCAAGGGCAAGGAGCTCTATGAAAAGCAGTGCATCGAATGCCATGGCAAGAACGGCGAGGGCAACAAGGAGAAGTTCTATCCCGTCATCGCCGGCCAGCATTACAAGTATCTGTTGCGCCAGATGACCGAAATCCGCGACGGCCATCGCCGCAACGCCAACCCGGACATGGTCAAGGTGATCAAGCCTTACACCAATGACCAGCTGGTGGCGATCTCGGCCTACCAGGCGAGCCTCAAGATGCCCGGCGCGATGTGCAAGCCTGGCGGCAAGAAAAAGTAAAGGGTTTCCCCCCGGCGCCCTCTCCTCCCCATGGGGCGCCCCCGCCCGCGGCGACGCGGGCGGGCCTTCCCCAACGAGACAGTCATGCCAACCCCAAGCAAGCTGAACCTCCAAATTGGCGCGCTGACGCTGATCGCACTGGTGGCGATGATCGCCGCCTACTTTTCCCCGATCTGGTGGGTGTCCCTGACGGCGCCAAACTATCCGAAGGACGCCTTTCCCGACGGCATCCGCATCCACTTCCATTTCGATGGCGTCTATAACGGCTGCAAGGCGGCGCGCGCCGGCAGCCGCCAGGCCGCCGAAATCCTCGAAAAGGACATCGATCACTCGGTGGAGCGCTACAACCCGATCCTCGACGCACAGAAACGGGACATCAACAAGGGCGCCGAGGGGCTCGATTGCGTCCATGAGATGAACACCATCAACCACTACGTCGGCATGTTCCCGATCGCCACCGGCGCGCCCGTCGAAAGACCCTTGGCCAAGTTCTTCTTCGGCTTCTTCGCCGTGATGCTGGCAGGCTTCATCTGCACCGACCAGCGGCGCCGCCTGGCGATCCTCATCCTTGGCTTCACGGCCGTCGCGGCGTGGACGCTGATCGACCAGTATGCGCTCGGCAAGCTCGCCGCCCATGTCAAGGTCTATATGGAAGAGACCGGCACCTTCTTCAACGAGCCGGAGAAGATCAGGCTCTGGGGCGAGAACGTCACCCGTATCACGCACATCGTCATCGGCGCTCTTTTGGCGGCGATGGTCGTCGTCGTGCTCGGCATCTGGAAGGGGCCGCGCGGCTTCGAGCTCTTGCTCGCCCTGGTGCCGGCGCTCCTGCCCGTCTATTTCGTCATCGAGTATGCCGGCTGGCTGTGGTTCTTCGGCCACAACCTGCATCCCTGGGGCGCCTTCACGGTCAAGCCCTTCATGCCGACCGTGTTCGGCGAAGGCAAGGTGGCGCAGTTCTCGACCTATTCCTACCCCTACTGGGGCTATGGGCTCCTGCTCCTCGTCTTCGCCTGCCTGATGCTGGCGCTGCTTTTGCGCCGCAAGCAGCTGCGCGAAGAGGCGGGAGGCTGACATGAACGGCCGCTGGCGCCAGCTCGCGCCAGGCATGCTGTTCATCGCCGCCTCGCTGCTGGCGACGGCGCAGCCGGTGCGCGACGAGGGCGGCGAACTGGGCTGGCGCGGCGAGGCCGAAGCCGTCGGCGCCGGCCAGGCGGCCGCCACTGCGCCGCCCGCGCCCGGCATGGAGCCGCCGCGCGTCGAGGTCGATCGTCCCAAGCCCGTCTATCCGCTCTACGCACGCGATGCGCGCATCCACGGGCTGCGCCCCTTCCAGGAGCTCGTCGATGCCGCGCCCGCCGGCTCGGTGCTCAAGCCACCGCCCGGCCGCTATGCCGGGCCAGTGGTGTTGACCAAAAAACTCATCATCGACGGCGGCGGGCAGGTCACCATCGACGCCGGCGGCAAGGGCACGGTATTCTCGCTCGCCGCGAGCGAGGCCGTGCTGCGCGGCCTGCATCTCACCGGTTCGGGCGATTCGCACGACACCGATGACGCCTGCCTCGACGTGCGCGGCCACGGCAATCTGATCGAGCAGCTCGTCATCGACGACTGCCTGTTCGGCATCGATCTCAAACAGTCGAATGACAATGTGATCCGCGGCAACCGCATCCGCTCGAAGCCCTTCGCGCTCGGCGTGCGCGGCGACGGCCTGCGCCTGTGGTATAGCCACGGCAACACGATCGAGCACAACGAAATCGTCGCAGTGCGCGACATGGTCGCCTGGTATTCGAGCCGCAACGTCTTCCGCCGCAACGTCGGCCGCAACAGCCGCTATTCCTTCCACTTCATGTTCGCCAAGGACAGCCTCGTCGAGGACAACCGCTTCTATGACAATACCGTCGGCATCTATCTGATGTATACCGAGCGGGTGCATCTTTACCGCAACCTCGTCTCGCATGCCACCGGCGCGGCCGGCATGGCCATCGGCTTCAAGGAGTCGTCTGATTCCGACATCGCGGACAACGACTTCCTCTACTGCGCCGTCGGCGTCGGCTCGGACCTCTCCCCCTTCCAGCCCGGCACGACGATCCGCTTCAGGAACAATCGCTTCGCCTACAACGGGATTGCCGTGCATTTCACCTCCGAGCTCGGCGGCAACGTCTTCACCGACAACACGTTCGAGGGCAATCTCAACCACGTCATCCAGTCTGGCCGCGGCAAAGCCGAGGAAAACCTCTGGCATGGCAACTACTGGGATGACTATCAGGGCTTCGACCGCGACGGGGATGGCAGGGGCGATACGCCCTACGCGCTTTACGCCTATGCCGATCAGCTCTGGATCGACCTGCCGCTGGCGCGCTTCTTCAAGGCCTCGCCGCTGCTCGAACTCATCGATTTCCTCGAGCGCCTCGCGCCCTTCTCGACGCCGGAGCTGCAGGCGCGCGATCCCGCGCCGCGCTATCTGAGACCGCAGCGGAGGACAGGATGAACGAAGCGGAAGAAGTCGGCGCTGGGACGACGGCCGCGCCCGCCAAGCCGCCGCTCTCGAAGGAGCGCGCCCGTCAGGCGCGTCGCCGCGCCTTGCGCACGATCCTCTTGGGCGGCGGCGTCTTCGGCGCGGCGCTGTCGGGCTGGCTGCCCGTCGCCTACGCGCAGCGAAAGCGCCTGCGGCCGCCCGGCGCGCTCGACGAAAAGGACCTCCTCGCCAGTTGCATCAAATGCGGCCAGTGCGTGCAGGTCTGCCCGGTCGAAGCGATCAAGCTCGCCGACCTCGCCGATGGTTTCGGCGTCGGCGTGCCCTACATCGAGGCGCGCGAGCAGGCCTGCGATTTCTCCTGCGATGCCGTGCAGTGCATCCTCGCCTGCCCGACCGGCGCGCTCACCTACAAAAAGCCTGCCTACATGGCGGTACGCCCAGGGGCGAAGCTCGCCGAGAAGCCCATCCTGCTCGCCAAGCAGAACGACCCCGAGCCGACGCTCAATCTCAGCGAACGCATCGGCCTCGCCCGGCTCACGCGCCCCGAGTCCTGCCTGGCGATCCAGGGCAAGGGCTTCACCGGCCCGGCGCGCGGGTCGGCATTCCCAGGCAAGCTGCGTTACGTCGAGGTCGACCGCTGGAAGCCGATCCCGCTGCGCGACCACCCCTATGACGTCGAGCTGTGCGATCTGTGCGTGCAGGCTTGCCCGATCAAAGGCGCCATCAGCATCGAGAACGTCTTCGCGCCGGACGGCCGTCAGCGCAAGATGCCCGTCGTGCATGAACCCTGCGTCGGCTGCGGCGTCTGCGAGATGGTCTGCCCGACCGAGCCCGCGAGCATCGAGATCATTCCCGGCGAAGGCTGGAGGGGACCGTCATGAGCGCAGCATTGAAACGCCGCTTCTTCGAGCAGATCAAGTGCCTCTTTGGCGCCGAACCGCAAAAGCCCGCGCTGATCGAAGAACGCGCCCTCCAGGTGCATCAGCTGAAACGCATGACCAACAAGGCGGAGCTCGCCGCCGCGAAGGAAATGCACCGCGCCCGCGAGAAGCACCACAGCTGGCGCAACCGCCGCTGGGCGGCGCTGATCCTCGTCAATCTGCTCTTCGTCGTCTCCTACGGCTTCGACATCCAGATCCTCGAGGGAGCGCTCACGGCTTCCCGCTTCATCGGCTTTCACCTCATCGACCTCAATTCGGCCTTGCAGGTGATGCTCGCCCACAAGCACATCATCACGAATCTCCTCATCGGCACCGGCACGGTGCTCGTGCTGTGGATCCTCCTGGGCGGCCGCAGCTTCTGTTCCTGGGTCTGCCCCTACCACCTCCTGGCCGAATGGGCGGAGAAGCTCCACCTCTTCCTCGTGCAGAAGAAACTCGTCAGCGACACGCCGCTGGACCGCCGCTGGCGCAGCGCCTCGTGGGTGATCTTCGCGCTGCTGGCGCTCGTCACCGGCTACACGGTCTTCGAGGCGATCTCGCCGACCGGCATCGTTTCGCGCGCGCTGATTTACGGCGGCAGCTGGCTGGCCATGCTGTGGGTACTCGCCTTGCTCGTCTTCGAGGTGTTCTTCGTGCGCCGCGCCTGGTGCCGCTATGCCTGCCCGATCGGCCTCACCTACGGCGTGGTCGGCATCGTCTCGCCGCTGCGCGTCAAATACACGCTGGAAAGCTGCTTCCATGAGGGCGACTGCCGCAAGGTCTGCCTGGTGCCGCACGTGCTCGACACGGTGATCAAGGGCCGCGCCGTCGATACCGAAGTGCCGCTCGGCCCGGATTGCACGCGCTGCGGGCTGTGCGTCGATGTCTGCCCGACCGGCTCGCTCAAGTTCGAGATCAAGGGGCTTTCCAAGTTGCTGTAGCAGCTTAAGAGGGATCAAGGCCGCCCGTCCGTCGCCCGGTAGAATCGCCGCCATGATCCGCTGCGAAAACCTCTCCAAGTCGTTCCGCCGCGCGCGCGTGCTCGATGGCATTGATCTCGACGTCGCGCTGGGCGAACGCATTGCCTTGATCGGCTCGAATGGCGCCGGCAAGACGACGCTGATCCGCTGCCTGCTCGGCGAATACGTGCATGAGGGCAAGGTGACCATCGACGGCCGCTCCCCGCGCACGGAGCGCACCGCGGTGCTCGGCAAGATCGGCTTCGTGCCGCAGCTGCCGCCGCCCTTGAAGATGCCGGTGGGACAGCTCATCGAGTTCTCCGCCGCGCTCTCGGCCGCCGATCCGGCGCGGATCGACGCCCTCGCCGGCCGGCTCGGCCTCGACGTCGCCGCGATCCGCAGCCGCCCCTTCGTCAAGCTCTCCGGCGGCATGAAACAGAAGCTCCTGATCGCCATCGCGCTCGGCCGCGATGCCAAGCTCCTCATCATGGACGAGCCCGCCGCCAATCTCGACCCGGCGGCGCGCAGGATCTTCTTCGACCTGTTGGCCGAGCGCCAGCACGAGGCGACGATGCTCATCTCGAGCCACCGCATCGACGAGGTCGCCTCGCTCGTCAATCGCGTCATCGAGCTCGACATGGGCAAGATCGTGCTCGACGACAGGGTGGCCGACGACGTCTCGCTCACGGGCCGTTTCGCCTGCCGGCTCGTCGCGCGGCGGGCCGATGCGGCGCTTGCCAAGGCGCTTGCCAGCTGGCATTTCACGGCCGAGGCCGATGGTCTCGCCTGGCGCGGCGAGGTCGCCGGCCCCGACCGCCTGCGCTTCTTCGGCATGCTCTCGCGTTACGTCGCCCTGATCGGCGACCTGTCGCTTTCCGAGGTCGCCGACTAGATGCAGCGCCGCGACGTCCTCGCCGCCGGTTTCCTCCTCACGCCGCTGGCGGCCGCACTCTCCGCCTGCGCCAGGCAGGGCGACTGGCCGGAAGGCATGCAGCCCATCATGTGGGATCGCGACACCTGCGTCGTCTGCGGCATGGCGATCTCCGACCGCCGCTTCGCCGGCGAGCTGCGCGGCGGGCCGAAGCAGACCGTGTTCAAGTTCGACGATCCCGGCTGCATCGTGCTCGCCCTTCACGACAAGGTGCAGCAGTTCCCCTGGCTGCGCGATCCAGCGACCCGCATCTGGGTCGCCGACGTCACCAGCCCGCCCGAGGCGGTGCGCTGGCTCGATGCGCGCAGCGCCCATTACGTCGCCAAGTTCTCGCCGATGGGTTACAACTTCGGCGCCATCGCCCATCCCCAGCCCGGCGCGATCGATTTCGCGGCGATGAGCGAACACGTGCTCGCCAAGGTAAGAAGGAAGCCCCCCGCATGAAAGCGCTTTGGCTCACCGCCCGTCTCGACATCGTCGAATCGCTGCGCGCGCGCTGGTTCCTCGTCTATGCCGGCGTGTTCGGCGGCATCGTCGCGCTGCTGTTCCTGTTCGGCCTCACCGAGTCGCGCGTGCTCGGCTTCATCGGCCTGTCGCGCCTGTTGGTCACCTACATCCAGCTGACGATGGCGATCATGCCGATCTTCGTCCTGATCACCACGGTGCGCTCGGTGGCGGGCGATCGCGAGGCGGGCGTATTCGAATACCTGCTCTCGCTGCCGGTGGGACTGGCCGCCTGGTTCTGGGGCAAGCTGCTCGGCCGTTATCTCGTCGTCTTCGCGCCGGTCTGCCTCGCCATGCTCGCCGCCGTCGTCATCGCCCTCGTCAAGGGCATCGAGGTGCCCTGGGGCCTGTTTGGTTATTACACCGCCTTGCTCGCCGCGCTGGCCGCCTGCTTCCTCGGCCTGGCCATGCTGATCTCGGCCGTCGCCAAAAGCACCGACATGGCCCAGGGCGCCGCCTTCCTGACCTGGCTCACCCTGCTCCTCTTCCTGGATCTGATCCTGCTCGGCGTCATGATCCAGGGCCGCGTGGCGCCGGAAGTGGCCATCGGCATCGCGCTGGCCAATCCCTTGCAGGTCTTCCGCACCGCGGCCTTGTCCTTGTTCGACCCGCAGCTCATCGTGCTGGGGCCGGCCGCCTGGCTGATCCTCGATACCTTCGGCGGCACCGGCTACCGGCTCTTCGCGCTCGCCTATCCCACCGCGCTGGGGCTTGCCGCCGCCGGCCTCGGCTACTTCCTGTTCCGCCGCGGCGATCTGCCCTGATGCGCGCGCTGCTCCTCGTCGCCATCGTCACCGCCGCAAGCCTCCTCGCCCGCGCGCAGGACGCCGCGCCGCTGTTTGCTGCCACGCTCACCGATCTCGACGGCCAGCCGCGCGCGCTCGCCCAGTGGCAGGGCCGGCCGCTCATCGTCAATTTCTGGGCGCGCTGGTGCGGCCCCTGCCGCAGCGAGATTCCCGAGCTCGCGCGGCTAGGGCGGCAATACCGCGAGCAGGGCCTCGAAGTGATCGGCATCGGCATCGAGGACAAGCTCGAGCCGGTGCGCGACTTCGCGCGCGCCTACGAGATGGACTATCCGGTCTTGATCGGCCGCGAGCAGGGGCTCGCGCTCATGCGGCAGCTGGGCAATGCCAAGCTGGGGCTGCCGTTCACCGTCGCCCTCGATCGGCGCGGCCAGATCGTCGCCGTCAAGCTCGGCGCAATCTCGCCGGCAGAGCTTTCCGCCGCCGCCCAGGCGGCGCTCAAGCCGCGATGAGGCCGCCATCGCTCGACGAGAGCTTCGGCCGCCAGCGCGTGGCGGCCGAAGAACGCCGCGCGCGCATCCGCCGCGTCTTCGCCGCCGTCGCGCCGCGCTACGATCTCATGAACGATCTGATGAGCTTCGGCATCCACCGCCTCTGGAAGCGCACGCTGGCGCGCCGCGTGGCCGAGGTCGCCGGCCGCGTCGCCGATCTCGCCGGCGGCACCGGCGACATCGCGCGCCTGCTGCGGCGCGAGGACCGCTTGGTGCTCGTCTGCGATCCGAGCCTCGAGATGATGAAAGTCGGCGCTGGCCGGACGGCCCCCGCCCCCTTGGCCTGGGTGGCCGGCGAGGCCGAGGCGCTGCCTTTTGCCACCGGCAGCCTCGACCTCGTCACGATCGGCTTTGGCATCCGCAACGTGACGCGGCTGGCCGCGGCGCTCGCCGAAATCCACCGCGTGCTCAAGCCCGGCGGCCGCCTCGCCTGCCTCGAATTCTCGCGCCCGGCGTGGTGGCTTGCCCCCGCCTACGACCTCTACTCCTGGCTCGTCATCCCACGCCTCGGCGCCGCGATCGCGCGCCAGCCAGAGGCCTACCAGTATCTCGTCGAATCGATCCGCCGCTTTCCCGATCAGCGCGAGTTCGCCCAGCGGCTCGAGGCGGCAGGCTTTCGCGAAGTACGCTGGGAGAACCTCTCTTTCGGCATCGCCTGCCTGCATTTCGGCACCAAGGAAGACGCATGAAGCCGCACGCCGCCGCCGTCCTGCAGCCTGCGCCTTCGGGCTGGCGCGTCTGGGCCGCGGCGATCCGGCCGCGCACCCTGCCGCTGGCCGCGAGCCCCGTGCTCGCCGGCCTCGCGCTCGCCTGGGCCGAAGGCGCGCCGCCCCGCTGGGCGGTGGCGCTCGCCACCCTGGGCGCCGCCGTGCTGATCCAGATCGGCACGAATCTGCACAACGATGCCGCCGACGCGGCGCGCGGCAACGACGGCGCGGACCGGCTCGGCCCCGTGCGCGTCACCGCCGCCGGCTGGGCGAGCGCCGCCAGCGTGCGCCGCGCCGCCTATCTCGCCTTTGCCGCCGCCTTCATGCTCGGCCTCTGCCTCGCCGCCGTCGGCGGCTGGCCGATCGTCGCCATCGGGCTGGCCGCCCTCGCCGCCGGCCTCGCCTACTCCGGCGGGCCGCGGCCGCTCTCCTACACGCCGTTGGGCGAATTGTTCGTCTGGCTCTTCTTCGGCGTGCTGGCGGTGGCCGGCAGCCATTTCCTGCAAGCGGGACGGCTCTCGCCCGCCGCCCTCGTGATGGGCGCAGCGCTGGGACTGCCGGCCGCCGCCGTGCTGCTCACGAACAACCTGCGCGACGTGGCGGCCGACACCCGCGCCGGCCGCCGCACGCTCGCCGCCCGGCTGGGCGAGGCCGCCGCGCGGCGGCTCTACGCCGCCTTGCTCGTCGCGCCCTTCTTCGCCCTGCCGGCGCTGGCGCGCTTGTTGCCCGGACGGCCCGGGCCGTGGCTGGCGCTCTTGGCGCTGCCCGCCGCTTTGCGCATCGTGCGCCAGATGCGCGTGGCGCGCGGCGCCGCGCTCAATGCCGTGCTCGCCGCCACCGCCCGCCTGCAGCTGCTCTTCACCCTCCTCTTCTGCCTCGGACTGTTCCTATGAGCCTGCGCTGGACTCCCGCCGCCACTTACGGCGACATCCGCTATGAACACTCGGGCGATGGCATCGCCAAGATCACGATCGACCGCCCCGAAAAGCGCAACGCCTTCCGCCCGGAAACCATCATGGAGCTGCAAGACGCCTTCCTACGCGCCCACCGCGATGCCGACATCGGCGTCATCATCCTCACCGGCGCAGGCAGTCAGGCCTTTTGTGCCGGCGGCGATCAGACCGTGCGCGGCGACGATGGCGGCTATCATGACCAGGCGACCGGCACGCCGCACCTGAACGTGCTCGATCTGCAGATGCAGATCCGCCGGTTGCCCAAGCCCGTCGTGGCGATGGTCGCCGGTTACGCGATCGGCGGCGGCCATGTGCTGCACCTTTGCTGCGACCTCACCATCGCCGCGGAAAATGCGCGCTTCGGCCAGAGCGGCCCCAAGGTCGGCAGCTTCGACGCGGGCCTGGGCGCCGGCTTGCTCGCGCGCACCATCGGTATGAAGCGCGCCAAGGAGATCTGGTTCCTCTGCCGGCAATACGACGCGCACACCGCCTTGCAATGGGGGCTCGTCAATGCCGTCGTGCCGCTCGAACGGCTCGAAGAGGAAACCGTCGCCTGGTGCCGTGAGATGCTGAAGCTCTCGCCCACCGCGCTCCGGATGATCAAGGCCGGCTTCAATGCCGACACCGACGGGCTGGCCGGCATCCAGGAGCTCGCCGGCCAGGCCACCGGGCTCTTCTACATGACCGCAGAAAGCCAGGAAGGCAAGCAGGCCTGGCTCGAGAAACGCCCGCCGGACTTCTCGCAATTCCGCCGGCGGCCCTGATGCGGGCCGAAGTCATTCCCTACCGCCTGCCGCTCAAACGCCCTTGGGTGGCCGCGCGCGCCACCCTCACCGAACGGCAGGGGGCCTTGCTGCATCTCATCGATGCCGACGGCCTCGAAGGCTGGGGCGATTGCGCGCCGCTGCCCAGCCGCAGCGATCCGCACGCGCCCCTCGCCGCGCTCGCAGCCTGGGCAGGCCGTCCCGCCAGCGCCGATTTTCACACGCTGCCCTCCGAAGCGCGCTGGGCGATCGAGACCGCCCAGGCCGATCTCGCCGCGCAGCGCGCCGGCCTGCCGCTGTGGCGCTACCTCGGCGGCACGCGCGGGGAGGTGGAGGTCAACGCTGCGCTGGGCCCCCTGGACGACGACCTGCCCGAGCGCCTCGCCCGCGCCGCGGCGAAAGGCTTCCGCATCGGCAAGATCAAGGTCGGCGTAGCCCCCGTCGAAGAGGAGATCGCGCGCCTCAAGGCGCTCGATACGCCGTTTCGCCTGCGCCTCGATGCCAACCGCGCCTGGCCGGCAGACGCGGCGCGGCATTTCCTCCTGGCGATGCGCGACCTGCCGATCGAGGCCGTCGAAGAGCCGCTCGCCGCGCCGACGCCCGACTCGCTCGCGGCGTTACAGCAGATGCTGCCCTTTGCGCTCGCCCTCGACGAATCGCTGCCGGCCTTGGGCCTCGAGGCCGTGATCGCCGGCCGCGCCGCGCGCCGTCTGGTGCTCAAACCCGCGCGCCTGGGCGGCATCGCGGCGACCGCGGCGCTCGCGCGGGCCGCGCAAGCCGCAGGGCTCGAGATCGTGCTCACCACGGTCGTCGATTCGGCCCTCGGGGTAGCCGCCACCGCGCAGCTCGCCGCGGCACTCGCGCCCGATCTCGCGCATGGGCTCGCCACCTCGTCCTGGCTCGCCGCCGACGTCGCTCCTCCCTTGCCGGTCGACAGCGGCCGGCTCGCGCTGCCCGACCTGCCCGGCCTGGGCCTGCGGCCCGCGGCGGCCCCATGCGTCTCCGTGCCGCATCTCGCCCGCTAGAATCGCCCCATGTCGCTCCTTCGCCAGTGGCTATCCCGCGCCGCCCGAGACGCGCCCGCCCTCGTCCTGCCCGGGGCTGCCGTGCTGACCTATGGCGAGCTCGCCGCCTTGCCCGGCCGCGCCGGCTTGCAAGCGCTCGCCGGCGGGGCCGCGGAACTCGCCCGCGGCCTCGTCGAGACGGCCCTGGGCGACGGCACGGCCTTCCCTCTGCCGCCCCATCTAACCCCGCAGGCACAATCGCGCCTCATCGCGCAAGCGCACGAAGCCGCCTCGCCGCGCCTGCCGCTCATCCTCGCCACCTCCGGCTCGAGCGGCGCGCCCAAGGCGGTGCGGCTCGGCTGGCGCTCGCTCGCCGCCGCCGCGCGGCTCGCCGGCCGCCATTTCGAGCTTGGCCCCGGCGATGCCTGGCTCGTCTGTCTGCCGCTTTACTTCATCGGCGGCGCCGTGATCCCGTTTCGCACCCTGCGCGCCGGCGCGACGGCGGTAGTGCTGGAGGGGTTCGAGGCGGCGGCGGTGGCCGAGGCATTGGCCGACTGGCGCATCAGCCACGTCTCGCTCGTGCCGGCGATGCTGGCCCGCCTCCTCGAGGCCGGCCTGCGGCCGCCGCCAACGCTGCGCCTCGCCCTCATCGGCGGCGCGGCGCTCGACCCGGCGCTGGCAGCGCGCGCCCGCGAAGCCGGCTGGCCGATCCGGCTCTCCTACGGCATGACGGAAACCTGCGCCACGGCGCTCGTCGATGGGCGGCCATTGGCCGGCGTGCGCCTGCGGCTTGCCCCCGGCGGCGCGCTCGAAATCGCCTCGCCGGCGCGCATGGCGGGCTACCTCGGCGAAGCAGACTGCGGCGAGTGGTTCACGACGTCCGATCTGGCCCGCTTCGAAGCCGACGGCCGCGTGACGATCCTCGGCCGCGCCGACGAAATGCTCGTCACGGGCGGCGCGAACGTTCACCCGCTCGAGGTCGAGGCGCAGCTTTCCACTTGTCCTGGGGTGGCTGAAGCGGCCGTCACCGGCCTTCCCGATCCGGTGTGGGGCGATCTGCTCGCCTGCGCCTACGTCGGCGAAACCGACGAGGCGGCGCTGGAGGCTTGGTGCCGACAGACCCTGCCCGCCGCGCGGCGGCCGCGCCGCTTTTTGAGGGTCTCCCAGCTGCCGCGCCTGCCCTCGGGCAAGCTCGACCGGCGCGCCTTGCGAAGGCTCTGGCCATGATCGACTGGGCCGCGGTTGATGCAAGGCTCAGGCCACTGGCCGCCCAGGCGGCGCCGGCGCGCCTACTCAGCCTGGACGTGGCGCTGCCCGCCTTGCCCCAGCCGAACCTCGCCGCCGCAGACGATTGGTGCGCCTGGCAACGGCCGGCGCAGGAGCTCCGACTGTGGGGCTTCGGCGCGGCGTTTCACGTCACGAGCGCCGGCGCGGGGCGCTTTTGCGCCCTCGATGCGGCCTGGCGTGGCCTGTGCGCGCATTGGCGCCATGACGGCGTGGCGCCGCGCGCCTTTCTCGGCTTCGCCTTCGCGCCGGCTGGCGGCGAGCCCCTGCCCAACGCGCGCCTGTGGGTGCCCGAACTCTTGCTCTGCGCGGAACAAGGCAAGACGCGGCTGACCCTCGCCACCCCCGCGGCGGCGGCGGCCACGGCGCCCAGGCGCTGGCAGGCGGCCTGGCGGCGCCTGTTCGCTCCCGCTGCCGTCCCGCCCGCGCCGACTTTCCGGATCAAGCGCCACCGGCTCGCCGAGGAGGCCTTCCTCGCGCGCGGGCGGGCAGCGCTCGCCGCGATCGCGACAGGGCGGCTCAGCAAACTCGTGCTCACGCGCTCCCTCGCCCTCGAGCTCGCGGCGCCGCTCGAGCCGGCCGCGCTCATCGCCACGCTGGCGGCCCAGCAGCCCGGCTGCGCGATCTACGGCATCGGCCGCGGCCCGGCCAGCTTCATCGGCGCTTCGCCCGAAACCTTGCTCGCAGCAGACGGCGAGTCCATCTGCGTCGATGCGCTTGCCGGCACGGCCTGGCCCGAGGCAGCGAGGGCGCTCGACGACGAGAAGAACCGCCGCGAGCACGAGTGCGTCGCCACAGCCATCCGCGCCGCGCTCGAAGGTCTCGCAAGCGGCATCGCGATGCCCGCCGCGCCCGAGGTGATGTCGCTCGCCGGCCTCACCCACCTGCGCCGCCGCATCACGGCGAAGCGGCGGCCCGCGGTGAGCCTGTTCGACCTCGTCGCGCGGCTTTTTCCGACGCCGGCCATCGGCGGCGCGCCGACGCCCGCCGCGCTCGCCTGGCTCGCCGCGCACGGGGAAGAGCGCAGCGCGTGGTACACGGGCGGCCTGGGCTGGCTCGACGCCGCCGGTGACGGCGACATCGCCATCGCCCTGCGTTGCGGCCTCTTCGCCGGCAATGCCGCGACGCTCCATGCGGGGGCCGGCTTCGTCGCCGGCTCCGTTCCCGAGCAGGAACTCGCCGAGACCGAGGCCAAGCTCGCCACGCTGCTCGAAGCGCTCGCCGCCTTGCGCAGACGGCAGGAAGCCGCCGCATGAGCGAGGCCGGCGCCGAGAATCTCGCCTGGGCCGACGCCTTCGTCGCCGCGCTCGCCGCCGCCGGTCTGCGCCATGCCGTGCTCGCGCCGGGCGCCCGCTCGGCGCCCCTGGCAGTCGCGTGCCTGCGCCGCCCGGAAATCGAATGCCACATCATCAACGACGAGCGCGCCGCGGGCTTCTTCGCGCTCGGTCTCGGCAAGGGCAGCGGCCAGCCCGCCGCCGTGCTGACGACCTCGGGCACCGCAGCGGCCAACCTGCTGCCCGCCATCGTCGAGGCGAGCCTGGCCGACGTGCCGCTCGTCGCGCTCACCGCCGACCGGCCGCCCGAGCGCCTCGGCTGGGGGGCGAACCAGACCATCGACCAAACCAAGCTCTATGGCGATCACGTACGCGCCTTCTTCGCCCTGCCGCCGCCCGGCGCGGCGCCGCAGGGCGAATTTCTGCGCGCGCTCGCCTCGAGGCTCATCGAGGCCGCCCTCGCGCCACTGCCCGGGCCGGTGCATGCGAATTTCCCTTTCCGCGAACCGCTCCTGCCCGAGACGCTGCCAGCGCCGCCGCCCTTGCCGGCGCCGCTGCGCGTGCAAAGCGCCGCGCCTTCACTGCCGGCGGGGATCGAGGACGTCGCGGCGCGGCTCGCTGGCCGGCCGGGCGTGATCCTCTGCGGCGAGGCACGCTATCCGGCTGGCTTCGCCGAGGCCGTGACGGCGCTCGCCGCGCGGCTCGCGGCGCCGCTCATCGCCGAGCCCCTTGCCAACCTGCGCTTCGGCGCGCACGACAAAAGCCGGCTCATCGCCCATGCCGCGCGATTTTTGCGTCTCGCCCCCCCGCCGCAGCCGGAATGGGTGTTGCGCTTCGGCGCCTTTCCCGTCTCGCGCACGCTCGAGCGCTGGCTCGTCGCGCTCGAAGACTGCGAGCACCTCATCGTCGCTTCCGCCGGCCGCTATGCCGATCCGCACTGGCAAGGCGACACGCGCCTCGTCGGCGATCCGCTCGCCATCGCGCAGGCGCTCGCCGCATCGAGCCGTCCCGCCCGCGCCGACTTTTGCGAAGCCTGGCAAGCGGCCGAGGCCGAGGCGGCCGCCGCCAGCCGCGACCTGCCCTGCTTCGAAGGCAGCCTCGCGCGCGCGCTGCTCGCCGCTTTACCGGCCGGCGCGCACTGCTTCGTCGGCAATTCGCTCGCGATCCGCGCCGTCGATGCCTTCGGCGGCACCGGTGCGCAGCCCCTCACGCTCTACGGCAACCGCGGCGCAGCGGGCATCGACGGCAACCTCGCCACCGCCGCCGGCATCGCCGCCGCGCAAAAGGGGCCGATCGCCCTTTTCATCGGCGACCAGACGCTCTTTTACGACGCGACGAGTCTCGCGCTGCTCGCTCCTTGCGCCGCGCTCGTCGTGCTGCTCGACAACGGCGGCGGCGGCATCTTCGAGCAGCTGCCCTGGGCGCGCGCGCTGCCGCCGGAGTTGCTCGAACGCGGCTGGCTCGCCCCGCCAGCGGTCGATGTGCGGGCGCTGGCCGCCGCCTTCGGCTTCGCCTTTTTCGAAGCCGCCGATCTCGCCGCTTTTCAGTCAGCGCTGGCGCGCGCGCGCGAGGCGGGCGGCCCGGCGCTGATCCGCTGCCGCATCGATCGCGCCCACAGCCGCAAGGGATTTGCCGCATGAACGATCTGCACTGCCCCTTCGCCGCGCCGCCGGCCATCGGGGCCACGCGGGAAGTCGCCCCCGGCCTCCAATGGCTGCGCATGCCGCTGCCCTTCGCGCTCGATCACGTCAATCTCTGGCTCATCGAGGAGGGCGAGGCCTGGGCGGCGGTGGATGCCGGCATCGCGCTCGATCCGGTCAAGGCCGCCTGGCGCGAAATTCTCGCCCAGCGGCGGCTGGCCCGGCTCATCGTCACGCATTACCACCCCGACCATCTGGGCCTGGCCGCCTGGCTCGGCGCCCCCCTGTGGATCGCGCCGGCGGAATACCACGCCGCGCGCGCGACGATCGAGCAAAGCGAAGGGCATACGGTGTCCGGCATGCTCGACTTTTTCGCCCGCCACGGCCTCGATGCGGCGCGCTTGGCCCTGCTCGCCGAGCTCGGCCATGCCTACGCGCGCGGCGTGCCGGCGCTGCCCGAGGCCTTCACGCCACTTTCCGAGGGCGAAGTGCTGCGTCTCGGCGCGCATGAATGGCGCATCATCCTCGGCCACGGCCACTCGCCCGCCCATGCCTGCCTCTACAGCGAGGCGCTGGGCATCCTGATCGCCGGCGACATGCTGCTGCCGCGCATCTCGACCAACGTGAGCCTCCTTTATGGCGAAAACGGCGATCCGCTCGGGCAATTCCTCGCTTCCCTCGAACGCCTCGCAATGCTCCCCGCCGACACGCTCGTGCTGCCTTCGCATGGCTTGCCCTTTTACGGCCTGCACGCGCGCATCCGGCAGTTGCAAGCCCATCACGACGCGCGCTGCGCGGCACTCGTTGCCGCCTGCGCGAAAGCGCCCGCCACCGCAGCGGAACTTTTGCCCGTGCTCTTCCAACGGGAGATTGCCGATCCCCACCAGCTGCGCTTCGCGATGGGCGAGGCGATCGCACACCTCGTCCACCTCGAGCGCCGCGGAGCGATCGAACGGCGCATCGAAGGATCGCTCGTGCGCTTCGCCGCCTGAGGCCGCGCTCCGGTACCATCGACGGGCATCGACGCATTCCCATGTCTGCCGCGCACCATGCCGCTTCGCAGCCCGCCTCTGCGCGGCCACACTGGCTGCCCCAATACCCGTGAGCGCCGACACAGCGGCAGGCGCGAAAGTTCTCTTCTCTCGACGAGCGGTTGACGACGATGGCGGAAATCGACTGGACGGTGCTCGAAACGCGCTTTCCCGGCAAGCCGGACTTCATCCGCCGGCTCGTCGCGGCCACGTACGAGGCCCATGCCGACGATCTGGCCAAGCTCGCGCAAATCGAGGCGGCACGCGATTTTGCCGCGCTCGCGCAGCTTGCCCACAAGTTGAAAGGTATCTGCGGTAATCTTGCCGCCGCCCGGCTTGCCGCGCTCGCTGCCGAGACGGAAGCCGCGGCCCGCGCCGGCGACGCGGCCGCCTTTGCCCGCCTGCCGGCGCTGGCCCAACACATCGAAACCTTCCTGGAGGAATTACGCGCCCATCTGGCGCCCTCCCCCCTACAGAGTGAGAAGAAGACATGAACCTGCTGATCGTCGATGACGATGCCGTGGCGCGCATGATCGCGCTCGAATCGCTTGCGGGCGAAACCGATCTCGTCTGCCGCGAGTGCGCCGATGGCGAGGCCATGCTCGCCGCCTTGGCGGCCACGCCGGCCGATTTGGTGCTGCTCGACATCGAAATGCCCGGCATGGATGGCATCACGGCCTGCCGCGCCATGCGCGCAGCCGGCCATGCGGCCACCCAAGTGATGTTCGTCTCGGTGCATAACGATCTCGAGACGCGGCTCGCCGCCTATGACGCCGGCGGCAACGACTTCATCGTCAAGCCGTATGAACCGGCAGAACTGCGCCGCAAGGTCGCCGTCGCCCGCCAGATCGCCGCCTGCCGCGCGGGGCTCACGCAACAGGTGCAGGAAGCGGCGCGCACCGCCTTCACGGCCATGTCGGCGATGGGCGAGATGGGCAGCGTGCTCGATACCTTGCGCGCCTTCTCTTCCTGCGAGACGCCGGCGGCGCTCGCGCAGAAACTCCTCTCCGGCACGCAGGCTTTCGGTCTCGAGGGGTTCGTCGAGCTGCGTACGGCCGAGGGGCGGCTGTGCGATGCCTGGCATGGCCAGTGCACGCCGCTCGAATGCTCGATCCTCGAACACGCCTCCAGCATGGATCGCCTCTTTCAGTTCCGCGACCGCCTCGTCGTCAACTACCCGGGCGTGACCCTGCTCGTCCAGGCGTTGCCGCTCGCAGACCCAGAGCGCCTGGGTCGGCTCCGGGATCATCTGGCCACCCTCGTCGAAGCCGCCGACATGCGCCTCGCCGGCATGGAAGCCGCGCGGCGCCAGCATGCCCAGCAAAGCGGCATCCGCGAAGTGATCGGCGAGCTCACGCGCACGCTCGACGAGATCAACCGCGTGCAGGCCCTGAACCGTCTGCGCGCCACCGAGATCGACGAAGCCTTGCTCACCGAGCTCGTCAAATCCTACGCGCGGCTGGGGCTCACCGACGACCAGGAAGCGGAACTCACCCGCCTCGTGCAGGACGCCCACGCCCGCCTGAACGCCCTGCGCGAAGAAGATGGCCAGGTCAGCGACCGCCTGCACAAGGTCGTCGAGCGCCTGCAGAAGCTCGCCAGGCTGTAGCCAATTGACCGCCATCAACGCGGCGGCGGGCGATTGTGCGCTTCAATAGGCGCATGTTCCGCATTTCCCGCTTCATCGAGGAGCTCGTGGCGCCGACGCCGGCCGGCCCCTGCCGTCCGCCGCCCGGACCGGTCGTCGTCTGGAATCTGATCCGGCGCTGCAATCTCGCCTGCAAGCACTGTTACTCGCTCTCGGCGGACAAGGACTTCGCCGGCGAACTGTCGACCGACGAAGTGTTCCGCGTCCTCGCAGACCTCCGCGCCAGCGGGGTGCCGGCGCTGATCCTCTCGGGCGGCGAGCCGCTCCTGCGGCCGGACTTCTTCGCGATCGCCGCCCGCAGCAAGGCGCTCGGCTTCTACACGGCGCTATCCACGAACGGCACGCTGATCGATGCGCGCATGATGGAAAAGATCGCGTCGATCGGCTTCGACTATGTCGGCATCAGCCTCGATGGCCTGCGCGCCACGCACGACAGGTTCCGGCGCAAAGAAGGCGCCTTCGAGAAATCCCTCGCCGCCTTGCGGCTTTGCCGCGATGCCGGCCTCAAGGTCGGCGTGCGCTTCACGCTGACGCAGGACAACTTCGCCGACCTGCCCGGCCTGCTTGGCCTCGTCGAGGACGAGGGCATCGACCGCTTCTACCTCTCGCACCTCAACTATGCCGGCCGCGGCAACAAGCACCGCCAGGACGACGCGCATCACCGCATGACGCGCGAGGCGATGACCCTGCTGTTCGAAACCGCCTGGGCCTACCGGCAACAGGGCCGCCGCAAGGAATTCACCACCGGCAACAACGACGCCGATGGCGTCTGGCTGCTCCACTGGGTGCGGCGGCGTTTTCCCGCGCGCGCCGCGCACATCGAGGAAAAGCTCAAGGAATGGGGCGGCAATGCCTCGGGCGTGGCCGTCGCCAACATCGACAACCTCGGCAACGTCCATCCGGATACGATGTGGTGGCATCACACGCTCGGCAACGTGCGCGCGCGGCCCTTCGGCGAGATCTGGCAGGATGTCTCCGATCCGCTCATGGCGGGCCTGAAGCGCCGGCCGCGGCCGGTCAAGGGCCGGTGCGCGCGCTGCGCCTATCTCGCGATCTGTAACGGCAACACGCGCGTGCGCGCCCAGCAGACGAGCGGCAATCCCTGGGCCGAAGATCCGGGCTGTTATCTCTCCGAGGAGGAAATCTCGTGAAGGCCCTGCGCGCCTTCCTGTTCGTCTTTTGCGCCGTCTTGCCAGCGCCGACTTTCGCGCAAGCGCCGCCGGCGCTCTACGCCACCCACTGCGCCGCCTGCCACGGCGCCGACCGGCTCGGGCTGTCCGGGCCGGCGCTGCTGCCCGAGAGCCTCGCGCGGCTCAAGAAGAGCGAGGCGATCCAGACCATCCAGGCAGGCCGCGCGGCGACGCAAATGCCCTCCTTCGCCGACAAGCTCGCACCGCAGGAGATCGCCGCCCTCGTCGAGTGGATCTACACGCCCGTCACGCCCGCGCCGGACTGGACAGAAGCGCAGATGAAGGCTTCGCGCCTCGTGCATTTTTCCGGCCTGCCCGACCGTCCCGACGCCGTTTTCGCCGGCGTCGACATGATGAACCTCTTCCTCGTCGTCGAGAGCGGCGACCATCACCTGAGCATCCTCGACGGCGACCGGCTCGCCGTCCTCGCCCGCGTGCCGACGCGCTTTGCGCTGCATGGCGGGCCGAAATTCACGCCTGACGGCCGCTATGTCTTTCTCGCCTCGCGCGATGGCTGGGTGAGCAAATTCGATCTGTGGAACCTCAAGACGGTCGTCGAAATCCGCGCCGGCCTCAATACGCGCAACCTCGCCGTCTCGGGCGACGGCCAATACGTCGCCGTCGCCAACTACCTGCCGCACACGCTGGTGATCCTCGATGCCGAGCTCAACGTCATCAAGGTGCATGAGGTGAAGGACGCGCAGAGCGGCGCCTCCTCGCGCGTCTCGGCCGTCTATGACGCCACGCCGCGCAAGAGCTTCGTCGCCGCCCTGAAGGACATTCCCGAAGTCTGGGAGATCAGCTACGACCCGCAGGCCGAAGCCATCCCGGTTGGCCGCATCCACGATTTCCAATACGGCGAAGGCGCCTTCCTGCCCGGCTTCCTCAACCCGCGCCGCACCCGGCTGGCCGAACCGCTCGACGACTTCTTCTTCACGCAGGATTACAGCGAGCTGATGGGCGCGGCGCGCACGGCCGGCCGCGGCCAGGTGGTCAACCTCGACGTGAGGAAGAAGATCGCCGACCTTGAGCTTCCGGGCATGCCGCATCTCGGCTCCGGCATCACCTTCGCCTTTCAGGGGCGTCGCGTCATGGCCTCGCCCAACCTCAAGGAAGGGCTCGTCACGGTCATCGACATGCACAACTGGCAGACGCTCAAGACGATCCCGACCCCCGGGCCGGGTTTCTTCCTGCGCAGCCACGAAGCCACCCCCTATGCCTGGGCCGACTCGATGATGAGCAAGTCCGGCAAGGACAGGCTCTCGATCATCGACAAGCGCACGCTGGAAAGAATCGCCGAGGTCAAGGCCGAGCCCGGCAAGACGCTCGCCCACGTCGAATTCGACCGCCACGGCCGCTATGCGCTGGCGAGCCTGTGGGAGCGCAAAAGCGACGGCGGCGCGCTCATCGTGTATGACGCCGCCACGTTCAAGGAAGTCAAGCGCATTCCGATGGACAAGCCCGTCGGCAAATACAACCTCTACAACAAGATCACGCGCTCGGAAGGCACCTCGCATTGAAAACCACCCTCCTGCCCCTCCTCCTCGCCGGCACAGCCGTCTGCGCCGCCGAAGCGCTGCCGAAGGGCGATTGCGCGCGGCCGGCCGCTCGGCGCGATCTGTCTCACTGCGACCTGTCGCAGCGCAAGTTCGCCGGCCAGGACCTCGCCGGCGCGCGTTTTGCCGGCGCCAAGCTCGACAATGCGGATTTCAGGAAGGCGCGGCTCTCCGGCACCGATTTTTCGGGGGCGAGCGCCAAATGGGTCAATTTCACGGGCGCCGACCTGAAAGCGGCCGATTTCCGGAAGGCCGATCTTTTCCATGCAAGCTTCGACGAAGCCGACCTGAGCGACGCACGGCTTCAGGAAGCCAATCTCTTCGGCGCCAATCTGATCGCCACGCGCGCCGTGCGCGCCGACTTCTCGGCTGCCTATCTCAAGGACGTGCTCATGGAAGGCATCGATCTCACGGGTGGCTCGATCCGCGGCTGCTATGCCTTCCGCGGCGTGTTTGCCGGCGGCCGGCTCGTCGGCGCGGATCTGTCGGGCGCCGACCTCACCGGCGCCGCGCTCGAAGGCGTGGACTTCAGCGGCGCCACGCTCAAGGGCACGAAGCTGCTCGGCGCCGCCTTGCGCCATGCGCGCTTCTTCCAGGCCGATCTCGAAGGCGCGGATTTTTCCAATGCCGACCTCTGGCAAGCCGATCTCTCCGGCGCGCGCCATCTGCCGCCCTCGGCGATGGAGGCCTATATCGAGCCCTTCGTCGTGCGGGAGCGGCGCTGATGAAGGCCGCCAGCGCAGCCGTCTTGCCCGCGCCGACCTGCCGAGGCGAGCGCGTCGAGGGCATGACGCCTTCCACCCCCGCAACCCCGCCTTCCGGCAGGGTTCCAGGCAATGCCGGCATCTGGGTCGGCATCCTATGCGTGCTGGTCGAATTCCTGCTGCTCTTTTGCGTCTATTTCGTCGCCAAGGCGCATCATCGTGACGCCTTCCTCACCGGCCCCGACCAGCTCGCGACGAGCGCCGGCGTGGCGATCACCTGTTTTTTGCTCACGAGCGGCTATTGCATGGTCAAGGCCGTGGCAGCGATACGCCGCGATCGACGCCGCGCCGCCGGCCGCTGGGTGCTGGCCGCCTTTCTCCTTGGCCTGGCCTACCCGCTCATCAAATACTTCGAGATCCGCTGGAACCTCGCGCACGGCATCGATGGCGCGGCCGGCATCTTCTACACGACCTACTACTACCTGACGCTCAACCATCTCGTCCATGTGAGCTGGGGGCTGTTGGGCCTCCTGTGGGTGGCCGCGCGCACGGCGCTCGGCGTCTATTCGCCGCACGATTACAGCGGCCTCGAGGCGGCGGCGATGTACTGGCACACTACCGACCTCATCTGGCTGGTGATCTTTCCTTTCTTCTACGTGCTGAGGTAAGCATGGGCCATGCCGAACAAATCTGGCTGCTTCTCCTGGGCCTGACCGGCACGGGCGCCTGGCTGGCCGAAACGGGGCAGGCCGGCTGGCCGCTCTCCCTCACCGTCGCCGGCCTGATCGCCTGGAAGGGCCGCCTCGTCATCGACCACTACATGGAAATGACCACGGCCGATGCACGCCTGCGCCGAGTGATGTATGCTTTCATCGTCGCCGTGCCGCTCCTCGTGCTGGCAAGCCACGGCCTCGGCGACGCGTTGCGCGATTTCACCACCTTGCGCTGATCTGTAGAGATTCCATGCCCAAGGCCGTCATCGAAGATCAAGAGCGTTTCCTCGCCTTCCTCGCCGCGCAGCCCCTGTGCGCCTGGTCGGCGCAGAAGGCGCGCGAGCTCGCCCTGCGTCCGCCCCCTCACCCCGGCATCCATCTCACCTACGAGAGCAAGCCAGCGAAGAAGAGGAACGACAACGCCGAACTCGCCGCGGCGCTAGCCTCGATGGCCTGACGCCGCTCAAGGCATGATTTCGACGTATTCATAGACCTCGTTATCCACGAGGCGCTTCCTCACCGGCACGGAAAGGTGCGCGAACCAGGCGTGCGGGTCATGCTTGTCGATCTCGCGGCCGATGAATTTCACGAGCTCGCAGATCGGCTCGACGACGTTCTTGCGGTAACGCTCATCTGAGCTTCCCCCGAAATTTCGTCTTCCAAGGGATGGGGTATAACGCCCCGTAGATTGGTAGGAGGAACGAGATGGAGAAGATACCGAAGCAGGAATACACGGCCGAGTTCCGGGAGTTGGCGGTCAAGCGGGTGAAGGCGGGCCAGACGGTGGGGGCGGTTGCGAAGGAGCTGGGAATCGTCGAGAAGACGCTGCGCAACTGGGTCAAGGCGTTCGATGCAGGCAAGCTCAATGGCCCTGGCACGAAGCACGTTACGCCGGAGCAAATGGAACTGTCGCGATTGCAAGCGGAGAACGTTCGG
>JAOAHQ010000016.1 GCA_026415155.1 Rhodocyclaceae bacterium
CGCGATTTCCCGCAGGCTACGACCTTGCTCAAGGCTCAGCTGGATCATCGTCCGTTCTTCACAACTCAGGTGACTATAGCGTTTTCCCATCGCAGCATTTTCCCTCCCTAAAGTGTTGCACTTTATATTTGAGACCGCCCACCGTTTCCATGGTTTTGCTCGCCCCGGGCCAAGCCTAGTCCGGTCAGACAGGAAAAGCAAGCTGGTCAGAGAATGCCAATCACCTCGACCTCGAAGCGGATCGCCTTGCCGGCGAGCGGATGGTTGAAGTCGATGAGCGCCGTCTCTTCATCGATTTCGCGCACGAGGCCCGTGACTTTGAGGCCATCCGGCGCAGCGAATTCGACCAGCGAGAGCACGCCGATGTCTTCGCCGCCATTGGGCAGCTCGCGCTTCGGGATGCGCTGCATCAGCTGCGGATCATGCGGGCCGAAGGCCTGGTCGGGTTCGAGCAGAAAGACATGGCGCTCGCCGACAGGCAGCTCCTCGAGGCAGGCTTCCAAGGTCGGCGCGAGCTCCCCGCTGCCGAGTTGCAATGTCGCCGGCGTGCTGCCGAAGGTCGAGAGAATCTCGACGTCGTCGGCCGTGGCGATGCGGTAATGCAGGGTGACGAGACTGTTCGGTTGGACGCGCTCGCTCATGTCGATCGGTGGCGGAAAGAATGCCAAAGCAGCAAGATCACGCCGAGGGTGATGGCCGAGTCGGCGAGGTTGAAGGCCGGCCAGTGCCAGCCGGCCAGATGAAAGTCGAGGAAATCGACGACGGCGCCCAGGCGCAGTCGGTCGATGACGTTGCCCAGGGCGCCGCCCAAGATCAGCGCGAAGGCGAAGGGTTGCAAGCGTTCGTGAGCATGGCGGCGGATCATGACGACGAGCCAGACAGACACCGCGAGCGCGAGCGCGATGAAAAACCATTTCTGCCAGCCGCCCGCCTCGGCGAGAAAGCTGAACGATGCGCCCGGGTTCAAGACGAGCACGAGGTTGAAGAAGCCGGTCACTGGCCTTTGCTCACCGAACGAAAAAGTCGCCATCACCGAGGCCTTGGCGATCTGGTCGAACAGGATCACCAAGGCAGCCAAGGCAAACCAGCGGACAGACATTTTCTGCACGCTCAGGCGGGTATGAGCAAAGTGACGAGCTCCGGGTAGCGGCGAAACTCACCATCCAGACTGACCAAAGGGCAGCGGTACCACAGGGCAGTGGCGATAGTGAAACGATCGGCCGGGTCTCGATGGATCAAGGGCAATTCGGCGGCAAATCTGGCAATCTCGCATGTCAGCGGGAGCGCCTCGACCGATGACTCTGTCAATGCTGCTTCAAACCAGGCAGCGAGTGGCAGACTGGGTACGATCTTCCCCACGCGGACGAGATAAGCCAGTTCCCAGCATGAAACTGCCGACACCGCCAGCCGCGGGGCCTCATCGATGGCATGTCGCACACTCTCCGGCAGTTGGCCGGTGTCGGGCGCGACCCAACGCAGCCAAACATGTGTGTCCAGCAGGATCACCGGAGGGTATCCCAGTCGCTTTCCGGAACGATGGGCTTGAGCAATTCCGCCGGATCGACGAGGAGGCGCGTGCCCCGCAGCTTGGGCGAGGGGCGGCGTGAGGCCAAAGGCTGCGGCACCTCATTGGCGGCTGGCAGCACCGTGACGATCACTCTGGCTTTCTCCAAGGGGGGAGGAGGATCGATCCACAGGATCGTGCCGTGATCGTAAACCGCTTCATAGCTGTTGAGCATGACGCATCTCCACCGCAGAGTGCACAATATCGATCATACGCCTAGGCGAACTCGCGCACCTCGCCCGCGCCGAAGAGATTTTCCGCGCAGCGGCCGCAGAGCTCGGGATGTTCGGCAGCATGCGCATGCGCGCCGACATCGGCGCGATAGTGCCAGCAGCGCACGCATTTTTTGTGCGGGCTCGGCGTGACGATGATCTCGGTCTGCGCGGCAGGCACGACGCTGGCCCGCGAGCAGATCAGCACGAACTTCAGATCCTCGCCGAGCGCGGCGAGCAGATCATGGCATTCGGCGCCGGCGCGAATCTCGACTTCGGCCTGCAAGGAGGCGCCGATCGCGCCGCTCGAACGCACGGCCTCGATCTTCTTCATCACCTCGGCGCGGAGGGCGCGGATCGTCTGCCAGCGCGCCGCCAGGGCAGCAGCCGTCTCCTGCCGTCCCGCCAGCGCCGACTTTTCGGGAAGCTCTGGCAGCACGTGCCAGGTCTCCAGCATCACGCTGTCCTTGCCCTGCACGGCGCGGATTTCCTCGGCGGTGAAGGCCAGGATCGGCGCCATGAGCCGCGTGAGGCTCTCGGTGATGTGCCACAGCGCGCTTTGCGCCGAGCGGCGCGGCCGGCCCGCCGCCGGCGTGGTGTAGAGGCGGTCCTTGAGGATGTCGAGATAAAACGCGCCGAGATCCTCGGCGCAAAAGTTCATCAAGGCCTGCACGACCTTGTGGAACTCATAGCGTTCGTAGGCCGCCGTGCAGGTCTCGTGCAACCCGCGGGCGAGCAGCAAGGCATAGCGGTCGATCTCGAGCCAGTCCTCGACCGGCAGCATGTCTTGCGTCGGATCGAAATCGGCCGTGTTGGCGAGCAGGAATTTGAGGGTATTGCGGATGCGGCGATAGACCTCGACGACGCGGTCGAGGATTTCTTTCGAGATGGAAAGCTCGCCGGAATAATCGGTCGCCGCCACCCACAGGCGCAGGATCTCGGCGCCGAGCTTGTCGGCGACTTCCTGCGGCGCGACGACGTTGCCCTTGGACTTGCTCATCTTCTGGCCCTTGCCGTCGACGACGAAGCCGTGGGTGAGCAGCGCCTTGTAGGGGGCGCGTCCGTCGAGGGCGCAGCCGGTCAGCAAGGAGGAATGGAACCAGCCGCGGTGCTGGTCGGAGCCCTCGAGGTAAAGGTCGGCCGGATAGGCACACTCTTCGCGGTGCGAGCCGCGCAGCACCGACCAGTGTGTCGTGCCCGAATCGAACCAGACATCGAGCGTGTCCGTCATCTTGTCGTAGTGGGCCGCCTCCTCGCCAAGCAGTTCTTTCGCGTCGAGCGCGAACCAGGCCTCGATGCCGCCGGCTTCGACGCGCTGGGCGACGGCTTCGAGGAGCTCCAGCGTGCGCGGATGCGGCTCGCCGGTCTCCTTGTGCAGGAAGAAGGAAATCGGCACGCCCCAGTTGCGCTGGCGCGAGACGCACCAGTCGGGGCGGTTGGCGATCATGGCATAAAGCCGCGCCTTGCCCCAGGCGGGAAAGAACTCGGTCGCCTCGACGGCGGCGAGCGCCGCCTCGCGCAAGGAGGGCCCCTGTTGCGGCAGACGGTCCATGCCGACGAACCATTGCGTCGTGGCGCGGTAGATGATCGGCGTCTTGTGGCGCCAGCAGTGCATGTAGCTATGCGTGATCTCGCCGCTCGCCAGGAGGCAGCCCACCTCGGCGAGCTTTTCGATGATCTTGGGATTGGCTTGCCAGACGTTCATGCCGCCGAAGAAGGGGAGGCTGTCGACGAAGCGGCCATCGCCTTGCACCGGCGTGAGGATCTCGTCGTTTTTCATGCCGGCGCGCTGGCAGGATTCGAAGTCCTCGACGCCGTAGGCCGGCGCGGCATGAACGATGCCGGTGCCGGCTTCGAGCGTCACATAGTCGCCGAGGATGACCGGCGCGGCGCGCTCGTAGAACGGGTGGCGGAAATTCATGCGGTCGAGCGCGAGCCCCCGGCAAGCGCCGAGCACGCGGCCCGAGAGGCCAAAGCGCTCGAGGGAAGCGGCGCGAAGCTCGGCGGCGAGGATCAGCAGACCTCGCTCGGTGTCGATGAGCTCATAGACGAAGTCGGGATGGACGTTCAACGCCTGGTTGCCCGGCAGCGTCCAGGGCGTCGTCGTCCAGATCACGGCATAGACGGGCTTTTCAGGCAGGGCGGCGACATTGAAAGCGGCGGCGAGCCGCGTCCGCTCGGCCGGATCGAGCGGAAAAGCAACGTCGATCGCCGGGCTTTTCTTGTCGAGATATTCGACCTCGGCCTCGGCGAGCGCCGAGCCGCAGTCGAAGCACCAGTTGACGGGTTTCAAGCCCTTGAAGAGATAGCCGCGGCGGTAGAGCTCGCCGAGCGCGCGAATCTCGTCGGCCTCGTTCTTGAAGGCCATCGTCTTGTAGGGCCGCTCCCAATCGCCCAGGACGCCCAGGCGGATGAAATCCTGCTTCTGCCGCTCGATCTGCGCCTCGGCATAGGCGCGGCAGAGCGCGCGCACCGCATTGCCATCGAGGTGCTTGCCATGCTGCTTTTCGATCTGGTGCTCGATCGGCAGGCCGTGGCAGTCCCAGCCCGGCACATAGGGCGCATCGAAGCCGGCCAGGGTCTTCGAGCGCACGATGATGTCCTTGAGGATTTTATTGACCGCATGGCCGATGTGGATGTCGCCATTCGCGTAGGGCGGGCCATCGTGCAGCACGAAGCGCGGCCGTCCGCGGCAGGCTTCGCGAATCTTGCGGTAGAGCGCCTTGTCTTGCCATTCCTTGACCCAACCCGGCTCGCGGCGCGCGAGATCGCCGCGCATCGGAAAGGGGCTGTCGGGCATGTTGAGCGTGTGCTTGTAATCAGCCATGGGGTTTGCCTGCAAAGTAGTCATGTACGGCCGCGACGTCGCGGGCGATCTGCGCCGTCAGGGCCTCCAAAGAATCGTATTTCGCCTCGTCGCGCAGCTTGTGCAGAAAATGCACGGTCACGTGCGCGCCATAGATATCGCGGTCGAAATCCATGAGATGCACTTCGAGCACGGGCTTTAAGCCCTCCCCGAGCGTCGGCCGCACGCCGAGGCTTGCCGCGCCGGGCAGATGGCGCTTATCCAGCCCTGAGACCGTCGCCGCGAACACGCCCGTGAGCGGCACCCGCTTGCGCTTTAACTGGATGTTCGCAGTTGGAAAGCCGAGCTTGCGGCCAATCTTGTCGCCATGCACGACACGGCCGGAGATGCAATAGGGACGCCCCAAAAGCCGCGCCGCATGTTCGAGCTCGCCGGCGGCGAGCGCCTCGCGCACCGCGGAGCTCGACACCCGCTCGCCATCGATCTCGATCGTCGGCATCGCCTCGACGGTGAAGCCATGCCGTGCGCCTGCGGCTTGCAGCATGGCGAAATCGCCAGCACGGCCTTGGCCGAAACGGAAGTCGTCGCCGATGATGAGATGCCGCACCGCGAGCCCCGTGACGAGGACGCGCTCGATGAAGGCTTGCGCCGTGAGGCCGGCGAGCTTGCGCGAAAAATGCAGCAAAAAGACTTCTTCGACACCGTAGCCTTCGAGCAGCGCGATCTTTTCGCGCAAGGAAGTGAGCCGCGCCGGCGCCTGCTCGGGCGCGATGAGCTCACGCGGATGCGGCTCAAAGGTCATCACCGCTGCTGGCAGCCCCTGGCGTTGCGCCTCGGCAACGAGCCGCTTAAGGAGCGCCCGATGCCCAAGATGCACGCCATCGAAATTGCCGATGGCGAGCACGCGGGACGAGGTCGCCCGTGTCGGGAGGGTGCGATGAAGCAGCATGCGCGAAAAGCCGTGGAGAAACGGCCAATTGTATCAGTCGAGGCGCGCGATCCTGGTGCGCGCGGCCGGCGGATGCTGGGCGAGATAGCGCCGGATGCCGCCTAGGAGCGCCGCGGCCATTTTTTCCTGATAGGCCTCGTCGTTGAGGCGCTTTTCTTCTTCGGGATTCGAAATGAAGGCGGTCTCGACGAGGATCGAGGGAATGTCGGGCGCCTTCAACACCGCAAAGCCGGCCTGCTCGACATAGGGCTTGTGCAGCGTGTTGATGTCGCCGATCTCATCGAGCACCGCGCGCGCGAGCTTCAGGCTGTCGTTCAGGGTCGCGGTCTGCGAGAGATCGAAGAGGGTGCGCGCCAGATGCGGATCCTTGACGGCGAGATTGACGCCGCCGATGAGATCCGCGGCGTTCTCGCGTTGCGCGAGCCAGCGCGCCGCCGTCGAGGAGGCGCCGTTTTCCGACAATACGAACACCGAGGAGCCGCGCGCCGTCGGCTTGATGAAGGCATCGGCATGAATCGAGACAAAGAGATCCGCCTTGACGCGCCGCGCCTTGGCCACCCGCTGGTGGAGCGGAATGAAGTAATCGCCATCGCGCGTCAAGAGCGCGCGCATGTTGGGCGTCGCGTCGATGCGCGCCTTCAGGCGCTTGGCGATGGCGAGCGTGACGTGCTTTTCGTAGCTGCCGCCGGCGCCGATCGCGCCGGGATCTTCGCCGCCATGGCCCGGATCGATCATGATCGTGTAAAGCCGCTCCATTTCGCCAGTGGGCGACTTTTCGGCCGGCTTCTGTCCGCTTTGCCCCGCCATGCCGGCTTCCCGTTCGCGCAAGAGGGCAAGCAGCGGATCGGGCGGCTCGGCGGGATACAAATCGAGCACGAGGCGGTGACCATAGTCGCCGATCGGCTTCAAGGTGAACACTTGCGGCTTCACTTCGGTCTTGAGCTCGATGACGATCCTCACGACGTCGGGCTTGAAGCGGCCGGCGCGAATGAGCTTGATCTGCGGATCGTTCGCGTCGATCTTGCCAGGGAGGCTTGCCAGCACCGAATTGAATTCGACGCCTTCGAGATCGAGGACGAGGCGGTCGGGATTGGTAAGCAGCAAGTGGCTGAAGCGGATCGGCAGATCGTGCTCGAGGGTGACGCGCGTGTAATCGGCCGAGGGCCAGACGCGCACGGCCAAGAGCGTGGGCGCCGCGGCGGCGAAGGCGCACGGCGCGACGAAGAAGATCAGGCTGGCGGCGAGGAAGTCGCGGCGATCGAAAGGCGTGTCAGCCATGCCCGCCCCCGTTCGCTCGTGGCCTCGAGGTGCGCACGGCGGCCGCTCCCGGCAATGGCGAGCTCGATGCGCCAATCGCAAGCCGGCAGATAGGGCCTGGCCCGCGCCGGCCATTCGACGAGACACCACCCCGCTTGCGCGAAATATTCGTCCAGACCCGCATCGAGAAATTCCTCTGGCTGACTGAACCGATAGAAATCAAAGTGATACAAGTTTAATCCAGAAATTACATGAGGTTCAACCAGCGTATAGGTCGGGCTCTTCACCGCTTCCTCGCTGCCGAGTTTTCGCAACAGGCCGCGCACGAGGGTCGTTTTACCGGCGCCGAGATCGCCTTCGAGCTCGATGAGGGCGGCGGGCTTCACCTCGCGCGGCAAGGCCTCGGCGAGCGCGGCGCCGAGCGCAAGCGTCGCCGCCTCGTCGGGAAGCCAGCATTCGTAATCAGCGCGCGGCTCAGGCAACGAAGAGACCTTCGAGTCGGTCGCGCACCAAGGCCGCATCCTCGGGCGAGAGGCGGCCCAGTTCGCCGCGGCTAAGCCGCAGATCGAGCGTAAAGAGCTTCATGCGCACGATGGACGGGGCGGACAGGCCGGCTGCTTTGAGATCGGCGATCGGGCAATCGAGCGGCCAAGGGGCGTGGGCGGCTGAGGTGATCATCGCCATCACGGCATGTCCGGCGGAGGCGTTGAACTTCGCCGTGGAAAGCACCAGCGCGGGGCGATGCTTGCTTGCCTCGCGATCCGTAAAGGGAAACGGCACGCGCACCACCGTGAAGCGCTCTAGGCTCATAGGTCGCGATAGGCTTCCTCGTCGGCTGGGCTCGACCATTCGGAGAGCGTGCCCTCAATCGCGCGCAGATAGTCGAGATCGAGCGGCTGCACGCGGCGGACGATCGCCGTCCCATCTGTGCCGACTTCCCAGGCGATCAGGTCGCCGGGGCCGACTTGCAGCGCGGCGCGCACGTCTTGCGGAATCGTGGTTTGGCCTTTGGCGGTGATTTTGGCGACGGCCAGCATGCTCGTTGTCCTCAGTAAGAACATCCTTACGTCCTTACGATAATGGACGCGGCCGCAAAAATCAACGCGCCTTTATCATGCCCTCATGAACTGGATCGCGCTCAAGGAAAAGATTCGCGCCTGGGGACGGGAGCTCGGCTTCGATGCCGTCGGCTTTGCGGGCGTCGATCTCGGTGAAGCGGAAGCCGGCCTCTTCGCGTGGCTTGCCGCCGGCTGCCACGGGTCGATGGAGTATATGGCGCGTCATGGCGCGAAGCGCGCGCGGCCGGCCGAGCTCGTGCCCGGCACGCAGGCCATCATCGCCTGCCGCATGAATTACCTGCCCACACGATGCCGTCCCGCCAGCGCCGAGTGTGCGGAAATCTCGCGCTACGCGCTCGGCCGCGACTACCACAAGCGCTTGCGCGCCCGCCTAGAGAAGCTCGCCGCGCGCATTGCCGCCGAGGTGGGCGATTTTGCCTACCGCGCCTTCGTCGACTCCGCCCCCGTCCTCGAAGTTGAAATTGCGAAGAACGCCGGCTTGGGCTGGCGCGGCAAGCATACGCTGCTCCTCTCGCGCGAGGCGGGTTCGTGGTTCTTCCTCGGCGAACTCTTCGTCAGCCTGCCCTTGCCGCCCGATGCGCCCGTGAGCGCCCATTGCGGCCGCTGCAGGGCCTGCCTCGATGCCTGCCCAACGGGGGCCTTCTTGGCCCCCTACCGGCTCGATGCGCGGCGCTGCATCTCTTATTTGACGATCGAGCACGCCGGCAGCATTCCCGAAGCCTTGCGCCCGCTCATCGGCAATCGCATCTACGGCTGCGATGATTGCCAGCTCGTCTGCCCGTGGAATCGCGAGGCGCCGACGACGCGCGAAGCCGATTTCCTGCCGCGGCAAGGGCTCGAGCGCGCAAGGCTCGTCGAGCTTTTTGCTTGGAGCGAGGCGGAGTTCAACGACCGGCTCGCCGGCAGCGCGATCCGCCGCATTGGGCATGAGCGCTGGCTGAGGAACATCGCCGTGGCGCTCGGCAATGCCGCGCCCTCAGCCGAGGCGAAGGCCGCCTTGCAAAGCCGCCTGGATCACCCTTCGCCGCTCGTGCGTGAACACGTCGCCTGGGCGCTCGCCCAGCATCAACCGGGTTGATCGCCAGTCGCAATCGGCCGGGAAGGGTCCGAGCACCACTCGCTCCACGAGCCGACGTAGAGCTTCGAGCCGGAAAGTCCAGCGATCTCCATCGCGAGCAGGTTGTGGCAGGCGGTGACCCCCGAGCCGCATTGCTGGACGACCGTCCTGGGATCGCGGCCGTCGAGCAGATCCTCGAACTCGGCGCGCAGGACTTCGGCCGGCTTGAAGAAACAGCCGGCGTCGTCGAGATTGTCGAGATAGAAACGATTGACCGCGCCCGGGATGTGGCCGGCCACCGGATCGAGGGTTTCGTTCTCGCCGGCGTAGCGATCCTCGCCGCGCGCATCGATGAGCAGCATGTCGGGCGCGCGCAGGTGGGCAAGCACAAAGCCTACATCGACTTGGCTATCGCGCGGCTTGGCGACGAAGCGCGCCGGCGCCACAGGCCGCACTTCGGTCTCGAGCGGCAGCTTGGCGCGCCGCCAGCCTGGGAGCCCCCCGTCGAGCAAGGCCGCCTTGTCATGCCCGAGCCAGAAGCGCAGCATCCACCACAGGCGGCTCGCAAAGATGCCGCCTTCGTTGTCGTAGGCGACCACCTGCGTCTCGGGCCCGACGCCGCAGGCGCTCATCTTGGCGACGAAATCCTCGCGGGCGGGCAGCGGATGGCGGCCGTTCTTGCCATTCGGCCGGCCTGAGAGATCGCGGTCGAGATGCAGATACAAGGCGCCCGGAATGTGGCCCTTGGCATAGGCCTGTTCGCCATAGGCGGTGTTCTTGAGATCGAAGCGGCAATCGAAGATGCGCCAGCTTGGGTCATCGAGATGCGCGGCGAGCGTCGCGGCATCGACGAGCTTATCGAACATCAGGCATCCGTCTCGGCAAGCCACGCGCGCGCCTCGGCCGCGTTGGCAAAGACGCGCAGATCGGCAGACACGAAGAGCTGCTCGAGCCAGGCGCTCCAGGCCACCCACTGGCTGTCGGTGACGACGGCGATCTTCTTGAAATCGCCGCCGTGGATGCGCGAGAACTTGATCTCCTCGAGCGCCACATCGACGGTGAAACCGGCCATTTCAGTGAGATCGAAGAGCAGGCTGTAGGAGCCGTCGAAGAGGTCTTTGTCGATCAAAAACTCTTCGAACTCGGTGAAATCCTCGAGTGTGAATTCGCCGAGCACCGTCGCGGCGACGAGCTTGCCGTCTTGTTCGATCGCGATCATCGTTCGGCCAGAGCCTCGGCCATGATGCGCCGGTAGAACTCGTGGAAGTGCTGCATGCCGTCTTCCATCGGCGACTGATAGGGCCCCACTTCGTTCTTGCCCTGTTTCAGGAGCGCCCAGCGGCCGCGATCCATGCGCTCGCCAATGTCGTCGTCCTCGACGGCCGTCTCCATGTAGGCGGCTTGCTCGGCCTTGACGAACTCGGGCTCGAACAGCGCGATGTCCTCGGGATAGTAGAACTCGACGACGTTGAGCGTCTTTTGCACATCCTGTGGGATCAGCGTCGAGACGACGAGCACGTGCGGATACCACTCGACCATGATGTTCGGGTAGTAGGTGAGCCACACCGCGCCCTGTTTGGGCAGCTCGCCCTTGTAATAGTCGAGCACGGCCTTGTGCCACTTTGCGTAAGTCGGGCTGCCCGGCTTGGCAAGCGAGGTGATGCCGACTTTCTGCACCGAATACCACTCGGCGAACTGCCAGGTGAGATCATCGCAGGTAACGAAGTTGCCGAGGCCCGGGTGATAGGGCACGACGTGATAGTCCTCGAGATAGACCTCGATGAAGGTCTTCCAGTTGTAGTTGCACTGATGCAGCTCGACGTGATCGAGTTTGTAGCCGGTGAAATCGAATTCGTTGGCCACCTGCATGCCGGCGAGATCGGCATTGGCCGAGCGCGGGCCCTTGAAGAGCAGGCCGTGCCACGACTCGAGCTTGACCTTGTCGAGATTGAGGCAAGGATTGGCCGGAAAATGCGGCGCGCCAATGAGCTGGCCTTGCGTGTCATAGGTCCAGCGGTGGATCGGGCAGACGATCGTCGCATCGGCCTTGCCCGCGCCTTGCAGCATGATCGCCTGGCGGTGGCGGCAGACGTTCGACATCAGGTAATAGCCGTCGGGCTGATGGGTGAGGAGGTGCGAATGATCGGTCCATTCGGTCGAGCGGTAGTCATAGAGCTCCGGCACCATCAGTTCATGGCCGACATAGCCTGGTCCGGCATCGAAGATGAGCTTTTTCTCCAGTTCGAAGAGCTTTTCGTCGAAATACCACTCGACGGGAAACTGGGAAACAGCGGGCGCCAGTTGCGCCTTGCTTGCGATGTCGGACATGATGGATACCAACCTCCAAGAAAAGACCCGGAAACCGGTAATGGCAACGCTGAAAATAAATCTGCTGCGCGGCCGGATGGCGGCGTTCTCCGGTGCTCGGAGCCTCGCCTAACGACGTGTTATGTCTCGGCTCCTGCGCTCCGTGCGCCTTGCCCTCCAACCGCTCGCGACGATTTCTTCAGCGTTTCCTAAGCTCGCCTTGCGCGATGGCCGCGCTAAGATGTGAAAGTATAGGTGAATTTGACCTTCCGGGCCAGCTTGAGCTAAGTTAGCGGAGGCGGTCTCAAATATAAAGTGCAACACTTTAGGGAGGGAAAATGCTGCGATGGGAAAACGCTATAGTCACCTGAGTTGTGAAGAACGGACGATGATCCAGCTGAGCCTTGAGCAAGGTCGTAGCCTGCGGGAAATCGCGAGGAGTCTGCAGCGAGCGC
>JAOAHQ010000017.1 GCA_026415155.1 Rhodocyclaceae bacterium
CGCGATTTCCCGCAGGCTACGACCTTGCTCAAGGCTCAGCTGGATCATCGTCCGTTCTTCACAACTCAGGTGACTATAGCGTTTTCCCATCGCAGCATTTTCCCTCCCTAAAGTGTTGCACTTTATATTTGAGACCGCCAAGGTTTTTTCTTATATAATTCGCAGTTTTTCGGCCAGCGCAAGCTCGAAGGCCGAGAAGTGGCCGACTTAGTCGAGGACAAGGAAGGAACATGGCCCGTATTGCAGGCGTAAATATTCCTAATCATCAGCACGCCGAGATTGCGTTGACGGCAATCTATGGGATCGGACGCGCGCGCGCGCAGAAAATCTGCGATGCCGCCGGTGTGAGTCGCTCTACCAAAATCAAGGATCTGACCGAAGCCGAAATGGATCGCCTGCGGGAAGAGGTAAGTAAATACACCGTGGAGGGCGATCTGCGCCGTGAAGTCACGATGAGCATCAAGCGACTCATGGATCTCGGTTGCTATCGAGGTGTGCGTCACCGTCGTGGTTTGCCGGTGCGCGGCCAACGGACGCGTACCAACGCGCGCACACGCAAAGGGCCGCGTAAGGCTGTGGCGGGCAGCAAGAAATAAACTCAGGATAATGACAGATGGCGAAAACGACGACCAAAGTACGCAAGAAGATCAAGAAAAACGTGGCCGAGGGCATTGCCCACGTCCATGCCTCCTTCAACAATACGATCATTACCATCACCGACCGCCAGGGCAATACGCTCACTTGGGCAACCTCGGGTGGGGCAGGCTTCAAAGGTTCGCGTAAATCGACCCCCTTTGCAGCACAGGTGGCAGCCGAGGCGGCGGGTAAAGCGGCTCAAGAGTGCGGTATCAAAAATTTGGAGGTGCGTATCAAGGGGCCCGGGCCTGGACGCGAGTCGGCCGTGCGTGCCCTCAATGCGCTCGGCATCAAAATTACGAGCATCAGCGATATCACCCCTATTCCTCACAATGGTTGTCGGCCGCCCAAGCGCCGCCGCATCTAAGCTTGTAAGGAGACCGCCAAGTGGCCCGCAATCTCGATCCCAAATGTCGTCAATGCCGCCGCGAGGGAGAGAAGCTCTTCCTCAAGGGGGAAAAGTGTTATACTGATAAGTGCTCGATCGAGCGCCGTTCCTACGCGCCTGGGCAGCATGGCCAGAAATCTGGCCAGCGGCTCTCTGGATATGGCCAGCAGCTGCGCGAAAAGCAAAAAATCCGCCGCCTCTATGGGGTCCTCGAGCGTCAGTTCCGTAAGGTCTTCGCCGAGGCGAGCCGTCGCAAGGGGCAGACGGGTGAGAATCTCTTGCAGCTCCTCGAAAGCCGGCTCGACTCGGTGGCTTATCGGATGGGATTCGGCTCTTCACGTGCCGAGGCACGCCAAGTCGTTCGCCACAATGGCGTACTCGTGAATGGCAAGCGGGTCAATATCCCATCCTACAATCTGCGCCCAGGAGATGTCGTTCAGCTGACCGATGCGGCGCGCGCCCAGCTGCGCGTCAAGGCCGCACTGGAGGCCGCCGAGTCGCGTGGCTTCCCAGAGTGGCTCGAAGTCGATGTCAAAGCTGGCAAGGGCACGTTCAAGGCCTATCCGTCCCGTGACGAACTGCCTGCGACGCTCAAGGAAGGCCTCGTGGTCGAGTTGTACTCGCGTTAATACCGTTGCTGTGCGCCTGGGGGTTATTGGCCCCCAGGCGCCTTTCTATTTGAGGAACGAAGATGCAAAGTCTCGCGCTTCTGAAGCCCCGTCTGATTGATGTCCAAGCCCTCTCGCCGGTGCATGCTCGCGTCACCATGGAACCGTTCGAGCGCGGCTTCGGCCATACGCTCGGCAATGCGTTGCGGCGTATCTTGCTATCTTCAATGCCAGGCGCCGCACCGACCGAGATGATCATCGAGGGGGTGCTGCACGAGTATTCGACGCTTGAAGGGGTGCGAGAGGATGTGGTCGATATCATGCTCAACCTGAAGGGCGTCGTGATGCGGCTGCACAATCGCAGCGAGACCATGCTGACGCTCTCGAAGAAGGGCGAAGGCGCTGAAACCGTCGTCACGGCAGGCGATATCCAAACTGGTCACGATGTCGAGATCATCAACCCCGACCATGTGATTGCGCACCTGGCCCCCGGTGGCAAGCTCGAGATGCAAATCAAGGTCGAGGCCGGCCGTGGCTATGTGCCAGCCAATGCCCGCGCGAGCGCGAAGGATAATAAGACGATCGGCCGTATCCTTATCGACGCTTCCTTTAGCCCGATTCGTCGCGTGAGCTATCAGGTCGAAGCCGCGCGCGTCGAGCAGCGCACTGACCTCGACAAGCTCATCATGGACATCGAAACCAATGGGGCGATCGACCCAGAGGAGGCTATCCGTTACGCCGCTGGAATTCTCATGGACCAGCTTTCGGTTTTCTCGGACCTCGAAGGTACCCCGGTCGCTGTCGAGCCGCCGAAACAGCAGACTATCGATCCGATCTTGCTGCGCCCGGTCGATGATCTCGAGCTGACGGTGCGCTCGGCAAATTGCCTCAAGGCGGAGAATATCTATTACATCGGAGATCTGATCCAGCGCACCGAGACCGAGTTGCTCAAGACGCCCAACCTCGGCCGCAAATCGCTCAATGAGATCAAGGAAGTGCTGGCCTCCCGCGGCCTGACGCTCGGCATGAAGCTGGAAAACTGGCCGCCCGCTGGCCTCGAAAAGATGGGCTGATTCTCGACACGACAACAATCAACCGGCCACTAGCTATTTAGTGCGGTGGCCGCAGAAAGTGAAAGGAAAACACCATGCGTCACGCTAACGGACTGCGCAAACTCAACAGAACCTCCTCGCATCGCCAGGCGATGCTGCGTAACATGGCGGTGTCGTTGCTCCGCCACGAGGCCATCAAGACGACACTCCCGAAGGCGAAAGAGTTGCGTCGCGTCGTCGAGCCCATCATCACGCTGGGCAAGAAGCCTTCGCTGGCGAATCGCCGCCTCGCCTTCGACCGCTTGCGCGACCGTGAGATGGTCGTCAAGGTCTTCGAAGAGCTCGGGCCGCGTTATGCAAACCGTAATGGTGGATATCTGCGCATCCTCAAGATGGGCTATCGCGTCGGCGACAACGCGCCGATGGCCTATGTCGAACTGCTCGATCGCCCTGAGACGAGTGAAGAGGCCACGCCTGCCGAGGCATGACTCGATGGCGGTAGGCTTGAGCTGCTTGCCGTCCTTTAGCGAAGACGCTCATTCCGCTGCTTCGGCTTCCGCTTTCGGCTGAGCATCCTCCTGGAGTTGTAGCGCCCACATACGCGCATAGACGCCGCCTTGCTCGAGCAAGGCGCGGTGTGTGCCGCGCTCGACGATGCGGCCCGCTTCAAGGACGAGGATCTCGTCGGCGTTCATGACTGTCGAGAGGCGGTGGGCGATGACGAGCGTCGTGCGACCGACGGCCGCTTGTTCGAGCTCCGCCTGGATCGCCTTTTCGGTGCGCGAATCGAGTGCCGAGGTCGCCTCGTCGAAAATGAGGATGGGGGGATTCTTGAGTAAGGCACGCGCGATGGCGACGCGCTGCTTTTCGCCGCCTGAAAGCTTGAGGCCGCGCTCACCGACGCGGGTCTGGTAGCCATCGGGCAGCCGTTCGATGAATGCGGCCAGATGCGCGGCGCGCGCGGCTTCCTGCACTTCCTCGAAGCTGGCCGTCGGACGTCCATAGCGGATGTTGTATTCGAGCGTGTCGTTGAAGAGCACGGTGTCCTGCGGCACGATGCCGATCGCCGCGCGCAAGGAGGATTGCGTGAGCTTACGGATATCGTGGCCGTTGATGAGGATCGCGCCGCCTTGCACGTCATAGAAGCGAAAGAGCAGCCGGGCGAGCGTACTCTTGCCTGAGCCGCTATGACCGACGACGGCGACGGTGCGCCCGGCGGGAATCACGAAACTCACCTCGTGCAGGATGGGCCGGCGCGGTTCATAGGCGAAAGAGACTCGTTCGAAACGCACCGTGCAGGGGCCTGGCTCGAGCGTTCGAGCATCGGGGGCGTCGCTGATCTCGCGGTTTTCCTTGAGCAGGGCGAAGAGGCGTTCGATGTCTGTCAGCGATTGGCGGATCTCGCGGTAGAGCACGCCCAGGAAATTGAGCGGAATGTAGAGCTGGATCAGGAAGGCATTGACGAGCACGATGTCGCCGACCGTCATGGTGCCATTGGTCACGCCAACGGCGGCGCGCCACATCATCAAGGTGACGCCCAGCGCGATGATGCCGGCCTGACCGAGGTTCAGGTACGAGAGCGAAACCTGGCTTTTGATTTGCGCCGCTTCCCAGCGGCGCAGCTGGTGGTCGTAGCGCTCCTTTTCCCAAGCCTCATTGTTGAAATACTTGACGGTCTCGTAGTTGAGCAGGCTGTCGATCGCGCGCGTGTTCGCCGCCGAGTCGAGCTCATTGACCTCGCGCCGCAGATGGACGCGCCAATTCGAGATGATGATCGTATAAACGACATAGACGACGAGGGTGGCCACGGTGATGAGGGCGAAACTGGCCTCGTAGCGCAGGGCAAGGATGCCGAGCACGAGGACGACCTCGACGATCGTCGGCAGGACGGAGAAGATCGTGTAGCTGATCAAGGAGCCGATTGCGCGCGTGCCGCGCTCGATGTCGCGCGTGAGCCCCCCCGTCTGACGTTCGAGGTGAAAGCGCAGCGAGAGCGCATGCAGGTGCTCGAAGACTTGCAACGCGATCGTGCGCACGGCGCGCTGGGTGACGCGCGCGAAGAGCAGTTCGCGCAATTCGGTGAAGAGCGCGACGCCAAAGCGCAACAGGCCATAGGCGGCGAGCAGGCCCAGCGGGACGACGAGCAGGGCCTCGCTGCCGACCGGCGCGAAGCCGTCGATGATGTCTTTGAAGACGAGCGGCACGCCGACGTTGGCGAGCTTGGCGCCGACGAGGCAGAAAAGGGCCAGGAGCATGCGGCCGCGCCATTGCCAGAGATAGGGGAAGAGGGTTTTGATGGTCTGCCAGTCGTGCCGTTCGGCCGGCGGAGGCGGCGGGGCGGGTAAGGTGAGGTCACGGCGCATGCGCAGATTCTAGCGGGGCTGGGTTATGATCCGCGCCATGAGCGAGCCAGCAGGCGGACACGAGGGCGTCAAGATGCCCGGCCAGGAGCCGGTGCTGCGCGTCATGCCGATGCCGCGTGACGTCAATGCGGCGGGCGATGTCTTCGGCGGCTGGGTGATGGCGCAAGTCGACATCGCCGGCGCCATTCCGGCGATGCGCCGTGCGCGCGGCCGCATTGCCACGGTGGCCGTCAATTCCTTTCTTTTCAAGCAGCCGATCTCGGTCGGCGATGTCGTGAGCTTCTACGCCAACATCGTTAAAGTCGGCCGCACATCGATCACCGTCGATGTGCAGGTCTATGCCGAGCGCAACCCGGCCAATCCGATCGTCGTTAAGGTGACCGAGGCGACGCTGACCTATGTGTGTCTCAATCCGGATGGCACGAAGCGCGAAGTGCCGCCGCTCGATTGAGTCAGAGCTGAAGCCCTCGTCAGACGTTGCTACCCCGAGTAAGCAGAGGATAGCTGTGCGACATTAGGCGCAAGCAAGTTGCGTCTTTGCGGCGGGCCGTCGGGCGGGCGCCGACTTTTTCGCCTCTTCCGCCTCGCGCTGTTCGAAGGCGTCGATTTCCGGCTGGACGATGGTGCGCGTCACCCGGGCGCGTTCCGGGGTGACCTGGAAGACGCGGGGTTGCAGGATCTCGATGAGAGACGGCTGGGGGCGATTCATGACTCAATCCTTTCTTCGGTTGCTCCTGTTTGGCGGTGAGACAAATACCGAGGCCGGGGGTTCCCGGCGGGCTGGGCCGAAATTTGTAACGGGAAATGTGGGCGGCGCAGGCGGCTTCAAGGCCCCGCAAGCGGAAACATGGCGGAAAGTGCGGCCTGATCGCGATTTCGCCTCGAGCATGCCCGGCTATGATCGGAGCCATTGACCCAGTAGTGGGGCCGACTCCATGACCATCCTATCCACCGGCAATCGATGTTGCGAAGGCTCGCGTCAGCCCTCTTGCGCCGACGGATGAGGCCGCGCGCCGATGGACGCGTTTTCGCTCGGTTGGCGCGACCTCATTCTCCTCTTGGTGGCGCTCGTTGCCGTCTATCTCGCCGTGCTCATCATCAAGCTCATCCAGGTTGGACGGCGTCATCCCGAGCCGCTCTCGACGATGCGTGCGCCAGCCTCGGCTCGCAGCGAGCCGGCGCCGCCTGCCCCCCCCGACGAGATGGGCATGGTGCCGAACGAGCCCACAGCACGCATTTCGACTGCGGCGGCCGTCTCGGCCTATGCCGAGGAGGCTGCAGCGCACGCGCCTGCTGCCGTCCCGCCGGCGCCGAGTTTCGGCTGGGATGGCGTCGAGGAGCACCTCGGCGAGGCACAGGCGATGCCCCTGCCTGCGGCGTCCACCTCGCATTCAGCAGCGGAGCGGCCGCGCGGCGGCGGCTTTGGCGAATCGCTCGCCGAGCACCTGGCGCGCTCGGAGGTGGAGATGGAGGTGCAGCGCCTGCGCGACGAGCTCGCGCGCATGCGCGCCGAGATGGACGAGCTGCGCGCCGCGCGGCATGTGTCGCCGCAGTATGCCGAGGCCGTGACGCTGATCCAGCGCGGGCTTTCTGCCCAGCAGGTCGCGGACCGGCTGGGCATTTCACTTGCCGAGGCCGAGCTCGTGCAGGCGCTCTGCCGCGGCGAGGGGCATTTCGATGAAGGAGACGAACATGGCGCAGCAGGAGACGCCGCAAACGACGGATACGACGCCTTTGGACCCGACCGCCGCCGCTGACGACGAGGCCCTGCGCAGGAAGCTCCTTTCGCGCATCGCCGTGGCCGGCGTGACCATCGTCGGTCTGCTCGGCGGGCTTGCCGTCTATGACTCCTTGCATCGCCCCGAGGCGCCGGCCTTGCCGAAGATGGCAGCGGCGCCGGCGGAGCCGGCGGCCGAGAAGGCCGAGGTCAAGGAGGAAAAAACGGCGCAGGAAGAAAAGCCCGCCGAAGAGAAGCCGGCGGAAGAGAAGGCGGCCGAGGCGCCGCCGGCGGCCGTGCCGGAAAAGACCGAAACGCCGATTGCCCCGCCCGTCGTGGCGGAGGAGGTCAAACCGGCCAAGCCCGCCAAGCCGCTGACGCCGCCCGCCGCCCCGGTCGCGGCTGCGGTGAAGCCGCCCGAGCGCGCGGCCGCGCCTGCCAGGCCCGATGCGCGGCGCGAGATCGCCCGCGTGATGCCTGAGGAGTCGCAGCCGGCGGCGCGCAGCCAGCCGCGTGCGCCGGCGCATGCGCCGGCCTCGCGGCCGCTCACTCAGGCGGCCGAGGCCGCGAAGCGTTTCCTCGTGCAGGTCGGCGTCTTCAGCAACCATCAAAATGCCGAGGAGCTGGTGGCGCGTCTGACCGAGGCGGGCATTCCCGCGCGCATCGAATCCCACGTCCAGGTCGGCCCCTTCGCCTCGCGCGCCGAGGTCGAGGCGGTGCGTGCCAAGCTCAAGGCGATGGGGTTGGACCAAGGACTACTGGTGAGGAGATAAACTATGAGCCCCATGAACATCGATACCCCCCGTGCCGGCACGCTCGAGGTCGCCCCAGAGCAGATCATCGAATTTCCCAACGGCCTGCCCGGCTTCGAGGATTGCAAGCGTTACACGCTGCTCGCCCCCGAAGGTGCAGGCGTGCCGCGTTACTTCATCCTGCAATCGCTCGACGACGCCGCCGTCGCCTTCACGATCGCCGATCCGGCGCTCTTTGGCTTTCATTACGAGATCGAGCTTTCCGACGAAGAGACCGCGGCGCTCGAGCTCACCGATCCGGCCGAAGCGGCGGTCGTCGTGATGCTCCTCAAGGAGCCCGGCAGCAACGAAGTGCGCGCCAACTTGAAGGCGCCCTTGATCATCAACGTGAGCGCCCGGCGCGGCATCCAGCACGTCTTTGCGCGGCTCACCTATCAGGTCACCTTGAAATCCCCGGAGTGAGCATGGCGCGACAGATCATCCGCACCGCTGAGGCGCCCGCGGCGATCGGCACCTATTCGCAGGCCGTGCGGGTCGGCGATACGGTCTATCTTTCCGGCCAGATCGGCCTCGATCCCGCGACGATGCAGCTCGTCGAAGGCATCGAGGCGCAGATCGTGCGCGTCTTCGAGAACCTGAAGGCGGTCGCGGCGGCCGCCGGCGCGAGCCTCGATGATGCGGTGAAGGTCAATGTCTATCTGACGGACCTCGCCCACTTCGCCAAGGTCAATGAGACGATGGCGAAGTATTTCAAGGAGCCCTATCCAGCGCGCGCCGCCGTCGGCGTCAAGGAGCTGCCGCGCGGCGCCCTCGTCGAGGCCGACGCCATCCTGGTGCTTGGCTAAGCCGGCCATCCCCGGGGCGACGCCCGTCGTCGCCGAAAAGCTCAAGGCGCTGGGGCTGACGACCCAGGCCGATCTCGTCCTTCACCTGCCGCTCAGATTCGAGGACGAGACCCGCATCACGCCGATCGCCGCGGCCCAGCCGGGCATGACGGCGCAGTTCGAGGTGACGGTCGTCGCGGCCGAGATCCTCGAGCGGCCCAGGCGGCAATTGGTCTGCCGCGTCGAGGACGCCACGGGGCAGCTCGTGCTGCGCTTTCTCCACTTCTACCCGAGCCAGCTCAAGCTGCTGCAAGCGGGCCGGCGGCTGCGCGTTTTCGGCGAGGTGCGCGGCGGCTTCTGGGGCAGCGAGCTCATCCATCCGCGCCTTAAAGTCATCCACGGCGATGAGCCTTTGCCGACGGCGCTCACCCCCGTCTATCCGACCACCGCGGGGCTCTCGCAAGCGAGTCTGCGCAGGCTCATCCAGCGCGCGCTCGAGGAGGCCGATCTGTCCGAAACCCTGCCGGCGCCGCTCCTGAAACGATGGCAGCTCGAGGATTTCGCCACGAGCGTGCGCTCACTGCATGCGCCGCCGCCGGGGCTCGATGCCGCGGCACTCGCCGCCTGGCAGCGGCCGTTTTGGCGGCGCATCGCTTTCGACGAACTCCTTGCCCAGCAGCTTTCCTTGCGGCAGGCCTATGCGGCGCGGCGCGCCCGCACGGCGCCCGTGCTAGCGGGGGATGGCCGGCTCACGGCGGCCTTGCTCGCCCGCCTGCCGTTTCGCTTGACCGAGGCGCAAGCGCGCGTCTGGCGCGAGATCGAGCGCGATCTCGCCCAGCCCCACCCGATGCAGCGCCTCCTACAGGGCGACGTCGGCAGCGGCAAGACGGTGGTGGCCGCCCTGGCGATGGTGCGCGCGGTCGAGGCAGGCTACCAGGCGGCGCTGATGGCGCCGACGGAAATCCTCGCCGAGCAGCATTACCAGAAGCTCTCGGCGTGGCTGGCGCCCTTGGGGCTCGAGCTCGCGTGGCTTTCCGGGAGCCAAAAGAAGAAGGAGAAGCAGGCGATTGCCGCGAAAGTCGGCGCTGGCGAGTCGGCCCTCGTCGTCGGCACCCATGCGCTGATCGAAGAACGCGTCGTCTTCGCGCGGCTCGGGCTGGCCATCGTCGACGAGCAGCACCGCTTCGGCGTGCGCCAGCGCCTCGCGCTCAAGCAAAAGGGGCAGGAAGTGCATCAGCTCGCCATGTCGGCGACGCCGATCCCGCGCACCTTGGCGATGAGCTATTACGCCGATCTCGACGTTTCGGTCATCGACGCCTTGCCGCCGGGGCGCACGCCCGTGCTGACCAAGCTCGTCGCGAGCGCGCGGCGCGCCGAGGTGATCGAGCGCGTGCGGGCGCTGTGCGCGGCGGGCCGGCAGGCCTACTGGGTCTGTCCGCTCGTCGAGGAATCCGAAGCCTTGCAGCTCAAGGCGGCCGAGGAGACCTTCGCGCATCTGTCGGCCGAGCTGCCGGAGCTCAGGATCGGCCTCGTGCACGGGCGGCTCAAGCCCGAGGAAAAGGCCGCGACGATGGCGGCCTTCCAGCGCAATGAAATCCAGCTCCTCGTCGCGACGACGGTCATCGAAGTCGGCGTCGATGTGCCCAATGCAAGCCTGATGGTCATCGAGCATGCCGAGCGCTTCGGGCTCGCGCAACTGCACCAGCTGCGCGGCCGCGTCGGACGGGGGGCGGCCGAGTCGGCCTGCATCCTGCTCTACGAGCCGCCGCTGTCGGAGAACGCGCGTCAGCGGCTCAAGATCATCTACGAACACCACGACGGCTTCGAGATCGCGCGGCAGGATCTACACTTGCGCGGCCCCGGCGAGTTCGTCGGCGCGCGGCAAAGCGGCCTGCCGCTGTTGCGCTTTGCCGACCTCGAGGACGAAGCGCTCCTCGCGGCGGCGCGGGCGGCCGCCGAGGAGATGCTCGCGCAGTGGCCGGAGCACGCGGCGCGCCATCTGGCACGGTGGCTGGCGCAGCGCGCCGAGCTCATCCGGGCGTGAAGAAGCGCCAGGCGTTGCGGCCCGCTTCCTTGGCCGCATACATGGCCATGTCGGCCTTCTTCATGAGCGCCTCGACGTCGTCCGGGCCATTGACCGGATAGACGGCGATGCCGATGCTCGTCGTGATCGAAAGCTGATGCTGTCCCACCGGCACGGGCGCGGCGAAGGCGGCGAGGATCTTCTCGGCGACCAAGGCGGCGTCCTGCGGCTGGCTGATCTCGCTCAGCACGATGACGAATTCGTCGCCGCCCGGCCGCGCGACGGTATCGCCCGAGCGCACGCAGCCGGAAAGGCGCTGGGCGACCGCCTGGAGCAGCGCATCGCCGGCGGCGTGGCCGAGCGTGTCGTTGATCTGCTTGAAGCGGTCCAGATCGAGAAACATCACCGCCATCGAGCGCGCAAAGCGCTTGGCCTGCGCCAGCGCATGGGCGAGGCGGTCGATGAGCAGGCGCCGGTTCGGCAAGCCGGTGAGCGTATCGAAGTAGGCCAGCTGGCGGATCTTTTCCTCGGCTTCCTTGAGCTCGGTGATGTCGCGGTTGCTTGCGCGCCGGCCGAGAAAGCGGCCATCGCGGCCGCGCACGGCGCGGCAGCCGTGGGCGATCCAGCGCAGGCGGCCATCCTTCGTCCGGATGCGGAAATTGATCGCGCCGTCGTGCACATGTCCCACGTCGGTGCGGTGAGCCTCCATGAGCGGCCGGTCGTCGGGATGGATGATCTCGTAGAGCAGGCGGGGCTGGGCGACGAATTCATGGACGGCATAGCCGGTGAGCTCCTCGCAGGAGGGCGAGCAGTAGAGGATCTCGCCCGAGGGGCCTTCCCAGTATTCCCAGCCCCAGGTGTAGTCGGCGATGGTGCGGAAGCGCTCCTCGCTTTCCTTGAGCGAGAGCTCGGTGAGCACGGCGAGCGTGACATCCTGCATCGTGCCGAGGGTGGCCACGGGCTGGCCGGCGTCATCGTAGAGCGTTTCGCCGTGCGTCTGCACAAAGCTGATTTCGCCGTTTTCGCCGAGCAGGCGGTGGCGGAACTCGAAAGGGCGGCGCTGGGCGATCGAGGCTTCGTAGGCGCGCCGGAAGGCCTCGCGATCCTCGGGGTGGATGGCTGCGAGAAAGTCGATGTAGCCAAAATCGGCGCTGGCGGGACGGCCTTCGAGGCCAAGGATGCGCCTCATCTCGGCCGAGCAATGGATACGATCGCTGGCGAAGTCACGCTCCCAGCTGCCGAGGTGGGCGATGCGCTGCGCCTCTTCGAGGCGGCGGCTGAGTTCGCGCAGCGTCGCTTCGATGCGCTGCCGCTCGGTGATGTCGCGCGCGCTCTCGACGATGCCGACGATGGCGCCAGTGCGATCGAAGAGTGGCGCGGCGGCGAGCTCCATCTGGCGTAACTGGCCGCTGGCATCGTAATGCTCGTGGATGAGCCTGATGGGCTGGCCGTGCTCGAGCACTTCCTTGAGCGGACAGGGATGCGTTTCCCCCTCGCAAGGCGCATCGCGATGGTGGGAGAGCTGGTAGCAAAACTCTTCACCGGCGGCGCCCGCGGCGGCGCGCGCCGCACGATTGGCGGAGAGCAGCCGGTAATCGCGGCCGATGACCATGAGCGGATCGGGGGCGCCATCGAGTACCGACTGAAGGAATTCCTGCTGGCGCGCGATCTCGGCGGTTTTTTCCGCCACGAGCGCGTTGAGGTGATGCGTCAGGCGATGGCTCGTCAGCATGCGGCCGAGCGACTGGCAAAAGAGCAGCGTCAAGCGCTCGTGCCAGAGCGTGAAGAAGCCGGGGGTGGGGTGAAAGACGTTCAAGACGCCGAGCGTCTGCCCTTCGCAGGTGATGGGCACACACAGGAGCGCGCCTTCGATACGCTGGGCGCCCAAGCGCGTGAAGCGCTCATCCTCGGCGCAAGAAGGGCAATGCACGAGCTGGCCGGAGCTCGCCGCCTCGCCCATCAAGCCTGCCTGGCGCGGATAGCGTGCCGCGCGCCGCGGCGTGGCGTCCGCCGCGGCAAGTTCCCCTTGCAGCATCTCGTCCCAGTCGAGACCGGCGGCGCAGGCTAGTTCTTCCCCCTCGATCAAAAAGATCGAGCAGCGCTCCATGTCTTGGTTGCTCATGAGTGCGACGAGCGCGCGCTTGAGGAGTGTGGCCTCATCGAGTTCGTCGATCGACAATTGCGCCAGCGCGGAGAGCGCCGAGAGAGAGTCGAGCAGATTGACGATGTGGCGGTTGAGCTCGAGCGAGAGATCGGCGAAGTGGCGATCGTTCATGGCGAGGAAAAGGCGGCGGCGAGGCTGCGCGCTTCATCGAGCCGGGCGCGCAGGCGCTGGCCGATTTCCGCGATCACTGTGGGCGATAGGCCCAAGAGCGACAGCGCCTCGGGCGCTTCGAAGAGCGATGCTTCGCCGTCGATGATCTGATTGGCCCAGCGCGCCGCGAGCCCCGTGACGAGCACCAGCGGCCAGTGATCGCCCCGGTAGGTGAGGTCGTAGTGGTGCTCCATCACCAACAAGAGCTCGCGGGGAAAATGCCATTTGGTGCCGAGCCAGACGCCGGCCTGATAATGGTCGAGCGAGAGCGCATCGCGGATGTGCTCGCCAAGGTTCCGTTGCGGCTTCGCGGCGTAGGCGGTGAGCGCTTGCTGCATTTCTTGTGGATAGAGATGGACGAGCGCCAGGAGCCCGATGTTGTGCAATAGGCCCGCGAGATAGACGCTGTCGGCGGGTGGCCGCACGCCGGCGGCTACCTGCGGGGCGATTGCCTGTGCGCAAGAGGCCGTCAGCACGGCCGAGAGCCAGTAACGCTCGGCGCTAAAGGCCGGACAGCGCTGCGTCTCGAAATTCCCCGCCAGCGCGAGCCCTGCGGCGACGCTTCTCACCGTCACCATGCCGAGCACGGTGATCGCATGTTGCAGCGAATGCACGCGGCCCGCCTGGCCGAAGAAGGCCGAATTCGCGAGGCCTAAGAGCCGCGCGGCGATCGTCGGCGCTTCGGCGAGCACCTCGGCGAGCTTGGCCTGGCTGATTTCGCGATCCTCGCAGGCGGCAAGGATGCGCTCGACGGCCGGCGCGAGCGTCGGTAATGCCTTCTGCTGTTGGATTTTCTGACGGGGCGGTCTCAAATATAAAGTGCAACACTTTAGGGAGGGAAAATGCTGCGATGGGAAAACGCTATAGTCACCTGAGTTGTGAAGAACGGACGATGATCCAGCTGAGCCTTGAGCAAGGTCGTAGCCTGCGGGAAATCGC
>JAOAHQ010000021.1 GCA_026415155.1 Rhodocyclaceae bacterium
CGCGATTTCCCGCAGGCTACGACCTTGCTCAAGGCTCAGCTGGATCATCGTCCGTTCTTCACAACTCAGGTGACTATAGCGTTTTCCCATCGCAGCATTTTCCCTCCCTAAAGTGTTGCACTTTATATTTGAGACCGCCAAATTTTAAATGCCAGGTTACCGTGAAATAGCTTGGCAGCCTCCGGGCAGGGTTTCCCTGCCCGGAGGCGGCACGCGCCGGAGGGCGCAAGCCGCGCCGGGCCTTGCTACGGAGCCGCCCGTGATTTACGAGCGTAAGCGAGCAAGAAAGTCTCCCCGCCCGCGAGGGCGGGGTTGGGGGTGGGCGGGTGTCTTTCATGATGCAGGGGCGCTGCCCCTGCATCATGAAAGGTTATGCATGGCTGCTCAGCTTTTCGAGCAGCTTCAAGGCGGCGATCGAATCTTCTTCGCCGAGCCCGCTGCCGACGAGGGCGTTGAAGAGCTGCGCCGTGGCGGCCGCGGCCGGCAGCATCAGGCCGAGGCGGTGGGCTTCCTCCATGACGATGCGCAAATCCTTCTGGTGCATCCAGGCCTTGAAGCCGGGTTTGAAATTGCGCTCGATCATGCGCTGGCCGTGATGCTCGAGGATGCGCGAGTAGGCGAATCCACCGAGCAGCGCCTCGCGCACCTTGGCAACATTGACGCCGCTCTTCGCCGCGAAGTTGAAGGCTTCGGCGACCGCCATGACGCCCACACCCGTGAGGATCTGGTTGCAGGCCTTGGCGACCTGGCCAGCGCCGTGCTCGCCGATCAGGGTGACCGATTTGCCGAGCTTCTCGAAGAGCGGCTTCACTTTCTCGAACACCTCGGGCTTGCCGCCCACCATGATGGTGAGCGTCGCATTGATCGCGCCGACCTCGCCGCCGGAGACGGGGGCATCGAGAAACTCGACGCCTTGGGCCGCGAGCGCCGCGGCGATTTCGCGCGCCGCTTGGGGGGCGATCGTGCTCATGTCGACGATGATGAGTCCAGGCCGTCCGCCGCTCGCAAGCCCCTGTTCCCCGAGCACGACTTCGCGCACGTCGGGCGCGTCGGCGACCATCGTGAATACCACCTCGGCCTGGCGCGCCACCTCGGCAGGGGAGGGATGCACCGTGGCGGCCACCTCGCGGAAGGGTTCGAGCGAGGCGGCGCGACGCGCCCAGAGATGCAGGGCGTGGCCGGCGCGGGCCAAGTGGAGGGCCATCGGGCGGCCCATGAGACCCAGGCCAATGAAGCCGATCTGCATGATGGATTTTCCTGAGCGGGATGTACGCCGCTTACGGGCGCTTCTGGTAGGTGCCGACGAGCTCGGCCATGGCGAGGGTGTGGCCCGCCATCGCCTTGTCCAGTTGCGCCTTGGTCGGCTGCTTGAGATCGGGCAGCACGACATCGAGCGCGTAGAGCTTGTGGAAATAGCGGTGCCGGCCGATCGGCGGGCAGGGGCCGCCATAGCCAGTGCGCTGCCAGTCGTTCACCCCCTCGAGGGTGCCCGGCGGCAGGGCCTTCACCGCCTCGGGCAGGCCTTCCGTGCTAGGCGGCAGGTGGTAGAGCACCCAATGCACCCAGGTCATCTTGGGCGCCGCGGGGTCGGGGGCGTCGGGGTCATCGACGATCAGCGCGAGGCTTTTGGTGCCTTCCGGCACGCCGCGCCATTGCAGGGGCGGCGAGACGTCGGCGCCCTGGCAGGTGTATTGCTGAGGAATCTCGCCATGATGGGCGAAGGCGGGGGAGGTGAGGACGAGGCTCATGCGGACTCCTTGACGTCTTCGAACAGGGTGACATCGGTATTGGCCCGATGCGGGCGGATCTTGTGCTCGGCGAGCAGCTTCTCATAGAAGCAGACCTGGTTGCGGCCATGCTGCTTGGCGTAGTAGAGCGCCTGGTCGGCATGGCCCAAAAGCTCGATCGGCATCGAGGTATCGGTGATGCGGGTCACGCCGATGCTCACGGTGACCTTTTCCACCTGCGGGAAGGCGTGGTTTTCGACCGTACGCCGTAGGCGCTCGAAGGTGAGTTCGGCGTCGTTTTCGTTATCGACATAGACGATGACGATGAATTCCTCGCCGCCGAAGCGGTAGATGAGGTCGGTCTTGCGGAAGGTGCTTTGCAGGATGCGCGCGATGATGATGAGCACTTCGTCGCCGTAGAGGTGGCCGAAGGTGTCGTTGATGTGTTTGAAGTGGTCGATGTCGATCTCGCCGATGAAGAAGGCGCCATTTTCTTTGCGGCGGCGGTGGCCGATTTTCTCGTCCTGATAGGCGGCGCGGATCAGGTTGAGCGCCTTTTCGAGCTGGAAATCGAAGGTGTGGCGGTTCAACAGCCCCGTGAGGCGGTCGATCTGCGAATCCTTGAGCACCGAGAGGTAGTTGTCGTAGATGCGGAACAGGCCGCACATCGTCTGGTGCTCGACGGGGGAAAGTTCGCTCTCGCGCGCGATCAAGAGATAGGCGATCACCGCGCGGCCGTTGCCGATGATCGAGAAGGTCGTCACACCCCGCGTGCTCGCCAGCGTCGAGAAGGTCTCCTCGGGCGCGTCATGGGAGAGCGCATCACCCTGGATGCGCACGGCGAATTCGGGCGGCTCGTTCTCGCGCACGTGATAGATCGCTGCCCATGTGGGCGAGAGCATTTCATTGACCGTCTTCAGCAGGCTCACTTCGAGCATGTCGATGTCACGGTGGTCGGTCAGCGCGGCGATCTTGCCGACGAGCTCTTGCAGGGGGATCTTGACCATATCGGAGGCAAGGGAAAGGGGGAGCGGTTGCACGAAGAATATAATTGTAGCCCCGCCCGGCGCTCGCCATCCATCACCCATTGAGCTTCGTTTCATGGCCGAAATACTCTCCCTGCGCGGCGCTGCCGCCTTTTCCCCCGCCCGTCTCGCCCGTCTGCAAAAAGCGCTCGATGTGCCTGTGACGGCCGAGCACTGGTTCTTCGTCGAAACTGCTGCAGCGCTCGATGAGGGAGAGCTGGGCCGCCTCAAGGCGCTGCTGGGCATTCCCGCCTCCCTGCCGCCCGAGCCGTCCGGCGGCCTGCTGCTCGTTGTGCCGCGGCTGGGCACGATCTCGCCGTGGTCCTCGAAGGCTACCGAGATCGCGAAAAACTGCGGCTTCGGCAAGATCCAGCGCATCGAACGCGGCATCGCCTACCACCTGCCAGGCAGGGAAAAATCGGCGCTGGCGGGACGGCAGCTTGCGCTGCTTTATGACCGCATGACCGAATCGCTGCTCGATTCGTTCGCCGAGGCCGAAAAGCTCTTTCACCACGTTGCCCCGCAGCCGCTGACGAGGGTCGATGTCCTCGGCGGCGGGCGAGACGCGCTCGTGGCGGCCAATGCCGAACTGGGGCTTGCGCTCTCCGAGGACGAAATCGACTATCTCTTCGACAATTTCACGAGACTCGGCCGCAATCCGACCGATGTCGAGCTCATGATGTTCGCGCAGGCCAATTCCGAGCACTGCCGGCACAAGATCTTCAACGCCTCGTGGGACATCGACGGCGAGGCGCAGGCGCAGTCCTTGTTCCAGATGATCCGGCAGACCCATGCGGCCCACCCCCAAGGCACGATCGTGGCCTATGCCGACAATGCCGCCGTGATCGAGGGGGCGAAGATCAAGCGCTTTTTTCCTCAGGCAGACGGCCGCTATGCCTATGTCGAAGACGAGACGCACATCCTCGCCAAGGTCGAGACGCACAACCATCCGACCGCCATCTCGCCCTTTCCCGGCGCGGCCACCGGCGCGGGCGGCGAGATCCGCGACGAGGGCGCGACGGGGCGCGGCGCCAAGCCCAAGGCGGGCCTGTGTGGCTTTTCGGTCTCCGACTTGAAGATTCCGGGCTTCGAGCAGCCCTGGGAATCCTCCTATGGCAAGCCCGAGCGCATCGCCTCGGCCTTGGAGATCATGATCGAAGGCCCCTTGGGGGCGGCGGCGTTCAACAACGAATTCGGCCGGCCGAATCTCGCCGGCTATTTCCGCACTTTCGAACAGCCGTTCAACGGCGAGGTGCGCGGCTACCACAAGCCGATCATGATCGCCGGCGGCGTCGGCAACATTGCCGCGCGCCATTGCCGCAAGGAGAAATTCCCGGCCGGCACGAAGCTGATCCAGCTCGGCGGCCCGGGCATGCTGATCGGACTGGGCGGCGGGGCGGCCTCTTCGATGGCCACCGGCGCGAATACGGCCGAGCTCGATTTCGCCTCGGTGCAGCGCGGCAACCCGGAAATGCAGCGCCGCGCCCAGGAGGTCATCGACCGCTGCTGGCAGCTGGGCGAAGCGAACCCCATCCTCGCGATCCACGACGTCGGCGCAGGGGGACTCTCCAACGCAATGCCGGAACTCGCTCACGACGCGGGGCGCGGTGCCTGGTTCGATCTGCGCCAGGTGCCGATCGAGGAACCGGGCATGAGCCCGCGCGAGATCTGGTGCAACGAGGCGCAGGAGCGCTATGTGCTCGCGATCGCCCCCGAGTGGCTCGATGAATTTGCGGCGATCTGCGCGCGCGAGCGCTGCCCCTTCGCCGTGATTGGCGAGGCGACCGAGGCGCGCCAGCTCGTCGTCGAAGATCCGCATTTCGGCAACCGGCCCGTCGACATGCCGATGGAGGTGCTCCTCGGCAAGCCGCCGCGCATGCACCGTCAGGCGAGGCGCCAGAGGATCACGGCGCCGGCGCTCGATCTTGCCGCGATCGATCTTTCTGAGGCGGCAGAGCGCGTGCTGCGCCTGCCGGCGGTGGCCTCGAAATCCTTCCTCATCACGATCGGCGATCGCACCGTCGGGGGGCTCACCTGCCGCGACCAGTTCGTCGGCCCCTGGCAGGTGCCGGTGGCCGACGTCGCCGTCACCGCGATGGGCTTCGAGACCTATCGCGGCGAATGCTTCGCGATGGGCGAGCGAACGCCAATCGCGCTGCTCGATGCGCCAGCCTCGGGCCGCATGGCGATCGGCGAGGCGATCACCAATCTCGCCGCCGCCGATGTCGGCGCGCTCGGCCAGGTCAAGCTCTCGGCCAACTGGATGGCTGCTGCCGGCCACGGCCACGAGGATGCGGCGCTCTTCGACACCGTAAAGGCCGTCGCGCTCGAATTCTGCCCGGCGCTCGGCATCTCGATCCCCGTCGGCAAGGATTCCCTCTCGATGCGCACGCGCTGGGAGGAGGCGGGTGAGCGCAAAGAGGTCGTCGCACCGCTTTCGCTGATCGTCACCGCCTTTGCGCCCTGCGAGGACGTGCGCCGGACGCTGACGCCGCAGCTCGTGCGCGATGACGTGAAGGGCGAGACGGAGCTCATCCTCATCGATCTCGGGGCGGGGCAGAACCGCATGGGCGGCTCGGCGCTCGCGCAGGTCTATGGCCGGATGGGCGATGTGCCGCCCGATGCCGATGCCGAGCGGCTCAAGGCCTTCTTCGCCGTGATCCAGCAGCTCAACCGCGCCGGCATGATCCTCGCCTATCACGACCGCTCCGATGGCGGGCTGTTCGCCACCGTCTGCGAGATGGCCTTCGCCGGCCATGTCGGCGTCTCGCTCAATCTCGACACGCTCTGCTTCGATCCGCTCATGAACGACGTCGATGGCCTCGAACGCCAGCCGGAAATGCTCGAGGGCCGCCTCAAGGATCGCCTGATCGCGGCGCTGTTCAATGAGGAGCTCGGCGCCGTGATCCAGGTGCTGCGCGACGATCGTCCGGCGGTGATGCACGCGCTGCGCGAGGCGGGGCTCGGCGCCATGAGCCACATGATCGGCACCTTGAACGGCAAGGACGAGATCCGCCTCTGGCGCAATTCGAAGCTCGTCTTTAGCGCCCCGCGCGCCGCCTTGCAGCGCGTCTGGAGCGAAACGAGCTACCAGATCGCCCGCCTGCGCGACGATCCGGACTGCGCCCAGGAAGAATTCGATGCGCTGCTCGACGCCGATGATCCGGGCTTGAGCCTGCAGCTCACCTTCGATCCCACCGCGCCGTTCGCGATCGGCGGTGCTCGGCCCCGGATGGCGATCCTGCGCGAGCAGGGCGTCAATGGCGAGGTCGAGATGGCCGCCGCCTTCGATCGCGCCGGCTTCGAATGCATCGACGTGCATATGTCCGACCTCATGGCCGGTCGCGTGCATCTCGCTGATTTCAAGGGGCTGGCGGCCTGCGGCGGCTTTTCCTATGGCGACGTGCTCGGCGCCGGCCAGGGCTGGGCGAAGTCCATCCTCTTCCATCCGCGCCTCGCCGACGAATTCGCCGCCTTCTTCGCGCGGCCGGACACCTTCGCGCTCGGCGTGTGCAATGGCTGCCAGATGATGGCGCATCTCGCGCCGCTCATCCCGGGCGCCGACGCCTGGCCGACCTTCCATCACAACCGCTCCGAGCGCTTCGAGGCGCGCTTCGTGATGGTCGAGATTCCCGAATCGCCCTCGATCTTCTTTGCCGGCATGGCCGGTTCGCGGCTGCCGGTGGTGGTTTCCCACGGCGAGGGCAGGGCGGTCTTTGCGAGCGCGGCGCGGCCGCCCATCGCCTTGCGCTATGTCGACCATCGCGGAGCGGTGGCGACGCGCTATCCCGCCAACCCCAACGGCTCGCCCGAAGGCATTACAGGTGTGACGACGCCGGATGGCCGCGTGACGATCATGATGCCGCACCCCGAGCGCGTCTTCCGCAGCGTGCAGATGAGCTGGCACCCTGAGGGGCTCGGCGAAGATTCGCCGTGGATGACGATGTTCCGCAACGCGCGGCGGTGGGTAGGCTAGCCGAAGCAGTCGATGGTCTCTGTCAGCCACGCCCTGCCTGAATCGGGCCTCGATGAGGCCGCCCTCGCGCGGCTCGCCGCCGGATTGCCGCAGGAGGGCGCCGGCCGGCTCCTTGACGCCGTCGGCCGGGCGCGCGAGCTCTATGGCGAGGCGAAACTCGGCTCCGGCGAGACGGCCTTCGATCATGGCCTCGGGGCGGCGCTGATCCTCGCCGGCCTCAACCTCGATCTCGATTCGCGGCTTGCGGCGCTCTTCTTCGCCGTGCCGGATTTCCTCGCCGAGGCGCGTAAGCAGCTCGCCGAGGAATGGGGGCCGGCCGTAGCCGAGCTCGTCGATGGCCTTTACCGGCTCAAGAACCTGCGGCCCTTGAACCTCGCGAGCGGCCAGAACGTCGCAGCGCAGACCGAGATCCTGCGCAAGATGCTCTTGGCCCTTGCCGCCGACATCCGCGTCGTGATGGTGCGGCTTGCTTCGCGCACCCAGACTTTGCGCTGGCTCACGGATCACGACACGCCTGAGCGCACTGAGTTTGCGCGCGAAAGCCTGCAAATCTATGCGCCGCTTGCCAATCGGCTCGGTGTGTGGCAGATCAAGTGGGAGATCGAAGACCTCTCCTTCCGCTTCCTCGAACCGGAGACCTACAAGAAGATCGCCAGGCAGCTCGACGAAAAACGGCTCGAGCGCGAGGCCTTCATCGCCCAGGCGGTGGCCCGCTTGAAGGCGGAACTCGCCCTAGCGGGCTTACCCCAGGCCGAGGTCTATGGCCGGCCCAAGCACATCTATAGCATCTGGAACAAGATGCGGCAGAAAAACCTCGATTTTTCCGAGGTCTATGACGTGCGCGCGCTGCGCATCATCGTCGATGAGGTGCGCGAGTGCTACACGGCGCTCGGCGTCGTGCATGCGCTCTGGCAGCCGATCCACGGCGAATTCGACGATTACATCTCGCATCCGAAGGGCAATTTCTATCGCTCGCTGCATACCGCGGTGCTCGCCGAGGATAGCCGCGCGCTCGAGGTGCAGATCCGCACCCAGGAGATGCACCGCCATGCCGAATTGGGCATCGCCGCCCACTGGCGCTACAAGGAAGCCGGCAATACGCCGACCAAGGCCGATTCGGCCTACGACGACAAGATCGCCTGGCTCAGGCAGCTCCTCTCCTGGCGCGACGAGATCACCGATTCGGCCGAGTGGGTCGAGCAGATGAAGCGCGCCGCGCTTGATGACACGATCTATGTCGTCACGCCGCAAGGCAAGGTCATCGATCTGCCCAAGGGCGCCACGCCGATCGACTTCGCTTATCGCGTCCATACCGATCTCGGCCACCGCTGCCGCGGCGCCAAGGTCGATGGCCAGCTCGTGCCGCTCAACACGCCTTTGCAAAGCGGCCAGCAGGTCGAAATCCTCGCCGCCAAGAGCGGCGGTCCCTCGCGCGATTGGCTCAATCCGGGCTTTCTCGTCTCGCCGCGGGCGCGCCAGAAGGTCAAGGCCTGGTTCGCCGCCCAGGAAGAAGCGAAGCTCCTTGCCGACGGGCGCGCCTGGGTGACGCGCGAATTGCAGCGCGGTGGCGCGACGGGAGCCAATCTCGACGAACTTGCGCACAAGCTCGGCTTCAAGAGCACCGAGGCGCTTTTCCTCGCTGCGGCGAGAAACGAAGTCGGCCCGCGCGCGATCGAGGCCGCCGTCAAGAGCGTGCCGGCCGCCGCTGTGCCCGAGCCCGAGATTCAAACCCATCGTGCCAAGGCGCAGGCGGGCGGGCAGATCCTCGTCGTCGGGGTGGATCGGCTCTTGACGCAGCTTGGCCGCTGCTGCAAGCCGGTGCCGCCCGATGCGATCGCCGGCTTCGTCACGCGCGGGCGCGGCGTCTCGGTGCATCGGCTCGAATGCGCGAATTTCCGCCACATGGCGGCGCGCAATCCCGAGCGCGTCATCGAGGCGGCCTGGGGAGAAGGCAGCCACCAGGCGCAACGCGTTTATGCCTGCGATCTCTTCGTCGAGGCGACCGACCGGCAGGGGCTCTTGCGCGACATCTCCGATATCTTTTCGAAAGAGCGCGTCAATGTCACGGCCGTCAAGACCCAGTCGAAGGCCGGCATCGCGCGCATGCACTTCACGGTGGAGCTTCCCCACGCGGGGCAATTGCAGCGCCTCCTCAAACTGCTCGGTGAGGTGAGCGGGGTGATCCAGGTCACTCGGGGCTGATTCTTTGCCGCGTTTCTTGCTCAGTGCAGCACGAGCCTGAAGCCCGGCGAGGCGTAGAGGGTCTCTTCGGTCTCGACGATGAAGAGGCCGTGCAAGAGCGCCATGATCTTGGCGATCGTAAGCCGCGAGAGCTGGTGGCTTGCTTCGAGCACGAGCTCTTCGCCATTTTTGAGCGCCGTGGCGAGCGGCCCATATTCGAAGCCCTGCTCGCCTTCCGTGCCGAGAAGCTCGTGGAGGTCGGTGGCGGGCGTGCAGTGGTATTTCATCGTGCACCTCCTGCGCTGTTGTCTTCCTTTACGGCAGACGGGCAGGCAAGTTGAGTGCCATCGCTTGACGCGCCCAGATCGTCTGGCGTGTTGAAGTTGGCAAAGGCCGCAGCGTCGGGAAAATCGACCGGCAGCGCGCCTTCGGCAAGGCACCAGGCGCTCGCGCGCCGCTCGCCGCGGGCCAAAAATGCCGAAAGGGCCGGCAGTTTTTCCCGCCGGCAGAGCATGAAGGCGGGCTGCAGTCGGCCTGCCGCTTGCGCTACCGCGAGCGCCGCCCCTGCGGACTGCGCCGCGGCGTAGAGCCGGGCGACGAGATCGAGGGGCAGGGCAGGGCAGTCGCAAGGGACGCTCACGAGCCAAGGCGTCGGGCAGATGGCCAGGGCGCTTGCAAGGCCCGCCAGCGGCCCCTGGAAACCGGCCAGTTCATCGGTCACCACGGGATGGCCGAAGGCGCGATAGGTTGCGAGATTGCGGTTGGCGCTGATGATGAGCCCGCCCACCTGGGGAGCAAGCCGCGCGAGGACGCTCGCGACGAGCGGCTGGCCTTGGTAGGGGATGAGCCCCTTGTCGGCGCCGCCCATGCGCAAGCCGCGCCCGCCGGCAAGGATGAGGCCCGTGACGTTGCTAACCGCCAATGTAGTGCATCTCGATCTTCTTGAGCCCCGGCGTGGCCTGAAGGCGCAATTGCGAATAGCGATCCTGGCGGGCGGCCCAAACTTGCGCGAGCGCGGCATCGAGCGCTTCATCGCTCGCGCCGCTGCGCATGAGCGCGCGCAGATCGAAGCCTTCGCTTGCGAAGAGACAGGTGTAGAGCCTGCCTTCGGTCGATAGCCGCAGGCGCGTGCAAGCATCGCAAAAGGCGCGCGTCACCGAGGAGATGACGCCAAGTTCGCCGGCGCCATCGCGGTAGCGCCAGCGCTGGGCGACCTCGCCGGGGTAGTTCGGCTCGAGCGGTTCGAGCGGAAAGTGTTCGCCAATCCGGCGCAAAACCTCGGCAGAAGGCACGACCTCGTCAAGCCGCCAGCCGTTGGCGCTGCCGGCGTCCATGTATTCGATGAAGCGCAAGATGTGCCCGCTGCCGCGAAAGTGGCGCGCCAGCGGCACGATTTCGCTCTCGTTCATGCCGCGCTTGACGACGCAGTTGATCTTGATGGGGGAAAGCCCCGCGGCGGCGGCGGCCTCGATGCCATCGAGCACGCGGGCGACGGAGCATCCCGCTTCGTTGATGCGGGCGAACACGGCCTCATCGAGCGCATCGAGGCTCACCGTGACGCGCTTTAAGCCCGCGGCAGCCAACGCCGCCGCCTTCTGCGCGAGCAAGGCGCCGTTGGTGGTAAGCGCGATCTCGAGGCCCGGGATCGCGGCCAAGAGTTCGATGAGCCGCTCGATGCCGTTGCGCAAGAGCGGCTCGCCGCCGGTGAGGCGGATCTTCTTGACGCCGCGGGCGGCAAAAAGGCGCGCTAAGCGCGCGATTTCCTCGAAGCTGAGCAATTCGGCGCGCGGCAGGAAGGGGTAGCCGCGCCCGAACACCGTTTTCGGCATGCAATAGACGCAGCGGAAATTGCAGCGGTCGGTGACCGAGATGCGCAGATCGCGCAAGGCGCGGCCGCGGGCATCGAGAAGCGGGGGCAGGGTGCTCATGGAAGCATTGTAGCGGCGAGGCCGACGGGAATGCCTGGGCCTCGATCGGGAATCCGGCTGGTTTCGATGCGCAGCGCATGCTAAAAAAGAACAATGCATCGCAAGGGAGGGATTGAACCCAGATTGTCCATTAGATCGGGCAGACGGTCTATGAAGAAACTCAACGACATTTCCAATGCCCTACGCGGCGGCGCTTTTGCTGCGGGCGGCATCTTAAGCGCTCGTGCTCCTCGTCCAGAGGCACCGCTATGGACTCGTCGCCCGTGCGCGCATCTCCTCGCCCTCGCCGACGAGCGCCGCTCGCGTTCCAATGGACAATCTGGGTTGAAATGCTGCGCTGGCGTTTCCTGTTCCTGCTGTTACTCGCCTGGGCGGGCTTTGCGTCGGCACAAACACCCGCCGTCCTCAAAATGGGGGTCTTTCCCTATCTTTCGCCGAGCCAGCTCATCGAGCAGCAAGAGCCTCTGCGCCGCTACCTCGAGGCGACGCTGGGGCGCCCGGTGGTGATGTCCTCCGCCCCCGATTTCCCGAGCTTCGTCAAACGTACGCAGCAGGGCGAATACGATCTCGTCGTCACGGCGCCGCACATGGCGCGGCTGGCGCAAAAGCGCGATGGCTGGCAGGCCGTCGCGATGTCTGCTCAGCAGACGGCGACGACAATCATCGTGCAGAAGGACAGCACCATCGGGCGCCTCGAAGACCTGCGCGGCAAGCGGCTCGCCGTGGGCAGCCGCTATTCCGTGACTTATCTCCTCGCCGAGGAAGCGCTGGGCAAGAGAGGGCTCAAGCTCGGCCGCGACGTCCTCGTGCAGGAGACGGCGAGTTTTTCGAACGTCTTGCAATCGGTGCTCGTCGGCGAGGTGGAAGCCGGTGCGACCCCAACCTTGCTGTGGGATAACTGGGTGCATGCCAATGCCGAGCAGCGCGCCAAGCTGCGCGAGATCTACCGCGCACCGCCGCCCAATCCGCATTCCTTCTTCGTCATGATGCCGCCGGCGACGCCTGCCGCGGCGGTGGCAAAACTGCGCGAGGCGCTGCTCGCCTGGAATGAGACGCCGGAAGGGCGCGACTTCCTGCACAAAAGCCAGTTTCTGTCTTTCGTCGCGCCGACCGAAAAGGCGATGGCGCGCAGCGATCCCTTCGTCCATGTCCTGATCGAAGACAAGTAGGGGCGGGAAAAATGAGCGAACGGCGCACGGTTCCTTGGTATCGCTCGATCCGCTTCCGCCTCGTCGCCGCCGCGCTCGCAGTGCAGGCGATCGTCTTCGCCCTCTTGCTTGCCAACAGTTTCCGTCTCACGGGAGAACTGCTCGAAACGCAAACCCAGGCGCGGCTCGAACGGCTCAAAACGCTGCTCAATGCCTCGCTCGCCGGCCGGGTGTTCTTGCACGATCACGTCGAGATCGAGGCCATCCTCGACGAGCTCCTCGCCGCTCAGCACGGTGAGATTTCCTACGTCGTCGTGCTCGACCGGCAGGACATTCCCCTCGTCACGCGCGGGCCGGTCGAGCTGCGCCGTCTTCCCAAGGCCGACCTTGCCGTGACAGACGCGCTCGACGATGGCATCTTCGATGCCTATGTGCCGCTTTCGATCGCAGGCACGCCCGTCGGCACGGTGCGCTACGGCCTGTCGCTGAAAAGTCTCGTCAAAGCCCGCGACGAGCTGATCGAGCAAGGCCTCTGGATCGCGCTGGCGGGTTTGGCGGCGAGCTTGCTGCTGCTAGCCATCGCCGGCTTTCTCATCACACGCCACATTCCCCATCTGCTTGCCGTGACCAACCGCATCGTCGCCGGCGAATACGGCTCGCGCGTGCCGTTGGGCGGCGTGCGCGACGAAATCGGCCTTTTGGCCGAAAACTTCAACGCCATGTCGCAGAGCATCGCCGAGCGCATCCAGTCCTTGAAGGAGCGCGAAGCGCAATTGCGCGAGAGCGAAGCGCGTTACCGGGAGCTTGCCGCAAACCTCGAAAGCGCCGTCGCGGCGCGCACCGTGGAACTCGCCACCGCGCGCGATGCCGCCGAGGCGGCCAACCGCGCCAAAAGCGAGTTTCTCGCCAATATGAGCCACGAGATCAGGACGCCGCTCAATGCCATCCTCGGCCTCACCTACCTCATGCGCGGCGAGGCGACGCCCGCGCAAGCCGAGCGTCTCGCGAAGATCGATGCCGCCGGCAAGCATTTGCTCTCGATCATCAACGACATCCTCGATCTGTCGAAGATCGAGGCCGGCAAGCTCAAGCTCGAACATAGCGATTTCGCGCTCTCGGCCGTGCTCGACCAGGTGCGCTCGCTGATCGGCGAAGCCGCGCGCGAGAAGGGGCTCGCGATCCTCATCGAACCGGACGATGTGCCGCTTTGGCTCAAGGGCGACGTGCTGCGGCTCAGGCAGGCGCTGCTCAACTACGCGAGCAATGCGGTCAAATTCACCGAGCGCGGCAAGATTACGCTCGCGGCGCGCCTGCTTGAAGAAAAAGGCAACGATCTCCTCGTGCGCTTCGAGGTGCGCGATACCGGCATTGGCATCGACGCTGAGAAACTCGCGGGTCTCTTTCAGCCCTTCACCCAGGCCGATGCCTCGACGACCCGCCAGCATGGCGGTACCGGCCTGGGGCTCGCGATCACGCGGCGGCTCGCGGAACTCATGGGCGGCATGGTCGGCGCCGAGAGCGCGCCCGGCCAAGGCAGCACCTTCTGGTTTACCGCCAAACTCCAGCGCGGCCACGGCATCATGCCGCAGCCGCTGCCGCCGGCAAGCGACAACGAAGCGCGGCTGCGCGCACGGGCGGCCGGCAGGCGGGTGCTGCTTGCCGAAGACAATCTCGTCAACCGCGAAGTGGCGTTGGAACTCTTGCATGGCGTGGGGCTCGCCGTCGATGTCGCGGCCGATGGCCTCGAGGCGATCGAGCGCGCCCGGCAACAGCGTTACGATCTGGTGCTCATGGACGTGCAGATGCCAAACCTCGATGGCCTCGATGCGACGCGGGCGATCCGGCAATTGCCGGGCTGGCGCGAGGTGCCGATCCTCGCGATGACGGCCAATGCCTTCGAGGAAGATCGCTTCGCGGCGAAGCGCTCGGGCATGAACGACCACATCGCCAAGCCAGTCGACCCCGACACGCTCTATGCCACCTTGCTCGAATGGCTTCCGGCGCAGAACGAAAACGCCGCTCGCGAAGAGCACGAGGTGCCTTCCGGCACCGAGGCTTCTCCAAAAGTCGGCGCTGGCGGAAATCAAGACGTCCTGCCGGGCGCCGACTCAATAGGGCGAGTCGGCGCTGGCGGGACGGCCCCCCTTCCTGCCGCGGCGCCTAAGCTTGCGCCGGCCATGGCAGAGGAGGCCGCCTTGCGCGCGCGGCTTGCCGCGATCGCGGGGCTAGAGGTCCAGATGGGCCTTGCCCAGGTGCGCGGGCGGTGGCCGAGCTACGGCCGGCTGCTCGCGCTCTTCGTCGAGGCGCACGGGGGCGATGCCGAGCGGATCGCCGAGTTGATCGAGGCCGGCCAGCTTGCCGAGGCAGAGCGCGTGGCGCACGCACTCAAAGGCGCCGCCGGCAGCCTCGGCGCGACCGCCGTGCAAGCCGCGGCCGAACGCCTCGATGCCGCGCTGAAGCTTGGCGATGGGCGAGCCGCCCGCACGGCCTTGCCGGCGTTGCGCGAGGAGCTCAGCCGGCTCGTCGGCGACTTGCAGCGCGCGCTTTTCGCGGCGTGATGGGATCACGCGCTGTGCGGCGCGGTAAGCAAACGCCGAATCTCGGGCAGGCAGGAGCCGCAGGACGTGCCGCACTTGAGCTTTTGCTGTAACGCGGGAAGATCGGCGCCGGCGGCGATTTCCTGGCGGATCGCCGCTTCGCTGACATCGAGGCAGTTGCAGATCACCTTGCGCGGCGCGGCGGCCGCGACGGGGGGCTCGGCGCGCGGGGCGAAGAGCCAGCGGCGCAGCGCCTCGATGGGCAGCCCTTCGAGCATCGCCGCGCGCAGCCACGCGGCGGCGGCATCTTCGCCGGCGAGCAACACCCCCGTGAGCCGCTCGTCCTCGATCTTGGCGAGCTTGATCACGTTGTGAGCCGGATCGCGGTAGGCAAGACAAGCGGCCTCCGGCAAATCGAGCGAGCGGGCGATCTCTTCGATGCGCTCGGGCGGCAGCGGCTTGGCACTCGCCACGCGCAGGGCGGCCAACGGCCGCTCGCGGCCGTCGAGGGTGAGCGCGGCGTAATCGAGGCTGCCCAGAAGCGGCGCGAGGCGCTCGCGCCATTGCAGCACCTTTTCGTGCCCATCGGCGGCCAGCCCCGCCGTGCGCAGCGCAGTAAGCCGCCAGGGCAGCATGGCGGGCTCGATGCGGATCGCCGCATGCTTGAGCTCGGGCTGCTTCGAGACGGGGTCGCAGGCGGACGTCGTCAGCGCATTGACGCCATCGTGGGCGAGGCTGCGCCGCCCCCAGTGCATCGCGAGAAAGGCCTGGCCGGGTTTGACCTGGTCGCTCGCCGCCACCGGCAGCACGATCTCACCGCGCGGGCTCTGGAGGCGCACGAGTTCGCCTTCCGTCAAGCCGCGCCGGGAAAGATCGGCGGCGGAAAGCTCGAGGCAGGGCTCCGGCGCGTGGGCAAACAGGCGCGGGATGCGGCCGGTGCGGCTCATCCCATGCCACTGGTCGCGCAGCCGGCCAGTGAGGAGATGAAAAGGCCGGCGCGCGTCGGTGGCCTCGGCGGTGAGCTGCGTGTCGATGGCGATGAACCTCGCCTTGCCATCGGGGTGGGCGAAGCGATGATCGACAAAGAGGCGCGCCGAGCCTTGGCCCGCCCGCAGCGGCCATTGCACCGGCCCAAGCCGGTCGAGCGCTTCGTGCGAGAGCCCGCCGATGTCGAGATCGCGCCCGCGGGTGGTGGCGACGTATTCGGCATAGACTTCGGCGGGGCTCGCGAAAGGGAACAGCCGGCGTGCCGTCTCGCCAGCGCCGAGTTTCGCGCCGAGGGCGAGCGCGAAGTCGCGCGCGATCTGCCAATCCGGCCGGGCCTGGCCGGGCGGCGGCACGGCGGCGCGCACGCGCGAGATGCGCCGCTCGGAGTTGGTCACGGTGCCTTCCTTTTCGCCCCAGGTGGCGGCCGGCAGCAAGAGGTCGGCAAAGGCCGCGGTTTCGGTGTCCATCCAGGCCTCTTGCACGACGACGAATTCGGCCCGGGTGAGCGCCGCTTTCACCTTGGCGAGGTCGGGCAGCGACTGGGCGGGATTGGTGCAGGCGATCCAGATTGCCTTGATCGTGCCTGCCGCGAGCGCTTCGAACATCTCCACCGCCGTCTTGCCCGGCGCCTCGGGCAACGCTGGAATGCCCCAAAGCCGAGCGAGTTCCGCGCGCTCGGCGGGGTCGTTGAGATTGCGATGCCCGGGCAGGAGGTTCGCCATCGTGCCGGTCTCGCGCCCGCCCATCGCATTGGGCTGGCCGGTGAGCGAAAACGGCCCCATGCCGGGCTGGCCGATCTTGCCGGTGGCCAGATGCAGGTGGATCAGCGCCGCGCCGTTCGCGGTGCCGTGGATCGACTGGTTGAGCCCCTGGCACCAGAAGGAAAGGGGCGCCTTGGCCTGTCCGAACAGCCGCGCCGCGGCGACGATCTCCTCCGCTTTCAGGCCGCAGGCGGCGGCCGCCGCGCCGGGCGTGAATTCGGCGAGCTGTTTTTTTAGCGACTCGAAGCCGCTCGTGTGCGCAGCGATGAAGGCTTCGTCGATCAGGTCTTCCCAGATGAGCACATACAGCATCGCCGAATAGAGCAAGGCGTCACTGCCCGGCGCGATGGCAAGGTGGAGATCGGCGGCGGCCGCGGTATCGGTGCGGCGCGGGTCGACGACGATCAGCTTGAGATCGGGATTTTTTTCTTTGGCCGCCTCGATGCGGCGAAAGACGATCGGATGGGCGTAAGCCGTGTTCGAGCCGGCGATCAGGATCAAGTCGGCGAGCTCGATGTCCTCGTAACAGCAGGGCACGGCATCCGAACCGAGGGTGGCCTTGTAGGCGGCCACCGCCGAGGACATGCACAGCCGCGAGTTCGAGTCGATGTTGTTCGTGCCGACGAGCGCGCGGGCGAGCTTGTTGAAGACGTAGTAGTCCTCGGTGAGCAATTGCCCCGAGACGTAGAAGGCGACCGCGTCCGCGCCGTGCGTCTCGATGATGTCGGCGAAGCGCTCGGCAGCCACATCGAGCGCCTGCTCCCACGAAGTCGGCGCTGGCGAAACCGAGGGCGTCCCGCCGGGCGCCGACTCGTTGCGGAAAGTCGGCACTGGCAAGACGGCACGGTTTTCACGCAACAGCGGCACGGTCGCCCGTCCGGTGGCGACACTCGCGAGGTGCAGGGTGCTGCCCTTGGCGCACAGCCGGCCGAAATTGGCCGGATGATCCGGGTCGCCCACGACATCGACGATGCGCCGGCCATCCGAGCGGATCAGCACGCCGCAGCCGGTGCCGCAATAGCCGCAGACGCTGCGCGTCTCCCTCAGATGGCGATCCACACCCGCCCGCCTTCGACTTTGGTGGGATACGGCTTCGCGCAGCCTTTGTCCGGCGCGACGGCTTCGCCGTTCTCAAATTGGATCTTCCAGGCATGGAGCGGGCAGGTGACCACCTTGCCCGCCACCAGGCCCTGCGAGAGCGGCCCGCCCTTGTGCGGGCACTTGTCGCGCAGCGCGAAGACTTCGTCCTCGGCGGTGCGAAACAGCGCGATCTCGCCCTGCGGGGTTTTCACGACGCGGCTGCCCAGGCGCGGAATCTCCTCGAGCGCGCAGACGGCTTTCCATTCGCTCATGCTAGGCCACCTCCAGCGCGACGTATTCGGGCGAGCGGTTCTTGACCGCCTGGGCCCAGGGGTCTTCATAGCCTTGTAAGGCGTAGAGCAGGCGTTCGTAAAGCGCCTTGCGCCGCGCGGCGTCCTCGACCACCTGCGCCTTGACGTAATCGAGCCCCACGCGGGCGACGAAGTGGCAGGTGCGCTCGAGATAAAAACCTTCCTCGCGGTAAAGCTGCAGGAAGGCGCCCGTGTATTCCTTGACCTCCTCGTCGCTTCTCACCTTGCAGAGGAACTGCGCGATCTCGGTCTTGATGCCGCCATTGCCGGCGACGTAGAGCTCGTAGCCGGAATCGACGCCGATCACGCCGACGTCCTTGATGCCGGCCTCGGCGCAGTTGCGCGGGCAGCCGGAGACGGCGAGCTTCACCTTGTGCGGCGCCCACATGCCGAAGAGCATCTTTTCGAGCTTCACACCCATCGCCATCGACTTTTGCGTGCCGAAGCGGCAATGCTCGGCGCCGACGCAGGTCTTGACGGTGCGGATACTCTTGCCATAGGCATGGCCCGAGACGAGGCCGGCGCGGCCCAAGTCGGCCCACACCGCCGGCAGCTTCTCCTTCGGAATGCCGAGGAGATCGATTCTCGCGCCGCCGGTCATCTTGACGGTCGGCACCTGGTATTTCTCGGCGACATCGGCGATGGCGCGCAGCTCGGCCGGCGTCGTGAGCCCTCCCCACATCCTCGGCACGACGGAGAAGGTGCCGTCCTTCTGGATGTTGGCATGCGCGCGCTCATTGATGAAGCGCGATTGCGGATCGTCCTCGGCCTCGTGCGGCCAGGTCGAGATCAGGTAGTAGTTGAGGGCCGGGCGGCAGGTCGCGCAGCCGTTGGGCGTCTTCCAGCCCAGCGCTTGCATGACGGCGGGGATCGAGAGCAGCTTCTGCTCGCGGATCGCCTGGCGCACGGCGCCGTGGGAAAGCTCGGTGCAGCCGCAGACGGGCTTTTCTTTCGTCTCGGCCGGCTGGTAGGCGCCGCCCACCGTCGAAGCGAGGATCTGCTCGACGAGCCCGGTGCAGGAGCCGCAGGAGGAGGAAGCCTTGGTGTGCTTCCTCACCTCCTCGAGCGTAAACAGGCCATGGGTCTTGATCGCGCGGACGATGTCGCCCTTCTTGACGCCATTGCAGCCGCAGATCTCGGCGGAATCGGGCAGGGCGGCCGCATGGCTCTTGCCGGCATGGCCGGCATCGCCCAGATGATGCGGGCCGAACATCAGATGGTCGCGGATGGCGTGAATGTCCTGGCCGTCCTTGATGAGCTCGAAATACCACGCGCCATCGGCGGTGTCGCCATAGAGCACCGCGCCGGCGAGCCGCTGATCGCGCAGCACGAGCTTCTTATAGACGCCGGCGGCCGGGTCGGAGAGCACGATCTCTTCCGTGCCCGCGCCGCCTTGGAATTCGCCAGCCGAGAACACGTCGATGCCGGTCACCTTGAGCTTGGTCGAGGTCACCGAGCCGGTGTAACGGCCGATGCCGAGCTGCGCCAGATGGTTGGCGCAGACCTTGGCCTGCTCGAAGAGCGGCGCGACGAGGCCGTACGTGACGCCGCGGTGCTCGACGCATTCACCGACGGCGTAGATCTTCGGGTCGTAGGTCTGCAGCGTGTCATCGACGACGATGCCGCGGTTGCAGTGAAGTCCGGCGCTTTTGGCCAGTTCGATGTTCGGCCGGATGCCGATCGCCATGACGACGAGCTCGGCGGGGATCGCGCCGCCATCCTTGAAGCGCACCAGGCCGACGCGGCCATGGGCGCCGGCTTCGAGCCGCTCGGTCTCTTTGCCGAGCAGGAATTTCAGGCCTTTCTTTTCGAGCGACTTTTGCAACAGATCGGCGGCGGTCTTGTCGAGCTGGCGCTCCATGATCCAGTCCGCAAGATGCACGACGGTGACCTCCATGCCCCGGAGCGCGAGGCCGTGGGCCGCTTCGAGGCCGAGCAGGCCGCCGCCGATCACGACCGCCTGCTGATGGCTTTTTGACGCCGCGATCATCGCCTCGGTATCGGCGATGTCGCGGTAGGCGATCACGCCCGGCAGCTCGTTGCCCGGGATCGGCAAGCGGATGGGCAGCGCGCCGGTGGCCAAGAGCAGCCGGTCGTAGGAGGCCCTGGTGCCATCCTCGGCGACGACCTCTTGGGCCTTTCTGTCGAGCTTCACGACCTTCTTGCCGGCATACAGCGTGATGCCGTGGTTTCGATACCAATCCCAGTCGTTGAGGACGATGTCGGAAAACTGCGCCTCACCCGCGAGCACCGGCGAGAGCAGGATGCGGTTGTAGTTCGGGTGCGGCTCGGCGCCGAACACCGTGATCTCGTAGAGCTCGGGCGCGAGCTTCATGAGTTCTTCGAGGGTGCGGCAGCCGGCCATGCCGTTGCCGACCATCACCAGTTTCCGTTTCTTCATCAATGTCTCCGTCAGGCCGCCAGCGGGTGGGACTGCTTGGCATAGAGGAATTCGATCACCGCCGAGCGGTAATCCATGTATTTCGCGTCGTGGGCCAGCGCCAGCCGGTCGCGCGGGCGCGGCAGGTCGACCGTGAGGATCTCGCCGATGGTCGCCGCCGGGCCGTTGGTCATCATCACGATGCGGTCGGAGAGCAGCACCGCCTCATCGACGTCGTGGGTGACCATCACCGTCGTCGCCTGGGTGGCGGCGACGATCCTCATCAGCTCGTCTTGCAGCCGCGCGCGCGTGAGCGCATCGAGCGCGCCGAAAGGCTCGTCCATCAGGAGCACCTTGGGCTCCATCGCCAAGGCTCGTGCAATACCCACGCGCTGCTTCATGCCGCCGGAGATTTCGTTCGGATACTTGTGCATCGCATGGGCAAGGCCCACCAGTTCGAGCACCTTGGCCGTGCGCTCCTTGAGTTTCGCCTTTGGCTCGTTGGCCGCGAAGACGCGCTCGACGGCGAGATACACGTTCTCGAAGCAGGTAAGCCAGGGCAGGAGGCTGTGGTTCTGGAACACCACGGCGCGCTCAGGGCCCGGGCCGGCGATCTCGCGGTTGGCGCACAAGAGCGCGCCGCTGGTCGGCAGCAAGAGGCCGGCGATGAGATTGAGGAGCGTCGACTTGCCGCAGCCCGAGTGGCCGATCAGCGAGACGAACTCGCCTTGGCGGATCGACAGATCGATGTCGGCGAGCGCGACGAACTTGCCCTGCTTGGTGTCGAACGTCATGCCGACTTTTTCGACTTGCACGAACTTGTCCATTTCAAGCCTCCGTATGCAGCCGGCGCGCGAGCGCCAGGAGCGTTTGTTCGAGAATCAGGCCGGTGAAGCCGATCACGAAAATGGCGATGATGATGTGCTCGACCTTGAGGTTGTTCCACTCATCCCACACCCAGAAGCCGATGCCGACGCCGCCGGTGAGCATCTCGGCGGCGACGATGACGAGCCACGCGGTGCCGATCGACAGGCGGATGCCAGTCAGCATGTAGGGCAAGACGCTCGGGAAGAGGATCTTGGTGACGATCTTCCATTCGGAGAGGTTGAGCACACGCGCGACGTTCAAGTAATCCTGCGGCACGCGCATCACGCCCTGGGCGGTGTTCATGATCATCGGCCAGATCGAGCAGATGAAGATCGTCCAGGTCGCGGCCGGATCGGCCTTCTTGAAGACCAAGAGGCCGATCGGCAGCCAGGCGAGCGGCGAGACAGGGCGCAACAGGCTGATGATCGGCCCGGCCATGCGCGAGAGCGTCGCGAAGCGGCCGAGCAAAAAGCCCAAGGGGATGCCGATCAGCGCGGCGATGCCGAAGCCGACGCCGACACGCGAGAGCGAGGAGAGGATGTTCCAGCCGATCCCCTGGTCGTTCGGCCCGTTGCGGTAGAACGGGTCGGAGAAGAGCTTCACGGCGGCCTCCCAGGTCTTGGCCGGCGTCGGCAGGCTGCCGCCCTTCATCGTCGCCAGATGCCAGACGAGGAGAAGCAGCAGGATGCCCAAGACGGGCGGGAGCGCCTGGGCGAAGAAGGCTCGCATCGCCGCGGCGTTCTGCTCGGTGCTGCTGGGGCCCGCGAGCTGCGAAGGCGGGGGCGGCGGCGGCACACGCAAGCCGGCCGGGGCGGGGTTGGTGCGGGCGGGCTGTGCCGTCTTGCCAGCGCCGACTTTCTCGAAGGCTTCCACGGTGATGGCAGTCATCTCGCTCTCCTTGCGCATGAGGGATCAGGCCTTGATCTTGAAGCCGTCGGGGTATTTGGCCGGCTCCTTGCCGTTCCAGACCACGCCGTCGATCAGCTTCGCTTCGCGCAGCTCGCCCTTGGGCAGCGGCACTTTCAACTGGCTCGCGGCCTCCTTGTAGAGGTCGATGCGATTGACCTTCTTCGCCACGGCGAGGTAGTCGGGATGCTCCTTGAGCAATCCCCAGCGCTTGTGCTGGGTCATGAACCACATGCCGTCCGAGAGATAGGGGAAATTCACCGCGCCGTCGTTGTAGAACTTCATGTGGTTCTTGTCCGACCAGCTCTTGCCGAGGCCGTTCTCATACTGGCCGATCATGCGGCTTCTGATCACCTCGACGTCGGTATTCACATAGGCCTTGGCGGCGATGGTCTCGGCCGTCTGGCTGCGGTTCTTCGCCGAGGCGTCGATCCACTGCGAGGCTTCCAGCACCGCCATGATGAGCGCACGCGCGGCGTTCGGATGCTTGGCTGTCCATTCCGCCGTGGTGCCGAGCACTTTCTCGGGGTGATCGACCCAGATGTCTTGCGTCGTCGCGGCGGTGAAGCCGATGTTGTCGATGATCGCGCGGTTGTTCCACGGCTCGCCGACGCAATAGCCGTCCATGTTGCCGACGCGCATGTTGGCGACCATCTGCGGCGGCGGCACGACGATGGTCTTGACGTCCTTCATGGGATGGATGCCATGCGCCGCGAGCCAGTAATAGAGCCACATCGCGTGCGTGCCGGTCGGAAAGGTCTGGGCGAAGGTGTATTCCTTCTCCTTCTTCGCCACCAGCTTGGCAAGTGAGGCGCCGTCGGTCGCGCCCTTGTCCTTCAGCTGGTTGGAAAGCGTGATGCCCTGGCCGTTGTGGTTGAGCGTCATCAGCACGTTCATGTCCTTCTTCGGGCCGCCGATGCCGAGTTGCACGCCATAGACGAGGCCGTAGAGCACGTGCGCGGCGTCGAGCTCGCCATTGACGAGCTTGTCGCGCACGGCGGCCCAAGAGGCCTCCTTCGAAGGCACGATCTTGATGCCGTATTTCTTGTCGAAGCCCATCACCGAGGCCATCACGACCGAGGCGCAGTCGGTCAAGGGAATGAAGCCGACCTTGATTTCCTCTTTCTCGGGCTTGTCTGAGCCAGCGGCCCAGACGGCGGGAACGGCGCTCATCAGCGCGGCTCCCGTGGCAAGGCGCAGGAAGTCGCGGCGGGAAGGTTCGGCAGGCGGGGCAGGGCAGTGGGTTTCATGTTTCATCTCGATCTCCGCAAGGTCAAAATGAAAACGGCGTCGATCCCTGCCCCTTGGGGCAGCGATCGGACGCCGTTGTCCATTCGTTCGGGCCGCCGTTGGCCCGAGCTCCACCACAGTTCTAGCAACCGGCATGCCAGACATTTGGGGAGGAGGGCGTTTTGCCCCGGGGCGAGCAGCGAGCAGCACTTCCGTCGTGGCGAGTGCCTCTGCAAGGTCGGCGCAGGCGGGACGGCCGATGCACCTGATGAGTGCAAAAGCGGTGCCGGATGCACCGCATCAGAGCAAAAGCTTCGCCATCTCGACGACGTTGGCGGCGACTTCGGCCAGCGGCTTCGATTTCTCCATGGCGAGCTTACGCAGCGCCGCATAGGCGGCTTCCTCATCGAGGCCGCGCAATTTCATCAAAATCCCCTTGGCCTTCTCGATGATCTTGCGCTCGGAAAGCTTGCGGCTTGCCTCGGCGAGCTCTTGTTTCAAGGCCTGGTGCTCTTCGAAGCGGGCGATCGCGAGCTCGATGATGGGTTTCAAGCGCGCACTGTCGAAACCATCGACGACATAGGCCGCGATGCCGGCTTTGACCGCAGCGCGGATCGTCTCGGTCGCGCCATCCTGAGAAAACATCACGACGGGCCGCGGCATCGACTGGTTCATCGTGCCGATGTGTTCGAGCGTGTCACGCGAGGGCGACTCGGTCTCGATGAGGATCACGTCGGGCTGGAGCGCCTCGATGCGCTCGGTCAGATCGAGAGCTGATGGCAGCACTGCCGCAACCTGGTGGCCGGCCTGGATGAGACCGGCACAGATTTCGACGGCGCGCTGCTGGGATTCGTCGATGACGAGGATGCTGGCCATGATTGGCATGCTGCAACAACTGCGCCAGAGGACTATGCACCCGTATGTTGCCCAATACTTTCGCATAATCGATATTATGTAAAATAATGTCTAGGGAATTGAAAAACTCCCCGCGCGGCCCAGTATCAGCGCGCGCCAACCCGCTCGAGAAATTCGGCGATTTGGCTGTGGCTCGCTTTTTTCGCCATTTCGATTGCGCTGCCCTCGACGGGATCACGCACGCCAAGATCGGCCTGGGCGCCGACGAGGAGCCGCACGACCTCGAAATGCCCACGCTTGGCGGCGAGCATCAACGCCGTCTGGCCATTGGGAGCTTTCAGATTCACATCGGCTCCGGCGGCGATGAGGAGCGCCGCCACCTCGGTGCGCCCCTCGAAGGCGGCGTAATGGAGCGCATTCCAGCCACCGTGGTTCAGCTCGGGTTTGCGTTCGAGCAGCAGGCGGACGATTTCCGTATGGCCATGCAGCGCGGCGAGCATCAGCGCCGTGTCGCCATAGCGGTTGCGCCGCTGCACTGAGGCGCGGTTTTCGAGCAAGAAGCGGACGAGGTCGAGATTGCCATTCCGCGCGGCGATCATGAGCAGCGTCGTGCCTTGCGGGTCGGCGGTATTGACGTCGAGACCGCGGCGCAGCAGGCCGATGACGGTTTCGCTGTCCTTCATCTCGGCCGCATGCAGGATGTCTTCATAGGCGCCGGCTTGGGCGGTGAGCGAGAGGCTGGCAAAGAGCGCAAAAATGCTTAGATAACGGTTTAACTTCACTGCTTAGACGCCTTGAATAAATTGAAGAAATTGTTGGTGGTCGCTTGGGCGATCTCTTCCAGCGGCTGCTCGCGCAGCCGGGCGATTTCTTCGGCGACGTGGCGCACCCAGGCGGGCTGATTGGTCTTGCCGCGATGCGGCACCGGCGCGAGATAGGGCGCGTCGGTCTCAATGAGGAGCCGGTCAAGCGGCACGGCTTTCGCGACTTCCTTGAGCGCGGCGGCGTTCTTGAAGGTGACGATGCCCGAAAAAGAAATGTAAAAGCCCAGTTCGAGCGCTCTTTGAGCGACTTCGTGAGTTTCCGTAAAGCAGTGAAAGACGCCGCCGACCTCGTTCGCGCCCTCTTCCTCGAGGATGCGCAAGGTGTCGACGGCAGCGGCGCGCGTGTGGATGATCAAGGGCTTGCCGCAGGCGCGGGCGGCGCGGATGTGAGTGCGAAAGCGCTCGCGCTGCCATTCGAGATCGCCCTTCAAGCGAAAGTAATCGAGGCCAGTCTCGCCGATCGCGACGACCTTGGGGTCTTGGGCTAGCGTGACGAGGGTCTCGATGTCCGGCTCCTGCGCTAGCGCTTCGGTATCCGGATGCACGCCGACCGCGGCGAACAGCCGCCAGTCTTCGCGTACGATGTCAAGCATGGCCGGAAAGCGTTCGAGCGTGACACCGGCGCAAAGCGCCCAGCCGACGCCCTGCTTTTCCATCTCGGCAAGCACGCCGGGGAGCTGTGCCTTGAGTTCAGGAAAATCGAGATGACAATGCGAATCGACGAACGGGGTCATGGGGCAAGCGGAGAAAAGGCGCGCACGCAGAGGTCTTCGAGGAAAAGGCGCGGGTTGAGCGGATGGTTCGCAAGGCCGCGCAGCGTGTTGAGCTGGCGTTGGACCTGGATCAAGGCCGGCAGGCTCGCGCGTTTTGCCAGGCTTTGCAAGGCGTCCGCCTGAGCCGGCAGATAACGCGGCGATGCACCAATGGCGCACAAGGCGAGATCAAAGAGCCATTTTTGCACGGCAATCACCAGCTCTTCCATGCCCAGGGTAGATTCGGCCTTGACGAGATTCTCCCAGCGGCCGGCGAGAGCGAGTGGTTCTTGCGGTTTCATGAGGTCTTGAATGACCGCTTCGAGCGCCTTCAGGCGGCCGGCGCGCTCGGCTTCGGCAACCGCCAGCGGCGCGTCGCCGAAAAACGGCAGCCAGCGCGCTCCTTTGGCAAGCTTCTGCTCGGCGAGCCAATTCCGCGCCGCTTCGGCCTGGGGGCGGGAAAACATGATGCGCCGGCAGCGGCTCAGGATCGTCGGCAAGAGCCGTCTCCACTGGTGAGAAACGATTAAAAAATAAAATGATGGTGACGGTTCTTCAAGTATTTTGAGAAGAGCGTTGGCCGTCACGGCATTCATGGCCTCGGCCGGATCGATGAGGCAGACGCGCGCTCCGCTCCGATGGGCACCGACGAAAAAGAAGGCTTCGATCTCGCGCACCTGCTGGATGCGGATCTGCTTGCTCGCCTTCTTCTTTTCGCCTTCGGGAGTGCCAGCGCCCTCTTCCTCTTCGGACGCTTCGGGCTGTAGCAGGCGAAAGTCGGGATGCTGGCCGCTCGCCCACATGAGACAGGCGTCGCATTCGCCGCAAGCGGCTTCAAACGCCTCGCGCGGCCGCTCGCAGAGGAGGCGCGCGGCGAGCGCTTCGGCGAGCTCGCGTTTGCCGAGGCCCGGCGGGCCGGCGAAGAGCAAGGCATGAGGCAGCTGAGCACCCGGCCTGGTCAGCCGCCGCCAGATTTCGAGATTCAATATTTTTGGTTCAAACACTTGAGATGATTTCTTCAAGTTGTTTCTGAATTTCTTCTATGCTGCAGCTTGCATCGATGATGCGGATTCTTGCCGGATGGGCCGCGGCGCGGGCGAGATAGGCGGCGCGCACCCGGGCGTGGAAATCGAGCGTTTCCCGCTCGAAGCGATCGAGCGCGCGCGCTGCCCCTTGCATGCGCTGGGCGGCGAGTTCAATGGGGAGATCAAAAAGCAGCGTCAGATCGGGCGCGAAATCGCCCTGCACCCAGCGCTCGAGGAGGGCGAGCTTCTCATCGGCAAGTCCCCGGCCGCCGCCCTGGTAGGCAAAGCTCGCATCCGTGAAGCGGTCGCAAACGACCCACTCGCCGCGCTCGAGCGCCGGCCAGATGACGCGCTCGAGATGCTCGCGCCGCGCCGCGAACATGAGGAGCGCCTCGGTCTCGAGATGCATCGGTTCTGAAAGCAAGAGCTCACGCAGCCGCTCGCTCAAGGGGGTGCCGCCCGGCTCGCGCGTTTGGATCACCGTTTTGCCTTGCGCGCGCAAGTATTCGACGAGCCAGGCAAGATGCGTGCTCTTGCCAGCCCCATCGATGCCTTCGAGCGTGATGAAGCGCCCTGCCATCTATCCCCTGCCCCGCTGATATTTGTCGACGGCGCGATTATGCTCTTCGAGCGTGCGCGAGAAGACGCTCGTGCCATCGCCCCGTGCGACAAAGTAAAGGTATTCGGTGGAAGGCGGATTGAGCACCGCCTCGATCGCGGCCATGCCGGGAAGCGAGATCGGCGTCGGCGGCAAGCCGGGCCGTGTATAGGTGTTGTAAGGCGTGTCGGTGAGGAGATCGATCTTGCGCAGGTTGCCGTCGAATTTTTCGCCCAAGCCATAGATGACCGTCGGGTCGGTCTGCAGCGGCATGCCTTTCTTGAGCCGATTGACGAAAACTGAAGCGATGAGGCCCCGCTCGGCCGCCGCGCCGGTTTCCTTTTCGACGATCGAGGCGAGGATCAGCGCCTCGTCGATGCTCTTATACGGTGTGCTGGGATCGCGCCTTTCCCAGGCGCGCGAGAGGCGTTTTTCCATCGCCCGGTAAGCGCGCCGGTAGAGGTCGAGGTCGGAACTCTGGCGCGCGAACAGATAGGTGTCGGGAAAGAAGCGCCCTTCCGGGTGTGAGACGCTCGCGCCGATGCGCTGAAGGATTTCCCGGTCGGTGAGGCCCGCCGTGTCGTGGCGCAGATCGGGATGGGCGTCGATTGCGCGGCGCATGTCGCGGAAAGTCTTGCCTTCGACGATGACGAGGGCCGATTGCGTCACGTCGCCGGCGGTGAGCTTCTCGAGAAGCTGCCAGGCCGTCGTCCCAGCGCCGACTTCGTAGGCGCCGGCCTGAATCGACCGGTCGCGGCCAGTCAAGCGCCCCAGCAAGGCGAATTGCCAGGGAATGATGCCGATGCCGGCCTCGCGCATCGTCTGCGCCGCCGCCTTGAGACCGAGACCCGGGCGGATGTCGAAGTCGATGCGCGGCTCGCGCAAGGGCACTTCGCTCGCAGCGACCCAGGCGAGCCAGCCGGCGAGCGCCAAGGCGCCCAGGCAGCCCAGGCCAATGAAAACGAGAAGGCGTTTGATCGCACGCATGGTCGAAGCCGGCTATGATAACCGCTCCTCGAAACACTCCTTGTCTGCCATGACCGAGTCCGCCTGCCACGTCCTCCTCACCGACCATGGCCTGATCCGCGCCAGCGGCGAAGATGCCACAAGCTTCCTCCACAACTTGCTCACCAATGACATCAAGCACTTGAACGAGGGCGAAGCCCGCCACGCCGGGCTTTGCACGCCGAAAGGCCGGCTCATCGCCACCTTCCTCGTCTGGCGCGAAGGCAATGATTACCTCCTGATGCTCTCGGCCGAAATCCTGCCGGGCATCCTCAAAAAGCTTTCGATGTATGTGCTAAGGAGCAAGGTGAAACTCACCGACGCGAGCCAGGAGCGCCGGCTCGTCGGCGTGCTCGGCGGGGCGCTGGGCCCCGCCGAGCCGATGCGCACTTCGCCTTGGGGGGGCGGCAGTGCGATCCGTCTCGATCCCCACCGCCTCGTCCTCGCGCTGCCGGCCGACGCGCCCCTGCCCGCCGAGCTGCCGCCGGCGGCGGAGCTTTCCGCCTGGCATCTCGCCGAAATTCGCGCCGGCATGCCCCGCATCGTCGCGGCAACCCAGGAAGCCTTCGTGCCGCAGATGGTCAATTATGAACTTCCCGCCGTCGGCGGCGTGAGCTTCCAGAAGGGGTGCTATCCCGGCCAGGAAATCGTCGCGCGCAGCCAATACCTCGGCAAGGTCAAGCGGCGCATGTATCGCGCGCGCTTCGATTCCCCTGTCGCGCCAGGCATGGAGATCTTCACGCCTGAGGCGGGCGAGCAGCATTGCGGCGCGATCGTGCTGGCCGCGCCCTCGCCCGAAGGCGGCCACGAGGCGCTCCTCGTCGTGCAAAGCTCGGGCGCCGAGGCGGGCGAAATCCATGTCGGCTCGCCAAACGGCCCGCGCGCGGCGTTACTGCCCCTGCCCTATTCCCTCGACTGAAATCGTGCGCTTCACCGTCCGCCAATTCCGCGCCTGGCCGCACAAAAAAATCACGCTGCTTGGCATGTCGGGCGTGGGCAAGACCTGGCTGGCCTCGATGCTCAGACGCCACGACTGGTTCCACTACTCGGCCGACTACCGCATCGGCAAGCGTTATCTCGACGAGCCGATCCTCGACCTCATCAAGCAGCAGGCGATGCAGGTGCCTTTCTTGCGCGAGCTCTTGCGGCGCGACTGGATCGACATCAAGAACAACATCAAGATCGACGACTTGGGCCCCGTGTTGACCTTCGTCGGCAAGCTCGGCAACCCTGCCCTGGGGGGCTTGCTGCTCGAGGAGTTTTCGCGCCGTCAGGCGATGTATCGCGCAGCCGAGATCGCCGCCATGCACGATGTGCCCGCTTTCGTGAGAAAGGCGCAGGAAATCTACGGCTATGCCCATTTCGTCAATGATGTCGGCGGCAGCCTTTGTGAGCTCGAGGAGCCGGCCGTCATCGACCTTCTGGTCGAGCACACGCTGATCCTCTACATCCAGGTCACGACGCCGGAAGAGGAAGCCGAGCTGATCCGGCGCGCGCAGTCCGACCCCAAGCCGCTTTATTTCCGGCCGGCCTTCCTCGCCGAACAGCTGCCGAAATATCTCGCCGAGCGGCAGCTCTCCGACATCCGCGAAGCCGATCCCGACGACTTCACGCGCTGGATCTTCCCGCATCTGTTTCATGCGCGCATGCCGCGCTATGAAGCGATCGCGCGTCCTCATGGCTATACGGTGACCTCGGCCGAAGTCGCGGCGCTGCGCGACGAGCGGGATTTCCTCGCCCTCGTCGAGGCGGCGATCGCGCGCACGCCTTCATGTGCCTGATCCTCCTCGCCTGGCAGGCTCACCCGGATTTTCCGCTCGTGGTGGCTGCCAATCGCGACGAATTCTTTGCCCGGCCGACGGCGCCCGCCGCGTTTTGGCCAGAGGCGCCTGAGGTGCTCGCCGGCCGGGATCTCGCCGCAGGGGGCAGCTGGCTCGGCATCACACGCCGCGGGCGCTTCGCGGCGCTGACCAACTTTCGCGATCCGTATCGGCAGCGGCCCGAGGCTCCCTCGCGCGGCAGGCTGGTAGCCGATTTTCTGACGACAGACGTCGCGATCGAGGATTTTCTCGATTCGCTCGATGCGGCCGCCTACAACGGCTTCAACCTCTTGTTGGGCGATGGAAAGCGCCTCTTCGCCTTCAGCAATGTCACGCTGCGCCGCCATGAGCTCGCACCGGGCGTCTATGGGCTTTCGAACGCCCTGCTCGACACGCCCTGGCCCAAGGTCGGCCGTGCCAAGGCGGCGCTCGCGGCGGCGCTCGATGCGCTGCCGGACGAAGCCGCGCTGTGGCGGCTGCTGGCCGACGACACCGTCTTTCCAGATGAAGCGCTGCCGAGCACGGGCGTCTCGCTCGAATGGGAGCGGCTCCTTTCTGCCGCCTTCGTCCGCGGCCGCGATTACGGCACGCGCGCCTCGACCGTGCTGAAAGTCGGCGCTGGCGGGACGGCCCCTTACGTCACCTTCGACGAGCAGACCTGGCTGCCTGGGGGCCAGGCCGGCGCGCGGCGACGTTTTCGCTTTTCGGTCACCCGATGATCTCGACCGGCGTATAAACCGGCACGAGCTCGAAGAGCTCGATGATGTCGGCGTTTCTCATCCGCACGCAGCCGATCGAGCCAGGCACGCCCATCGGCACCGTGTCGGGACTCCCGTGGATGTAGATGTAGCGGCGCATCGTATCGACCTCGCCCAAGCGGTTCTTGCCGACCTCGCAGCCGGACAGCCACAGGATGCGCGTCAGGATCCAGTCGCGGCCCGGAAACTGCGCGGCAAGTTCCGGCGTCCAGATTTCGCCGGTCGGCCGCCGGCGCACGAAAACGGTGTTCGCGGGCATGCCGGCGCCGATCTTTGCCCGCACGATGTGGCGGCCGCGCGGCGTGCAGTAGCTGCCGCGCACTTCGCCGGCGCCCTTGGCAGCGGTCGAGACGCTATAGCGCTTCATGAGCGCGCCGCCTGCATCAAAAAGCGCCAGCGTCTGCGCGGGCAGGCTGATCTCGATCTTCATCAGGCGAGCTGGGTTTTCTGGCGGCGTGCGGCGAAGAAGCCGGAGAGCAGCGCGCCGCATTCCTCGGCCAGCACGCCACCGACGACCTCGGCATGGTGATTGAGCCGCGCCTCGGCAAAAAGATCGATGACGCTGCCCGCCGCCCCCGTCTTGGGATCGCGCGCGCCGAAGACGACGCGGGCAATGCGCGCATGGAAGATCGCGCCGATGCACATCGCGCAAGGTTCGAGCGTCACGAAAAGCTCGCAGCCCGGCAGCCGGTAGTTGCCAAGCCGCGCCGCCGCATCCCTGAGCGCCATCACTTCGGCGTGGGCGGTCGGATCCTGGCGGGAAATCGGCTGGTTGAAGCCGCGGCCGACGATTTCCCCCTCCTTGACGACAATGGCGCCCACCGGCACTTCGTCGAGCGAGGCCGCCTGCCGCGCGAGCGCCAAGGCGGCCGCCATGTAGTCGGCATCTTCCATCTGGCGCGCTCTACTGCTCTTTGCCGATCGCATTGGCCCAGCTCATCGCCGCGATCTCGGCGGCGGTGAGCTGATCGAGGGTCAAGCCGAGCTCACTGAGCTGCTCGTTGAGGCAATGGGTGTCGAGGCATTCGACGCACTCCATCAAATAGAGCAGCTTGCCGAGGCGGCCTTCGCGCGCAAGCAGGGCGGCGCGGATCGGGGCGGCGAGATTGAGCTCCTCGACGATGCGCGCCATCGGAATCTCGAGCGCGGCTTCGAGCAGCGACATCATGCCGGTCATGAAGGCCTGGTCGGCCAGTTCCTGCGTGCCGCCGCCTTCGCGGGCAAGGAGCTCCATGAAACGCCCGCGGCAGGCGGCCATGATCGAAAGCGGATCGGGAAACTTCGCGCCATCGCGGTGGGCGAAGAGAAGCAGCGACAACCAGCGCTGCAGCTGCCGGCGGCCGAGCAGCATGATCGCGTGGTGCACCGAATGGATGTGCGTCTTCAGGCCCATCGCCACCGAATTGACGAGCCGCAAGAGGTTGTAGGTGAGCTTGGAGTCTTCCTTGAAGACCGCCTCGATCTGGGCATCGCTCGCATCGCCGAGCAAAAGCTGCGATAGGCGCAGCATCTGGCGGTGGGAGGGGTCGATGTGGCGGCCGGAGAGCACCTCGGGATGGGCGAAGTAATAGCCTTGGAAGAATTCGAAGCCGAGCTCGCGGCATAGTTCGAATTGCTTGTGGGTTTCGACCTTTTCGGCGAGCAGCTTGAGCTTCAAGGGGGATAGCTGGGCGACAAGCTGCCGCAGCTGCGCCTCCGCCATGCCGAGCAGGTCGACCTTGACATAGCTCACATAGGGCAGCACGGCCTCATGGGCGCGGTCGAGCACCGTGACGTCGTCGAGCGCGAGCCGGTAGCCCTTGCCATGCAGGATGCGGCAGCAATCGATGGCCTCGGGCGTCAGACTCGTCGATTCGAGGATCTCGAGCACGATGCGCTCGGGCGGCAGGATGTCGGCGATCTCGCAAGTGAGGAGCTTGGCATCGAGATTGATGAAGCCCAAGCCATCGCCAAAGACGGCCGGCAACCCAAGCTCGCTGAAGGCGCGCGCGATGACCTGGATCGTCGCGTGATGATCGTCGATGATATAGGCGGTATTTTCGCGGCAGGAGCGAAATAAGAGCTCGTAGCCGTGAATGTCGCCCTGCCGGTCGAGAATCGGCTGGCGGCCCAGGAAAAAATGTGTGGCTGGCGCCGCCTCCATCTCCGCCATGCTCTCCTCCTATAGTTAATGGCCGTTGCCGGCGTCGATTCTACGTGCGACGCCGGTCGAGTGCGGAGAGCCTCAGGCGTTTTTCATCACCTCGCCGCCTCGTTCGGCGAGCGCCGCCTGGGCGGCCGCCAAACGCGCAATCGGCACGCGCGGGCCCGAGCAGGAGACATAGGTGAGCCCGATCTTGTGGCAGAAGGCGATCGAGGCCGGATGGCCGCCATGCTCGCCGCAGATGCCGACCTTGAGATCGGGATTGGTCTTGCGCCCTTCGGTGACGGCGAGTTTCATGAGCTCGCCCACGCCCTTCTGATCGAGCACCTCGAAGGGGTTGTCCTGCAGGATGCCCGATTCGATGTAGCCCGGCAGGAACTTGTTCTCGGCATCCTCGCGCGAGAACGAGAAGGTCGCCTGAGTGAGGTCGTTGGTGCCGAAGCTGAAGAACTGCGCCATCTCGGCCATCCGGCCGGCGCGCAGGCAGGCGCGCACCACCTCGAGCATGCTGCCGAACTTGTAGCCGACGTTGATGCCGTGGGTGAGCTCGACCACCTTGTGGATGCGCTTGACGATGTCGTGGATGCGCTTGAGCTCCTCGACGGTCGCCACCTGCGGCACCATGATCTCCGGATACACCTCGATGCCCTCCTTGGCGCACAAGGCGGCCGCTTCGAGGATGGCCTGGATCTGCATCGAATAGAGCTCGGGGTAGGTTATCCCTAGGCGCACGCCGCGGTGGCCGAGCATCGGGTTGACCTCGGAGAGCTGGCGCACCTTCTTCAAGGTGCGCTCCTTCTTGACGATGATGTCCTCCTCGAGGTGGCTGTCCTTGAAGTCCTGCATGCTCTCGGAAAGCTTGGAAAGCCCATCGGCATACTGCTGGTAGAGCTTCGGGTTCAGGAGCTTCAAGGTCTCGGGCAGCTCTTCGAGCGCCTTTAACGAGTCGCGCAGGTGGTGCAGGTGGGCGATTTCGAGCTCGAGCTGGGCGGCGGTGGGCAAAAACTCATGCAGCGGCGGG
>JAOAHQ010000001.1 GCA_026415155.1 Rhodocyclaceae bacterium
CGACGAGTCCATAGCGGTGCCTCTGGACGAGGAGCACGGGCGCGCGGATGCCGCCCGCAGCCCGAGCGCCGCCGCGTAGGGCACCGTGAAAGTCGTGGAGTCTCTTCATGGATCATCTGTCCGATCTAATGGACAATCTGGGATCATCATAACCGCCCGCCCCCATGGCCGCCATTCCCGCCTCTGACCATCTCATCGAGCTCGCACGCCGCGTGCTGGCGATCGAAGCCGCGGCGATCACTCAGCTCGCCGCGCGGCTCACCGAAGATTTCGCGCGCGCCGTCGAGCTCATCTTCGGCTGTCATGGGCGCGTGATCGTCAGCGGGCTCGGCAAATCGGGCCACATCGGCCGCAAGATTGCCGCAACGATGGCCTCGACCGGCACGCCGGCCTATTTCGTCCATGCCGCCGAGGCCGTGCATGGCGATCTGGGCATGATCACGCGCGAAGACGTGCTCATTGCGATCTCGAACTCGGGCGAGACTGAGGAACTGCTCACCATCGTGCCGCTCTTCAAGCGCCAGGGCGGGCGGCTCATCGCGATCACCGGCAATCCCGCCTCCTCGCTCGCAAAGGAGGCCGACGTGCATCTCGATGCGCGCGTCGAGGAGGAAGCCTGCCCCTTGAACCTCGCCCCGACGGCGAGCACCACGGCCACCCTCGCCTTGGGCGATGCGCTCGCCGTGGCTTTGCTCGATGCGCGGGGTTTCTCCGCCGCCGATTTCGCGCGTTCCCATCCGGGCGGCGCGCTGGGCCGGCGGCTCTTGACTCACGTGAGAGACGTCATGCAGCCGGCGGACAAAGTGCCCCAGGTGGGGCCGGCCGCCCTCGTGCCCGAGGCGCTTGCGGCCATCTCGCGCGGCAAGCTCGGCATGGCCGTCGTCGTCGATGCCGCGGGCGCGATCCTGGGCATCTTCACCGATGGCGATCTGCGCCGCGCCATGGAACGCTTAGGCGATTTGCGCCAGGTGGCGGTCGGGGATCTCATGAGCCGCTCGCCGCGCACGATCGGCCCGGAGCGGCTCGCCGTCGAGGCGGTCGAGATGATGGAAGCGCACAAGATCAACCAGCTCCTCGTCGTGGATGAAACTGGCGCTCTGCTCGGCGCCCTCAACATGCACGATCTTTTCCGCGCCAAGGTGGTGTGATGAACTGCTTCGAGCGCGCCGCAAACGTCCGCCTGATGGGGTTTGACATCGACGGCGTGATGACCGACGGCCGGCTCTATTTCGGGCCGTCCGGCGATTACATGAAGGCCTTTTTCAGCCGCGACGGCTTTGGCTTGAAGCTCCTCGCCAAGTCCGGCGTGAAACTCGCGATCATCACCGGCCGCGACTCGCCGATCGTCACGACGCGCGCCGCCAATCTCGGCATCGAGCTCGTCTTGCAAGGCGTCGAGGACAAGCATGCGGCGATGGCCAAATTGCTCGCGGAGACTGGGCTTTCCTGGGAGGCGGCCGGCTACATGGGCGATGACGTCATCGACTTGCCATTGCTCAAGGCCTGCGGCTTCTCGGCGACGGTGCCGGATTGCCACGACCTCGTGCGCCGCCAGGCCTGCTATGTCGCCCAGGCGCCGGCGGGCCGCGGCGCCGTGCGCGAAGTCTGCGAGCTGATCTTACGCGCCCAAGGCAATTGGGAGCGCGTCATGGCCCCTTATCTCGGAACTCCCACGCCGTGAGCGCCTCCTTGCGGGTTACCGAATCGTCCGTGCTGTTTCCGCTGCTCGTCGCCGGCGTGCTGGCCGCCTTGAGCTATTGGCTCGAAATCGCCTCGCGCCAGCCGCTCATGCCGGAAGGCCGCGCGCGCCACGACCCGGACTACCTCATCGAGGACTTCGAGCTGCGGCGTTATTCGGCCGAGGGCCTGCTTCAGCACACGCTGCGCGCGCGGCAGCTCCTGCATTTTCCCGATGACGACAGCACGGAAGTGCTCTCCCCCCTGATGATCTGGCACCGCACGCCGCCGACCACCGTTTCGGCGCAGAAGGCACGGATGGACGGCGAAGGCAAGCATATCCTCTTGCAAGAGGACGTGCGCGTCGTGCGCGGCGCGGCCCATGGCAAGGAGGAGACGGTGCTTCTGACCTCGTCGCTCGACGTCTATCCCGACGACGAGATCGTCCGCACCCGTGAGGCGGTGACGATCCGCCAAGGCGCCTCGGTCGTCACGGGCGTCGGGCTCGAAGCCAACCATCAGACCGGCCTCGCCGTGCTCGATGGCCCGGTGCGCGGCACTTTCCATCGCTCGCGCTCCCAGAGCTCCGCTGCCCGTCCGCGCGAGCAGGCCACCCAAGCCGCGCCGAACCAGGCAAAATCCACGGCCCGCTTTACAGCGCGCACCGCGCCCAAGCGCAGCCAACACGCAAGGTGATGACATGAAATCCTCCGCCTCCTACTACGCCCTCCTCTTGGCCGCCGGCAGCCTGTTCGCTTTGCCTGCCCGAGCCGAGCGCGCCGACCGCGACAAGCCCGTGCATCTCGAAGCAGCGCGCGTCAGCGTCGATGACCAAAAGCGCGTGCATGTCTTCGAAGGCAACGTCATCCTCACCCAGGGCACGCTCTCGATCAGGAGCGCCAAGCTCGTCGTGACGCAAGACGCCGAGGGCTTCCAGAAAGGGGTGGCGACGGGCGGCGAAGGGGGCCTGGCGCGCTTTCGCCAGAAGCGCGAAGGCAAGGACGAATGGGTCGAGGGCGAAGCCGAGCGCATCGAATACGACGCGAAGACCGAAAAGGCGGAATTCTTCAACCGCGCCTATGTCAAGAGCGGCGTCGATGAAGTGCGCGGCAACTACATCTTTTACGACGGCCTCACCGAGCAATACCTCGTGACCGCCGCGCCCGGCGCCAAGCCCGGCTCGCCGCAAGGGCGCGTCCAGGCGATCATCCAACCCAAGAGCGCCAAGAAGTCCGGCGCCGCCGAAAGCGCGGCCGCGGACGGCGCGAAGCCCTCTCCCGAAGCGCGTTGAAGCGCCGGCGCAGTTGCGCCGCAACAATCCTGCCCCACCGAGCCGCCGGCTTCGCCCAGCAATCGCCGCTATCGCTACAACCCGATGATTTACTTCGGGTTATCGTGCCATGAAAATATTTTTGCTGCGACGCACAAAAAAGTGCTTGACAGAGAGAGACTCGCCCCTATAATGCAGTTCATGTTGCAGTGCAACATCGAAACCCGTCTCGAAACCGATTGAGTCTCACCCTGCTCGCCCACCGAACCTTTTTTAGGAGATTGCCATGTACACGACCCCTGAACAATTCGCCAACGCCAACAAGGCCAATGTCGAAGCGCTGCTGACGATTGCCAACACCGCGTTCGCCAGCGCCGAGCGCCTCGCCGCCTTGAACCTCAACACCGCGCGCACGCTGCTCGAAGAGACCGTCAATACCGCCAAGGCGCTGCTCGCCGCCAAGGACATGCAAGAGCTCATGAGCCTGCAGTCCTCGCTCGCGCAGCCGGCTTTCGAAAAGGTCGTCGCCTACTCGAAGAGCGTCTATGAGATCGCGGCCCAGACGCAGGAAGAGTTCTCGAAGATCTTCGACAGCCAGTATGCCGAGCTCAACAAGAACGTCGCCTCGGTGCTCGACAAAGCCGCCAAGAACGCCCCGGCCGGCTCCGATGTCGCCGTCGCCGCGGTGAAGTCTGCGCTCGCCGCCGCCAACTCGGCCTACGAGACCATGAACAAGGCTGCCCGCCAGGTCGCCGAGATGGCCGAAGCGAACGTCGCCGCCGCGACTTCCGCGACCGTCAAGGCCGTCGGCGCCGCCGCCTCGAAGGCGAAGAAGGCCGCCTAACGCGACTGAACATTGTCTCCTCCTCCGGTTCCGCAACGGAACCGTTTGGCCCAGACCCTGCGGTCTGGGCTTTTTTTTGTGCCGTCCCGCCAGCGCCGAATTTCAGACCTTGAGGTCGAAGCGGTAACCGAGCGCGGCCACCCCCGCCTTGAGCGCCTCGATCGCCTTGGCGACGGCTGCCGGCTCGCCGCGCACGCCGAGCTCGACGTGACGGCGCAGCGTCTCGCTGCCCAGGAATGGCAGGCTAAAGACGGTGACGCCGGGAAAATCCGCCTCGGTCTTTCTCATGAGATCGAGCATCCTGCCCTCGAGGCCCTCCCAGACGAGGATCGCCGCCTCGGCCTCGGCCCCTTGCCGGAAATCGTCCGCATAGTAGGTGTCGAGCACCCATTCGGCCATCGGCCAGGCCATTTGCGGAAAGCCGGGCAGGAAGTGGTGATCGCGGAAGGAAAAGCCGGGAATGCGGTTGTAGGGGTTCGGGATGATGCGGCTGCCCGCGGGCACGGTGCCCAGCTCCAGCCGCGCCGGTGTGACCGGCTCGCCGAGCTCGGCCATGCGCGCACGGATCTCGCGCTCGGCCTCTGGATTGAGCTCGAGCGGCACGCCGGCCGCCGCCGCCGCGGCCTGGCGGGTGTGGTCGTCGGGCGTGACCCCAATGCCGCCGCAGGAGAACACCACATCGCCACTCGCGAGCGTGCGGCGGAAGGTCTCGATGAGCCGCGGCCGCTCATCGCCCAGGTATTCGGCCCAGGACAGATGAAGCCCTCGCGCGGCCAGGAGCTCGATGAATTTCGCGAGATGCTTGTCCTGCCGCTTGCCGCGCAGGATTTCATCGCCGATGATGATGAGGCCATAGGTTCTCATAGCACGATTCCCTTCTCCTGCCGCAGCGCGCGCAGGGCAGTGAGGCACAGATGGACGAAGAGGAGCGCCGTGAAAGGCAAGGCGAGGAGATTGACGAGCGGCACGGCGGCCACGAGCGCGCCAAGAAGGCCGGCGAGATAAAGCGCCGGCCGCTCGCGGCGGATGAGCTCGCGGCGCTCTTGGGGCGAAGCATGCTCGGCGAGCGCATCGAAGCGGAAAGCGCGCTGGTTGAGCCAGGCCGACCAGAAGAAGGGCAGCACGACGAGCCCGCCGGGGATGAACAGAAGCGGCAGCGTGACGAGCCAGCCTGCGACGAAGATCAGTCCGGCGATGACGGTGTTGGCAAGGCTGCCCCAGAAGGCGGCCGCGCTCGATCCATGGCGCGAGACGTCTGGGTAGTCGCGCCGCGCGACGATCGCCATCATGCGCGGCAGCGCGAAGACGGCGACGAGGAGGAGCGTCGTGAAATAGATGAGTGGCGCGAAGACGAAGAACACCGCGACATGGGCAAGCCACGGCCCCAGCCAGACCAGCCATTGCCAGTCCGGCAGGTTTGCCACGATCCAGGCGGCGAGTGGCTGCCAGGCGAACCAGGCGATGACCGACCAGACGAGGAAGGCGAGCACGGGCGGCCAGAGGGCATGCCACAACATCTCCGGCCGCAAGAGATCGCGCGCGGCGCGCAGCACGGTCCTGAAAAAGCTCGCCAGTTCCATCATCCTCTCACCCGTCCCTGCCACATCTTCTGCAAGCGTTTGACCGACACCGGGCTCGGCGTCTTGAGTTCCTGCGCGAAGAGCGCGACGCGCAGCTCTTCGAGCAGCCAGCGGAATTCTTGCAGAAAGGGATCCGTCTGGCCGGCCTTTTTCATCGCGTGCCATTCGCGCGCCCAAGGCTGGGCGAGGGCCTGCCATTCCTTCATGAGCCGCTCATCGCGCGCCGGATCGTTCCTGAGCTTGTCGAGCCGCAGGCTCGCCGCTTTCAGATAGCGCGGCAAGTGCTGCAGGCGCTCCCAGGGCGTCTCGATGAGAAAGCGCTTGGGCAAGATCTCGGCGAGTTGCGCCGCGATGTCGGCATGCACTTGCGGAAAGGTTTTTTGCACGGGGGCGAGCTTCTTTTGCAAGGCGCCGTATTCGGCGAGGATCTGACCGAGCAGCCGCACGATCTCCTGCGCGACGAGCAGCACGCGCCCCTTGGCCGCCTCGCGCCGCGCGTCGAAGCTCGCCTCGTCCGTCGGCAGGGGCGCCATCAGACAGGTGCGTTCGAGGGTGGCGGCGACGAGCTGCTCCTTGAGCTCCTTCTCCGAGCCGAAAGGCATGAACTGCAGGGCCATGGCGCGCAACTCCGGCAGTTTTTCGATGGCCTGCACTTGCGGCTTCAACTGCAGGGCAAAGAGGCGCGCAAGGCCCTTGCGGTGCTCGGCGGCCGCCTTCTCCTCGGTATCGAAGGCCGATAGCCGCACGCCGTCGCCTGCATCGACGAGCGCCGCAAAGCCGATCACGCTTCGCCCGCCGACCTCGACCTCGACGAGCTCGGGCAGCGTGCCGAAGGTCCAGGCGGTCGATTTTTGGGCCGAAGGGGCCGTCTCGCCAGCGCCGACTTTCGCCACCTCGGCGGCGGCGAACGCCTGCGCCACGCGCTCGCCGAAGCGTGCGCGCAGCTCGGCGAGATTGCGGCTCATCGCTAGTGTGGCGCCATGCTCGTCGAGCAGGCGATAGTTCATCGACAGATGCGCCGGCAGCTCGCCTGGCCGCAAGGCATCGAGCGGCAGCTTGAGCGCGATCCTCTCCTCGATCGCGCGGGTGAGCGCCTTGACGAGCGGCTCGTCCCGGTCGTGCTCGAGGGCGCAAAAGTCCTCGGCAAAGGCTTCGAGCGGCTGCACGCGGTGGCGGTATTTCTGCGGCAGGGTCTTTAGGAGCGCGACGACCTTCTCCTTGAGAAGCCCCGGCACCAGCCATTCGAGCCGCGTGGCAGGCAGCTGGTTCAAGGCCGCAAGCGGCAGAGCAAGCGTCACCCCATCGTCCGCCGCGCCGGGATCGTGCTTGTAGCTGAGCTTGAATTTCTGGCCGCGGTGCTCGAAATACGGCGGAAAGGCCGCCGTGGTGATGCCCGCCGCCTCGTGGCGCATCAGCTGGTCTTTTTCGAGGAACAGCAGCTGTGGATTTTCGCGCTCCGCCTCGCGGCGCCAATGGTCGAAGGCAGCCAGCGAATAGATGCCTGGCGGGATCCTGGCATCGAAGAAGGCGAACACGAGCGCATCATCGACCAGCACATCGGGCCGGCGCGCCTTGTGCTCAAGCCGCTCGATCTCGGCCTTGAGCCTCTGGTAGTGCTGGAGGAACTTCCACTTCTTCAGCCACTCGTCGGTGACCTGGCCTTCGACGAGCGCGCCGCGGATCATGATCTCGCGCGCGAGCTTGGGATCCTTCGGGCCAAAGTGGATGCGGCGCTTCGCGTGCAGCGTCAGGCCGTGCAGCGTCACGCGCTCGTAGGCGACGACCTGGCCGGCATTCTTCTCCCAGTGCGGCTCATAGACATAGCGGCGAATCAGATGCGCGCCGACTTCTTCCAGCCACTCGGGCTCGATCTTCGCAATGCAGCGCGCAAAGAGCCGCGAGGTCTCGACAAGCTCCGCGGCGACGATCCAGCGCCCCGCCTTTTTCGCCAGGGATGAGCTCGGATGGATCCAGAACTTGATGCCGCGCGCGCCGAGGTAGTTCTTGTCCTCTTCGTTGATGAGGCCGATGTGGCCCAAGAGGCCCGTCAAGAGCGCCTTGTGAATGGCCTCATACGACGCGGCCACTTGATTCTCCTTCCAGCCGTGCTCGTGGGCGAGCGTCATCAGCTGGCCATGCACGTCGCGCCATTCGCGCATGCGCAGCCAGTGGAGGAAGTTTTGCCGGCACCACTGCTTTTGCTTGCTGCTGCTTTGGTGCCGCCAGACTTCATCCGCCGCGGCCCAGAGCTTCAGATACGAGAGAAACTCGGATTTCTCGTCCTTCCACTTCGCATGCGCCTGATCGGCCGCGGCGGCCTGCTCCTGCGGCCGCTCGCGCGGGTCTTGCACCGAGAGCGCCGAGGCGATGACGAGCATCTCCTTCAAGCAGCCGAAATCGCGCGCGGCGATGAGCATGCGGCCGATCTTCGGATCGAGCGGCAGCTTCGCGAGCTCGCGGCCGATCGGCGTGAGCTCCTTCGTCGCTTCATCGAGCGCGCCCAGCTCGGCGAGGAGCTGGTAACCGTCGGCGATCATGCGCGGCGCCGGCCGCTCGAGGAAGGGAAATTCCTCGACGTCGCCCAAGCGCAGCGACTTCATGCGCAAGATCACGCCGGCCAGCGACGAGCGCAGTATTTCGGGATCGGTGTAGCGCGGGCGCTTTTGAAAATCCTCTTCCGAATAGAGCCGGAAGCACACGCCCGCCGAGACCCGCCCGCAGCGCCCCGCCCGCTGGTTCGCCGCCGCCTGGGAGATCGCCTCGACCTGCAATTGCTCGACCTTGTTGCGGGGCGAGTAACGCTTGATGCGGGCTAGCCCCGTGTCGATCACATAGCGGATGCCCGGCACGGTGAGCGAGGTCTCGGCGACGTTGGTCGCCAGCACCACGCGGCGGCCCTGATGCGGCGCGAAGACGCGCGCTTGCTCTTCAGCACTCTGGCGCGCATAAAGCGGCAGGATTTCGAGCCCTGGCGAGTGGTGTTTCCTGAGCGCCTCGGCCGCTTCCCTGATCTCGCGCTCGCCAGGCAGGAACACCAGCACGTCGCCGGGGCCGGTACGGTGCGCCTCCTCGAGCGCTTCGACGATCGCGTCGTTGAGATCGACGTCTTTTTTCTCGTCGAAGGGGCGGTAGCGAATCTCGATCGGATAGAGGCGGCCCGAGACTTCGATCACCGGCGCGTCATCGAAATGTTTCGAGAAGCGCTCGGCATCGAGGGTCGCCGAGGTGATGATCAGTTTCAGGTCGTGCCGTCTCGCCAGCACCGACTTCAAATAGCCGAGCAGGAAGTCGATGTTGAGGCTCCGCTCGTGCGCTTCATCAATGATCAGCGTGTCGTAGGCTTTGAGCAGCGGATCATTCTGCGTCTCGGCGAGCAAAATGCCATCCGTCATCAGCTTGATGAAACTTTCGGGTGAGGTGCGGTCGGTGAAGCGGATCTTGTAGCCGACATAGCGGCCAAGCTCCGATTTCAGTTCCTGCGCAATGCGGCTGGCGGTCGCGCGCGCGGCGATGCGCCGCGGCTGGGTGTGGCCGATGTAGCCTTTGAGCCCCCGGCCGATGTCGAGGCAGATCTTCGGCAATTGCGTGGTCTTGCCCGAGCCGGTCTCGCCGCAGACGACGACGACCGGGTGCTGCGCGATCGCCTGCGCGATCTCGGCCCGGCGGAGATTGACGGGCAGATTCTCGTCAAAAGAGATGGGCGGGAGAGCGGCGCGGCGGGCCTCAAAATCGAAACGCATGGCGCATTATCCCACGAAGCTCGTGCTACACTGGATTCGTGGATCAAGATGGAGATGGTGCCATGCCCAATCTGACCATTACGACCGATGAGGAAACCCTGCGCTGGGCGCGTATCGAGGCCGCCAAGCGTGGCATCAGCGTCTCGAAACTCGTCGGGGAGCTGCTCGCCGAGCAGCGCAAGAAAAGCGAGGAGTATCAGCGCGCGCTCGCGGAATATTTGGCAAGCCCCCCTTGGCCCCTGCCGGAAGAACCGCCGCGTGCCGATGGGCGGCTCTGGCCGACGCGCGAGGAAATTTATGATCGCGCCATCTTCAAGAAATGAACCTCGTCTTTCTCGACACCAACATCCTGATCTACCGGCGTGACCCGCGTCACCAGGAAAAACAGCGCATCGCCTATGCCTGGATTGCGGCGCTCGGCAAGCAATTTCGCGGCCGGCTCTCTTGGCAGGTGCTGCAGGAATTCTACAGCGTCGCCACCCGGAAACTCGCCGCCCTGGGCCTCGACCCCCAACTTGCCCAATCCGATGTACGCCTGCTTTCCCGCTGGCAGCCGGCCGAACCCGACCTCTTGCTCTGCGAATCCGCCTGGTCGCTCGCCGACCGCTATGGCTTCGCCTGGTGGGATGCGCTGATCGTTGCCGCCGCGCTGCGCCAGGAATGCACGCTTTTACTTTCCGAAGACTTGCAACACAATCTCGTCGTGGACGGGCGCCTGACGATCATCAACCCCTTCGCGCCCGACGCCCCCTTGCCTCCAGACGCATCATGACCGAAGAAGCCAAGCCCTCGAACTTCATCCGCGCCATCATCGACGCCGACATCAAAGCCGGCAAACACACAACGATCCGCACGCGCTTTCCGCCGGAGCCGAACGGTTATCTGCACTTCGGCCATGCCAAGTCGATCTGCCTCAACTTTGGCCTCGCCCGCGATTACGGCGGCGTCTGCCATCTGCGCTTCGACGACACCAATCCGGAAAAGGAAGAGCAGGAATACGTCGATGCGATCATCGACGCGGTGCGTTGGCTCGGCTTCGACTGGGGGCCGCATCTGTATTACGCCTCGAACTACTTCGGCAAGATGTATGAATTCGCCGAGGCGCTCATCATGGCGGGCCTCGCCTACGTCGATTCGCAAACGCCCGAGGAGATGCGCATCAATCGCGGCACGCTCACCGAGCCGGGCAAGGACTCGCCATACCGCGACCGTTCCCCTGCCGAGAATCTCGACCTCTTCCGCCGCATGCGGGCAGGAGAGTTTCCCGACGGCGCCCATGTGCTGCGCGCCAAGATCGACATGGCGAGCCCCAACATCAACCTGCGCGATCCGGCGATCTACCGCATCAAGCACGCCCGGCACCACAACACGGGGGACGCCTGGTGCATCTATCCGATGTATACCTATGCCCATCCGATCGAGGATGCCTTGGAGGGCATCACGCATTCGATCTGCACGCTCGAGTTCGAAGACCAGCGGCCGTTCTACGACTGGCTCTTAGAAAACCTTGCCGAGCTGGGGTGCTTGCAGCGCCCCTTGCCGCGGCAGATCGAGTTCGCGCGCTTGAACTTGAGCTACGTCGTGCTCTCGAAGCGCAAGCTCATCCAGCTCGTCGAGGAAAAGCACGTCGCCGGCTGGGACGATCCGCGCATGCCGACCCTCGTCGGCGCGCGCCGGCGCGGTTATCTGCCCGAGGGCTTCCGGCGCTTCGCCGAGCTGATCGGTGTCGCGAAATCCGAGGCGCTGATCGACTATTCGGTGTTCGAGGAATGCCAGCGCGAGGTGCTCAATGAGACCGCGCCGCGCCGCATCGCCGTGCTCGATCCTGTGAAGCTCATCATCGACAACTACCCGGATGGGCAGGAAGAGATTTGCCTGGCGCCCAACCATCCGCAAAAGCCCGACTGGGGCGAGCGCGCCTTGCCATTTTCCAAGGAGCTGTGGATCGAGCGCGAGGATTTTCTGGAGGCCCCGCCCAAGGGCTACTTCCGGCTCTACCCCGGCAACCGCGTGCGGCTGCGCTATGGCTACGTCGTCGAATGCACAGGTTGCGAGAAGGACGCAGCCGGCAACGTCACCGCCGTGCATTGCAACTACTTCCCCGACTCGAAATCCGGCACGCCGGGCGCGGATGCCTACAAGGTGAAGGGCAACCTCCACTGGGTCTCGGTCAAACACGCCTACGCTGCCGAGGTGCGCCTTTACGACCGCCTCTTCAAGGTGCCCAACCCCGGCGCCGCAGGCGATTTTCTCGCCGACATCAACCCCGACTCGGTGAAAGTCATCACCGCCCAGTGTGAGCCGTCGCTCAAAGACGCCCAGCCCGAGGCGCGCTTCCAGTTCGAGCGCCACGGCTACTTCGTCGCCGACCGCGTCGATTCCAGGCCCGGTGCGCCGGTGTTCAACCGCACTGTCGGCCTCAAGGACATGTGGAAGAAATAAGGGAAATGAAATTCACCGAACTGCTCGCCGGCGCCTGGGCGAAGAACGATTCGCTCCTGTGCGTCGGCCTCGATCCGGATCCGGCGAAATTCCCGCCGCACCTCAAGGACAAGCCCGACCGCATCTATCGCTTTTGCACCGCGATCGTCGATGCCACGGCCGATCTCGTCTGCGCCTTCAAACCCCAGATCGCCTACTTCGCCGCGCGCCGCGCCGAAGCCGAGCTCGAGGCGATCATCCATCACATCCACGAATTCCATCCCGGCATTCCGGTGATCCTCGATGCCAAGCGCGGCGACATCGGCCCCACCGCCGAGCAGTATGCGATCGAAGCCTTCGAGCGCTACAAGGCCGACGCGGTGACCGTGAACCCCTACATGGGCCGCGACTCGCTCGAGCCTTGGCTTGCCTACGCAGACAAAGGGGTGATCCTGTTGTGCCGCACCTCCAACCCTGGCGGCAGCGACCTCCAAGCCCTCGAAGTCGGCGCCAGCAGGACGGCACTCTTCGAGCGCGTCGCCGAGAAAGTCGCCAAAGAATGGAACACGACAGGGCAGTGCGGCCTCGTCGTCGGCGCGACCTTCCCCCAGGAGCTCGCCCGCGTGCGCGCGATCGTCGGCGACATGCCGCTCCTCGTGCCCGGCATCGGCGCGCAAGGCGGCGACATCTCAGCGACCGTGAAGGCCGGCCAGACGGCGGCCGGCACCGGGCTCATCATCAATTCCTCGCGCGCCATCCTCTATGCCGGGCAAGGCGAAGATTTCGCGCAGGCCGCGCGCGGGGCCGCGCTGGAAACCCGTGACACGATCAACCGTTACCGCAAGGAGACATGAAATGGCTGGCGGCTGGGGATGCCCGCACGAAGTGAATGACCGCTGCACGAAGATCCAGAACCTGCCCTGCGATCCCGGCATGAAGGGCTGCGTGCTCGCCGGGCGTTTCGTCTTCGCCAATGAAGAGAAGAACCAGCGCCTGCGCGAGAAAGCAGCGCGCCAAACCAAGACCGCGAACGATGACGAATCAGCAATGCATCCATGAAACCCACCGCGAAACCTTCCTCCGTTGCCACTGACAAACCGCGCCGGCCGCGCCGCGCGAGCGATCCAGGCACGCCCGCGGCGCGCGAGGCCCCTCGGCCGGTGAGCGCCGGCGACATCGGCCCGACCGACTCGCAAGCCCACATCGAGGCCCACGCCGTCAGCGAGGCCGTCGATGCCGCGCAAACGGCGCGGCTTGCGGCAATGCGCGATCTGCTCTCGGGGCTCGAGCCCAAGGAGGCGAGAAGCCTCTTGCGCGTGCTCCTCAAGGAAAAGCAGCTCGAAATCGACCAGGCGGGCAATCCCGACCTCGAGCTGTCTCCCGACTGGCGCGAGGGCGGCTACCCTTACAAGAACCTGATGACGCGCCGCAATTACGAGCGGCAGAAATACCGCCTGCAGGTCGAGCTCCTGAAGCTCCAGGCCTGGGTCAAGGAAACAGGCCAGCGCGTCGTGATCCTGTTCGAAGGCCGCGATGCGGCTGGCAAGGGCGGCACGATCAAGCGCTTCATGGAGCACCTGAACCCGCGCGGCGCGCGCGTCGTGGCGCTCGAAAAGCCGTCCGAGATCGAGCGCGGCCAGTGGTATTTCCAGCGCTATGTGCAGCACCTGCCGACCGCCGGCGAAATCGTGCTGTTCGACCGTTCCTGGTACAACCGCGCCGGGGTGGAGCGCGTCATGGGCTTTTGCACCGAGGCCGAATACCAGGAATTCATGCGCCAATGCCCGGAATTCGAGCGCATGCTGGTACGGCAGGGCATTCACCTGATCAAGTTCTGGTTCTCGGTCTCGCGCGAGGAGCAGCGCCGCCGCTTCAAGGAGCGGCGCGTGCACCCCCTGAAACAGTGGAAGCTTTCGCCGATCGATCTCGCCTCGCTCGACAAGTGGGACGAATACACCAAGGCGAAGGAGGCGATGTTCTTCTATACCGACACCGCCGATGCGCCTTGGACGGTGATCAAGTCCGACTGCAAGAAGCGCGCGCGGCTGCAGGCAATGCGCTACGTGCTGCATCGCCTGCCCTACACGAACAAGGATCCCGAACGCATCGGGCCGCTCGATCCCCTGATCGTCGGCCGCGCCAACGTGGTCTATGAGCGCGGCGAGCATCAACTCAACGTTCCCATCCTTTGAGAGGAATCTCCCATGGCCGACTTGCTCGCCCTCTTGCAGCCGCGCGTCCATGACCGCGACAGCCTGCAGGAATTCATCGAGGACCTCGAAGACCAGACGCCCGGCATCGAGCGCGACATCGCCGCCTTGCGCCGCGATCCCACCGATCGGGCGCTGATCGCGCGGCTGTTCCGCGCCATTCACACGATCAAGGGCGATGCCGCGATCACCAAGGTCGAGGTCGGCGTGATGATCTGCCATCCGATCGAATCCCTGCTGGCGCGCTGCCGCGATGGCGAGATCGTCTTCTCGAACCTGCTCGCCGAGGCGATCCTGCTCGCGCTCGACCGGCTCGAGCTGACCACCGAGGCGCTGGCCTCCGGCCGGCCGGTCGAACACCTCAAGCTGCCCGAACTCGTCGGCGGGCTCGAAGGCATGGCCAAAGCGCCGGCCGAAGAACTCGCCGCACGCGCCGCCCGCACCATCGAAGCCGTGACGGGCTTCAAGCCGCTCGTGACCGACAGCGAAACCGCCCTGGCCGCCGTGCCGCAAGCGACGCCCACCGATCGCGCCGGCGACCTGCGCTTCTTCCATGCGCTTGCCTTGCAGCTCGAAGCGCGCTCGCCGCTCTTCAAGGGCCGCACCGAGCGCATCCTGAAGCTTGCGCTCGACACCAATGCCGCGGCCGGCCACCCCGTCGATCCGGTACAGCTCGAAGCGGCCGTCTATATGCACGACGTCGGCATGATGTTCGCGCCCGAATCGGTCTGGCTCAAGGTCGGCAAACTGAGCGACGAGGATCGCCGGCAGCTCCACGAACACCCCGGCCAGGCGGCCGGCCTGCTCGTGCGCATGCCTGGCTGGCAGCCCGCAGCCGAGATGGTGTTGCAACACCACGAAATGCCGGATGGCGGCGGCTATCCGGCCGGGCTCAAGGCCGAGGCGATCTGCCCGGGCGCGAAGATTCTCGCCATCGTCGATGCCTTCGAGGCCGTCACCTTGAAGCACAGCCATCGCGGCGAGAACCGCTCCTTGATCCGCGCCATCGCCGAAATCAACGCCTGCGACAACCAGTTTGCCGCCGAGTGGATCGGCCCTTTCAATGCGGTGATTCGCAAGATGGTCGAGGCGGGCTAAGGAAACGCTGAATAAATCTGCTGCGCGGTCAGATGGCTGCGTTCTCCGGTGCTCGCTCCCTCGCCTAACTCCTGTTATGTCTCGGTCGCTGCGCTCCGTGCGCCTTGCCCTCCGCCCGCTCGCGACGATTTCTTCAGCATTTCCCTAAGGCGCGTGCCGTCCCGCCAGCGCCGATTTTTATCGCTGCTTTGACGCGCATTATGAATGCGCGTAAACTTTGCGCATTCATAACGCAGATGGAGGAAGGGCTCATGTCCGCAACCAAGAAAGCCGCCAATCTGAGCATCCGCGCCGACCTGCTCGAAGAGGCGCGCGCCTACAAGATCAACCTCTCGCAGACGCTCGAAGCCGCGTTGGCGGCCGAGATCAAGAAGGAAAAAGAGCGCCGCTGGCTCGAGGAAAACCGCGCCGCCATCGAGGCGTATAACCGCGAGGTGGCCGAGCATGGCTTGTTCAGCGACCGGTTTCGCACTTTCTGCCGCGAGAACGTCGAAGCCGACTGAAATCGCCTCATGCCGCAATTCGACGTTTATCGCAATCCCGACCGGGAAACGCAGGCACGCATGCCGTATGTGGTCACCCTGCAATCGAGCCTCCTGTCAGATCTCGACCATCACGTCGTCGCTCCCTTGCGCATTGCCGAGGATGACTCCGTCGTTCCCATGTTGCGCCTGAACCCGATCGTCCTCATCGACGGGCAGCGCTTTCATCTTCGCATTCAGGACATTGCCGCCGTCCCGCGCCGCCTGCTCAAGACGCCTGTCGCCAACCTTTCATCTCAGCGCGAGGAAATCCTCGCCGCGATCGATTTTCTTTTCACTGGATTTTGAAAAATGGCCCAATACGTCATGTCGATGCTCCGCGTGAGCAAAATCGTTCCCCCGAAGCGTCAGATCATCAAGGACATTTCGCTCTCCTTCTTCCCCGGCGCCAAGATCGGCCTGTTGGGCTTGAATGGCGCCGGCAAGTCGACGGTGCTCCGCATCATGGCCGGCGTCGACAAGGAATTCGAAGGCGAGGTGCAATGGCAGCCGGGCATCTCGATCGGCTATCTGCCCCAGGAGCCCGAGCTCGATCCCGACAAGACCGTGCGTCAGGAAGTCGAGGCGGGCCTGGGCGCAATCGTCGAGGCGCAGAAGAAGCTCGAAGAGATCTACGCCGCCTATGCCGAGCCCGATGCCGACTTCGACAAGCTCGCCGAAGAGCAGGCCAAATACGAGGCCATCCTCGCCACGGCGGGGGCGGACGTCGAAAACCAGATGGAGATCGCCGCCGATGCCTTACGCCTGCCGCCGTGGGATGCCGTGATCAAGAACCTCTCGGGCGGCGAGAAGCGCCGTGTCGCGCTGTGCAAGCTCCTCCTGCAAAAGCCCGACATGCTGCTTTTGGATGAACCGACCAACCACCTCGACGCCGAGTCGGTCGAGTGGCTCGAGCAGTTCCTCGTGCGCTTTCCCGGCACCGTGGTCGCGGTGACGCACGATCGCTACTTTCTGGATAACGCCGCCGAGTGGATTTTGGAGCTCGACCGCGGACAAGGCATTCCCTGGAAGGGCAACTACTCCTCGTGGCTTGAGCAGAAGGAAGCGCGCCTTGAGCAGGAGCAAAAGCAGCTCGACGCGCACATGAAGGCGATGAAGCAGGAGCTCGAATGGGTGCGCTCGAACCCCAAGGCGCGCCAGGCCAAGTCCAAGGCGCGTCTGGCGCGCTACGAGGAGATGGCGAGCTTCGAGTATCAGAAGCGCAACGAAACGCAGGAGATCTTCATCCCGCCCGGCGAGCGGCTCGGCAACGAGGTGATCGAGTTCAAGAACGTTAGCAAGGCCTACGGCGATCGCTTGCTGATCGACAACCTGTCGTTTCGCGTGCCGCCGGGCGCCATCGTCGGCATCATCGGCCCGAACGGCGCCGGCAAGTCGACGCTGTTTCGTATGATCCAGGGCCGCGAAAAACCCGATGCCGGCGAAATCGTCATCGGCCCGACGGTGAAGATCGCCGCGGTGGATCAATCGCGCGAAGGCTTGCCGAATGACAAGACCGTCTGGGAGGCGGTCTCGAACGGCCAGGACATCCTCACCGTCGGCCGCTTCGAGATGAACTCGCGCGCTTATCTGTCGCGCTTCAACTTCAAGGGGGCGGATCAGCAAAAGATCGTCGGCAAGCTCTCGGGCGGCGAGCGCGGCCGGCTGCATCTGGCGAAGACCCTGATCCAGGGCGGCAACGTGCTCTTGCTGGATGAGCCCTCGAACGACCTCGACGTCGAAACCCTGCGCGCCTTGGAAGATGCCTTGCTCGAATTCGCCGGCAGCGTGCTGGTCATCTCGCACGATCGCTGGTTCCTCGACCGCATCGCGACGCACATCCTCGCCGCCGAAGGGGATTCGCAGTGGTTCTTCTTCGAGGGCAACTACCGCGAGTATGAGGAGGACAAGAAAAAGCGCCTCGGCGAAGAAGGCGCCAAGCCCCGCCGCCTGCGTTACAAGCCGATCAGCCGCGGATGAACCTCTCGGGCCTTACGGGGCTGCTCATCGACGACAACAACGACATGCGCGCCGCCTTGCGCGCGCAGCTGTCGGCGGCCGGCCTCGAGCGCTGCGACACGGCACGCAATGTCAAAGAAGCCGTCGATCGCGTCTCGCGCCAGCGCTATGACCTGATCGTCTGCGACTATAACCTCGGCCAGGGCGCCGATGGCCAGCAGTTCCTCGAACTGGTGCGCAGGAAGCAGCTTTTGCCGCTCTCCTGCGCCTTTTTGATGGTCACCGGCGAAAATGGCTACGAGCAGGTTGCCACGAGCGCCGAATACGCGCCTGATGACTACCTGCTCAAGCCCTTCACCGCGGATACGCTCGCCACGCGGCTTACCCGCATCCTCGACAAGAAAGCGGCCTTGCAGCCCATCTACCGCTGGCTCGGCAAAAAGCCCGATCACACCAAGGCCATCGCCGCCTGCGACGAGCTCCTCGCCGCGGGCGGCCGCTACAGCCTCGACGCGCTGCGCCTGAAGGGCGAGCTCTTGCTCGCCGCGCATCGCGCCGAAGAAGCGCGCGCGCTCTATGCAAGCGTGCTTGCCCAGCGCGCCACCCCCTGGGCGAGCGTTGGTGAGGCGCGCGCACTCATCGCGCTCGGCGAGGAAGCAGCGGCGCGTGAGCGGCTCGAACGCGCAATCGAGGCCTATCCGAATTATCTTGCCGCCTATGATGCGCTGGCGCAGATCCTCCTCAAGGCGGACAAGGCCGCGGCCCAGGCCGTCATGGAGCAGGCGCTCAAGGTCGCGCCATCGACGCAGCGCACGCGCGAGGTGGGGACGCTTGCCTTCGAGATGGGCGACTACGCACGCGCCGAAGCCGCCTACCAGCGCGTCGTCGACAAAGACCGCACGGGCTTTTTCAAGAGCCACGACGACTATGCGCTGCTCGCCAAAAGCCGCCTCGAGCAGGGCAAGACCGCCGAGGCGCTCGCCGCCGTCAAGGACATGGGCGCGGCCTTCGCGCGCTCGCCCGAGCTCGAAGCGCGCCAGGCCGCGCTCGAATGCCAGGCCCACGCCAAGGCCGGTAATGGAGCCGCCGCCCAAGCAGCCCTCGAGCGCGCGCTCGTCATCCAAGCGGCCTCCTCCCTCGATCCGCACGCCGCGCTCGAGGTTGCCCAGGCCTGCTTTGCCGGCGGCAAGCCCGAGGATGCCAAGGAGATCATCCGCCATGTCGCCGAAAACCACCACGAGGACGACGCGATGCTCGCCCGCGCCCAGGCCGTCTTCGCGCGCGCCGGCCTGCACGACGAAGGCACGCTCTTCCTCGAGGCGACCAAGAAGCGCATGATCAAGCTCAACAACGACGCCGTGGCGCTCGCCAAGAGCGGCCAGCTCGACGAAGCGATCGCGATGCTCACCGAAGCGGCCGACCGGCTCACCAACAATGCCCAGATCGCCTTGAATGCGGCGCTGGCCCTCCTCATGCACGTGCAGCGCGCCGGCGGCGATGAGATGGCGCTTGCCCGCGCGCGCGGCTACATCGCGCAGGCAAAGGCGGCCAATCCCGAGCATCCGCGCCTCATTGAACTTACAAACCTTTACCGCAAGCTTGCCCCGCCTGACGCCCCGCCGCTCGAGGAAGCCTAATGGACGCGCTCGTCGCCGCTGTAATTCACGATGCCAAGAACGCGCTGATGGCGCTCGATGCGCGGCTTGCCGAGGCAGAGAGCCGTCCTGTCAGCACCGACTTTGCCACCTTACGCGGCAGCCTCGCGCGCATCGCCCAAGAACTTGCCGAACTGCTGACACTCTACCGCGCGCAGCAGGGCGCCTTGCGGCTTGCCATCGACGACCACGACCTCCTCGACTTCCTCGACGAGCTTGCCCTCGAACTCGGGCCGCCGCCGGAAGGCATTGCGCTTAAGCTCGATCGCGCCGCCGCGCAACGCATTGGCGCCTGGGCCTTCGACGCCCATCTCGTCAGGCTCGCCCTCGCCGATGCGCTGAGAAATGCCTTGCGCCATGCCAAGACGCGCGTCACGCTCTCACTCGATCAGCCCGCCGGGGGCGGCATTCGTTTCATCGTGCAGGATGACGGCCCCGGCTTTCCTGCGCCGCTTTTGGCGGGTGAAGAACAAGTCGCCTCTGCCGGCGGCACGGGGCTGGGGCTTCTTTTCGCCCGCCTGATCGCCGCCCATCACGCCACACCCGATGGCCGGCACGGCCGCCTCGAGCTTGCCAACGACGGCGGGGCGGTCTTCAGCTTGTATCTACCCTGAGCGCGCAGCGCCTCCTTTGGTGCACTATCGTGCACCAATGCGTTACAATCGGCGGCATGGAGCCCCTGCCGCTGCGCGCGCTTTACGTCGATTTCAACGCCTACTTCGCTTCGGTCGAACAGCAGCTGCGCCCCGAGCTGCGCGGCCGGCCCGTCGGCGTGCTGCCGGTGCTGGCCGAGACGACCTGCTGCATCGCGGCAAGCTACGAGGCCAAGGCCTGCGGGGTCTCGACCGGCACGCCGGTCAGAGAAGCGCGCCGGCGCTGCCGCGACATCGTCTTCGTCGAGGCGCGCCCGGCCGTCTATGTCGAGATGCACCATCGGCTTATCCAGGCAGTCGAATCCTGCACGCCGGTCGGCCGCGTGCTCTCGATCGACGAGATGGTCTGCCCGCTGATGGGTTCCGAGCAGCAGCGCGACAAGGCGATCGCGCTCGCCCGCCAGATCAAGGCGACGATCGCCCGCGAGGTCGGCGCCCATCTCAAGAGCTCGATCGGCATCGCGCCCAACACCTTTCTGGCCAAGATCGCCTCGGAGATGCAAAAGCCCGACGGCCTCACGGTCATCGAAGCCGCCGACCTGCCGCAGGCGCTCTTTCGCCTCGAACTCTCCGACATCCCGGGCATCGGCCGGGCCATGGAAGGCCGGCTCGCGCGTTACGGCATCACGACGGTCGAGCAGCTATGCCGGGCCAGGCCCGAGGAGCTGCGCATCGCCTGGGGCAGCATCGAGGGCGAGCGCATGCACGCGCGGCTCATGGGCGCCGAGATCGGCCCCACCGACAGCCAGCGCGCCTCGGTGAGCCACTCCCACGTGCTGCCGCCCGAGCTGCGCCACGAATCGGCCGCCTGGTCGGTGCTGCACCGCCTCCTGCAGAAGGCCGCGATGCGCTTGAGAAGCTATGCCCTCGTCGCGGGCCACCTGCATCTGCGCGTCTCTTTCCGCCAGCAAGGCCACTCATGGGACTGGCGCGCCGACCGGCGCCTCGATCCGACCGCCGATACGCGCACGCTGCTCGCCGCACTCGAAGCGCTCTGGCGCCAGCGGCCCAAGACGCGCGCCGAGCCCTTCGCCGTCGGCGTCGCGCTCACGCAGCTTGCCAGCGCCGCGAGCCGCTCGGGCGACCTCTTCGCCGACACGGCGAAAAACGAGCGGCTCGATGCGGCCCTCGATGCGATCAACCGGCGCTTCGGCAAAAAGTCGCTCTATTTCGGCGGCGCGCATGAAGCGCTGTCGGCCGCGCCGATGCGGATTGCCTTCCAGCACATTCCCGACCTCTCGCTCGAGGCGGACTGATCACAGCCCCGCTGGCGCGAAGATCGCGGCCTCTTGCGCTGCCGGCTGCGGCCGCGCGAAGAGATAGCCATGGAAGCGCCGGCAACCCAAGGCGATCAGCGCATCGCGCTGGGCGGCGGTCTCGACGCCTTCGGCGAGCATGTCGAGCCCCAGGCCGCGCGCGAGCCCCACGATCGCGGCGACGATCGCCGCGTCTTCGGGGTCCTCGCACAGATCGCGCACGAAGCTGCGGTCGATCTTGAGCTTATCGACCGGAAAGCGCTTCAAGGCGAGCAGGTTCGAGTAGCCGGTGCCGAAGTCATCGATGGCAAGCCGCACGCCGAGGCCCGCGAGTTCCTCGAGGCGCGCGCGTGCCGTCTCGACATCGTGAGCAAGCGTCGATTCGGTGATCTCGAGCTCCAAGAGGCGCGCCGGCTGGCCGGTCTCGGCCAGAATCGCGCGGATGCTGTCGACGAGGTGGCGGTGGCGAAACTGGCGCGGCGAGAGATTGACCGACACCGGCACGAGCGGCCGGCCCGCCTCCTGCCAGCGGCGGTTTTGCTGCAACGCCGTGCGCAGCACCCATTCGCCGAGCGGCTGGATGAGGTCGGAATCCTCGGCGATCGGGATGAATTCGGCCGGCGGAATCTCGCCTTCCTCGGGATCGTGCCAGCGCAAGAGCGCCTCCATGCCGCAGACGGCGCGCGCCTCATAATCGATGAGCGGCTGATAGACGAGTGACAGCCACCCCTTTTCGAGCGCGGCAGCCAGCCGATGCTCGATGTGAAAGGCGCGCCGCGCGCTCTCGGAGAGCCGCGCCGAGAAGAAGTGGAACTGGTTGCGGCCGCTGCGCTTGGCTTGGTACATCGCCGTGTCGGCGTGCCGCATCAGCGTGTAGGCATCCTCGCCATCCTCGGGAAAGAGCGCGATGCCGATCGAGGTCGAGCTGCGCAGCTCGTGCGGGCCGATCTTCACCGGCGGCGCGAAGGCGGCGATGATCTTCTCGGCCACCCGTGCCGCGTCTTCTGGATCGGTAATGTCCTGCAGCAAGACGACGAACTCATCGCCCCCTAAGCGCGCCACGGTATCGGCGGCGCGCACCGCGCCCTTCAGGCGCTGCGCGATCTCCTTCAAGAGTTCGTCGCCGACCTCATGGCCGAGCGTGTCGTTGATGCTCTTGAAGCGGTCGAGGTCGAGGAACATCACGGCGACGCGGTCGGCCGAGCGCGTCGCCTGCGCAAGCGCCTGCTCGAGGCGGTCGGTGAGGAGCGCCCGGTTGGGCAGCCCGGTGAGCGCGTCGTGGTGGGCGATGTGCCAGATGCGCTGCTCGGCCTGCATGCGCTCGAAGATCTGGTCCTGCAGCTTGGCATTGGCGGCGGAAAGCTCGGCGGTACGCTCGATGACGCGCTGCTCGAGCTCAAGATGAATGCGGCGCAATTCCTCCTGGACGCTGCGCTGCTCGGTGATGTCCTCGAAGATCCAGACGACGTCGAAGCGCTCGCCGGCGTTCGCCTCGCGATGCCCGGTGAGACGTACCCAGAATTCGCTGCCGTCCTTGCGCTTGGCCGGCCACTCGGTGACGAAGGTCTCGCCGCGCCAGAGCGTTTCGCGCGCCAATTCGGCCAAGCGCAGGAAAGATTCTTCGCTGACGTGGAAATCCCGCGCCGAGCGGCCGAGCATCTCGCCGGGGCCATAGCCGAAGAGCTCCTCGAGCTTGCGGTTGGCGCGCACGACGACGCGCTCCTTGACATACATGATGCCGACCGCCGCATTGTTGAAGATGGTCTCCTGGTCGGCAAGCGCCTGCTTGAGCCGCTCGGCCGTCTCGCGCTCATCAGTCACGTCCTCCATGATCCAGATCGTGCCTTCCTGCGGCGCCTGCGGATTGACGGCTTTCGCCGACAAGCGGCACCAAAAGAGCGTGCCATCCTTGCGGCGCATCTGGATTTCGCCGCGGAAGGGCTTACCGGCGGCGAGCAAGGGGCCCGCCTCGCGGCCCAAGGCCTCGTAGGCCTCCTGGCTCGGATAGAGGATGACGCCGGGCTGGCCGATCACCTCCTCGACCGAGGCAAAGCCGAACATCTGCAAAAACTGCGGATTGGCCTGCACGAGGCGGCGGTTTTTCGAAAACAGGATGCCGACCGTCGCGTTTTCCAGGATCGCGCGCAGATCGCGCACCGCCTCAGGGAGCGGCGTTTCGCCGACGCGGTCGGCCAGGCGCCGCACGCTGTGGCGCCGCTCGCCCGTCTCGGCCAGCGACCGCGGCGCTCCCTCGCTCATGCCTGCCCGCTCCGTTCGAGCACGCTCAATAGCCGCGCGGTATCTTCCCTGCCCCAGCCGGCGGCCATCAAGGCATTGAGCTGCTGCATCACCGCCGCGGCGACCGGCAGCGGAAGCCCCGCGGCGGCGGCCTCGGCGAGGATCATCACGAAGTCCTTGTGGTGGAGCCGTGCCTCGACGCCGGCGGCAAAGTCGCGCGCGAGCATCTTGCCGCCGAAGACGTCGAGCACGCGCGAGGCGGCCGAGCCGCCTTGCATCGCAGCCCGCACGCGCGCGAAATCGACGCCGCAAGCGGCGGCAAGCCGCGCCGCCTCGGCACAGGCTTCGATGGCGGCGACCATGACGAGCTGATTACAGGCCTTGGCCACCTGGCCGGCGCCAGCCTCGCCGACATGGACGATCGTCTTGCCGAGGCAAGCAAAGAGCGGATCAAGCCGTCCCGCCAGCGCCGAGTTTCCGCCCCACATGATCGACAAGCTGCCCGCCCGCGCACCCGTCGTGCCGCCCGAGACCGGCGCATCGACGAAATGGCAGCCGCGCCGCTCATGAAGATGCGCGAGCTCACGTGCGGTCGAGGGCGCGATCGTCGAGAAATCGACGTGGATGGCCTCAGGCGCCAGCCCCTCGCTGAGCCGCTCGGCGAGCATCACGACATCGGCATCGGCCGTGACATTGGTGCAGACGATCTCGGCCCGTCGCGCCAGCGCCGCCGGATGCTCCGCCCAGGCGGCGCCCAGAGCGAGCAGCGGATCGGCCGCTTCGGGGCGGCGCGCCCAGACGACGAGCTCATGACCGGCGGCCAGGAGGCGCTCGGCCATCGGCCGCCCCATCCCCCCAAGGCCGATGAAGCCGATCCTCATGGCATCGATCGCTTCAGCCCGAGATCGCCTTGGTGATCAAGGGCACGAGCGGTTCGGGCAGTTTCAGCTTGCCGGAAAGCGCAAAGGCATGCGCCCGCTCGGACATCTTCTTCCAGGTCTTCCTGATGATGTCGAGCCACTTCTCCTCGCTGTAATCGGGCTTTTGCTGGGCGAAGGCGAGCATGTAGTGCTCGATGAAGACGAGATCGGCGACATCCTCCAAAAGCTGCGTATCGGGATTGACCTTGAGGCCGCGCTTGCCGACGGCTTGCTTGACGCGCTCGACGGCGGCGTCGTCGTACCCGGCCTCCTTGTCGAGGCGGCCGGCCAGCTCGGCGTGAAACTTGTATAGCCCCGTGCGCCACTGCAGATAGCCCTCGCGCGTCATCGGGTAGGACTCGCGCGGCGTCTTCCAGCGCTGGATGTGCTGGGCGCGCACGGCGAGCTTCATGACCTCGTCGGCCTCGGGCGCGAAGCGCTCGAGCATCTCGACCATGCGCCGACCATAGAGGAGTTCGCGCGGCACGGGCTGGCCATCATAGTCGGTATCCATGCGCGGGTCTTCGGCATTGGCGGCGTCGATCAGCGCGACGGCGCGCTCATAGGCAGTCGTCATGATGGGCTCTCCTGTCGTGAGGTCGGAAGGGTGGGCAAATCAAGAAACAGCACCGTCATGTCGTCATGGGCGGGCATCTCGCCCAGATGCTGAAGCATCGCATCCTTGACGGCATCGAGACGCGCCTGGGGCGGCACATCGGCGAGGCAGGCCAAGAGGCGAGCAAGGCCAAACGCTTCGCCCTGGGCATTCTGGGCCTCGACGAGGCCATCGGAATACACCATCAGTTGCGCACCGGGCGGATACCCCGCCAATGGCACGGTCTGCACCGCCTCGGCCGAGAGCGCTTCGATGCCGAGCGGCAGATTGACCGATTCGAGAGTCTGCAGCAGCCGGCCGTCCGGCCCGATCACATGGGCCGCCGGCAGGCCGCCGACCCAGATTTCCGAGGCACTCCCCGTCTCGTCGAGGCAGACGAAGGTGGCGGCGACGAAGCGGCCCACTGGCAGCGAGGCGTTGAGCTGGGTATTGATGCGATGGATGATGCGCGAAAGCGGCACGCCGGCGCCGGCGCTATCGTAAAACTGGGTCAAGAGCGGCAGCACGCAGATCGCCGCGGCGAGGCCATGCCCCGTCGCGTCGGCAAGCAGCACGTAGTAGCGGCCATTGGCAGCGCGCGCCGCGGCGATGATGTCGCCGGAAAAATGCGCTTCGGCCGGCGCCATCCAATACTTGAGGCGGGGATCGGCAAGGCCCGGCCGTTGCAGCAGCTGATCGAGGATTTCGGCAGCGAGCCGGTTTTCGGCCTCGCGCTCGTCGTGATAAAGCTGCAAGACCTGGGCGGTCTCGCGCAAGCGGCGCTCCGCCTCCTTCTCGCGCGTGATGTCGCGCAAGGCGCCGACGAACATGCGCCGCCCCTGGTCGCGGAATTCGCTGACCGAGAGCGCAAGCGGAAACACACTGCCATCCTTCCGGCGCCCTTCGACCTCGCAGCCTAGCGTGCCAATCACCTTCGGCGCGCCGCCCGCGAGATAGGCCCGGATATAGCCATCATGACGCGATGCATAGGGTTCCGGCATTAATAGACTGATGTTCTGGCCGATCATCTCGTTGGCGGCGTAGCCAAAGATATGGCAGCAGGCCGGATTGACGGCCTCGATGCGGCCATGCTCATCGATGGTGACGACGGCATCGAGCAGATTGTCGGTGACCGCCTGGCTGAAGCGGCGCGCATCCTCAAGCTCGCGGCGCAGGAGCAAGGCGCGCGAGAGCGAGCGCAGTTTGGCTTCCAAGACGACGAAGTTGACCGGCTTGGCGAGGTAGTCATCGCCGCCTGCCTCGAGGCCGGCAACGAGATTCTCGTCCTTGTCGAGCGCTGACAAGAAGATCACCGGTACCCAGCGCTCACCGCACATCGCCTTGATGCGCCGCGTCGCCTCGTAGCCGTCCATGACCGGCATCATCACGTCCATGATGACGAGATCGTAAGGGCGCGCGGCGAACATCGCGACGGCCTTGGCGCCGTCTTCGGCCAGATCGACCGTATGACCCATCTTCTTGAGAAAGACGGCGAGGATCTGGCGATTGGTGGCGGTGTCATCGACCACCAGCACGTGGTGGGAGGAAGGCGGCGCGTCGGCAGGGGGGCTCATGATCGGAAAATTATAGCGAGGGGGCTACGTGCTCAAAGGCGCTTCTGGCGCTAGGGCCAGCGCCTGCCGGACGACGGCGAGCAAGGTGTCCGCCTCGAAGGGTTTGACGAGGTAATGGCTCGCGCCGGCGGCGCGCGCCGCCTCGATCTGCTCGGGGTGGCTTGCCGCCGTCTGGATCACCACCGGCAGCGCGGCATGCCGGATGTCGGCCCGGATGCGCCGCAAAAGCTCGAGCCCATCGAGGCCCGGCATCATCAGATCGAGGATTGCGAGGTCGTAACGCTCCCCCGCTGCAAGCTTCTCCCAAGCCGCTTCGCTGCTCGTTTGGCATTCGAGCGTCCAGGCCGGATCGTCGAGGAACTCGCGCAGGATCTCGAGATTCATCGGCTCATCATCGACGACGAGGATGCGCCGCGGCCTCATGCGAATTCCTCGCTGCGGCGCGGCAGCAATACATCGAAGGCCGCGCCGCCGCCTGCGAGATTGCGCGCGCGAATCTCGCCGCGATGATCGCGCACGATCTGCCGGCAAATCGCGAGCCCCAGGCCGCTGCCGCCGGCGCCAGGCTTATTGCGGCTGCTCTGCACGAACTTCTCGAAGACCGCTTCGAGCTCGTCCTCGGGGATGCCAGGCCCTGAATCGCTCACCGAAAGCCGCAAACCCGGCACGAGGTGGTGCGCGTCTTCGGCGCGCCGGCCGGCCGGCACTGTGACGGCGGCGATCTCGAGCTTCACTTCGCTTGCAGGCGGCGAGAATTTGATCGCATTGCCGAGGAGATTGCGCACGACTTGCTCGATGTGCGGCCGGTCGCAGACGAGGCGGCCATCTTCCACCGTCGCCGCGACCGCGCAGCGCAAACCTTTGCTCGCCAGGAGCGGGGAGAGCTCCTCTACGACCGCCGCCACGCACTCGCGCAAGTCGTGGGGCGCAAAGTCATAGCGCATGCGCCCGGCCTCGAGGCGCGAGAGATCGAGCAAGTCATTGATCATCTTGAGGAGCCGCTCGCCGCCTTCCTGGATGCGAAGGAAGAAATCCTGCAGCTTTTCCGGCGGGGCCATCGCGGCCTTGTCATGGCCAAGCCGCGCGAAGGAGAGGATCGCATGCATCGGCGTGCGCAGCTCATGGCTCATCTGGGCGAGGAACTCCGCCTTCATGGCCGCGGCGCGCTCGGCGGCTTCCTTGGCGGCGATCAATTCGGCGGTGCGGGCGCGGACGAGCTCTTCGAGATGGTCGCGGTGCTGCCGCAGCTCCTGTTCGAGCGCTTTTTGCGCCGTGATATCGACGCCCATCGCGACGATCTCGCCATCGCTGAGCGGATAGAGGCTCAATAAGAGCCAGCGCAGGCCGTCGGCCATCGTGATGCCGAACTCGCGCGGCCCGCAGGGAAGACCGCTTGCCGTGCAGCGCTCGATGAGCGCGATGAGTTCCTCGCCCTCCTCGGGCACGAGAAAGAGATCGAAGAGCCGCCGCCCCCGCGCTTGGTGCGTAGAAAGCCCAAAGAAGCGCTCGGCGGCCCGGTTCCAGAGCCGCACTTCGTGCGCGCGGTCGAAGCCGAGCACGATCGCGAGCGGCGTGTGCTGGATCAGCTCCTCGAAACAGTGGGCGGGCGGGGCGAGGGCAGCCATGCCCCGATTATGCCTGCCCCGGCAGGCTTACGCACAGCCTTTGCCGCAGTCGGCCGTCTCGGGAACGCCGAGTTTCTTGAGGATGGTATCGAGCGGGCAAAACTGCGTGAAGCCGCTCTGAAAGAGGTTCGCGCCGACGAAGAGCGTGAACCACAGCCAGCTCATCTGCGAAAGATCCACCTGGCCCATGGCATGGGCAAGGCCCAGTGAAAGCAGGATGAAGAAGCCGGCGACGATGCGGACGATGCGATTGACGGTCATGTTTCAAGCTCCTTGGGGTTGGATGCGGCGCTTCATGGCCGCGTAATAGAGCACCGGGATCACCACGAGGGTGAGCAAGGTGGAAACGAAGATGCCGAAGATGAGGGAGAGCGCAAGGCCCGAGAAGATCGGGTCATCGAGGATGAACAAGGCGCCCAGCATCGCAGCAAGCCCCGTGAGCGCAATCGGTTTCGCGCGGATCGCGGCGGACTGGATCACGGCTTCGGCAAAACTCATGCCTTCGGCCACCTGCTGGTTGATGAAGTCGACGAGCAGGATCGAGTTCCTCACGATGATGCCGGCGAGCGCGATCATGCCGATCATCGAGGTGGCGGTAAATTGCGCGCCGAGCAAGGCATGGCCGGGCATGACGCCGATGATGGTAAGCGGGATCGGCGCCATGATGATGAGCGGCACGAGATAGCTCTTGAACTGGGCGACCACCAGCAGGTAGATGAGCACCAGGCCGACGGCGTAGGCAGCGCCCATGTCGCGGAAGGTTTCATAAGTCACCTGCCACTCGCCGTCCCATTTGATGGCATAGCCCGCATAAGGGTCGGAAGGCTGGCGGATGAAGTATTCGCCGAGCGTGCCGCCCTGCTCGAGCTTGAGCTCCTTGAGCTTTTCGCGGATCGCGAACATGCCATACAAGGGCGAATCGAGCGCTCCACCCATGTCGCCGACGACATAGACGACCGGCAAGAGGTCCTTGTGATAGACGACCTTCTCGCGGCTTGCCGGCCGCACTTCGACGAGCTCGGAAATCGGCACGAGCTGTCCGCCATAGGCCGGCAGCGCGCGCACCTTGAGCTTGAGCAGGGTATCGAGGTTCGACTGGCGCTCGGCCGGCAAGGTGATCTTGACCGGAATCTCGTATTTCGCTTCGCCATCATGCAAGGGGGTGACGTCTTCGCCCGAGAGCCCCAGCCGCACCGTCTCGACGATGTCCTTCTGCGCCACCCCCAAGAGCGCCGCCTTGGCCTGATTGACGCGCAAGACGACCTTTTCGGCATCCGCTGACACACTATCGTCGACACCGAGGATGTCGGCCGTACCCTCGAAGGCCGCGCGCACCTCTTTGGCCACGGCGATCTGGCCGGCGTAATCGGGACCATAGACCTCGGCGACGATCGGCGAGAGCACCGGCGGCCCGGGCGGCACCTCGACGACCTTGGCATTGCCGCCGTTGCGCTTCGCGACGGCCATCAAGCGCTCGCGGATGGAGACGGCGATCTCGTGGCTTTGCCGGTCGCGGTGCTTCTTGTCGACGAGATTGACCTGGATGTCGCCCATCTCGGGATTGGCGCGCAGGTAGTACTGGCGCACGAGGCCGTTGAAGTTGATCGGGCTCGCCGTGCCCGCGTAGGCCTGGTAATGCTCGACTTCAGGCACGTCCTTGAGCTCGGCGGCCATCTCGGCCAAGACGCGCGCCGTCTCTTCGACCGGCGTGCCGACCGGCATGTCGAGCACGACCTGGAATTCGCTTTTGTTGTCGAAGGGCAGCATCTTCAGGACGACGAGCTTGAAGTAACCGAGCGAGACCGAGGCGAGGATCGCGGCAACGACACCAATCCAGAGCATCGAGCGCGCCTTGCGGCCGGTCACAGGATGCAGGAAGGGCGAGAGCGCCCCGCGGAAGAAGGCTTCGAGCTTCTGATCGACTGCCGTCGGCCCGCCATGCGCATGCGGTGCGGGTTTCATGAGCTTGTTGGCAAGCCAAGGCGTCACGATAAAGGCGATCGCCAGCGATAAAAACATGCCCATCGAGGCATTGATCGGGATCGGGCTCATGTAGGGGCCCATGAGGCCGGTGACGAAGGCCATTGGCAAGAGCGCGGCGATGACGGTGAACGTGGCGAGGATGGTCGGCCCGCCGACTTCATCGACCGCGCCGGGGATGATCTCCCAGAGCTTCTTCTCGGGGTAGAGCGTATGCCAGCGGTGGATGTTCTCGACGACGACGATCGCATCGTCGACCAGGATGCCGATCGAGAAGATGAGGGCAAAGAGTGAGACGCGGTTGAGCGTAAAGCCCCAGGCCCAGGAGGCGAACAGCGTGGCGGCGAGCGTCAAGGTCACCGCCGCGCCGACGATCACGGCCTCGCGGCGGCCGAGCGCAACGAGCACGAGCAGCACGACGAAGGCGGTGGCGAAGACGAGCTTGCCAATGAGTTTCTGCGCCTTCTCGGTCGCCGTCTCGCCGTAGTTCCTCGTCACCGTGTATTCGACGCCTTCGGGAATCACCGTGCCTTTCAAGGATTCCATGCGGCGGATCACGCCTTCGGCGACGTCGGCGGCATTCACACCCGGCTTTTTCGAAATGGCCAGCGTCACCGCCGGATATTCGCCGTGCCGGTCGCCATGCCAGACGTAGCGCGAGGGTTGATCCGGGCCATCGACGACTTCGGCGACGTCTTCCATGAAAACGGGCTTCTTGTCATAAACGCCGACGACGAGCCGCTTCACATCCGCCGCCGTCTCGAGATAGGTGCCGGTCTGCACGAGCAGTTCGCGGTTGCCGGCCACGAGGCTGCCGGCGGGCTGCGAGGCATTCGAAACCTGCAAGGCGGCCTTCAAATCTTGCGCCGTGATGCCGCGCGCGGCCATTTTCTCGGCATCCATCAAGACGCGCACGACATGGCCCGGCCCGCCGATCGTGACGACGTCGCGCGTGCCGGGGATGCGCTTCAACTCGATCTCGACGGCGCGCGCGATCTGTTGCATCTCGAAGGCCGACTTGTCGGGCTCCTTCGACCAGAAGGTGAGCGCGACGATCGGCACGTCGTCGATGCCCTTGGGCTTGACGATCGGCTGGCCGACGCCGAGGTTCGGCGAGACCCAGTCGCTGTGGGCGTTGATCGTGTCGTAGAGGCGCACGAGGGCCTGGATCGGGTCCTCGCCGACCTGGTATTGCACGGTGATCACCGCCATGCCGGGCCGCGAGACCGAATAGACGTGCTCGATGCCGGAAATGCGCGCGAGCACCTGCTCGGCCGGCCGTGCGACGAGGTTCTCGACGTCCTTCACCGTCGCCCCCGGGAAGGGGATGAAGACGTTGGCCATCGTCACGTTGATCTGCGGCTCCTCCTCGCGCGGCGTGATCAAGGTGGCGAATACACCCAAGAGCAGCGCGATCAGCGCGATCAGCGGAGTGAGCGAGTTGCGGAGGAAATACTCCGCGATGCGGCCCGAGATGCCCATGATTTATTTGCCCGCCGCGGCCTGTTTCATCTCGATGCCGGTCTTGACCGGATCGAGGCTGATCGTCTCACCGGCCGAGAGGCCCGAGAGCACCTCGACTTCGCCATCGGCGACGGCTTCGCCCAACCGCACCTGACGCAAGACGGGCCTGCCCTCCTTGATCACATAGACGGCGGCAATCTCGCCGCGGCGCAGGATCGCAGACGGCGGCACGGTGAGCTTTTGCGCCGTACCGACGACGAAATGCACGCGTGCCGCCATGCCGGGCACGAGTCCTTCGAGCTCGGGCAGATAGACGCGCGCCGTCGCGGTGTGGCTTTGCGCGTCGATGGTCGGCAGGATCTCGATCTTCGTGCCGTCCTGCCAGCGCCGAGCCTTGTCCTCGGGAAACTCGACGCGCGCGAGTTTCGCCTGCCGCGCTTCCTTGAGCTTGTACTGCGGAATGCTCGCCACGGCGCGCAAGCCTTTCGGATCAAAAACAGTCACCAGCGGCTTGCCGGGCATCGCGAGATCACCGAGTTCCGCATGGCGCTGGGCGACGATGCCACTGATCGGCGCGGTCACCACGGCATGCGAAGCACCGGCGCCGGCGGCCGCCGCCTGGGCGCGTGCGGATTTCAACTGCGCCTCGGCGGCATCGAGCGCGGCCTGGCTCACGAACTTCTTCTGAAAGAGGTTCAGCGTGCGCTGGTAGTTCGCCTCGGCTTCAGCAAGCCTGGCCTTCGCCGCGGCGACGTTCTCGGCCGCCTCGCGCGCATCGACGCGCATCAGGAGCTGACCCGCGGCGACTTTCTGCCCCGCTTCGGCCCTGACCTCGACGATGCGGCCGGCCACTTGCGTCGCGACGACCGCCTGCCGGGTTGCCTCGATCACGGCCTCGGCGGGCAGCGTGAGCTGGACTTCGCGCAGCTCGAGCGTGCGCGTCTGAGCCCAGGCCGGCAGGGCAAGACAAGCCGCCAGCAGCATCAGCCACGGCCTTTTTTGGGGTCGGGAAAGAAGGAGCGTTTTCATGAGGTATATAAGTATATCCTAATAGACCATCTTCAAGTCCCGGCGACGGCGTGCGCCGCCATCGCCGCGATGACGCCTTCGACCTCGCCGACGCACTCGGCTACCTCGAACTCGAGCTCAGGGAAGCGATCCGCGGCATTCCCCAGAAGCTGCGGCAAATCCTTGAGCACATGCCGGCCCGGCGCGAAAAAAATGGGGACGACGCGGATCGATTTCACCCCCCGCGCGACGAGCGCTTCGATGCTCGCCTCGAGCGGCGGCTGGGTGAGCTCGAGAAAGCCGATCTCGACCGGCAGGCCCGGCTGCAGGGCTTCGACACGGGCGCGGATGCGGCGGAAGGGTTCGATGTACTCAGGATTGCGGGCGCCGTGGCCGAACAGGAGGATGCCTTTCATGTCCTCTCCTTGGCGATTTGACTCCAAATATTGCGGCAATGCGTCTCGCGCAGCCACCAGGCCGCCGCGGCCCCCGCCCAGGCGGCCGCGGCGATCAGGAGGAGTCCCCAGCGGTAGTCCTCGGGCGCATAGACGCGCACGCCGTTCTGGAGAGTACCCTGCCAGCGCAAGTCCATGATCTTGCCAACGGCCGGCTGCAAGAGCGCCCCCATCAAAAAGCCGCCCATGTTCGCCACCGAGGTCGACATGCCCGAGAGCGCAGGGGGATTGACCTCCTTGGCGCAGGCCCAGGAGAGCGTGAAGCTCGCCGTCATGAGGCCCATGAGCCCGAAGAGCGCATAGCTGACGGGAAGCGGCAAGATAAGGCCCGAGAGCCACACCGGCCAGATGAGCGCGAGAATCGATGCGCTCGCGATGACCACTGGCTTTCTGCGCCGCAGGCGGTCGGAGAGCGTGCCGATCGCGAGGCAGCCTACCGCGAAGCCGGCGAAGTAGAGCGACAGATGCGCCGTGGCGGTGGCGCGTGTCATGCCGAGCCCCTGGGTGAGGAAAGGCGTGGCCCACAGGCCGCCGAAGGCGAAGAAGCTGCCTGAGAGCCCGGCATTGACGAACACCGCCGGCCAGGTGGCGCGGTTTTTCACGACGGCGAGGAGGCCCGAGAGGATCACCGTTCTGTCGAAAGTCGGCGCTGGCGGGACGGCCACTTCTCGGCTCGGCGGCCGATCGCGCACGAAGAGCCAGGCAAGCACGCCAAGCAGAAGCGAAACGATGCCGACACCGACGAACACGCCGCGCCAGCCGAAGTTCTGCGCGAGCCACGACAAGGGCGAGCCGGCGAGCACCGAGCCCAAGTTGCCGATCAGCATCGAGGCACCGACCACACTCGCAAAGCGCCGCTCCTCGAACCAGACGGCGATGATCTTCAGCATCGCAATGAAGACGACGGAGACGCCCAGCCCCACGAGCGTGCGGCCGACGAGCGCCGCATCGAGGCTGCCCGCAAGGCCAAAGAGCAGGCTGCCGCCGCCGGCGACGAGTCCGCCCAAGAGCAGGATGCGGCGCGGGCCCAAGGTGTCGACGAGGATGCCGGTGGGCACCTGCATGACCGTATAGACGTAGAAATAGGTCGCGGCCAGGACGCCCAAGGAGGCGGCGGAGGTCTGAAAGCTCGCGGCGAGATCCTGCGCGATGCCGGCGGGTGCAAAGCGCTGGAAGAACGAAAGCACATAGGCCGCGACGACGACGGCCAAGGCCAGCAATCGGCGGCGGCGCTGGGCGGGGGTCAGCGAGAGGTTCATCGGCGGGATTGTAGGCCCGCCGCGGGGTTTTTATTGGCCCGTCAATAGACGCATCGCGCCGGCATGGCTTTTGTCGGCGGCCTGGCGCCGGGCATTGAAATAACCGCTGGTCAGGTCGGAGAGCGAGCGTCCGGCGCCTGCCTGCGCCGCCATGCCCTCGAGCGCCTCGAGAGGCAGGGCGCGTTCTTTGAGCGCATCGTAGAGGAAGCGCGCGAGCTTCATGGCGCTCGCGGCCACTTGCTCTTCCGATTCTCCAGTGACCTCGGCGATCTGCTTGAGCCAACGGCGCGCTTTTTCGATGCGCGCATCCTCCGCCGGCAAGTCCTTGCCTGCCAAAGTCCGCGCCGGGTCTTCGCCGAGGTCGATGGGGCGCGCCAACACCCCCGTCGTGGCGAGATAAAGTCCGGCGGCTAGTGAAAATATGAGGGTTTTCATGAGCGGTTCCTCGAAGCGGCCTAAGCGTAGTCGAAGCGACAGCGCACCGCCTTGCGCGGCATCAAGACTTGCGCAGCAGCCAGCCGAGCACTGGCGGCGTGATCAGCGTGGTGAGGATCACCATGATGACGATCACCGAAAACATCGCTTCGTCCATCACGCCGAGCTGCTTGCCGACCATCGCGAAGATGAGGCCCACCTCGCCGCGCGGCACCATGCCCCAGCCGACGATCCAGCGGCCAGATTCACCCGCGAGCACGCCCGCGGCGAGCTTGCCGAGGACCGCCGCCGCGGCAACCCCCAGGGCGATGGCGACGATGGTCGGGTCGGTGAGCGTTCTCAAATCCACCTGCATGCCGGTGAGCACGAAGAACACCGGCACGAAGAAGTAGCCGATCGGCTCGAGCATGTGCTCGTGCTGGTGACCCGCGTGCCTGGCCAGGATCGGCAGCAGCCGATCCATGAGCGGCCGGCTTTCAGGCTCTCTCATCAAGGGCTCGATCTCCTGGACGATCTTCGGCGTCTGGAAATCCTTGAGGAAGAGCGGCTCGAAAAGCAGCCCCGCGGCGAAGGCGCCGATGATCGGGGCCAGCCCAATCGCCTGGGCCAGCCACGCGAGCGCAAGCCCCGTGGCGAGCACCTGGGCAAAGAGCATCGACGGCCCGGCATCGAGCCGCGCAAGCCAGCGCGAGGAGTGGGGGGCGATCTTGCGGCCAAGCCAAATGCTTCCGCCGAGGAAGAGCACCGCCTCCAAGATGATCCAGCTCACTTCGGCCAGGCTCACCGAACCGGCCTGCACAAGGCTCGTCACGACGGCGAGGATCACGAGGCCCAGCACATCGTCGATGACGGCGGCGCCCAGCACGATGCGTGCAGCCGGGGTATCGAGCTTGCCCAGATCGCGGAAGACGCGGCCCGTGATGCCCACCGAGGTGGCCGACAACGTCGCGCCGAGAAAGAGATAGGTGTTCTGTGACAGGCCAGGCAAGAGCAACGGCCCGACGACGAAGGCGCCGAGGAGAAATGGCAGGGCGATGCCGATGACGCCGACGGCCGTCGCGCGCGCGCCGACTTTCACGAGATCGGCAAGCCGCGTCTCGAGGCCGATCTGCAGCAAGAGCACGATGACGCCGAGCTCGGCGATGAAGGCGATGATCGGGTCCTTGGCGATGGTTTCGAAGAGGCCAATGCCGAACAGCGCGAGATTGCCGAGCAAGACGCCGAGCAGGAGCTCGCCCAATACGGCCGGAAAGCCAAAGCGCGCCGCGATGGGCGAGAAAAGCCGCGCGCTCATCAAGATCAGGGCAAGCCAGAGCAGGTTTTCCCCGACCGCGCCCCCGCCCGCGGCAAGCGCAGGCAAGGGCAGGCACAGCGCCAACGCCAGCGCGATGCGCGGCATCTGCATCTTTACTGATAGCCCGGCGCGCCGACCGCTGGCGGGGCCGTCTGCTCGATCAGAGCCGGCGCATCGAGCGCTGCCTTACCCTCCTTGTGCGGCGCATGGGGCTGCCAGCCCAAGAAGACGAGCATCGCAAAGAAGCCGGCGACATAGCCCACCGGCACGAACCAGCCGTGACGCAGCCACTGGATCGCCGACTTCGCCTCGGGGAAAAGGTTCGAGACCGCCACGCCGGCAGATGAGCCGAACCAAAGCATCGAGCCGCCAAAGCCCACCGCATAGGCGAGGAAGCCCCAGTCATAGCCGCCTTGCTTTAAGGCGAGCGCCGTCAGGGGGATGTTGTCGAACACGGCCGAGACGAAGCCGAGTGAGAGCGCCGTCGGCCAGGAGGCAGGCGGCAGCTTTTCGACCGGCATCATCGAGGCGCAGGTGACGAGCGCCAAGAGGAAAATCGAGCCCTTCACGGCATCCGGCACCAGGCTCCATTCAGGTTTTCTGAGCGGCACGGCCAAAAGCAGCGCGACCCAGACCGCCACGCCGAGGAAGGGAAAGTGATCGGCCGCCGCGGGGAACTTGAGATTGACCGTGACGTTGGTGGCGATCGCAGCGACGAGGATGAAACCGACGATGCCGACGCGCACCCAGTCGATGCGGTGAGCGGCATGGTAGTGCTTCTCGATCGGCATGTGCTTGTGCTGTAAGAGCGCGGCGGGAACGCCGAAGACGATGAGCGCCACGGCCGCGGCGAGATAGGCGTGCAGCACGTCCATGGGGCTCACGCCGTCGATCCACATCATCGTCGTCGTCGTATCGCCCACGACAGAGCCAGCCCCGCCAGCGTTCGAGGCGGCGACGATCGCGGCGAGATAGCCGATATGCACCTTGCGCTTGAAGACGCTCGCCGCCACCGTCGCGCCGATCAAGGCCGCCGCGATGTTGTCGAGGAAGCCGGAGAGCAGGAAGATGATCGCAAGCAGCGTGAAAGGGCCAAGCCAACCCTCTGGCAGCAGCCTTGGCAAAACCTCCGGCACGCCGGAATCCTCGAAGTGACGAGCAAGCAGCGCGAAGCCCACGAGGAGGCAGAACAGATTGACGAGCAGCACCCATTCGTGCGCCAGGTGGAGACCGAAACCGGCGAGCCCTGCGCCAGTCTTGAAGCCCGTGAAGAGAATCTTGTAGGTCGAGATGACGGCCAGCCCGGTGAGCGCGACCTGCAACACGTAGTGGTGAAACAGCGCCACGCCGAGCAAGGTGGCGGCGAAGAGGATGAAATCGACCGGAATGCCAAAAAGCTCCATGGGCTTCTCCGCAAAAGGACGCAGCCGATTCTAGCATCGCCCCCGACGGGCTTTTGCGGCGCAACAAGCGAGTTTCGGCTAAACTGGATTGCCACAAAAACGAGGGGTTTCGCCATGAAGATCTTGCTTTGCGTCGACGGTTCGAGCCATTCCGATCGCGCAACCCAGCACGTCATTGCCACGACGAAGGATTGCGAGGATCGTGAGATTTTCCTCGTCAATGTCCAGCCCCCGATCGATGCGCCCGAGGTCAGAAGCCACATGACGGCGAGCGAAATCGAAGCAATGCAAGAGACGCGCGGCGGCGATGCGCTCGCCTCGGCGCGTGCGCTGCTCGATGCGGCTGGCGTGCGTTACACGCCCGTCGTGCTCCTGGGGCCGATCGCCGAAACCCTCGTCGAGTTCGCGCGCGAGCATGGCTGCGAGAAGATCGTCATGGGCACGCGCGGCTTAGGCGCCTTGGGCAGCGCCCTGCTCGGTTCCGTGTCACAGGACGTGCTCAGGCTTTCCCATCTGCCGGTGACGCTGGTGAAATAGAGATCGCATCGAGGAGCGACATCCATGGGGGGACGGGACGACATTTCCTGGGATGATCTCAAGCGCATGGTGGCGGATCTCATCGCCGCCGGCCAGGAAAACGCGCGCTTGATTCAAGAACTGCGCGAATCGGGCAAGGAAACCGACCGCCGCATGCAGGAGACCGATCGCCGCTTGCAGGAGACCGACCAGCTCATCCGCGAGCTGCGCGAATCCGGCAAGGAGACCGACCGGCGCATGCAGGAGACCGACCGCCGCATGCAGGAGACCGACCAGCTCATCCGCGAGCTGCGCGAGTCCGGCAAGGAGACCGACCGGCGCATGCAGGAGACCTACCGCCGCATGCAGGAAACCGGGCAGCTCATCCGCGAGCTGCGCGAATCCAGCAAGGAGACGGATCGGCAGATGCAGGAGACCGCCCGGCAGATCCGCGAGCTCAAGCGCCAGCTCGGGGCCTTGGGCAACCGGCTCGGGCAATTCGTGCAGGACATGGTGCAACCCGCCGTGGTGCGGCTTTTTCAGGCACGCGGCATCCCGGTGCATCGCGTCTATCCGAACGCCTTGGCCAAGAACGACGAGGGCGAGGCGATCCTCGAGATCGACCTCTTGGTCATCAATGGCGATCATGCGATCGCCGTCGAGTGCAAGAGCCGCTTGACCAGTGAGGACGTCGATGAGCATCTCGATCGGCTTGCCCGCTTCAAGGCCTGCTTCACGGAGCACGCCGACAAGATCTTGCATGGCGCGGTGGCGGCGATGGGCGCGCCGGAGGAAGTCATCCGCTATGCCGAGCGGCAGGGCCTCTATGTGCTCGTGCAGGCCGATGACGACGTGGTGCTGAGAAACCGCCCCGATTTCGAGCCCAAGAGCTGGTAGCGGACGAGTGCTCGCCGCTTCGTGCGGCAGCGTTTTTCCTGAGCCGAAACTCGGCGCTGGCGAGACGCCCCCCCTGCTGCAGGGCGGGGTGCCGCGGGTATGATCGCGGCCATGCAAGGCAATCTGTTCGTGCTGCTGCTGCTCCTTTCGGCCGCCGTCGGCGCCGTAAGCCTCGCGCGCCGCTTGAAATTGCCGGCGATGCTCGCCTATCTGGCCGTCGGCATGCTGCTCGGGCCCCATGGCCTGCGGGCGCTCGAGGAAAGCCACACGGTCGAGGCGATCGCCGAATTCGGCGTCGTCTTCCTGATGTTCTCGATCGGCCTCGAATTCAGCCTGCAGCGGCTGCGCGCGATGCGTTCCCTCGTGTTCGGCTTCGGCTTCGCGCAACTGGCGCTCACCGCCGGCGCGACGATGCTCGCCACCTGGTTCGGCTATGGACAAGGCTGGCGTGCCGGGCTCGCGGTGGGGCTTGCGGTCGGCATGTCCTCGACGGCGATCGTCGCCAAGATGCTCTCCGAGCGCTTCGAGCTCCATTCGCGCTCGGGCCGCCAGACGATGGGCGTGCTCCTGTTCCAAGACTTGGCCGTCGTGCCCTGCCTGATCCTCTTTCCGGCGCTCGCACAGTCGGCCGGCGAATTGCCGCGCTCGCTCGGCATCGCGCTCATCGAGGCGGTCATCGTGCTCTCGATCCTCATCTGGGCCGGGCAAAAATGGATGCGCACGCTCTTCGACGCCATCGCGCGCCAGCGCTCGGAAGAGCTCTTCGTGCTCGCCACGCTGTGGATCGTCATCGTGCTCGCCTGGATCACGGGGCTTGCGGGCCTGTCGCTCGCCTTGGGCGCCTTCGTTGGCGGCATGCTGATCTCGGAGACGATCTACCGCCATCAGGTCGAGGCCGACATCCGCCCGTTCCGCGACATGCTGCTCGGCCTCTTTTTCGTCACGGTCGGCATGATGCTCGACCTCGGTTTCGTCTTCGCCAATCTCGACCGCCTCCTGCTCGCCGTCGTGCTGCTCATCGCCGGCAAGGGGCTCGTCGTCTTCTTGATCGCCCTTGCCATCAAAAGCCCGCTCGACGTGGCCTTGCGCACCGCCGCGCAGCTCGCCCAGGCCGGCGAGTTCGGCCTCGTTTTGATCGGCATGGCGCACGATCTCAAGCTCATCGGCAGCGACGTCTTCCAGGTCACCCTCTCGGCGATGCTGATCTCGATGTTCGTCGCGCCGTTTCTCATCGAGCGCGCCGCACGGCTTTCGGGGGAGCTCGCCAAGGGCGACTGGGCGCACAAGGCGAAGGCGATCCACGACATTGCAGTCGCCGGCTTCGGCCTCGAGCAGCACGTCATCCTCTGCGGCTATGGCCGCACCGGCCGGCAGATCGGCGAATTCCTCGCCGCCGAGAAGATTCCCTTCCTCGCCCTCGACGTCGATCCGCAGCAGGTCAAGCGCGCCGCGCCCATTGGCGGCCGCGTTGCCTTCGGCAGCGCCGACCGGCCCGAGGTGCTCCTCGCCGCCGGGCTTTCCCGCGCGCGCGCCGTCGTCATCGCCTATCCCGACACGCATTCGGCCGAACGCGTCGTGCGCAAGGTGCGCGAAACGCGCCCTGACGTCCCCATCATCGTGCGCGTGCCCGATGAAAGCCATGTCGCGAAGCTCAAGGCGGCTGGCGCCACCGAGGTGATCCCCGAGGTCTTCGAAGGCGGGCTCATGATCGCCGCCGAGACTTTGATCCAGCTCGGCGTGCCGATGGAACACGCGATCGAGCAGATCCGCGCCGCGCGCAGCGCGCGCTATGCTTCGCTGCGCCAGTACTATGGAACCACCCGCCACAAGAAAGGAAGCCCGTCATGACCCCTCCTTCCAAGCCGCGGCGCGGCTTTGGCAAGAAGATCGCGCTCCTTTGCGCCGCCGGCAGTCTCACCTGCAGCATCCTGACGCTCGGGGCGACGCTATGGTTCTGGTTCATCGGCGGCCAGCCCGTCATCACCGGCAGCCTAGGTGCAACGACCTTCTTTTTCTTCAGCGCCGCCATCGTGCTCTACGAGATGAGCCGACCCCAGCCACCCCTGTCCTCCGCCGATGAGCACTCCTGACTGGCACGCCCTGAGCCGCGAGGAAGCTCTTGCCCGCCATCAGGTCGGCGCGGAACAGGGGCTTTCCGACGATGAGGCCGCCGCGCGTCTGGCCCAGCACGGCCCGAACCGGCTGCCCGAGCCGCAGCCGCGTCCGGCCTGGAAGCGCCTCCTCGACCAGCTCGCCGCGCCGCTCGTGCTCGTCTTGATCCTGGCCGGCACGATCACCGCTTTTCTCGGCGAATGGGTCGATAGCGGCGTCATCTTTGGCGTCGTCGCCGTCAATGCGATCATCGGCTTCATCCAGGAAGGCAAGGCCGCCCAGGCGCTCGCCGCGCTCGCCAAGACTGTCGCCAGCGAGGCGACGGTGCTGCGCGCCGGACGCCGGCAGCGGCTCGATGCCGCACGGCTCGTGCCGGGCGACATCGTCGTGCTTGCCGCCGGCGACAAGGTGCCGGCCGATCTGCGCCTCCTCTCTGCCAAGGAATTGCGCACTGTCGAAGCCGCGCTCACCGGCGAATCGCTGCCCGTGGACAAGCACAGTGAGCCGCTGCCCATCGACACGGCGCTCGCCGACCGCCGCAACATGGCCTATGCGGGCACCACCGTCGTCTCGGGCCATGGCCATGGCCTCGTCGTCGCCACCGGCACAGCCACTGCCACGGGGCGCATCTCGGGTCTGATCGCCGCCGCGCCCGATCTGTCCACCCCCCTGACGCGCAAGATGGCCGCCTTCGCCAGCTTGCTCCTCTGGGCGATCTTGGGGCTCGCGGCCTTCACTTTCGCCGTGGGCCTTGCGCGCGGGCAGGCCGCCTTCGACATGTTCATGGCCGCCGTCGCGCTTGCCGTCGGCGCGATTCCCGAGGGGCTGCCGGCGGCGATCACGATCACGCTCGCCATCGGCGTTTCACGCATGGCGAAACGCCGCGCCATCGTGCGGCAACTGCCCGCTGTCGAGGCCTTGGGCAGCACGACGGTGATCTGCTCAGACAAGACCGGCACGCTGACCGAAAACGCGATGACGGTGCGCGCGCTCTGGGCCGGCGGACTGCTTTACGAAATCACCGGCCACGGCTATGCGCCCGAAGGAGAGCTGCTGCTCGATGGCGCCAAAGTCGGCGCCGGCGGCACGGCCCATGAGGTCGCCCGCGAAGCGCTCCTCGCCGGGCTGCTTTGCAACGACGCGGGGCTCGCTCACGTCAAGGGCCAATGGCAGGTAACGGGTGATCCGACCGAGGCAGCGCTCATCGTCGCGGCGCGCAAGGCCGGGCTCGATGCCGCCACCGTCGCGGCGCTGTTTCCGCGCCTCGATACGCTGCCCTTCGACTCGGCGCGCCAGACCATGGCCACCCTGCACGAGATCGAAGGCGAGCGCATGCTCTATGCCAAGGGCGCACTCGAAAGGCTCTTGCCCGCCGCTTCCCACGTGCTCGACGGCCAGGGCCGCGTGCTGCCGCTCGAGGCCGCCTTGCGCGACGACATTGAGGCTGCCGCCGCGGCGCTCGCCCGCCAGGGGCAGCGCGTGCTGGCGCTCTGCCGCCGCCCGGTGAGCGAAGGGTCTTTGAGCGAAGCGCAGCTAAAGAGCGGCCTCACCTTCCTCGGCCTCGTTGGCATGATCGACCCGCCGCGGCCGCGCGCCATCGCCGCCGTCAGGACCTGCCATGCTGCTGGCATCGCCGTCAAGATGATCACGGGCGATCATGCCGAGACGGCACTCGCCATCGCGCGCCAGCTCGGCATCGTCGGCGCTATAGGGGGCCGCGTACTCACGGGCCGCGAGCTCGCCGCGCTCGATGATGCGCAACTTACGGCGGCAGTGCGCGAGGTCGCCGTCTTCGCGCGCGTCGAACCAGAGCAGAAGCTGCGCCTCGTCAAGGCACTGCAAGCGAATGGCGAGATCGTCGCCATGACCGGCGACGGCGTCAATGACGCGCCGGCCTTGAAAGCGGCCGACATCGGCATCGCGATGGGACTTTCTGGCACCGAGGTCGCCAAGGAAGCCGCAGCGATGGTGCTTACCGATGACAACTTCGCCACCATCGAGGCCGCCATCGAGGAGGGGCGCGGCATCTACGACAACATCGTCAAATTCATCACCTGGACCCTGCCAACCAATTTCGGGGAAGGGCTCGTCATCCTCGCCGCCATCGCCGCCGGCACCACCTTGCCGATCACGCCCTTGCAGATCCTCTGGGTCAATATGACCACCGCCATCCTGCTCGGGCTGCCGCTCGCCTTCGAGCCGAAGGAACACGACGTGATGCGCCGGCCGCCGCGCCCGCCCGCCGCGCCGATTCTTGATGCCGTGCTCATCGAGCGCGTGCTCATGGTGGGCTTTCTGATGCTCACCGCGGCCTTCGGCCTCTTTCAGCTTGCGCTCGAACGCGGCGCGACGCTGCCCGAGGCGCGCAGCATCGCCGTCAATGTCTTCGTGATGATCGAGACGGCCTTCCTCTTCAACTGCCGCTCATTGAGCCAGCCCCTCTGGCGCATCTCCCCCTTCTCGAACCCGTGGGTGTGGGCCGGCGCCGGCAGCATGCTGCTCTTGCAGCTCGCCTTCACCTACCTGCCGCCCTTCCAGCGCGTCTTCGGCACCGCGGCGATCGGCCTTGCCGCCTGGGGCGAGATCGTCGCGGCCGCCCTCGCCGCGCTCGTCGTCATGGAAATCGAAAAGTCGTTCCTGCGGCGCTAAGGCAGGCAGCAGAGCCGCTTAAGTCGGCAAACGATGGTGATAGGCGCTTTTCGCGACCGGATCGCTACCGAAGCGGAACTCCATGCAGCGGTTCCATAGTTCGCTGGCGCGCCCCTTCGGCAGCCGGCCGGCAAGCTCCAGGATTTCCTTCAGTTCCGCTTCGCCGCGCGCGCGCACCTCGGGGCAGGGCGAGCGCTCGAAGAAGACGTCGTGATAAAGGCATTTCTGCCAGTAGAGCGCTTCGAGCCCCTCGCTTTCGTCGAGCGGGGTGACGACGAGCTCTTCGGCCTCGGGATGAGAGCGCCGCCAGTGCTCGACGCTCTCTTCGCGGGTATCGATCACCCAGGAATATTGCTCGCGGGAACCGGGGCTCGTGAAGTGGATGCGGGCGTACATCGTTTTTTCTCCCTCAGCTGTTGTGTGCACTGACGGAGGTAACGCCCGCGCTTCGAAGCCGGTTGACAGCGCTCAAGCGCCTTCGATCAGGAGGAGATGCACGCGCGAGGGGCCATGCGCGCCTAGCACGATGGTCTGCTCGATGTCGCCGGTGCGCGAGGGGCCCGAGACAAAATTGACTGCCCGCGGCAAGGCGCCCAACTCCGCGCGGGCGAGGGCAAAGGCCTCTTCCATGGCCGGCACGATGCGGGAAGCCGGCACGAGCGCGATGTGGGTCTCAGGCAGGAGGCTCACGGTGGCCGGCGTGGCGGGGCCGCTGCAGAGCATCAGCGTTCCCGTTTCGGCGATGGCGCAAAAACAGCCCGTGATGCCAACGCGGTCGGCATCTACGGCGCCGCGCGCTTGGATTGCCAGCCCCACGCCTGCCCAGTCCAGAGCGGCCAGCGCCGGCCAGACAACCGCCTGGGCTGGCAAGCCATTCGTCGCGAGGTAGCGCGCCACGGCCGCCGGCGCCTCGGCAAGGCTCGCCACGCAATCGACCGTGCTCGACTGAGCGAGCGACTTTTCGATGAGCCGTCCTGCCAGCGCCGACTTTTGTGTGTCGATCGCCGGGCGCGGCCCGATAGCCTTCGCGGCGAGGGTCGCCTCGAGGGCGGCGCGCGCCGCGGCAGCGTTCGCTTCGCTGCGATTTAGCCGCGCACGCAGGCGGGCCAAAATGTCCTCACGGCTCGTCATCTCGAGCGCGCCCGATAGAGTTCCCGGAAGGTCTTGCCCTCGGGCGCAGGAAAGTCGCGCCCTTGCGTCCAGCCAGGCGCGATGCCCAAAAGCGGTATGCTCTTCTGCCCACCGGCGAGCCACGCGAGATAGCGCACGCCGAACCTCGTAGCGAGCGCATAGAGGCTGGGCCTTTCCGCCACCCAGGCCCAGGCCTTGAGCGCCATGCGCTCGAACCACGGCCGCAGGTGATTCTCGAGCTGCTTCTCGCGCAGGCGGCGCAAAAGGTCCGGCAGCGGAATCTTGACCGGGCAGACGACGCCGCACTGGTTGCACAAGGTCGCCGCATGCGGCAGGTCGAGCGCGTTTTCCAGACCCGTATAGAGCGGCGTGAGCACCGAACCCATCGGCCCCGGATAGCCCCAGCCATAGGCTTGACCGCCGATGGTCTGATAGACCGGGCAGTGGTTCATGCAGGCGCCGCAGCGGATGCAGCGCAGCATGTCCTGGAATTCCGAGCCGACGAGCCCAGCCCGGCCGCTGTCGACGAGGATGAAGTAGAGATGCTCGGGGCCGTCGGATTCTCCCGCCGCCTTGACGCCGGTGAGCAGCGAGACGTAGTTCGAGATCGACTGGCCGGTGGCCGAGCGCGGCAGGAGGCGCATCAGCGTCGCCAAGTCTTCGAGCGTGGGGATCACCTTCTCGATGCCGGTGATCACGACATGCACGCGCGGCAGCGTGGTGACCATGCGGCCGTTGCCCTCGTTGGTGACGAGCGCCACCGAGCCCGTTTCGGCGATCAGGAAGTTGCCGCCCGAGATGCCCATCTCGGCCGAGAGGAAGTGCTCGCGCAGCACCTCGCGCGCCTCGCGGGTGAGGGCCGGGATGTCGGTCTTGCGCGGTGTCTTGTGCGTTTTCGCGAAGAGATCGGCGACCTCGTCGAGGCTTTTGTGCACCACCGGCGCGATGATGTGCGAAGGCGGCTCGTTGTCGTTGATCTGCAGGATGTATTCGCCCAAATCGGTCTCCACCGGCCGAATGCCGGCGGCCTCCAGGGCCTGGTTGAGACCGGCTTCCTCGGAGAGCATCGACTTCGACTTGACGGCCTTCTTGACGCCATGCTGCTTGCCGATCTCGACGACGAGCCGGCAAACTTCCTCGCCATCCTTGGCCCACAAGACCTTCGCGCCGCGCGCGCAGGCCACCTCTTCGAATTTCTCCAGCCATAGATCGAGATGCTCGAGCACGCGGTTGCGGATGTCCTTCGCCGCCTCGCGGGTGGCTTCGAAGTCGTCGAGCTCCTTGATCGCGATGGCGCGTTTGTCGACGAACTTGCCCTTGGCCGTGCGCAAGTTCGCCTGCAGCACCGGATTGGCGAGCGAGGCCGCCGCGTTCTCCTTGAAGCGGTGCGCGCGCGATTTCATGACTTAGCCGTCAGCACTTCGGCGATGTGCAAGACCTGCGTCGTCTCATCACCCATACGCCTCAACTTCCCTTCGATGTTGAGCAGACAGCCTAAATCGCCGCCGACGATCGCGGCAGCACCCGTCGCACAGGCATTCGCGCATTTGCGTTCCGCGATTGCAGCCGAAATTTCCCCGAACTTGACCGAGAAGGTGCCGCCGAAGCCGCAGCACTCTTCGGCGCCATTCATCTCCAGCACCTCGACGCCGGCGCGTTTGAGCAGCGCGCGCGGCTGCGCCTTGATGCCGAGGCTGCGCAAGCCGGTGCAGGAATCGTGATAGGTGACGCGGCCAGCGAATCGGCCCGGCACGGCTTCCAGCCTCACGACATGGACAAGGAAGTCGGTGAGCTCATACACGCGGCGGCCGAGCGCGACGGCCCGGGCCTGCCACTCCGGCTCATCGCCGAGGATGGCCGGATATTCGTGCTTGATGTGATCGGCGCAGGAGCCGGAAGGCACGACGACGTAGTCGAAGCCTTCGAACTCGGCGATGAGCTTTTTGGCCAGCCTGATCGCGCTGGCGCGGTCGCCCGAGTTCCAGGCCGGCTGGCCGCAGCAAGTTTGTGTCTCGGGCACCTCGACCTCGCCGCCTGCCGCTGTGAGAAGTTCGAGCGCGGCAAAGCCGACGCGCGGCCGCATCAGGTCGATAAGACAAGTGACGAAGAGGGCGACCTTCACGACAGCGGCCTAAAAGTCGGCGCTGGCCCGACGGCCTAGCCGCGATTCACGCCGCCGCTTGCGGCGAGGGTGGTTTCGACCCAGCGCTTGACGCGCTGGGCATCAGCGATGCGGGTAAGCTTGCCCCACGAATCGAGCAGCACGATGATCATCGGCTTGTTGGCGAGCCATGCCTGCATGACGAGGCATTTGCCCGCCTCGCTGATGAAGCCGGTCTTGGAAAGGCCGATGTTCCAATCTTCCTTCTTGACGAGCGCGTTGGTGTTGCGGAAAGTCTGCGGCCGGCCGCGGATGACGACCTGGTATTCGTCCAAGGTCGAAAACTCGCGGATGAGCGGATAGTGGCGGTGAGCGGCATCGACGAGCTTGGCGAGATCGCGCGCCGAGGAGACGTTTTCCGGCGTCAAGCCGGTCGGATCGGCGAAGCGGGTGTCGGTGAGCCCCAGCGCGCGCGCCTTGACGTTCATCGCGGCAACGAAGGCCGCCCGCCCGCCCGGATAATGGCGCGAGAGGGCCGAGGCGGCGCGGTTTTCCGAGGACATGAGGGCCAGCCGCAGCATGTCCTCGCGCGAAAGCCGCGTGCCGACGGCAAGCCGCGAATGCGTCCCCTTGAGGGTATCGATGTCGGCCTCATCGATCGAGAGGATTTCATGCAGGTCGAGCTGGGCATCGAGCACCACCATCGCCGTCATCAGCTTGGTGATCGAGGCGATCGGCACCACGGCATGCGGGTTCTTTTCATAGAGCACCTCGCCCGTGGACTGATCGACGATGGCGACCGCCGAGGAAGCCAGCTTGGGCACCGGCCCATCGTCGGCAGCTTCCACCGCCGCGGCCTTCGCCGGCGCCCGCTTGACGAGCCGCGGGGGTGACTTCGCGGCCTTCTTGCTCATCACCACCTTCACCTTCTTTTTCGGGGCGGCGTAGGCATCCTCCATCAGTCCGCCCTGGAAGGCCACCACCGCGCATAACAGCAACAAAGACTTGAAGATCGAGTGATTGGTCATGCGGCGTTCCCGTTGCTGGCTAGATCGTTCGTAAAGCGGGCCAAAGTGTAACAGCCGGCCGGTTGCCAAGGCTATCCCTTCGGCCAGAATTCTCTTTTACCCAATAACGAACTTTCTTGATTCGAATTAAGTGATTGGATTAGGAAATTATACCGATTTGTGAGCTTCTCCCGCCTTGGCCTGGGCGACCTCGACCGACAAGAGCGCCGAAAGGTTCACGATGCGCCGCACCGTGGCCGTGGGAGTGAGGATATGCACGGGACGCGCCGCGCCCAAAAGCAGCGGCCCGACCGTCAGTCCGTCGCCGGCGGCGGTCTTGAGCAGATTGAAGGAGATGTTGGCCGCGTCGAGCGTCGGCATCACGAGCAGGTTCGCCGGGCCGGTCAATTGCGCGTTCGGGAACACCTGACGACGGATCTCGGGATCGAGCGCGGCATCGCCATGCATCTCGCCCTCGACCTCGAGGTCTGGGGCCTGGGAGTGGATGAGCTCGAGCGCCTTCCGCATCTTGCGGGCAGTCGGCGTGTCGTCGGTGCCGAAACTCGAATGGGAGACAAGCGCCACTTTCGGCGTCATGCCGAAGCGGCGCACTTCTTCCGCGGCCAGCTGGGCAAATTCGGCGAGCTGCTCGGCGCTCGGATCGTAATTCACATAGGTATCGCCGATGAAGAGCGTGCGCCCCGGCAGGATCAGCATGTTCATCGCGTAGAAGCTCGTGACCCCCGGCTTTCTGCCGATGACTTCGGCAACATAGCGCAGATGCAGCGCATGCTTGCCAAAGGTGCCGCACAGCATCGCGTCGGCATCGCCGTGGCGCACCAGCATCGCGCCGATCAGCGTGGTGCGGCGGCGCATCTCCCTTTTGGCATACTCGATGCCGACGCCTTTGCGGCACATCAAGGCGTAATAGTCCTGCCAGAGCATCTTGTAGCGCGGGTCGGAATCGGGATTGACGAGCTCGAAATCCACCCCGGGCCGAAGGCGCAGGCCGGCGCGGGCGATCTGCCTTTCCACCACCTCGGGCCGGCCGATCAGGATCGGCCGGGCGAGGTTTTCATCGAGGACCGTCTGCGCCGCGCGCAGCATGCGCTCGTCCTCGCCCTCGCAATAGACGATGCGCGCCGGCATTTGCTTCGCGGCGACGAACACCGGCTTCATGACGAGGCCGGATTGATAGACGAATTCGGAAAGCTGCTGGCGGTAGGCCGCCATATCGGCGATCGGGCGCCGCGCCACGCCCGAGTCCATCGCCGCCTGGGCGACGGCGGGCGCGACCTTGAGGATCAGGCGCGGATCGAAGGGCTTCGGGATCAGGTAGTCGCGGCCGAAGGAAAGATGCGCATCGCCGTAGGCCGCGGCGACCACCTCGGATTGCTCGGCATGCGCAAGTTCCGCGATCGCGCGCACGGCCGCGATCTTCATTGGCTCGTTGATCGTCGTCGCGCCGACGTCGAGCGCGCCGCGGAACATGTAGGGGAAACACAGCACGTTGTTGACCTGGTTCGGATAGTCCGAACGGCCGGTGCCGATGATGGCATCGGGCCGCACGCGTTTGGCTTCCTCGGGCAGGATCTCGGGATCGGGATTCGCCATCGCGAGGATGATCGGATCGCGCGCCATGCCGGCGACCATCTCGGGCTTCAATACGCCGCCCGTCGACAGGCCGAGGAAGATGTCGGCGCCAGCCATCACCTCGGCCAGCGTGCGCGCCTCGGTCTCCTGCGCGTAGCGCCGCTTGGATTCGTCGAGATGCTCGCGGCCCGTATGGATCACGCCCTTGGAATCGCAGACGAAGATGTTCTCGCGCCGCGCGCCCAGGCTGACGATGAGATCGAGGCAGGCGATCGCTGCCGCGCCGGCGCCTGAGCAGACGATCTTCACCTCCTCGATCTTTTTGTCGACGATCTTGAGACCGTTCAATACCGCCGCGGCGGCGATGATCGCCGTGCCGTGCTGGTCGTCGTGGAAGACCGGGATCGAGAGGCGCTCGCGCAGCTTGCGCTCCACCACGAAGCACTCGGGCGCCTTGATGTCCTCGAGGTTGATGCCGCCGAAGGTGGGTTCCAGGGCGGCGATGATGTCGACGAGCTTGTCGGGGTCCTTTTCGTTGATCTCGATGTCGAAGACGTCGATGCCGGCGAATTTCTTGAAGAGCACGCCCTTGCCTTCCATGACCGGCTTGCCGGCCAAGGGGCCGATGTCGCCCAAGCCCAGCACGGCCGTGCCATTCGTGATCACCGCGACGAGGTTTTGCCGGGCCGTATAGAGCGCGGCGGCGGCCGGATCGCGCTCGATTTCTTCGCAGGCGGCGGCCACCCCAGGCGAATAGGCGAGCGACAAATCGGCCTGGTTGGATAGCACCTTGGTCGGCGTGACGGCGATCTTGCCAGGACGCGGCAGGCGGTGGTAGTCCAGTGCGGCGCGGCGCAGCGTGTCATCCATGATGAGCTCCTTTCTCGATCTAGGCATTCTAGGCCTGATCGGCCGATCGATCGGCTCTATGGCAGAATGCGCCCCTTCATCAACGAGAGCGCTCCTATGACGGGCGCCGCTAAGCCAGAGTGGAGAAAACCATGTCACACGCCCCGGACTACGTCCGTCACGAAAAGCTGAAAGCCTGGGTCGCCGAAGTCGCAGCCCTGACCGAGCCCGCCCGCATCCACTGGTGCGACGGTTCCCAGGAAGAATACGACCGCCTGTGCGCCGAGATGGTCGCGGCCGGCACCTTCGTCAGGCTCAACCCCGAGAAGCGGCCGAACTCGTATCTGGCCTGCTCCGACCCTCCGGATGTCGCGCGCGTCGAGGACCGCACCTTCATCTGCTCGGCCCGCCAGGAAGACGCCGGCCCCACCAACAACTGGGAAGATCCGGCGAAGATGAAGGAAACGCTCAAGGGCTTGTTCAAGGGCTCGATGCGCGGCCGCACGATGTACGTGATCCCCTTCAGCATGGGCCCCTTGGGCTCGCCGATTTCCCAGATCGGCGTCGAGATCTCCGATTCCCCCTACGTCGTCGTCAACATGCGCATCATGACGCGCATGGGCAAGGCCGTCTACGACATCCTGGGTACGGATGGCTTCTTCGTGCCCTGCCTGCACTCGGTCGGTGCGCCGCTCGAACCCGGCCAGAAAGACGTCAAATGGCCCTGCAACCCGACCACCAAATACATCGTGCATTTCCCCGAGACCCGCGAGATCTGGTCTTACGGCTCGGGCTACGGCGGCAACGCATTGTTGGGCAAGAAGTGCCTGGCGCTCAGGATCGCCTCGACGATGGCGCGCGACGAGGGCTGGCTCGCCGAACACATGCTGATCCTCGGCGTCGAATCGCCGCAAGGAGAGAAGACCTATGTCGCCGCCGCCTTCCCCTCGGCCTGCGGCAAGACCAACTTCGCGATGCTGATCCCGCCGCAGAGCTTCAACGGCTGGAAGGTGACCACGGTCGGCGATGACATCGCCTGGATCAAACCCGGCCCCGACGGCCGCTTCTACGCGATCAACCCCGAGGCCGGCTACTTCGGCGTCGCCCCCGGTACGTCGGAGAAGACCAACGCCAATGCTATGGCCACCTTGAAGGAAAACGTGATCTTCACCAACGTCGCCTTGACCGACGACGGCGACGTTTGGTGGGAGGGCATGGGGCCGGCGCCGGCGCACTGCATCGACTGGCAGGGCAAGGACTGGACGCCCGAGGATGGCAAGGCGGGCAGGAAAGCCGCGCATCCGAACGCGCGCTTCACCGCGCCCGCCTCGCAATGCCCCTCGATCGACCCGGACTGGGAAAACCCGCAGGGCGTGCCGATCTCGGCCTTCATCTTCGGCGGCCGGCGCGCCACCACCGTGCCGCTCGTCTATGAAGCCTTCAACTGGAACTACGGCGTCTATATGGCGGCAACACTCGGCTCCGAGACCACCGCCGCCGCCTTCGGCCAGCAGGGCGTGGTGCGCCGCGACCCCTTCGCGATGCTGCCCTTCTGCGGCTACCACATGGGCGACTACTTCAACCACTGGCTGAAGATGGGCCACGTCGTCGAACACACGCCGCGGATCTTCTGCGTCAACTGGTTCCGCATGAACGAGAAAGGCGAATTCCTCTGGCCGGGCTTCGGCGAGAACATGCGGGTGCTCAAGTGGATCGTCGATCGCGTGCAGGGCAAAGTCGGCGCTCGCGAGACGGCATTGGGGTGGATGCCGCGTTTCGAGGACATCGACTGGACGGGCCTTCCCATCAGCCGCGCCGAGTTCGAAGCGCTCACCCAGATCGACGCTGACGCCTGGAAGCAGGAACTCGCCAGCCACAAGGAATGGTTCGACAAGCTCGGCGAGAAGCTGCCGAGACAGCTTGCCTTGAAACGCGACCTCTTTGAACTGGCGCTGATCGACTGACGCCGCATTGCCGAGCGCGTTCCCTTCCATAGAAAACGGGGGCTATCGCCAGCCCCCGTCCCAAGGCCGTCTCTTGACGGCGAGATCAAGTCGGACGTGATCCGGTCGGAAACGGCCAGGCGGCTGCCGGGTTGAGCGAGGATTTCAGCCCGGGCGCCGCAGCAGTCGAGGGGGTCGGCGCAGGCGTAGAAGCCGCCGGAGCGGGGGTCGTCACCTTCTCAACCGCAGGCTTCTTCGGCGCTGCCGCCTTCTTCGTTGCAGGCTTCGCCGCCGCAGCCTTCTTCGTCGTCGCCGCCTTCTTCGCCGCGGGTTTCGCCGCCGCAGCCTTCTTGGTCGTCGCCGCCTTCTTCGCCGCGGGTTTCGCTGCCGCAGCCTTCTTCGGCGCAGCCGCCTTCTTCGCCGCGGGTTTCGCCGCCGCAGCCTTCTTGGTCGTCGCCGCCTTCTTCGCCGCGGGTTTCGCCGCCGCAGCCTTCTTCGTCGTCGCTGCCTTCTTCGCCGCCGGCTTCTCGGCGGTCGCCTTCTTCACAGCCGCCGGCTTCTTGGCCTTCTTCTCTTCAGCCATAGTGAACCTCCATTGCATGTTTGATGAAAGAACAATACAACCCGCCTACAACAGCACGGATTATTCAACGACGCCGGCGGACCGGAATCGATGAATTCAAGCGCTTTCATGGCCCACACCTGCGTTTGCATACCATCAGGCAAACGGAATACGACGAGCGAAAGCTGGAAACTAGAGGAAGCTGATGCGGAGTGAAGCGCGAAGGCAGATGAGGAAAAGCTGGAGCGTCGGTCGAATCACAAATGAGTAGCATGGCAGCAGGACAGTTTGCCATCGCGCGCTTGGGCATTTCTCTCCTCGTTAATTGACGCTCTTCGCCATGACCTACTAGATGTAGTAGGTCATGATTCTTTGGCTACTAATAGTAGTAGGGCGAGAGAGGCGTGGCAAGGCAAATCACGCGCTACACGGCCAAACCCTGTTTGGCGTTGCAATCAAACCACGTCAAGCGATGATGCGCGACCAGTCGAAATAAGGCCCTGGATCAGTCTTGCGGCCGGGCGCGACATCGAGATGGCCCACGACTGCTTCGATGGGGTAAGCCGCGCGCAATGCACCGAGCAAGCGTGTGAGCGTGTCGTATTGTTGGGATGTAAATGCGTGCCAATCATCCCCCTCCAGCTCTACGCCGAGCGAATAGTCATTGCAGCGCTCGCGGCCGCGCCAGCAAGACACGCCCGCATGCCAGGCACGCGCGCGGCAGGAGACGAATTGCACGATCGCCCCTGAACGGGCGATGAAGAAATGGGCCGAGACCCGTAGCCCAGCGAGGCTGGTGTAATAGGGATGGGCATCGACGGGCAAGCGGTTCATGAAGAAGGCCCTCACCGCATCGCCGCCGAATTCGCCCGGCGGCAGACTGATAGCATGGAGAACGACCAAGCAGATCGTTTCGCCCGCTGGACGATCATCTTGGTTGGGCGAGACGCAGCGCTCGCATCCCGTCAGCCAGCCATCGGCATCGATCCGCCAGGCAGCATCACTTGAGCTCGTCATTGATACCGAGCCGTTCCATGCGATAGCGTAAGGAGCGAAAGGTCACGCCGAGAATCCGCGCGGCGGCCGTTCGGTTGTAACGCGTCCGCTCGAGCACATCGAGAATCGCCCGCCGCTCCTGGGCATCGAGATAATCCTGCAGCGTCTGGTTTCTGAAGTCGATCCCCCCGCTCGCGGCCGCCTCGGTCGGGCTTGCATTGTCGACGGGTTCCGCCGCCAAGCCAAAGGCGGGCGATTGCAATTGCAAGTCGGCCACGTCAATGGCCGGGCCTTCATGCAGCGCCAATGCGCGTTCGAGGATGTTTTCGAGTTCGCGCACGTTGCCAGGAAACGCATATCTTTGTAGGGCATCGAGCGCGGCGGGTGTGAGAGAGGGTTTGGGCTGGTGATTGGCTTGGGCAAGCCGGCTGAGGATGCTCTCGGCCAACAAGGGAATGTCCTCGCGGCACTCGCGCAAGGGTGGCATCGGAATCTCGATGACATTGATGCGAAACAGCAAGTCCTGACGAAAACGGCCCGCCTCGACCTGCCGCTTCAGATCCTTGTGGGTGGCGCAGATGATACGGACATTCACCGGCTCTTCGCTCGTCGCACCGATGCGCCGCACACGCTTTTCCTGAATTGCACGCAAGAGCTTCACTTGCATCGACAAAGGCAGGTCGGCCACCTCGTCAAGAAACAACGTGCCGCCATCCGCCGCCTGGAAGAACCCTTCGCGCTCGGTTTCCGCGCCGGTGAATGCCCCCTTGCGGTAGCCGAAAAACTCGCTTTCCATCAGGTTTTCTGGAATGGCCCCGCAGTTGACGGCGACAAAAGGCTTGTCTCGGCGCACGCTTTCGCGGTGGATGAGGCGCGCGGCGAGTTCTTTACCACTTCCCGATTCTCCCGAGATATAGACAGGCGCTTCGCTCTTGGCGACTTTGGCGATCAAGGCGCGCACCTCGACCATCGGCGGCGAGTTGCCGAGCAGTTCGGGCATTCGCTCCTTGCTCCCCCCCTTGCCCTCAGGCAGGGCCAGGGCCGACTTGACGAGGGTACGCAATTGCATCAAAGAAACTGGCTTGGAAAGATAGTCAAAGGCACCGGCCTTGAGCGCTGCGACAGCGTTTTCCATGCTGCCGTGAGCAGTAATGACGGCAACGGGTAACTCTGGATAACGTTCGCCGATCAGCTTGACGAGTTCGAGCCCGCTGCCATCCGGCAAGCGCATGTCCGTCAAGCACAAGCCATAACGTTGGGTAAGCAAATGCTGACGCGCATCAGCGATACTCGAGGCGCAATCGCACTCAAGCCCCATGCGCGCCAGTGTCATGTCGAATAGCTCGCGGATATCGGCCTCGTCGTCTACGACGAGTACCCGCCCTTGACGATTTATTCCGCCAGCGGATCGTGATTCTCTGTGTTGCATGCCGCGGCAAATGATATGCAGAAATGCGCGCCAGGTGCATTGTCAAGTAGAAACAGGCGTGCCCCATTGGCTTCACACAACTCGCGCGCGATATAAAGGCCTAGGCCGGTTCCCGTCGCGCGGGTCGTATAGAAAGGCTCGAAGATCTGGCTGCGCACCTCCGCCCCGATACCCGGTCCATCGTCGATGACATGTAAGGCGATGCGGTTTGGCGCGCGCCCGCTCTCCCCAACGATGCGGATGGCTCCAGGCGCATCACTCGCATGACGGAGCGCATTGTCGAGCAGATTGGCAAGCACACGATAGAGATGGCTGCGATCGAAACAGACGGCAAATCCCGCTGGCAATTCAAGCCGGATGCGACTCTCGCTGAGCCGATCCCGTAAGGATAGCTCCTCAATCATCTGGCGCAGGAAATCTTTGAGATCGATCTCTTCCGGACGCGCCTGATCGCGTCGCCCGAGCTCCATGATTTCCTCCACGATGCGATTGAGGCGCGCGACGTTGTCACCGATGATGCGCACCAGCCGCATCGTCTCATGCCTCGTCTCGTCAGCCAAATCATCTTGCAGCAATTCGGCGGCATGACTGATCGCGGAGAGCGGGTTGCGGATTTCATGCGCGATATTGGCGGTCAAACGGCCTAGGGCAGCAAGCTTGGCCTGCTGGGCCTGTTGCAGCTGGCGTCCGACATCCTCGATGAAGATCAACGTCTTGCCCCCCTCGCCGGGCGGCAGGAAACGGACACGCAATGAGCGTCCCGTCTGCGGCATTTGCACTACCGTCTCAGACTCGATTCCCCGCTCACGCCGCCGCCGAAACTCGCGATCCAGCTCGGCGCTACAGGCGGCAAGACTTCGGGGCAGCTCACCTTGGCGCCCGAGCATCACTGCTGCCGGAGGATTGGCAAGCGCAATGTGCCCATCCATGCCAACCACCAACACACCATCATGCATCTCGCGGATGACCCGTTCGTTGATGCGAAGTTGATCCGCCAACTCGATGCCGCGACGACGCGCCAGCTCTTCGTTCGCCACCACGCGGCTTGCCAGCAGTCGGGCAGCAATTGCCACACCAAAAAAACCTACACTGGTCAGGCCAGCGCGAAAGAAATCGCCAACATCGCCAGCCAACCAGCTAACGCGGTAAGCCTGCTCGAGCAATATCGCCAAAGACGACAGTGCCGCATAAAACAACACCAGCCGCCCCTGCCCGACGAGCCCCGCCCCCATCAGAACGACGAAGAGCAACATCGGCAGCCCGCTTTTCGCGCCGCCGCTTGCATACATGAGCAGGGTTAGCGCCAAAATATCGAAACCGACTTGCAAGGTTAGCTGTCGATTGAATAACCGTTGCCAACGCGTGAGCACCACCACGGCCAAAATGCCGCCGATGAGATAGGCCGTACTCACCCAGAAAAACAGTCGGGGATTCTGCGAGCCGACGTTCTGCGCACCTTCGGTGAAAATGATGATGGCGAGAAAGATTCCCGCCACCGTGATGCGGTAATAGGAAAAAAACCTCAGGGAGCGCCAGAATGAATCGTCTGGCACAGCGTTCGTTTTCCAGAACGGCCGCGTCGCGTTAGTCGGGCCGTTGTCCATCAGCTTGCTGGCGGTGCGCTTCACAGCAAAAATAACGGCCAGCCAAATTTAGCGCTTCGCTTTCGGGCACATGCATACCGCAGACCGAGCAAGCCACGATCCTCTCCGGATTTTTGATCTCCGGATCTTTGATTAATTTCTGGCGCGACGAGGTGGTGCGTCTACAAAAGCCCCCCCACCAACAGATGAGCCCGATTATGACGGCAATCAGCAGGATGGCCTTGAGCACCTTCGCCTCTGAAGGTCTTGCATGACGTCCTATCGACCATTGCCTCGCCGAGGCAGGAGGCCGAAGGGCTGGTCGGGGTGAGAGGATTCGAACCTCCGACTCCTGCGTCCCGAACGCAGTACTCTACCAGGCTGAGCTACACCCCGAAACGCTACGAAATGCGCGGATGCTTTGCACTACAGCGCCGGCCATCAGCAACGGCGCCCTACAGCAAAGTCGCATAAGTTTATCAAAGCATCACGATATTGGCTAGACGGCAAGTGACGCAAAGCTTGCTTTGCTTTCTCCGCCTCATCGACAGCGACGGCATGCGCAGCCTCGAGCGCCCCTGTCTCATTCACGACACGTAGAACGTCTGCGAACGCTTCACGCCCACCTAGCTCAAGGGTCTGCCGAACCAGATCTACTTGGTCGGGACGACCCATCTGCAAGGCGATGATCAAAGGCAAGGTGGGTTTCCCTTCCGCGAGGTCATCCCCCAAATGTTTGCCGATTTCCTCTTCCTCTCCCGTGTAGTCGAGCACATCATCAATGATCTGGAACGCCGTTCCCAAGTGCATGCCATACGCGGCGAGGCCGGCTTCCACCTCGGCTGTCGCAGTACCGAGTATTCCTCCGATACGCGCCGACGCCTCGAATAGTTTCGCCGTTTTGTAGCGAATCACCCTGAGATAGTCTTCGACTTCGATTTCGGCATTGCGGCAATTCATCAACTGCAACACCTCTCCTTCGGCAATGACGTTGGTCGCTTCGGCTAAAACTTCCATGATGCGCATACTGCCCACTTCTACCATCATCTGGAAAGCGCGCGAATAGAGAAAATCGCCTACCAGCACGCTTGCGGCATTGCCAAACAGAGCGTTCGCCGTTTCCCTGCCACGCCGCAAGGCGGATTCATCGACCACATCATCGTGAAGTAGCGTTGCTGTATGAATAAACTCCACCACCGCAGCAAGTTCATGGTGATGCTTGCCCTCATAACCCGTAGCGCCTGCCGCCAGCAGAAGCAAAGCGGGGCGCATGCGCTTGCCTCCGCTTCCAATGATGTACTCGGCAACTTGACGGACCAGCAAAACCTCTGAATGAAGTCGCGCGCGAATCACCGCGTCAACAGCCTTCATGTCGGTTTCGATCAACGAGTAAGTGGTGGCCAGGTCCAAAACAGGCTTCCTATCAGATGACAGATGATTCATTTGGCAGCACAAGATTCCTTGCCTTGACCTCTTCAAGGCAAATCGCTATGATAGCGGGTTCTGCAACAAACATCGGAGTCCAACAATGTATGCGGTCATAAAAACCGGCGGCAAGCAGTATCGGGTCGTCGCCGGCGAGAAAATCAAGGTAGAACAGATACCGGCAGAAGTGGGCGCAGAAGTCTCTTTGGATCAGGTTTTGATGGTCGGCGAAGGCGAGGCCGTGAAGATCGGAACACCTCGCCTGGCAGGCGCCAACGTCACTGCCAAAGTGATTTCGCATGGCCGCCATCCCAAGGTGAAGATTTTCAAGCTGCGCCGGCGTAAGCATTACCAGAAGCACCAAGGGCATCGCCAGAACTACACCGAACTGGAAATCTGCAGCATCAACGCTTGAACACACTGGAGCACGATCATGGCACACAAGAAAGCAGGCGGCAGTTCGCGTAACGGTCGCGACTCGGAAGCCAAACGACTCGGCGTCAAGCGTTTTGGCGGGCAAGTCGTGAGCGCAGGCAGTATCATCGTACGCCAGCGCGGCACACGCTTTCATGCGGGCGAAAATGTCGGCGTAGGCAAGGACCATACCCTCTATGCCAAGCTCGATGGTCGAGTCGAGTTCATCGTGCGCGGACCTGCGCAACGCAAATACGTCAAAATCGTGCCTTTGGCAGCATAATTAACAAACATCATCTTCAGAGAAGCCCCATCCTGACGGGTGGGGCTTCTTCTTTTCACACATGAAATTCATCGATGAGGCCATCATCACCGTCACAGCCGGTAAAGGCGGTAATGGTGCCGTTTCGTTCCGGAGAGAGAAATATGTTCCGCGCGGCGGCCCTGATGGAGGAGATGGTGGGCGCGGTGGCAATGTCGTCATGGTGGCCGATCGCAACCTCAATACCTTGATCGACTATCGCTATACTCGGCACTATCGCGCCGAGGATGGCGAAAATGGACGCGGCTCGGATTGTTTTGGCAAGGGAGGGGCCGACCTCGTGCTGCGGGTCCCTGTTGGTACCGTTGTGACAGACATCGCAACCGGAACCCAGATTGCCGATCTCAACGAAGACGGCGCCTCTGCGATCGTCGCCAAAGGGGGGGGCGGTGGAGCAGGCAACCTTCGCTTCAAGTCGAGCACGAATCGCACACCTCGCCAATCCACACCAGGTGAGCCTGGTGAATCAAAAGAGCTGCGCTTGGAGCTCAAGGTGCTGGCCGATGTTGGGCTACTCGGGCTACCCAATGCTGGAAAGTCCACATTCATCCGTGCTGTCTCGGCTGCACGCCCCAAGGTGGCCGATTACCCGTTTACAACCCTGCAACCCAACTTGGGCGTCGTCAGCGTCGCGGTAGGCAAAAGTTTTGTCATTGCCGATATCCCCGGCCTGATCAAAGGAGCCTCCGAAGGAGCTGGACTCGGACATCGCTTCCTCAAGCATTTACAGCGAACACGCCTGCTCCTACACCTTATTGATGTTGCCCCTCTCGATCCCGACATCGATCCCATCACCGAGGCAATGGCGATTGTCGATGAGTTACGACGCTTCGACGAGAGCCTGTATCGCAAACCACGCTGGATCGTTCTCAACAAAATCGATTTGATTCCTGAAGCACGACGTCAAGAAGAACTCGAGAAGATCATTGCCCGCCTTCCTAACGACCAGCCGCTTTTCACAGTTTCCGCCATCAATGGTGAAGGCTGCATGAATGTCTGCCAGAAGGTATCCGAATATCTCGACTCACTCGAATACCCGCATGCGCCCACAGATCGCTAATAGTAGACGTATCGTCGTCAAAGTCGGCAGCGCCTTGGTCACGAATAACGGTAGTGGCCTCAGCGAAGAATTCATTGCCGACTGTTCCCGTCAAATCAGTGTTCTCCTGCGATCGGGGCGGGAGATCATATTGGTTTCATCAGGCGCCATTGCTGCCGGGATGCAAAGACTTGGCTGGAAAAAAAGACCGCACGCGATACATGCCTTGCAAGCCGCTGCCGCGGTCGGTCAAATGGGACTCACGCAAGTCTATGAATCGTTTTTCTCGAAACAAGGCATCAAAACGGCGCAGGTCCTTCTCACCCACGAAGACCTTGCCGATCGCAATCGTTACCTTAACGCACGCTCCACACTGAATACCTTGATCGAGCTCGGCGTCGTCCCGATCATCAACGAAAACGACACCGTAGTCACAGACGAGATCCGTTTCGGAGACAACGACACGCTTGGAGCGCTCGTCACCAATCTTGTCGATGCGGAAGTTTTGATCATCCTAACCGATCAAGCCGGTCTCTATACGGCCGATCCTCGCCTCGATCCCCATGCCAAGTTGATTTCGGAAGGTGATGCGGAAGATAAATACTACGAGTCCATCGCCGGGGGGGCTGGAAGCGACATCAGCAAGGGCGGCATGATCACCAAAGTGCGTGCGGCTCAACGCGCAGCGCGTAGTGGCGCGCATACCCTCATCGTGAGCGGCCGAGAGACCGAAGCGCTGATCCGTGCCGCCAATGGCGATCGGATTGGCACCTTTTTGAAGGCTAATACCACGCCGCTAGCTGCCCGCAAGCAGTGGCTGGCCGATCAGTTGCGTCCATCTGGTTCGGTCTGTATTGATGACGGTGCCGTTGCGGCTTTACGGGCAGGCAAAAGTTTGCTTCCCATCGGAGTCAAGCATGTCGAGGGCGAATTCGAACGAGGGGCGCTCATTTCGTGCTTGAACATGCAAGGAGAAGAAATCGCGCGAGGACTAGTCAATTATCCTAGCCGAGAAGTGAACAAGATAGCAGGAAGACCTACCGCCGAGATCGAAAGAATACTCGGATACATGGATGAGTCCGAGCTGATCCATCGAGATAACCTCGTCTTAGTCTGAAGCTCTCACTACCCTGCCAGCCATCGAGTAGGGGACGGGGTCACCCCCGTCGCCCTCTCACACCACCGGACGTGCGGTTCCGCATCCGGCGGTTCATTGAAGACACTGGAGTCGTCGCATCGTATCGAGCAGCGACACCAGACCTAA
>JAOAHQ010000007.1 GCA_026415155.1 Rhodocyclaceae bacterium
GCTCGTCGGCAGCGTCAGATGTGTATAAGAGACAGCGATATGGCCCTGCAGGCATTTGAGCAGCGACATGAAGTCCCACACCGAATACACGTGGTGCGCCATGAAAACGCGCAGGTCGTCGAGGGTTTGCACCCGGGCGTAAAGCGGATGGGCATTCAGGGCCGGTGCGAGGTCGGCGACGATCTCGGGAGTGAAGGTGGCGGACGTCATGATACGGAGACAAAAGGCGTGATTTTACGTTGCGGGCCTCACAAGCGCTTGCGCCGCACCACCATCGCCGAAGGCTCGAAACCGAGCCGCTCGTAGAAGGCCAATGCCGGCGCGTTGTCGCGGTCGGCCAGCAGGGTGACGCGCAAAAAGCCTTCTTCGCGCGCCCAGCCGAGCACATGCTCGACGAGGCGGCGGCCATAGCCGCGACCGCGAAAAGGCGCGGCGACGATGACGTCTTCGAGCAGCAGGACCTTGCCGCCCAGGGCGGTGCTCACGGTGATCAAGGCGTTCGCCATGCCGGCGATCTGGCCGCCGATGCGCAAGACGAACAGCCGGCCGAGCGAGGGTTCGTCGAGGATCTGCTTGAGGCCGGCGAGCTGCCGCTCGCGCGCCGGCGAGAAATCGCTCTCCAGCGTGAAGAGCTCGGCGAGGAGATCGGCGAGCGCCGGCAGGTCGGCGGCCGTGGCGAATTCGACGCAGGCTTCCCCTGCCATGTCCGCGAGCGCTTCGCCCCGCTTCGCGCGCGGCTGCAAGGCGTGCGCGAGGGTTGCGCCGGTCGGCCCTTGGGCGATGACACGGCCCGCCTCGAGCACGACGAGATGATCGGCAAGCCGTGCCACTTCGTCCGGCGCATGGCTCACATAGAGCAGGGGAATCTCGAGCTCTTCATGCAGCCGCTCGAGATAGGGCAGGATTTCTTGCTTCCTCGCCAAATCGAGCGCCGCGAGCGGCTCGTCCATCAGCATAAGACGCGGCGCGGATAGCAACGCGCGCGCGATCGCCACGCGGCTCTTCTCTCCGCCCGAGAGGCGCTCGGGCTTACGCTCGAGCAGGTGGCCAATGCCGAGCAGCTCGACGATGTGCGCAAAGTCGGCGCTGGCAGGACGGCAGTTCCGGCGCTTCATGCCGTATTCGAGGTTGCCCCGCACCGAAAGATGCGGAAAGAGGCTTGCCTCCTGAAAGACGTAGCCGATCGGCCGGCGGTGGGTCGGCAGGAACGTGCGCTCGTCCTGCCAGACTTCGCCATCGAAGACGAGCCGCCCGCCCGGCACGCGTTCGAGCCCCGCGATGGCGCGCAAGAGCGTCGTCTTCCCTGAACCGGAAGGGCCGAACAGGGCGGTAACGCCGGACGCAGGCAGCGACAAATCCGCATCGAGCGTGAAGCCGGGGTAAGCAAGCCTGAAGCGCGCCTCGATCATTTGCGGCGCCCGGTTGGGTTGAGCGTGTAGAGCGCGGCCAGCACGAGGAAGGAAAAGATCAGCATGCCGGCCGACAGCCAATGCGCCTGGGTATATTCGAGCGCCTCGACGTGGTCGTAGATCGCGACCGAGACGACACGCGTCTTGTCGGGAATGCTGCCGCCGATCATCAGCACGACACCGAACTCGCCGACGGTGTGCGCAAAGCCAAGCACCGTGGCGGTCAAGAAGCCGGGCCGCGCGAGCGGCACGGCGACGGTGAAAAAGGCATCGATGGGCCGCGCGCCGAGGGTGGCGGCGACTTCCAAAGGCCGCTCGCCGATCGCTTCGAAGGCGTTTTGCAGCGGCTGGACGACGAAGGGCAGCGAATAGAACACCGAGGCGATCACGAGGCCGGCAAAAGTAAAGGGGAGCAGGCCGATACCGGCCCACTGCGTCAATTGCCCGATGGGGCCGTGCGGCCCCAGCGCGATGAGGAGATAAAAGCCCAGCACCGTGGGCGGCAGCACGATGGGCAAGGCGACGAGCGCGCTCAAGGGGCCTTTCCACCACGAGCGGGTGCGGGCCAGCCACCAGGCGATCGGCGTACCGACGAGGAGCAGGATCAGCGTCGTCGTGCTGGCAAGCTTGAGGGTCAGCCAGATGGCAGACCAGTCTGTCGGACTCAACATGGTCAGCGGCGAGCGGTCTCCTCTGGCAGTGCAAAGCCATAACGCGCCAGGATGCGGCGCCCCGCCGGGCTCGTCACATAGTCCGCGAAGCGCTGCGCCAAAGGATTTTTCGCCGCACGCCGCGTGATGATGAAGCCTTGCTCGAGCGGCGCGTGGAGCTTGGCCTCGATGAGGCGATGGCCGCCAAGCTTGGCAAGCGGCGGCGACTTGGCCAGTGAGAGCGCGATGAGGCCGACCTCGGCATTGCCGCTTTGCACGAATTGCGCCGTCTGCGCGATGTTCTCGCCCAGCACGAGGCGGTCTTGCACCTTCTCCCAGACGCCGGCAGCGCGCAGCGCTTCTTCGGCGCGCTTGCCATAGGGCGCGTGCTTGGGATTGGCGATCGCAAGCTTGCGGATGGCCGGATCGGCCAAGTCGGCGAGCGACATTTGGCTTGCATCGCGACTCGCGCTCCACAGCACGAGGCGGCCATAGGCATAGGTGCGCACCGGCGAGGCGGCCAGCCCCTCGCGCGCCAAAAGACGCGGATAGTCGATGTCGGCCGAGAAAAACAGGTCATAGGGCGCGCCTTGCTGGATCTGGGTGTGGAATTTACCCGAGGAGCCATAGATGATCTCGATGCGATCGGCAGGATACGCCGCCCGGAAGGTCGCGGCGATTTCCTCGAGCGCGAACTTGAGATCGGCCGCGGCGGCGACGGTGATCTTCTCGCCAGCCCAGACGGGCAGGGATAAGCTCAGCAGGAAGAGGATGAACCGCCGCCGGCCATTCATGTTTCCGGGCCGAAGCAGAGTGCGTAGTCGCTGCACTCGGCACAATGCGGCGACTTGCAGATCAAGACTTCGGCACGCTCGCAGAGCTCGCGGTAAAAGAACTTCTTCCATTTCATGTTGCCGACGTTCTTGGCCGCCAGCCGCGGAAAATGCGTGCGCAAGAGCTCTGATAACGCCTCGCGATTGGGCAGCCCCATGTCTTGCCAGAGATGATTCTCGCCCATCGCCGCCGAGGCGATCCAATGCGCGATCCGCGCCGAGGCCTCGTCGGGCACGGCGCGGTATTCGAGCAGGAGTTGGAGCAAATCCTCGTATTCATCGTCGCAAACAGTGATGGCCGCGGCACCGGCAGCCGAGAGGGCATAGGCATTCGCATCCATGTTATCGCCTCCGATATCGATGCCACGCTCACGCAAGCCTTGTGCCAATGGCTTCTCGACCCGATCGCACGGGTCGAAAAGGTGCGCTCCGATGGTGATATCAGCTCGCCCCAGCTAAAAATCGGCGCTCGCGGCACGGCCCCATTGTCGCAAACGCGACAATCGCGTCATTCCAAAGAAATCAATGCCTTGAGTGTGGCACGGCGTTTGCTGAACTTCGGGCATGAAACCCGCCCAGATCGCCGAACTGCTCAACGAACCCGCCTGCGCGCACAACGCCAAGGAAAAATCCGGCTGCGCGCGTCCCAAGCCCGGCGCCACGGCGGGCGGCTGCGCTTTCGATGGCGCGCAGATCGCCCTTCTGCCGATCGCCGACGTCGCCCACATCGTGCATGGGCCGATCAGTTGCGCCGGCAGCTCGTGGGATAACCGCGGCACGCGCTCGACCGGCCCGACGCTGTGGCGCATCGGCATGACGACGGATCTCACCGAGCAGGACATCATCATGGGGCGCAGCGAAAAGCGCCTGCTCCATGCGATCAAGCAGGCGATCGACGATTACCGGCCGGCCGCAGTGTTCGTCTATGCAACTTGCGTCACCGCCCTGATCGGCGACGATCTCGAAGCCGTCTGCAAGGCCGCCGGCGAGATGTTCGGCGTGCCGGTGATCCCGATCGATGCGGCGGGCTTCTATGGCACGAAGAACATGGGCAACCGGCTTGCCGGCGAGGCGATGGTCAAGTACGTGATCGGCACGCGCGAGCCCGATCCGGTGCCGCCTGAAGCACAGCGTCCGGGCATCCGGGTGCATGACATCTCGCTGATCGGCGAATACAACATCGCCGGCGAGTTCTTTCACGTGCTGCCGCTCTTCGACGAGCTGGGCCTGCGCGTGATCGGGACGCTCTCAGGCGATGCGCGCTTTCATGAGGTGCAGACGATGCACCGCGCCGAAGCTTCGATGGTCGTCTGCGCCAAGGCGCTCTTGAATGTCGCGCGTAAAGTGAAGGAGCGCTACGGCGTGCCCTTCTTCGAAGGCAGCTTCTATGGTGTCGCCGACATGTCGCAGACCTTGCGCGATTTCGCGCGACTCATCGGCGACCCCGATTTGACGGCGCGCACGGAAGCCTTGATCGCCCGCGAGGAAGCGAAGGCCAACGCCGCGCTCGAGCCCTGGCGCGTACGCCTGAAGGGAAAGCGCGCCTTGCTTTACACCGGCGGGGTCAAGTCCTGGTCCATCGTCTCGGCCTTGCAGGACTTGGGGATGACGGTCGTTGCCACCGGCACGAAGAAATCGACCGAGGAAGACAAGGCGCGCATCCGCGAGCTCATGGGTCCCGACGCGAAGATGATCGAGGACGGCAGCCCCAAGGCCCTCTTGTCGGCTTACAAGGAACTCAAGGCAGACATCCTGATCGCCGGCGGACGCAATCTCTACACGGCCTTGAAGGCGAGGATTCCTTTCCTCGACATCAACCAGGAACGCGAGTTCGGCTACGCGGGCTACGCGGGCATGGTGGAGCTCGCGCGGCAGCTCGCCTTGTCGATGGAAAGCCCGGTGTGGGAAAAAGTCAGGCGTCCCGCGCCGTGGGCCAGGCTGCAGGTCGGCACGCCGCTAGCCGCCTAAAAACGGCTATTGCTTGAGCTGCTGCTCGATGTTGGCGAAGAGCTGCTCGTAGATTTCGATGAGCGCCTGACGGTCTTCGCTGCCCTTGATCCACTTGCGCTCTTGCGCGATCGCGAGCGCCTGTTTTTCGATCTCGGACAGGCTCGCGGTCTCGACGGGCTGGCCGTGGAGGATCATCGTCACGTCCTTGCGCGCTTTCTGGGCGAGCGCGACGAGCCGCATCGCTTCCTGCATCGCCGCCACCCCTTCGCCGATCGAGGCAGCGAGCTGGGCGACGACGCCCGCCGCTTCGGCCGAGCCCGCGAGCTTATGGCAGAAATCATCGGCCTGGGCGCGCGACTCGGTCATCGAGCGGCCGATGGCCGCCATCTTTTCGATCATCTCGTTCATCGCCGCGCTCATCGCGGCAATGGCGGAAGAGATTTCCTCGGCGGCCTTCTGCGATTGATCGGCAAGCTTCCTCACTTCGTCGGCGACCACCGCGAAGCCGCGCCCCGCCTCGCCGGCGCGCGCGGCCTCGATCGCGGCATTCAGGGCGAGCAGATTGGTCTGCTTGGCGATGCCGTCGATCTGGCCGCTGAGCCGATTGATGGCGTTGGCCTTGGTGTTGAGATCGGCGAGCGCCTGGCTGCCGTGTTCGGTCGCCTCCAGCGCCTGGCCGAGCGTGCTCGACATGCGGTCGGCCGCGGCCGACATTTCGCGCGCCGAGTCGGCATAGCCGGCGGCGAGATTCTGGGATTGGCTCGAATGATTGGCCACTTCGCTGAGCGACTCGCTCACGTGCTCGATCGCGAGCGACAGACCGCGCTCCGAGCGCAAGAAGATTTGGGACAGCAGCGCCTCGCGCGCCACGGTCTCCTGGGCGGCATTGAGCTCGTCGAGCATCTTCTGCATGCGCTCGAGCACGCTCTTGAAGGTGCCGTGCAGGCCGACGAGCTGCAGGCGGCGATAGTAACGGCCGTCGCTCGAAGCCGCCATGCCGCCCAGGATTTCGCGGAAGGCGGTCTCGGTCTGATCGAGCACCGAATTGAGATTGACGCGGATCGCATCGAGCGTCGCATCCTCGACCGCATTGGGCAGGCGCGCGACGAGCTCGCCGGCGCCGCAGCGCTTCAAGAGCCGGTCGAGCTCGGCGAGAAAGGCCTGCTGCCCCTTAGAGCGAGAAAACCAGTTCTTCATAGGACTTGCCCGTCTTGGCGAGGAGGTCGAGAAGGACTTGCGTGCCCGCCGCGATGGCCTCGCGCGCACCGGCCGCCCGCTCGGCGGCGAGCATCTGCGCGTAGACCGGCGCGATTGCCTCGATGGCGCTGCGCTTCGGGCAGCGCCGCACCGAGGTGTAGCCGACGATCTGGCCGCCTGGGCCGAAGTCGGGCGTGATGTGGGCGAACACCCAGTAAAAGCCGCCATCCTTCGACATGTTCTTGACGTAGGCGAATACCTCCTTGCCGGCCTGGATCGTGTCCCAGACGAGCTTGAAGGCGGCGCGCGGCATGTCGGGATGGCGGATGATGTTGTGCTGGGCGCCAAGGAGCTCCGCCTCCGCATAACCCGAGAACTCGATGAAGATCGGATTGCAGTAGGTGATGATCCCTCTCGGATCGGTCTTCGAGACGATGAAATCGTCCTCGCGCATCACGCGCTCTCTTTGCGTCGGAACGATGCTCTTGTTTTTCATGCAACCCCTAGCTGCGGCACCCCACTTTGTCATGATACCGCAAGCCCCCCTTCCCTCAGGGGGGCGCGCTGCTTATCCTGATGATAAGAAAAAGTTTCTGGCGCAAAGGCGGCCGTCCCGCTACAGTTCGGTTTTCAATATTAGAAACCCCTGATGGAGAGATTTTCATGCAAGATGGCCGCGTTACGCTGACGCAATTCATCATCGAGGAACAATCCCACGTCGCCGGCGCGACGGGCGACTTCTCGGGGCTTCTGAACGACATCGCCACCGCCTGCAAGGTCATCAGCAACGCGGTCTCGAAAGGTGCGCTGATCGGCGTGCTCGGCAGCGCCGGCGAGGAGAACGTGCAGGGCGAGGTGCAGAAGAAGCTCGACGTGATCTCGAACGAGGTGATGATCAAATCGAACGAATGGGCCGGGCACCTCGCCGGCATGGCCTCCGAGGAGATGGAGGGCATTTATACGATCCCGCCCGGCAAGAAGCGCGGCAAGTATCTGCTCGTCTTCGACCCGCTCGATGGCTCGTCGAACATCGACGTCAATATCACCGTCGGCACGATCTTCTCGATCCTGCGCTCGCCGCGGCCGGGCGAGGATGCGAAACTCGAAGACTTCCTGCAGCCGGGCACGCAGCAGGTCTGCGCGGGTTTCGCGCTCTACGGCCCCTCGACGCTGCTCGTCCTCACGACGGGGCACGGCGTCAATGGCTTCACGCTCGATCGCGAGGTCGGCGAATTCATCCTCACCCATCCGAACATGCGGATTCCCCCCGATACGCAGGAGTTCGCGATCAACGCCTCGAACGAGCGCTTCTGGGAGTGGCCGGTCAAGCGCTATGTCGATGAATGCCTTGCCGGCAAGACCGGGCCGCGGGGCAAAGACTTCAACATGCGCTGGATCGCCTCGCTGGTGGCCGAAACCTACCGCATCCTCACGCGCGGCGGCGTCTTCATGTATCCGCGGGACACGAAGGATCCCGCCAAGCCCGGCCGCCTGCGCCTCTTGTACGAGGCCAACCCGATCGGCTTCATCGTCGAGCAAGCCGGCGGCATCTGCACGACGGGCCTCGAGCGCATGCTCGAAGTGCAGCCGACCTCGCTGCACCAGCGCGTGCCGCTGATCTTTGGCTCGAAGCACGAGGTCGAGCGCCTCGAACGCTACCACCGCGAGTTTCAGGCTGGCTAAGGCCCCCGCCGGCTTGCCGCGGCTTGGCATGGTGGGCATTGGCCCGGGCTTCGCATTCCGCGCTCAAGCCGCGAGGCATTACAATCGCTTGCGTGGCATGGGCGGAGCACCCTCATGGATTTCAGCATCGAGTGCGAACAAGAAGTCGATGGCCGCTGGATTGCCGAGGTTCCTCAGCTTCCCGGCGTCTTGTGCTATGGCGCGACCGCAGAAGAAGCCATGACCAGGGCTGAGGTTTTGGCGCTGCGCGTCTTGGCCGAGCGTCTCGAACAAAGCGAATCGCGCCCGGTCGCCATCCAGATCTCACTGCCCGTCGCGGCATGAGGCCGTGGCCCTCCGTCAAGGCCAAGCGCCTGCTCGCAGCGCTGCTCGGCCTGGGATGGCGAATCAAGCGGCAATCCGGCTCTCACCGCACGCTCTGCCGTGAGGGTTGGCCCGATTTCGTTTTCGCGTTCCATGAGGGTGAAGAAATCGGCCCGCGCATGTTGGCCCGGATTGCCAAGCACACCGGCCTGACGCCAGACGATCTGTGATGGCATGGCGGCTCCTCAATGAAACGCGGCTTCCGTGTCGCATTTGCGACAACCCGACAAGGCGCTAAGACACTGATTTAACGCGCTTCCTTTCTTGGCATACGGCTTGCAGAGTGAGGAGAAACCTCATCGATGTAAGCCCATGGCCGAAATCCTCAAACGCGCGAAACCCCTGGCGGTCAATCCGCTCAAGGTCTCCCAGCCGGTCGGCGCGGCGCTCGCCTTCTTGGGGCTCAAGAACGCGATCCCGATGCTGCACGGCTCGCAAGGCTGCACCGCCTTCGGCAAGGTGTTCTTCGTGCGCCATTTCCGCGAGCCGATTCCCTTGCAGACGACGGCGATGGATCAGGTGAGCACCATCATGGGCGCCGATGAGAACGTCATCGAGGGTCTGAAGACGCTCTGCGAGAAGGCCAAGCCCGAGGTGATCGGCCTGCCGACGACGGGACTGTCGGAAACCCAGGGCACCGACATCCGGCGGCTCGTCAAGATGTTTCGCGACAAGCATCCCGAATTCGCCCAGGTCGCCGTCGTGCCGGTGAACACGCCGGATTACGTCGGGGCGCTCGAATCGGGCTTCGCGCTCGCCGTCGAGGCGATCATCGACACGCTCGTCGAAAAGTCGGCGCTGGCGGGACGGCGTCACAAACAAGTGAATGTGCTCGCCTCGTCGATGCTGACGCCTGGCGACATCGAGGCGATCAAGGACTGGATCGAAGCCTTCGGCCTGCGGCCGGTCGTGTTGCCCGACCTCGGCGATTCGCTCGATGGCCATCTGATCGAAGCCGAGACGACGCCGCTCACCCTGGGCGGCACGCCGCGCCACGAGATCGCCAGGATGGGCGAGTCCATCGCGACGCTCGTCATCGGCCGCTCGCTCGCTCGCGCCGCCGATCTGCTGAAAGAGCGCACCGGCGTGCCGGATTTCCGCTTTGACCACCTGCTGGGACTCGATGCCTGCGATGCCTTCACGCAGGCCCTGGCCGAGATTTCCGGCCAGCCCGTGCCCGCGAAGATCGAACGCCAGCGCGCACAGTTGCAGGATGCGATGGTCGACACGCACTTCATGACCGGCTTCACGCGCGTCGCGCTCGCGCTCGAGGCCGATCAGTTGCTTGCCTTCGGCGAATTTTTGAGCGGCGTCGGTTGCGAAATCGTCGCGGCGGTCGCCCCGGCGCGCGCCGACGCGCTCGCCGACATGCCGTGCGCCGCCGTGCAGATCGGTGATCTCGAAGACCTCGAGCGCCTCGCGCGGCCCGCGGGTGCGCAACTGCTGATCGCCAATTCGCATGCCGCGCAAAGCGCCGCGCGCCTCGGCATCCCGCTCTTGCGGGCGGGCTTTCCGCAATACGACACCGTCGGCGGCTATGCGCGCGCCTGGGTCGGCTACCGCGGCGCGCGCCAAGCGCTGTTCGACTTCGCCAATCTCGTGTTACAGGCCCACCATGAGATCCCTCCCTACCGCTCGATCTACCGTCATGGCCGCGCGCAGATTGAGTCTCGCCTGGCCCTGCACTGAGGCGCCGACGATGCTCAAGGTCGCCTTCGCGAGCGCGGATCGAATTCACGTCGATCAGCATTTCGGCGCAGCGACGGGCTTCGCGATCTATCAGATCGACAATGAACGCGCCCAGCTCGTGGAACTGGCGGAATTCCCGCCGGAGGCCATGGACGGCAACGAAGGCAAGCTCGCCGCGAAGATCGCCGCGCTCGAGGGCTGCGCCGCCGTCTATTGCCTGGCCGTCGGCGGCTCTGCCGTGCGACAGCTCCTCGCTGCGGGCATCCAGCCGCTGCGCCTCGATGCCGTAGAGCCGATCGACGCGCTGCTCGCGAAATTGCGCATCGCGATGCGCGAAGGCGGCGTGCCCTGGATCGACAAGGCGCTCAAGAAAAACAGCGATGCCGGGCGCTTCGCGCGCATGGCGGCGGAGGGCTGGCAAGAATGAACCTAAAAACCTCACCACCAAGACACCAAGGGCACAAAGTTTCACCAAGATCAACGAGTTGGAAAATCAAGGGGAGTCACCCGCATGGTGAAGCGTCTTACCACTCGTTTTTTCTTGGTGTCCCTTGGTGTTCTTGGTGTCTTGGTGGTGAAAACTGAGGTTTCTAGGATGAATGCTCGTCAAGCCACCATTCTCACGATTGCCGATGGCCTCGCCACGCTGCGCGTCGAGGTGCCCGCCGCCTGCGGCAGCTGCGCAAGCCGCAGCCACTGCGGCACGACGGCGCGCACGATCCAGTTGCCCGCCCCCCCGGGCGTCCAGCCCGGCGAGCGCGTGATGCTCGCCATGCCGGCCGGAGCGCTGGCGCGCAGCGCATTGCTGGCCTATCTCCTGCCGGCCGGGCTCACGCTCATCGGTGCCGTTTCCCTCGCCGCCGCGGGCGATCTCGCCGCCGTGGCCGGCGCGGGCGGCGGGCTTGGCCTGGGCCTCATCGCGCAGCGCGTGCTCGCCCGCCGGAGTCCCTGCACTCCTGCCTTCGTTTCGCCCTCTTGCGGAGACGCTCCATGAACGCCCCCGACCCCATTTTTCAAACCGATTTCATCAAGGAGATGGTGCGCCAACTGCGCGCGCTCGACAGCTACGGCAGCTGGGACGGCCAGCCGAATGAAAAGCTGCTCGAACCGCTGATCCTCACCAAGGAACGCAAGGCCGAGATTCCCATCATCGGCGATCCGGACGAGGAGACGCTGGCGCGCGTCAAGGCCTTCTACAACGCGATCGCCACGCTGATCGAGAAGGAATGCGGCCTCATGGCGACCCCCTTCATACATCTCTCGCACGAAGGCTTTGGCCGCGCCTTGATCATCGTCGGCAAGCTCGTCGCCGTCGACAAGACGCTGCGCGACGTGCATCGCTTCGGCTTCGAATCGCTTTCGAAGATGAAGACCGAGGCCGACAAGCTGCTCGCCGTGGCTTTGGAACGCATCGGTGCCTATCCGGAGGTGGCAGGACTATGAGCGAAGAAGAACGCAAGGAACTCGAAAAGGAAGTCAAGCGACTCAAGCGGCTCGCGGCCGAGGAGGCAGGCAAGCTGCACGACCTCGTCGAAGAGCGCTTGCCTGCGGCTTACGAAGAAATTCCCGCCATCGCCCAGGCCACTTACGACGCCTGCAAGGCCTGGGCCGAGGCCAACGCCAGACTCAATTCGATCCCATCCGCTTGAAAGGAAAATCCATGACTGCTGTCGCTCTCACCCGTGGCGGTACCCCCTGGACGCCCACCTATGTCGAAGCCATCGATTCGAAAGTCTGCATCGGTTGCGGCCGCTGCTTCAAGGTCTGTCCGCGCGACGTGCTGACCCTCGTCGACCGCGGTGACGACGAGGTCGATGACGATTGGGACGACGAAGACGCCAAGGCGATGATGACCATCAAGAACCCGATGGACTGCATCGGCTGCGGCGCCTGCGGCCGCACCTGCCCGAAGAACTGCTTTACCTTCGTGAGCTGACGATGCCTCGCCCCCTACGACACGTGTTCATCTGCAGCCAGCAGCGGCCGCCGGGCCACCCGCGCGGCTCTTGCGGGCAAAAGGGCTGCCAGGAAGTGCTCGACGAATTCATGTTCGAATTCCAGCAGCGCCAGTGCTTCGACACCGTGATGGTGACGCCCTCGGGCTGCATCGGCCCCTGCAGCCTCGGCCCCAATGTGCTCGTCTATCCCGAGGGCGTCTTCTATACCGGCGTCAAGAAAGAGGACGTCAAGACGATCTTCGATCAACACCTGATCGGCGGCGTGCCGGTCGAACGCCTGAAGGCGCCGGCGGAGATCTGGTGAGCGGTACGCTGCTCGCGCCGCGCCTGCTCCTCTGCCACAAGCAGCGCACGAGCGCACGCACGCGCTTCGTGCGCTGGCCTCATGGCATGCTCGCTTTCACGCCGCCGCCCGCGGGGGCGGCGCTGCTCGCCGCGACGCCCACGGTGAGGCCGCATCCCGCCGCCTTGCTCGAAGAGGCGGCGCGGCGGCTTGGCCTGCCCAAAGGCAGCCTCTGTGCCGAGACCGAGTTCTCGGCGACGCTCGCCACGCCGGAGGGCGATATCCCCGTCGTGCTCGCCTATTTCGCCACGCTCGATCCCCCCTTCGACGCCGTCGAAAGCCAAGGCGGCCGTTTCATCGCAATCACCGACGCGCGCGACGTCGGGGCGCTGGAGCTCGCGCTGCTCAGGCGCGCCTACGAGATTCTGATCGGCTGAGGCATTGACGCGCCGTCCTGCCAGCGCCGACTTTGGCTATGATTTCAGCCACTCGTCGCCTTGATGAAGCGGTCTTCGATGAAATCCGTCCGTCTCGTCCGCGCTCCGTCGCCAATCCGCCGCGCGCTCGACCCTCTCAAGGGGGCACTGCCCGCTGGCGCGCGCGTGATCGTCTTCGGCTCACATGCCGAGGGGCGTGCGCGCGCGGACAGTGACATCGACATTCTGGTCATCGAGCCGGAAGTCAGCGACCGCATGGTGGAAACGATCCGGCTCTCGTCACTGCTCGGCCGAGAGCTCATCCCCGCCGATGTGGTGGTCATGACGAGCGAGATGTTCGACCGCCAGCGCCAGATCCCGAATACCCTAGCCTGGCGCGCGGCGCGCGATGGCGTCGAATATGAACTCGCCTGCTGAGTATGCGCTCGCCCTGCTCAACAAGGCGCGCGACGATGCCTATGTCGTGCGCGCCCTTGCCGCCGATGCCGCCGCGCCAGACTGGATCGTCGGCTTTCATGCCCAGCAGGCGGTCGAGAAAGCGATCAAGTGCGTGCTGACGAAACACGCCATCGAGGTGCCGCGCACGCACAACCTCGCAATGCTCATCGAGCTATTGCGGGTCGACGACCTGCCGCTTCCGCCGGATGCTGCCGATCCCGTTCGACTGACGCCGTACGGCACCGCGCTGCGCTATGACGACGGGCTGGGCGGGATCGAGCCGGCACTCGAGCGCACTTGGGTCACTGGCGTGGTATCCCGCCTCATCGATTGGGCCGCCGACGCACTTGCCGCCTGAGCGGATTGTCGCATTTGCGACAGCGATACCACCAAGCTCAAACGGAACAAAGGCTTACGCATTGGCGCGCGCCTTGCTTCTCTCCTCGTAACCCCCTGAGAGGAGAAACGACATGTGGGAATACTCGGAAAAAGTGCGCGAGCATTTCTTCAATCCACGCAACGCCGGCGTGCTCGAGGACGCCAATGCGATCGGCGACGTGGGCTCGATCAAGTGCGGCGATGCCTTGCGGCTCATGCTCAAGGTCGATCCCGCCACCGAGACCATCCTCGATGCGAAATTCCAGACCTTCGGCTGCGGCTCGGCGATCGCCTCCTCCTCGGCGCTCACCGAGATCATCAAGGGCATGACGCTCGATGAGGCGCTCAAAGTGAGCAACCAGGACATCGCCGATTATCTCGACGGCCTGCCGCCCGAAAAGATGCACTGCTCGGTGATGGGGCGCGAGGCGCTGCAGGCGGCGATCGCCAACTATCGCGGCGAGCAGTGGCAGGACGACCATGAGGAAGGCGCGCTCGTCTGCAAATGCTTCGCGGTCGATGCGGTGCTCATCGAAGAGACGATCCGCGCCAATGGGCTCACCACCGTCGAGCAGGTGGCCCACTACACGAAGGCCGGCGGCGGCTGTGCCTCCTGCCATGAGGCGATCGAGGAGATCCTCGCCAAGGTGGCCAAGGAGACCTGCACCGCGCCGACCGCCGAGAAAAAGCCGAGCCCCGCGGCCGTCCCGCCCGCGCCGACCTCCGGCGCCGCGGCCCCCACTGCGCCGAAGCTGACGAGCTTTCAGCGCATGCGCAAGATCGAGGAGACGATCGAAGCGATCCGCCCGATGCTGCAGCGCGACCACGGCGACATCGAGATCGTCGAGATCGACGGCAAGAACATCTACGTCAATCTCAAGGGCGCCTGCGCCGGCTGCATGATGGAGGCGGCGACCTTGAATGGCATCCAGACGAAGCTCATCGAAGCGCTCGGCGAATTCGTGCGCCTCTTGCCCGCCTCGATGCTCGGGAGGGCCGCCGCATGAGCGACGCGCCGATCTATCTCGACAACAACGCGACGACGGCCTGCGATCCGGCGGTCGTCGAGGCCATGCTGCCCTTCTTCACCGAGCAGTTTGGCAACCCGTCCTCGATGCACAGCTTCGGCAACAAGGTGGGCTTTGCCTTGAAGGAGGCGCGCGCCCGCGTGCAGGCGCTCCTGGGCGCCGAGCACGATTCAGAAATCATCTTCACCTCCTGCGGCACCGAATCCGACAACACGGCGATCCTCTCGGCCTTGAAGGCGATGCCGGAGCGCAACCAGATCATCACGACGGCCGTCGAGCATCCCGCCGTGCTCTCGCTCTGCGATCAGCTCGAAAAGGAAGGTTATGTCGTCACGCGCCTCGGCGTGGACAAGCGCGGCCGGCTCGACCTTGACGAATACAAGGCGGCGCTTTCCCCGCGCACCGCGATCGTCTCGGTCATGTGGGCGAACAACGAAACCGGCACGATCTTCCCGGTCGAGGAGATGGCCGAGCTGGCGCACGCCGTCGGCGCGCAATTCCATACCGATGCGGTGCAGGCGGTCGGCAAGATCGCCATCGATCTGAAGAAGACGAAGATCGACATGCTCTCGCTCTCGGGCCATAAGCTGCACGCGCCGAAGGGCGTCGGCGTGCTGTATCTCAAACGCGGCACGCGCTTTCGGCCCCTGCTGCGCGGCGGCCATCAGGAGCGCGGCCGGCGCGCCGGCACCGAGAACACCGCCTCGATCGTCGGCCTCGGGGTGGCCTGCGAACTCGCGCAGCAATACCTCGCCTATGAGAACACGGAAGTGAAGCGCCTGCGCGACAAGCTCGAAGCGGGAATCCTCGCCGCCGTGCCGCGCTGCTTCCCGACCGGCGATGTCGCCAACCGCCTGCCCAACACGAGCAACATCGCCTTCGAATTCGTCGAGGGCGAGGCGATCCTGCTGCTCCTCAACAAAGCCGGCATTGCGGCCTCGAGCGGTTCGGCCTGCACCTCCGGATCGCTCGAACCTTCGCACGTGATGCGCGCGATGGGCATCCCCTACACGGCTGCGCACGGCACGACACGTTTTTCGCTGTCGCGCTTCAACACCGAAGCCGAGATCGACCGCGTCATCGCCGCCGTGCCGCCCGTGATCGCCCAGCTGCGTAAGCTCTCGCCCTACTGGGGCGAGAGCGGGCCAAAAGCGGAAAGCTTTGCGCCGGCCTATGCGTAGTCAACCTGAAAACCTCATTTTTCACCACCAAGACACCAAGAACACCAAGGGACACCAAGGATAAGCAAGAGAGAAGACGCTCCACCCGACAGGTGGTATGCCTTCCTCATGTAGCTCATTGATCTTGGTGAAACTTTGTGCCCTTGGTGCCTTGGTGGTGAAGTTTTTAGGATCAATAGCGCGTAATCAGCACGAGCCAGGAATCGGGCAGCACGGCGATTACCTGCGTGGCGAGCCACTTGTCGAGGCCGGTGGCGATGAAGAGCCCGGAGAGCATCGCCAGCAGCCCGAAACCGTGGCGCAGTCCGGCCGTGTGATCCATTGCCCATAGCCGCAGGCGGCGAAATGCCGCCCGCGAGGCGTAGGCGGCCATCACGAGCGGCGTTGCTGCGCCGAGGCCGAAGAGCCCCAGCAGCAGCGCGCCGAGCCCCGCATCGCGTCCCGTGGCGACGAGGGCGAGCGACGAGACGAGCATCGGCCCGGCGCAGGGGCTCCAGGCCAGCCCCAAGAGGCCGCCGAAGAAGAAGGCCGCGACGGGCGAGCGTTTCTGGCCGATTTCCTCGGCCATCAGGTCGGCCGTGATCGCCAGGGGCTGCACGAAGCGCGAGACGATGCGCGTGAGCGGATCGAACCAGAGCGCGAGGCCGAAGAGGATCAGGCACACGGCCGCGGCCTGATGCACCCATTCTGAATCGAGGCCGATTGCGGCGCCGAAAGCGCCGACGAGCCAACCGCCCATCGCGAAGGCCGTGACCATGCCCAGCCCCATCATGAGCGGCGCGGCGCGATGCCGCTCGATCGCCCCGCCGACGACGATCGGCAACAGCGGCAGCACGCAGGGCGAGAGGGCGGTGAGCATGCCCGCCGCGTAGGTGATGCCAGCGCTGGCGGGCACGAAGGTATCGATGGGCGCCGTCATGGGCCGGCTCACTGCGCCTTGGCGAAGAGCGCCTTGAGCTTCTCGGGCTGGAAGTCGCCGATCGTGCGCGCGCGTTCCTCCTCGCCGCGGAAGATCACCAGCGTCGAGAAGGCATGCACGGCGAGACGCCGGCGCAGTGCCTCCTCCTTGGCGAAATCCGCCTGAAAGACGATGACGCGCTCGAGCTCGCGGTCGTTCTTGAGGCTTTCCAAGCTGCGCGACTGCATCACGCAGATCGGGCACCAGCCGCTATGGAACTGCACGGCCGTCACCATGCCGGCGGCGCGCGCCGCGGCGAAGCGCTCAGGCTGATAAGGCACGATCTCGAGCGCCTGGGCGCCATAGGCTGACAGGGCGAGCGTGAAGGAAAACAACCAGGCGGCGGGCTTCATGAGGGGAGGCATTCTCTCCTCCCCGCGCGCCGCTAGCAACAAACCGGTCTTATCGACCCATCAATGGTTGCAGGGCGAATCGTCGGCGTCGCACTGGCCGCCGCAGCAACCGCAGCCCTCCGCCTTGCGGAAGGGGCCGAGTTCGGGATGGCGCGCCGCGAAGGCGCGATAGAGGCGGTCGATCGCGATGCCGCCGACGAGGAGCGCGAAGAGGAGGCCGACCGTGGCGAGATAGCCGCTCATCCGCCTAGGCCCGCAAAGCCCATGAAGGACAGCGAGAGGATGCCGGCGAGCATCAGGGAGAGCGCCGTGCCCTGGGCGACGGACGGCACGTCGGAGAGCTGCAGCCGCTCGCGCACGCTCGCCATCAAGAGGAGTGCGAGCGTGAAGCCCGCGCCGGCGCCGATGGCGAAGACGAGCGACTGGACGAAGTCGTATTCGCGCGCCGTCTGAAAGAGCGCGACGCCGAGCACCGCGCAGTTCGTCGTGATGAGCGGCAGATAGATGCCGAGCGCGCGAAAGAGACCGGGGCTGTATTTCTTGAGCACCATCTCGACGAGCTGCACGCTCGAGGCGATGACGACGATGTAGGCGATCAGGCGCAGGGATTCGAGGCCGAGCGCGGCGAGCGCGCCATTGAGGCCATAGGCGCAGACGGAGGCGATCAGCATCACGAAGGTGGTCGCCGCGCCCATCGGCAAGGCGGTGTCGAGCCTGCCCGAGACGCCGATGAAGGGGCAGAGGCCGAGGAACATCGCCAGCACGAAGTTGTTGGCGAGAAAGGCGTTGATGAAGATTTGGGCGGCGGATTCATGCATGTTGGATCGCCTCCTTGCGCCGTTGGCGCCGCGTCCAGGCGGAGAAGAGGAGCAGCCACAGGCCGAGCACGAAGAAGCCGCCGGGCGGCAGCACCATGACGACCCAGGGCTGGAAATGCTCGCCAAAGAGCGAAATGCCAAAGAGCTTGCCCGCGCCGAGGATCTCGCGCACGGCCCCCAATGCGAAGAGGCCGAGCGTGAAGCCTGCGCCCATGCCCAGCGCGCTCAAGACGGCCGGCAAGGGCGGATGCTTCGAGGCATGCGCCTCGGCGCGGCCGAGGATCACGCAATTGACGACGATGAGCTGGATGAAGGCGCCCAAGGCGTCGTAGAGGGCGAGGCTCACGGCCTGGATCAGGTAATCGACGACCGTGACGAAGGTGGCGATGATGACGATGTAGGTGGCGATGCGCACCTCTTTCGGGATCCGCTTGCGCAACAGCGAGACCAGGAAGCAGGAGGCCGTCAGCACGAAGGTCGTCGCCAGCCCCATCGAGAGGGCATTGACGGCCGAGACGGTGACGGCGAGCGCCGGGCAGAGCCCCAGCGTCATGACGAAGATGGGGTTCTGGCGCCAGAGGCCTTCCATGAATTCGTCCCAGCGGTCGGTGCGTGTCGCGGTCATGGCCTGTCCTCGAGTTGAGCGAGATGCGGAGCAATGCGCGGCAGCAGGGCCTGCGCCGTCTCGTCGATGGCGCGGCCGACGGCGCGCGAGGTGATCGTCGCGCCGGCGATCGCATCGATCTCCCAGGGGTACGCCTTCGTGCCGTGCTTGACGGTGCGGATCGCGTTCGCGAGCGTCTTCATGTCGGCGGAGAGCTTCGCTTCGAGCGGGAAGTTGGCGAGGAAATCCTTGTCGACGAGGATCTTGTCGCCGATGCCGGGCGTTTCGCGCGAAGAGACGACGCCAAAGCCCGTTACCGCTTGGCTTGACGCCTCCCAGGCAAAGAGGATTCGCACCGTATCGGCATAGCCCTTCGCCGCGCCTTCGGCGGCGACGCCCACGAGCCGGCCGGAAGCGTCGAAGCCGGCGTAGAACTTGATCGCGCCCGCCGGGGCCGTCTTGTCGGCGCCGACTTTGACGAGGCGACCCTCGGGCAGGGCGAGATATTCGGCCACCGAGACGGCGGCGGGAATCACCTTGAACACCGCGCGCTCGATCGCCAGGCGCTTGTTCCCTTCGATGGCGGCCTGAGTGCCTTGATGGGCGGCCGTGATGATCGTGCCGCAGAGCGCGGCCACCACAGCCAGCGTGCGCAGCATCGCTGCGGTCGGCGTCGTCGGCAGGGGATCAATCGCGGGCTTCATTGGATTTCTTGCGTGCCTCGGCTTTCGGCTTGTGGGCGAAGAGGCGCTTCTTGGGCGTCACGGCATGCGCCTCCTCGCGCGAGATGTAACCCGGATGGAGCGGATAGGAAGCCCCTTTCCTCGCCCGGCCCAGCAAGGCGAAGCGGCTCTTGCCGAAGGGGGTGGGCTGCGTGATCTTCTCGATGAGCGGCGTGGCGGCATTGGCTAGCAAGATGGCATACATGACGCCCTCCGGCAGGCCGCTGTAGTAGCGGATGATGACGGTCAAGAGGCCGATCAGCGCGCCATAAACCCACATGCCCTTCGGGGTCACAGGTGACGTCGCCATGTCGGTGGCCATATAGACCGCGCCGAGGATGAGGCCGCCCGAGAAGAGCATGAAGAAGGGGTTCGGGAAGCGTTCCGGCGAGAGCGCGAACAGGAGCCAGGCCGTGAGCCCCGCGCTGCCGAGGATCGCCGCCGGGATGCGCCAGTCGAGGAAGCGGCGCAGGGCGAGATAGGCGCCGCACAGGAGGATCAGCGCGGGCGACGGCCCCACCGCCATGTGGCCGGAAAGCGAGGTGATGAGCTCCTCGGCGCCGGCGAGCACGCCTTCGAACTTCCACTTCGCCAGGGGCGTGGCGCCGGCGAGCGCGTCGAGCTGTTTCGCTTTCAGCCAGTCGATGACGCTCGCGGGCTGCATGAAGGGCAGCGTCATCGAGGTCGGCACCATCTCGTAAAAGCGCCCCGGCAGGAAGGAGGGCGTGTAGGTGGCGATCGCCTGCGGGAAGGCCGCTTGCGCGAAGGCGCGGCCGACCAGCGCAGGATTGAAGACGTTGCAGCCGATGCCGCCGAAGAGCGCCTTGCCGAGCGCGATGGCGGCGAAACCGGCGACGGCGCCCATCCAGAGCGGGAAGCCCGGGGGGAGCGAGAGCGCGAGCAAGAGGCCGGTGATGACGGCCGAGTAGTCGGAGATGTCGCCCGCCTGCGTGCCGGTCTTGACGAAGAAGCGTTCGGTGGCGAGGCACGCCGCCGTGACGACGGCGAGCGAGGCGAGCGCCGAGAGCCCGTATTGGAAGACGTAGAAGGCGCAGATCGGCAAGAGCGAATAGACGACATGGCGCATGATCGTCTCGACGCTTCTGTGCGCCTTGATGTGCGGGGCGGAGCGGATTTCGAGGCTCATCGGGCGGCCAGGGCTTTTTCGCGCAGGATTTGCTTGGCGACGCGAAACTGCTGCACGAGCGGAATGTTCGACGGGCAGACATAGGAGCAGCAGCCGCACTCGAAGCATTCGCCGAGGTGGTAGTGCGAGCCCATGAGGTCGTATTCGCGCTTGGCGGCGAGCATGCCAAGCATCGAGGGATTGAGGCCCATCGGGCAGGATTCGACGCATTCGCCGCATTTGATGCACGGATAGGTCTTGCCCGATTCGCGCCGGGCGAGCTCGGCGGAGGGCAGCACGAGCACGCCGGAGATGCCCTTGGTGATCGGCACCTCGAGCGAGGCCGCCGCCTGGCCCATCATCGGCCCGCCGAGCACGACCTCGAAGTCTTCTTGCGGCGTGCCGGCGAAGTCGAGCACCCAGCGCAGCGGCGTGCCGAGCGGCACGAGGTAGTTGCCGGGCCGCGCCACCCCGGGCCCCGTGACGGTGACGACGCGCTCGGTGAGCCCCCGGCCTTGCGGCAGCAGCCGGCCCAGCGCGGCGAGCGTGCCGACGTTGTTGACGACCATGCCCAAGCTTACCGGCAGGCCTCCCGCCGGAATCTCGACGCCGAAGAGCGCCATGATGAGCATTTTCTCGGAGCCCTGCGGATACTTGGTCGGCACGAGCTCGGCGTGGATCTCCCCCTCCGGTATCTCCCCGGCGCGCGCGATCGCCGCGCGCAGCGCGTCGCGCGCATCGCGCTTGTTGTCCTCGATGCCGACGATCGCGCGCACGGCGCCCGTCGCGCGCATCGCGTAGCGGATGCCTGCGATGAGATCGTCAGCCTGCTCGACCATGACGCGATGATCGCAGGTCAGATACGGCTCGCATTCGCAGCCATTGACGACGAGCGTATGCACCTTGGCCTGCTTGGGCACGGAAAGCTTGGCATGGGTCGGGAAAGCCGCGCCGCCCAGGCCCACCAGGCCGGCATCCCAGACGGCCTGCAGGATGTCCTGGGCGCTCGCCTGGGCAAGGTCGCGCGGCTGGCCCCAGAGGTCTTCCTGGGTTGCGCCCGGATGGGCGCGGATGACGATGGATTCCACCCACGGCCCGCGCTGGCCGGGCTTGAGGCCGATGAACTCGACGACGCCGGTCACCGGCGCATGATGCGGCACCGAGAGCCAATCCTCGGCCTTGGCGATCGGCTGGCCGCGCACCACCTCCTCGCCGACCTTGACGATCGGCCGCGGCGGCTTGCCGATGTGTTGCGAGAGCGGCACGATGACGCGCGGCGGAAACGGCAGCCGGCGGATCGGCATCTTCGCCGTCAGCTTGCACTCCGGCGGATGCACGCCGCGCTGGAAGGCCTCGCCGCGAAACCAGGAAACGAGCTTCATCAGTTGAACTTCGCCGCGCGCGCGATCAGCTTATCGAGGCCCGGCTCGCTGCGGTTCCACGGCGTGCCGGGGTGGATGCAGCCAGCCGTGCATTTCTCGGCCGCCTTGACGATGTCGGCAAACTTCGCTCCCTTCGGGTCGATGACGATCGCGAGCTTCTGCTCGTTGTAGGCGAACACCTTCGGCGCGATGGTGATGCACTCGTCGCAGGCCGTGCATTCGGGCGTTTCGACCCACACCGGCTCGTAATCGCCGCCATTGCCGCCCGTGGCGACGTCCGCCGGCGGCAGCGGGGCCGTCGCGCCAGCGCCGACTTTCGCCGGCAGATCGCTGCCGGCAAGGCCCAGCGTCGCGCTGATCTTGGCGATCAGCTCGGCGCGCACGCGCTCGGCGATCGCGCTTTCGTCACCCAGCTGCGCATCAACGCCGGCGAGGTCCTTGAGCTGACGCCAGAAGAGGAGCCGCTCCTCGGTCGAGCGCACGAGCTCTTGGGTCACCATGAGGCGGGTGAGGCGGTTCTTCTGATCGACGGCCCAGATGTAGGGGAACTTGCCCTCGCGTTCGTTGGCATCGAGCTGCAGGAAGTCGGCGAGCAAGACCATGTGCTCGTTCCAGGTCTCCGGCGGCGCCTTCTTGAAGTGCTTGAGGAAGCGCGCCTCGGTGGCCGCGAAGTCGGCAAAGGTGAGCGGCAGCGTCATCGACTCGTGAGCGCCGTTCTCGGCGACGTACTTCAGCGTATAGGTCGGCCAGTCGGCTTCGAGCGCCGGATTGCCTTCGAGGCTCACGCATTCGCGGAAGGTGGTGCCGGCATCCGGATCGAAGCGGAACAGCGGATAGGCGCGGCTTTCGACGGCGAGCTTGCTCTGATCGACGCTCTTGTCGTCGCCGACGCCATGCTCGGGCGGGCAGACCGCATAGACGTTGAAGAGCGCCGGCCGGCGGCTGTTGAGGCCGTCGATATAGCCTTCGAGGAGGTGGGTGACATGGGCGATCGTGCTCTGCAGGACGAAGGCGGTGCGGTGCGCCATGCCGATCAGCGAAATCTCCTTGCGCGTCTCCTGCTTGCCGCGCTGCGCTGGGCCGAAGGCGGCCATGTCGGAGACCTGCGAGATGAAGCCGGAGGTGCAGGCCTGTCCGCCGGTGTTCGAATAGACCTGCGTGTCGACGACGAGCACCTTGATCGGCATGCCCGACATGAGCGCGCGCGAGAGGTTCTGGAAGCCGATGTCGTACATCGCGCCGTCGCCGCCCAGGGCGACGACCGGCGGGCAGAGCCGCCATTCCTCCTCGGTGAAGTCGTGCCAGGTGAAGCGGCGGAAAAATTCGTCGTCGCGCTCGGGCAGATAATCGCCGGCGAGCTCCTTCTCGGCCATGCGCACGGCCTTGAAGCCTTCGGCCATCTTCGCCATGTGGCCCTCGAAGAGCCCCATCGCGACGGAAGGCGAATCCTGGAAGAGATGCGAGGCCCAGGGGAAGGGATAGGGCGAGTAGGGCCAGGTCGAGCCCCACACCGAAGTGCAGCCGGTCGCATTGATGATGCCCATCTCGGCGCGGCCGCGCTTCGTCGGCCCCTCGACGTAACGCCAGCGCAGATCCTTGAGCTTTTCGAGGAGCTGCGCGGTGTTCTTGACCCATTGCGGGTCGAGCAATTGCGCCGGCTTGTTTTCGGTGAGCTTGGCGGCGAGGTTGGAGAGCGTCAGATCGTGCTGGCCGGCCGCCTCGACGGCGCGCACCACGGCGCTCGCGTCGGTGAGATCGACGGCCGAGGCGAGCTTGATGCGCATGTGCTGCTCGAGCCGCGCGATCAGATCGTCGAGCTTGGCGACGAAGGCCTTGACGCGCGGCTGCATGAGCGCCGTCACCGTCGCGGTGAAGAGGTGGATCGCCGTCTTCTCGCCGCAGCCCAGGCAGGCTCCGTCGCCGCAGTTCATCGATTGGTAGTTGCGCTTGTCGAGGAGCAGCGTCTCGAGCGCGCCGATCTTCTCATCGAGGCTGTCGATGCGCGAATACTCCGGCGGCGTGGTCGGCAGGTCGAGCCAGAAGTTCCAGTCGCGGCGCAGCTTGTCGACCGAGGCCTCGGTCTGCGTCACCATCTCGAGCGCCTGGTCCTCGCAGACCTTGACGCACAGCGCGCAGGCCTTGCAGGTGTAGGGATTGATGGTGATCGAAAAGAGGCCGCCCGTGCCCTTTTGTTTCTTCTCGCGCTGATCCCAGTAAGGCTTCGTCGCGGCGAACTGGAAGCCGGCGAGCTGCACCTGCAGGAGCGTGAATTCGGCGGCCAGGGCCTGACGCTCGGCCTCGGGCGCCTCGGCGACGGTCTCGCTCATCGCGCGATCCATGAGCGGCCGCACGGCGCCGCCCACCGTGTCGATGAGGTTGCGCAGCTTCTTTTCCACCGTGCGCACGGCGCGGCGCAAGAAACGCGTCGGCGTGCCGTTCGTTTCGATGCGGCGGATGCAGGTGGCGAAGACATCGCCGATCGAGCTCACGAGGCCGGGAATCGCCGCGTCCGGGCACTCGGTGTAGCACTTGCCGCAGGCGGTACAGTTCTCGGCGATCCACACCGGATGCTCGAAGCGGATGCCCGTCATGTCGCGGAACACCCCGGTGGCGGCCGGCATCAGGGAAGTGCCGACGAAGGGATCGACGAGGTTGTCCGAGCCCTTGCCCGTCAGATAAAAGTGCCCCGTCTGCTCCCAGAAGCGGTGGAGGTCGGCCACCCGGCCGTCGCCGGCCGGCCATTCCTTCAGCATCACCGGCAGGCCCGCCTCCTGCTTGACGAGCGGCTTGCGCGTCGCGCCGAGCGGCTTGTCGGTGATCTCCTTCAATTCCGTGTAGCCGCGCTTGACGACGCGCAGGTTGTCCTGCACGACGCGCGCGCCCTTGGCGCCGAACTTGGCGTTGAGCTGCGCCTCGATCGCGGTGAAGAGCTGCTCTTCGGTGAGCTTGGCGCTCTCCATGACGGGACTCGCCGCAAAGAAAGCGCCCTGGAAGGCGATGCCCTGCATGCGCAACTGGAGATCCGCCGAACCCGCCTCCTCGCGCGCGATCTGGAAGGCATCGAGATAGAAGACGCGGATCTCGTTGTCGACGATGAATTTTTGCGCCCAGACGGGAAAGCTCGCCCAGGTCTCCTCACCGAGGTTCGACTGGATGATGAACACGCCGCCAGGCTTTAATCCGGCGAGCGGATTCGAATGGCCGAAGACGTTCGGGTCGGGCGAGAGCACGACATCGACATAGACGTATTCACAATTGACGCGGATCGGTTCCGGCGCGGCCGAGAGGTAGTAGGTGGTCGGCTGCCCCTTCTTCTCCGAGCCGTATTTGGGATTGGCCTTGATGTGCCAGCCGAGCAGCTCGTAGAGCGTCATGGCGAGGTTCTTGCCCGTCGTGATCGCGCCCCAGCCGCCCACCGAATGCATGCGCACGGTGATCGCGCCCTTGGGCAGGAGATTCGGATTTTCCGAGCCGCGCAGGGCGAGCGCCTCGATCTGCGGATACTTCTCCCGCAGGTCTTGCTGGTGGATCTCGTCCTTCGGATTCAGGGGCGGGCGCGTGAAATCGATCGAGAGATAGAAGAACTTGCGCTTGGCCCCCGTGGGCAGCATGTTCTCGACGGCGGCGATCAGGCCTTCGGGCTGCAGATCGCGGCTGCCCAGGCCATAGCAGCCCGAATAGAGGCGCGGCATCTCGCCGGCGCCAAAGCTCGCGTAGCCCGGATAGGGCTTTTCTTCATGGAGCGCGAGGCCGTTCTCGAGGCACTTCGTCACCGTCGCGCGCACTTCGCGCATCAGGGGCAGATCCTCGGCGAGCGGCTGATCGGTGCGTTCGAGCACCGCCACGCCCTTCTTGCCCTGCAAGACGCGGCCGAGCAGATCGCCCGGGAAGGGACGGAACATCGTGACATTGACGACGCCGACCTTGAGCTTGCGCGTCTCGCGCAGATAATCGGCGACGGCCTCGGCCTGCACTACCATGCTGCCCATGCCGACGATCAGATAGTCGGCATCCTCGCAGCGGTAGGTCGACAGGCGCTGGTAGCGCCGTCCCGTCAGCGCCGCGTATTCGGCCATGCAAGCATCGGCGATCTCCTCGATATGGTCGAAGAAGTAAGGGCGCTGGCCGGCCACCGCCTGCATGTAGGCATCCTGGTTCTGCACCGCGCCCGAGACGAGCGGCATATCGACGTCCCAGATCGCCGGCACGCGGCGGCGCTTCGGCCCATAGAGCATGCGTTGCGCCGGCGTCGGCGTGTCGATGAGGTCATCGGGCCGGCCGAGGAATTCCTCGATCAGCGCGCGCTCGGGAAGCAGGGCCGATTCGATCAGGTGCGTGGTGAGAAAGCCATCCTGGCCGACGATCGCCGGCGTCAAGGACAGTTCGGCGATCTTGCGCGCGATGAGGTTTAAATCCGCCGCCTCGGTGGCGCTTTTCGCCATCACCTGGATGAAGCCCGTGTCATCGACGCAGTGATAGTCGTCGTGGCTGCAATGGACGTTGAGCGTGGCCTTGGTGATCGCGCGGCAGCCCATGTTGAGCACGTAGGGCAGGCGCTTGCCGACCGCGCCATAGAGCGATTCGTGCATGAAGGCCACGCCTTGCGCCGAAGAAAAATTCGTCGCGCGGAGGCCCGCCATCGCCATGCCGGCCGTCACCCCGGCCGCCGCGTGCTCGGACTCGGGTTCGATGAAGACGAGCGGCTTGTTGCTGATGTTGAGATGACCCGCGGCGACCGCCTCGGCCCAGTATTCGCCCATCTGCGTCGAGGGCGTGATCGGGTAGGCGCCGGCGGCATCCGAGGCCTCGCGCTCGACGTGGATCACCGCCGTATTGCCATCGACCGCGTCTCGGATGCCGGGATATTTCACCTGCGCCTTGTCGGCCTCGCTCTTGGTCTGAAACAGTTTCATCAACATTTCTCCACTCCCTCTTGGTTGGCGGGGATATTCATTGCAGCAGCGGCAAGGCCTCTTGCCGCAGGATCTTCTTCGCCGCCGCGCCCTTGACGGGCCGGTTGGGCGTCTCGAACCAGACGATCGCGCCGGTTGGGCAGCGCGCGATCGGCCCCTTCGTCGCCCACTGGTTGAGTTCGTAACGGATCGTCGCCAGGTTGCCTTCGAGGCGGATCAGCCCTGGCGGCGCATCGGCGACGCACTTGCCGCAGGCGGTGCAGGCGACTTCGCAGGAACGTTCCGCCGTCTCGCCATCCGCCTGGTTCTTGCAGACCACCCAGAGCCGGTGGCTCACCGGTTCGAGCGAGAAAAGCCCCTTGGGGCAGACCTCGACGCAATCGTTGCAGGCCGCGCACTTGTCGGCATCGACGACGGGCAGGCCATGCGCGTCGAGGTGCAGGGCGTCGAATTCACAGACCGCCTCGCAATCGCCCAGACCCAGGCAGCCCCAAGCGCATTCCTTGCCGCCGCCGCCGACGACGGCCGCCGCGCGGCAGGTCTGCAAGCCCGCGTAGCGCGCACGGAGGAAGGCGACGTGCTGGCCGCCAGCGCAGGCGAGCCGCGCGACTTTCTTCTCGATCTCGCCGGCCGCCACGCCCAAAAGATCGGCGATCTGCCGCCGCTGCTCGGGCGAGCTCACCGTGCATTGCGCCGGCACGGCCTCGCCGGCCACCACCTTCTCGGCAAAGCCGCGGCAGCCCGGCTGACCGCAGGCGCCGCAATTCGATTTCGGCAAGAGCTCCTCGACCTCGCCGATGCGCGGGTCTTCGAAGACGAACAGCTTGCGGTTGGCCAAGGCGAGCAGCCCCGCCAAAGTCAGGCCCAGCGCGGCCATGAAGCCGCCAGCCAACGCCAGATTCGACCAGGATTGCATGGATGAAACGACGACACCTCAAGCTGGCGCGTCGCGAGATCGAACGCGCCGTGACCGGACAAACCATCCGCGGCCTTTACGAGGCAGCGGACTATCGTCGGCGACCGGCGCGCTCGCCTTGCGGGCAGGCGCGGCGGTCGCCATCACGGCGCGGCCGGGGGTGGTCCCGGCCCACTCGAGCATCGAGGCGGCTTGCTGCCCCGACGGACTGGCACGCACGCGGTTGCGCCCCGTGCGTGTTCGTGATGCGGCGCAGTATAGGGAGAATTGCGGCGCCGCAGCAAGCAGTCGTTTTAATCGGTTTCATAAAAAATATTGCTTTCGTCCGATAGGCCATGATCGAGGCCGTCCCGCCAGCGCCGACTTTCGCCAGCCAGAAGAAATTGATGGCCGACAAGTCAAACGCCGCGCATTGAGGCAAAATCCCGCCCGCCATGCTGACTGCCCGTCACCTCGCCTGCGTGCGCGGCGAACGCCGCCTGTTTTCCGGACTCGATTTCGCGGTCGGCGCGGGACAATGGCTGCATGTGCAAGGCGAAAACGGCGCCGGCAAGACGAGCCTGTTGCGCATCCTCGCGGGGCTTGCGCCGCCCGCGGCAGGCGAGATTCTCTGGCATGGCGAACCGATCGGCCGGCTGGGCGAAGACTATCGGCGCGAGCTGCTCTTCCTCGGCCATCATAGCGCCGTCAAGGAAGAGCTCACCCCGTTGGAAAACCTATTGTTCGCGGCGCGCCTCGATGAATGTGCGCTTTCCGAGGCGGCGGCGCTCAAGGCGCTCGCCCGCTTCGGCCTCAAGGGCCGCGAGGCGCTGCCGGTGCGCTTTCTCTCGGCTGGGCAAAAGCGCCGCGTGCTGCTCGCGCGGCTCGCGGTGCGCCAAGCAAGGCTGTGGATTCTCGACGAACCCTTCACGGCGCTCGACGTCAAGGCCGTCGACATGCTCTCGGCGCTCATCGTCGAGCACGTGGAGGGCGGCGGCATCGCGATCCTGACCAGCCACCAGACCATTCCGCTGCCGGGCGGCCAGGTGCTCAAGATATGAACGCGGTACTGGCCGTCATCCGTCGCGACTTGCTCTTAGCGATGCGCAGAAAGAGCGAGGTGTTCACGGCGCTCTTCTTCTTCGTCATCGTCACGAGCCTCTTTCCGCTCGGGCTTGGCCCTGAGCCGGCGCTGCTAAAGAAGATCGCGCCCGGCGTGATCTGGGTAGCGGCGCTCCTCGCGACGATGCTGGGGCTATCCCGCCTCTTCGCGCCCGATCACGCCGACGGCACGCTCGAGCAGCTGGCGCTCTCGCCGGCGCCGTTGGGCCTGTTGATCACAGGTAAAATCGCCGCGCACTGGATCACGACGGGTCTGCCCCTCGTGCTCATGGCGCCCGTCTTGGGCCTCCAATACGATCTCGACGCGGGCGCACTGGGCGTCATGGTGGCGGCGCTGCTGTTGGGTACGCCACTGTTGAGCTTAATCGGCGCGATCGGCGCGGCGCTCACGCTTGGCGTGCGCGGCGGCGGCGTGCTGATTTCGCTCCTGGTGCTGCCGCTTTACGTGCCGGCGCTGATCTTTGGCGCAGGCGCCGTGGAGGCGCATCTGTCGGGCCTGGGCGCCGCGGGGCACTTGTCGCTGTTGGCCGCGCTGCTCGCGCTGGCCGTGTTTTTCGCGCCGTGGGCGACCACGGCGGCCTTGAGGATTGCGCTTGAGTAACCGACTCATCAACTGGTTTCGCTACGCCAGCCCGCAGAGCTTCTACCCGCTCGCTGGCAAGCTGATCCCGTGGTTCTGGGCGCTCGCGGCATTGTTTGGCTTGACGGGCCTTTACATCGCCTTCTTCGTCGCGCCGACCGATTTCCAGCAGGGCGAGGGCTACCGCATCATCTTCATCCACGTGCCGGCCGCCTGGATGTCGATGTTCATCTATCTCGTCATGGCCTTCTGGGCCGGGCTGGGATTGGCGCTCAATACGCGGCTGTCCGGCATGATGGCGCAGGCGCTCGCTCCGACGGGCGCGCTGATGGCCTTCCTGAGTCTGTGGACCGGCGCCTTCTGGGGGAAACCCATGTGGGGCACCTGGTGGGTTTGGGATGCGCGACTGACCTCGGCCTTGATCCTCTTCTTCCTCTACATCGGCTTCATCGCGCTGCAGGCGGCCATCGACGATGCGCGCCGCGCCGACCGTGCCGGAGCGATCCTCGCGCTCGTCGGCGTCGTCAATGTGCCGATCATTTATTTTTCGGTCAAATGGTGGAACACGCTGCACCAAGGCGCCTCGGTGTCGCTCACCAAGGCGCCGACGATGGCGGCGACGATGCTGTGGGGCATGCTGATCATGGCGCTCGCCTTCTGGATGTATTCGATCGCCGTGGCCCTGATGCGCGTGCGCGCGATCATCCTCGAACGCGAGGCGCATACCGAATGGGTCAAGGCGCTGCCCGAAGTGCGGGGGAGCACGTCATGAACTGGGGCTCGGCTGCGGAATTTTTCGCCATGGGCGGCTATGCGCTCTATGTCTGGGGCAGCTTCGGCGTCTGCGCACTGCTCATGATTGCGGAACCAATCCTCGTTGCGAAGCGTCGTAGCAACATTTTGCAAAGCCTGCGCCGCGAGCGGCTCGCCGAAACCCTCGATAACCACGAATGAAACCACGCCACAAACGCATCGCGCTGATCGCTGGCGGCTTGACCGCCCTCTCCCTTGCCGCCGCGCTCGTCTTGAACGCCTTGAACAGCAACATCGCCTTCTTCGTCACGCCGAGCGAAGTCGCCGCCGGCAAGGCGCCGCTCGACCGGCCTTTCCGCATCGGCGGCATGGTCAAGGAGGGTTCCTTACGGCGCGACAATCTCACCGTGCATTTCGTCATCACCGATACGGCCAAGGAAGTCCCCGTCACCTATACCGGCATCCTGCCCGATCTTTTCAAGGAGGGCAAAGGGGCCGTGGCGCAAGGCCGGCTTGGCCCCGATGGCGTCTTCGCCGCCACCGAAGTGCTCGCCAAGCATGACGAGAACTATATGCCGCCCGAAGCCGGCCATGCCATCGAACAGGCGCAGAAGGCGCAGCAGACGCTCAAACAGTAAATCTCTCCATGATTCCAGAACTCGGTCACTTCGCGCTCATCCTCGCCTTCTGCGTGACATGCGTGCAAGGCGTGCTGCCGCTCATGGGCGCCTACCGCCAAGCGCCGCAATGGCTTGCGCTCGCGCGGCCGGCCACAACGGCCGCCTTCCTCCTGACGCTTTTTTCCTACCTCTGTCTCACTTGGGCGTTCTATGTCAATGACTTTTCGGTGCTCTACGTCGCGCAGCACTCGAACACCCAGCTGCCGCTCGTCTATCGCTTGGGCGCGGTCTGGGGCGGCCATGAAGGCTCGCTCTTGCTATGGCTTTTGATGCTCTCGGGTTGGGCGCAGGCCGTGGCGCTCTTCTCGCGCCGGCTGCCCGAGGCAATGGTGGCGCGCGTCTTGGGCGTCCTAGGGCTCATCGCCGTGGGGCTCATCGCCTTTGTGCTCCTCACCTCGAATCCCTTCGAGCGGCTCGTGCCGGCCGCCGAGGAAGGGCGCTCGCTCAATCCCCTGCTGCAAGACCCCGGCCTCATCTTCCATCCGCCGCTCCTTTACATGGGCTATGTCGGCTTTTCAGTCGCCTTCGCCTTCGCGATTGCCGCCTTGCTCGCCGGCCAGCTCGATGCGGCCTGGGCGCGCTGGTCGCGCCCTTGGACGACGATCGCCTGGGTGTTCCTGACACTTGGCATCGCGCTTGGCTCCTGGTGGGCTTATTACGAGCTCGGCTGGGGCGGCTGGTGGTTCTGGGATCCGGTCGAGAACGCTTCCTTCATGCCCTGGCTCGTCGGCACGGCGCTCATCCATTCGCTCGCCGTGACCGAAAAGCGCGGCAGCTTCAAGAACTGGACGGTGCTGCTCGCCATCGCCGCCTTCTCCTTGTCGCTCTTGGGCACCTTCCTCGTGCGCTCGGGCGTGCTCACCTCGGTGCATGCCTTTGCCACCGACCCCAAGCGCGGCATTTTCATCCTGATCCTGCTCGCCATCGTCGTCGGCAGTTCCCTGCTGCTCTACGCGGCGCGCGCGCCGCAAGTGAGCCTGGGCGGTCGCTTCGCGCTCGTCTCGCGCGAAACACTGCTGCTCGTCAATAACGTGCTCCTCGTCGTCGCGGCAGGCAGCGTGCTGCTCGGCACCCTCTATCCGCTCGTCATCGATGCGCTGGGACTCGGCAAAATTTCCGTCGGCCCGCCCTATTTCAACGCCGTCTTCGTGCCGATCATGCTGCCGCTGCTCGTCCTCGTCGCCGCCGGCCCGATCGCGCGCTGGAAAGAGGCCAGCCTCAGGGACATCGCGCGCCGGCTGATTCCCGCCGCCCTCGCCGCTTTTGCCGCTGGCCTCGTGCTGCCGTGGCTTGCTGGCGGCTGGTTCGCGATGACGGCGCTTTCGCTGGCGCTTGCCGTCTGGATCGCCACGGCGATCGCACTGCAGACAGTCGAGCGCCTCAAGGTCAGTCGCCCCCCCGCCTCCTGGTGGGGCATGCAGCTGGCCCACTTCGGGCTTGCCGCCTTCGTCGTCGGCGCGACGATGGTCTCGACCTATCAGGAAGAACGCGACGTGCGCATGGAGCCGGGTGATACTGTCACCGTCGGCGGCCATACCTTCAAGTTCCTCGGCGTGACTGAAGCGCGCGGGCCGAATTACCTCGCCGCGCGCGGCCAGTTTGAGCTTGCCAAGGATGGCAAAGTGCTGCGCACGCTTTACCCCGAGAAACGCCACTACGACAGCTCGGCGATGCCGATGACGGAAGCCGCCATCGATGCCGGTTTCACGCGCGACGTCTATGTCTCGCTCGGCGAACCCCTCGAAGGTGAGGCCTGGGCGGTGCGCGTCTATTTCAAACCCTTCGTCGATTGGATCTGGGGCGGCTGCCTGTTGATGGCCTTGGGTGGCGTGCTCGCGGCGAGCGACCGCCGCTACCGTTTGAAAGTCTCCTCGGCCGCTGCCACAGCGAGTGTCGGAGCGCGCGCATGAACCGTTTCCTGCTTCCTCTGGGCGTCTTCATCGTCCTCGTCGCCCTGCTTGCCGTCGGGCTGGGGCTCAATCCGCGCGAGGTGCCCTCGCCGCTCATCGGCAAGCCAGCGCCCGCATTCCGCCTCGCCACGCTCGCCCACCCTGAAAAGACCTTCACGCCCGCCGAGCTGCGCGGCCAGGTGTGGCTCCTCAATGTCTGGGCCTCGTGGTGCGTCTCTTGCCGCGAAGAGCATCCCGTCATCATCGACTACGCCAAAAGTGGCCGCCTGCCGCCCGTCATCGGCCTCAACTACAAGGATAAGCGCGAGGACGCCCTGCGCTGGCTCGCGCGCTACGGCGATCCTTATCTCCTTTCGGTCGCCGATGCCGATGGCCGCGTCGGCATCGACTTCGGCGTCTATGGCGTGCCGGAGACCTTTTTGATCGACAAGCAAGGCATCATCCGCTTCAAGCAGATCGGCCCGCTCACGCCCGAGGTGCTCGAGAAGAAGATTCTGCCGCTCGTCAAGGAGCTCGAACGATGAAGCGGTCTTGGCTATGGCTTGCCACCCTCTGCTTGCTTGCCATGCCGGCGCTCGCCAAGGAAGCGGCGCCGCTCGCCGCAGACCCAGAAATCGAGCGCCGCATGGTCAAGATCACCGAGGAGCTGCGCTGCCTCGTCTGCCAGAACGAATCGCTCGCCGGCTCCCAGGCCGATCTCGCCAAGGACTTGCGCAACGAAGTGCGCGAACTCATCAAGTCCGGCAAGAGCGATGACGAAGTCAAGGACTATCTCGTCGCCCGCTATGGCGATTTCGTGCTCTACCGGCCGCAAGTGAAACCCACGACCTATCTGCTCTGGGCTGGGCCATTCTTGCTTCTGCTCATCGGCCTCATAGCGCTCTTTCGTTATCTGCGCCGGCGCGAGCGCCTGCTTCCCGAAGCGCCGCTTTCCGAAGAAGAACGCCGCCGCGCCGAAGCGCTCCTCAAGGATGATCTCTCATGACCGGACTGACCGGCTTCGTTTTCGGCGCGGCCCTTCTCGTCGCGCTGACCTTGCTCATGCTGCTCCTGCCTTTGCGCCGCGTGAGGGCGGCGGACGCGGCCGCTTCACGCGCAGCGATCAACGCTGCGATCTACCGCGACGAGCTCGCCGAACTCGAGCGCGACCGTGCCGAAGGCTCGCTTTCCGACGCGGATTACGAAGCGGCGCGCGCCGAGCTCGCGCGCCGGCTCCTCGAGGATAGCCGCGCGGAGGCCGTCACCGCGCCCCCTGCCACCGCCACCGTGCGTGCGACACCGCTCGTGCTGGGCCTGGCGCTGCCGCTCGCCGCCCTTTTGCTCTACCTGGCGCTGGGCAACCCTGCCGCCCTCGATCCGCCGCGAGCGCAGCGCTTCACGGCCGATGACATCGACCGCATGGTCGCCAATCTCGCCGCCCGTCTCGAGCAAGAGCCGGACAACCTGCAAGGCTGGACGATGCTCGCCCGCTCCTACAAGGCCTTGGGCCGCCTCGACGAGGCCGTCGCAGCCTATCGGCGCGCCGGCAGTTTCGTGACGGACAACGCCGACCTGCTCGTCGATTATGCCGATGCGCTGGCGATGCAACGTCAGGGGTTCGACGAAGAAATCGCCGCGCTCCTCGATCGGGCGCTCAAGCTCGAACCGGCGCATCCGATGGGCCTGTGGCTGCGCGGCACGCTCGCCTATGACGCAAAACGCTATGACGCGGCGATCGCCGACTGGGAAGCGCTCTTGAAGCTCCTGCCCCCTGACTCGGAAAACGCGCGCGTGCTCGCGGCCAACCTTGCCGAGGTGCGCGAGCTCAAGGCCCAGGCGAGCGGCAAGAAGTAAGCGGCGTCGCAGGCACCGACGCATTTTTTCCCGTCGGCGCTGGCAAGGCGGCCTATCCGCCGTCCGCCCACTTAAGTTAGATCAAGGCGGCAGGTGCCGCACTGGCCCAAGATACCCCCATCTCAAACAAAGGGGGTCACCAATGAGCTTATGGAGCACGCTGAAGCAGCCGAGCGCCAAATATTCCCTGCTCGGCATTCTGTCGACGGGTTTCGTCGCTGGCATCGTCTTCTGGGGCGGCTTCAACACCGCGATGGAGGCGACCAATACGCTGGAGTTCTGCGTCTCTTGCCACGAGATGCGCGACACGGTCTATCAGGAATACAAACAGACCGTGCATTACCAGAACCGCACTGGCGTGCGCGCGATCTGCTCCGACTGCCACGTACCGAAGGACTGGGTGCATAAGATGGCGCGCAAGATCCAGGCCTCGGGCGAGCTCTATGGCAAGCTGATGGGCACGATCGACACGCCTGAGAAGTTCGAGGCAAAGCGGCTGACGCTCGCCCAGCACGAGTGGGAGCGCATGAAGAAGTCCGATTCGCGCGAATGCCGGAATTGTCATACCTGGGAGGGCATGAAGGCGGATGCGCAGAAGCAGCGCAGCCGCAAGCAGCACGAGATCGGCCTGCGCGACAAGATGACCTGCATCGACTGCCACAAGGGCATCGCCCACAAGAAGCCGGCTGGCATGAAGGAAGACGACGACGAGTGACCGCGGCGACCGGCCGCGCAGGCCAGGGGCGGCATGAGCCGCCCTTTTGGTTTTCACTGCTAAGATGTGCCCATGATTTCGCGACGGGACTTTCTGCGCGGCCGGCTGCGGGCGCCGCCGGCCGCCAGCGGGCCGCGTCAGGCGGCGATCGACGGCCGCTGCATGACCTTTCAGAACGTAGTGTGCAGGAGCTGCAGCGATGCGTGTGGCGAAGGCGCGATCCGCTTCTCGCCGCGCCGGATGGCCGCCGCGCTGCCCGAGGTGCTCGCCGAGCGCTGCACCGGCTGCGGCGAGTGCGTCACGGCCTGCCCTGCTGGCGCCATCCGCCTCGTTGCCGCAAGCCGGCTGCCGTAACGCGGCTTATTCGGCTTAGTTCGCCACGTTGCCGACGAAGACGTTGCCAACCAGCGGCGGCGCATCGACCTGAGGCACATGGCACTGCATGCAGTTCCAGCGCGCGGCCGAACCTTCGGCGAGCTTCTTGCCGGACACCGGATCGATGAAATGGCTGTCGCTGATCTTCGGCGACTGCTTCTTGACGTAATTAGCGGCGCTATGGCAGTCCATGCACGAGTTCTCCTCGAGATTGACGTCGCTGAACTTCTCGACCTCGTGCGGGATCACCGGCGGCTGCGTGCTGAAGGTACGCGCGATCTTCTGCGTCGTGCCAGGCCGGCCGCCCAGGTATTGTTTCTCGGCCTGCGGCTTGTCGGCGGCGGCGACGTCTTCGCCGCGCATCGATTTCACGCCGGCGAACTGTTGTGTGCAGCCCCAAAGCAAGGCGGCGGCGAGCGCCATGCCCATCGTGACGGTGTGTTTCATGATCGTCTCCCTTCCCGTGAGAAATGTAAGCAGAGTCCTACTGGCCCGATCCGCCGAAGCGGCTGCCGAAGGCGAAGACGTCCTTCGAGCAGACGTCGATGCAGCGTCCGCAATTGGTGCAATTGGCCGCCAGAATCACCGGCGGTGCTCCGTCGACGGCCTTCAAGGCCGGGCGGATCACCTGCTGCTCCGGGCAGACCGCGAAGCAGTCCATGCAGTCGTTGCAGGCATCGCGCCGCGGCAAGCGCACGCGCAGCAGTGCGAGCTTGCCCAGCAGGCTGTAGAAGGCACCCACCGGACAGAGATGGCCGCACCAGCCATGACGCATGACGAACAGATCGAAGAGAAACACCGCCAGGATCACCGCCCAAGCCATGCCCATGCCGAAGATGAGCCCGCGATGCAGCATCGAGACCGGATTGACCATCTCCCAGGCGATCGTGCCCGTAAGCGCCGCGGCGATGAGGGTCATGGCGAGCAGCCAGTAGCGCGTCGCGCGTGTCAAGTGCGCGCCGCCTTTGAGCCCCATTCTGGCGCGCAGCCAGTTGGCCGTATCGGTGACGAGGTTCACCGGGCAGACCCAGCTGCAATAGCTGCGCCCGCCGACCAGGAGATAGAACAGCACGACGATCGAGACGCCGATCAGGCCGAGCTGCTCGGGCGTTTGGCCGGCCACGAGCGACTGCAGCAAGAGATAGGGGTCGGCCAGCGGCAAGAAATTCAGCGTGTAGCTGTAGTTCAGATTGCCCTTGACGATCCACAGGCCGAACCACGGGCCGGCGAGGAACAGCAGCAGAATGCCGAACTGCGAGAGGCGGCGCAGCATGAGCCACTTGTGCGCGGCGAGCCAGCCTTTCGCGGCGATCGCTTCCGTGCCGGGACGCAGCGGGGCCGGGCTCATAGCTTGTCTCCCTGCAGGGCCTTGAAAGTCGGCGCTGACGGGACGGCAGGGATGCTGCCCGCCGGCTCGCTGTTCGGTGCGGCGTGAAGCCCCTTGCCGCCCAGTTCATAACGCATGCCCTCCGGCAGCGTGTACTGGTGCTCGACGTCCGGTGCGACGAGGCTGCCGCCGGCTTTCTCCTTCTCGACCCAGCCAAGCCGGTAATGCGCCGACAGCCGCCCCTTGGCCATGTAGAGCGGAAAGACCTTGATCGCGGCGATCTCGGTCGGGCAGGCCTTCTCGCACTTGCCGCAGCCGGTGCAATGTTCCGAATGCACGACCGGAATGAACAAGGTATGCCGGCCGGTGCGGGTATTGGTCTGCGGCTCGAGCGTGATCGCCTTGTCGAGGACGGGGCAGACGCGATAACAGATGTCGCAGCGTAGCCCCAGGAAATTGAGGCAGGTCTCCTGATCGACGAGCACGGCAAGCCCCATCCTGGCCTTGGTAATGTCGGTCAAGCCATGATCGAGCGCGCCGGTCGGACAGGCCTTCACGCATGGGATGTCCTCGCACATCTCGCAGGGCGCCTGGCGCGCGACGAAATAGGGCGTGCCGGTGGCCATGGGCTCCTCGGGCTTGGCGAGCATGAGGATGTCGTAGGGGCAATCGCGCACGCACAGGCCACAACGGATGCAGGCGGCGGAAAATTCGCTCTCCGCCAGCGCGCCTGGCGGGCGGATGGCAGCAGGGGGCAGCGCGGTCGCATGCCGCGCATAGAGTCCCACCCCCAGCCCCAGCAGGCCGACGCTGCAGGCCAGACGGGCGGTATCGGCGAGGAACTGACGACGGGCGGAACCCTTGTGAGTATTGGCATTGTCCATGATGACGGGACGGGGAGCAGCCCCCTGCCCTGCGCCCCGTGTTCAGCGAGTAGTCAGACCTTCACCACCTTGGCGGCGCACTTCTTGAAGTCCGTCTCTTTCGAGATCGGGCAGGTGGCGTCCAGGGTGAGCTTATTGACGAGGCGATGCTCGTCGAAGAAGGGAATGAAGATCACCCCTTCGGGCATCTTGTTGCGCCCTTTGGTATCGACGCGCAGCTGGATCTCGCCGCGCCGCGTGGCCACCTTGACGACGTCGCCGCGCTTGATGCCGCGCTTTTCCGCGTCCTTCGGGTTCATGAAGACCACCGCATCGGGAAATGCCTTGTAGAGCTCCGGCACGCGCCGCGTCATCGAGCCCGAATGCCAGTGCTCGAGCACGCGGCCCGTGCACAGCCACAGGTCGTATTCGGCATCCGGGGATTCCGCAGGCGGCTGATAGGGCAGCGCGAAGATGCGCGCCTTGCCGTCGGGATTACCGTAGAACTTCCAGCCCTCGCCGGTCTTCACATAGGGATCGAAGCCCTCGCGATAGCGCCAGAGCGTTTCCTTGCCATCGACGACCGGCCAGCGCAGGCCGCGCACGCGGTGATAGTGATCGAAGTCGCCCAGGTCCTTGGCCTTGCCGCGGCCGAACTGGACATATTCGCTCCAGATGCCCTTTTGCACGTAGAAGCCGAAGTATTCGGCCTCGTCGTTGGTATAGCCGGCCCAGGCATGGGCATTGGTCTTGGCCGCCTCTTCCTTCGGGAAGGCATTGATCTGGCCGTTCAGGAACAAGACTTCATAGAGCGTCTTGCCCTTGAGCTCGGGCGCCTTGGCGAGGAGCTCGGGCGGCCAGACTTCCTCGACCTTGAAGCGCTTCGAGAATTCGAGATACTGCCACAGATCGGAGCGGCACTCGCCGGGCGCCTTGACCTGCTGGCGCCAGAACTGGCCGCGCCGCTCGGCATTGCCATAGGCGCCTTCCTTCTCCATCCACATCGCCGAGGGCAGGATCAGATCCGCCGACATCGCCGAGACGGTCGGATACACATCCGACACCACGACGAAGGCCTTCGGGTTGCGCCAGCCCGGATAGATCTCGCCATTGACGTTCGGCCCGGCCTGCATGTTGTTGGTGGTCGTCGTCCAGTAAAAGCCGATCTTGCCGTCCTTCAACATGCGCGACTGCTGCACGGCGTGATAGCCAACGCGCTCGGAAATCGTGCCGGGCGGCACCTTCCAGATCTTCTCGGCAATCTCGCGGTGCTTGTCGTTGAACACCACCATGTCGGCCGGCAGGCGGTGGGCGAAGGTGCCGACTTCGCGCGCCGTGCCGCAGGCCGAGGGCTGGCCGGTGAGCGAGAACGGGCTGTTGCCGGGTTCGGAAATCTTGCCGACCAAGAGATGCACGTTGTAGATCATGTTATTGACCCAGGTGCCACGCGTATGCTGGTTGAAGCCCATCGTCCAGAAGGAGGTCACCTTGGTCTTCGGATCGGCATAGGTCTTGGCCAGGCGCTCGAGCTTGTCCTTGGGCACGCCGGACAGTTCGTGCGCCTTCTCGAGCGTGTATTCGGAGACGAACTTGGCGAATTCCTCGAAGCTGATCGGCGAGAAGGCATTCGGGTTGCCCTTCGGCTTGCCATCGGGGCCGGGATAGCCGTTGTTGCCGGCCGCCTGCTCGAGCGGATGGTTGGGCCGCAGGCCGTAGCCGATGTCGGTCACGCCCTTATGGAAGGTGCAATACTTATTGACGAACTCTTTGTTGATCGCGCCCGTCTGGATGATGTAGTTGCAGATGTAATTGAGGATCGCCAGATCGGATTGCGGCTTGAAGATCAGCTCGTTGTCGGCGAGCTCGCAGGAGCGGTGCGAGAAGGTCGACAGGACGTGGATCTTGACGTGGTTCGCGGTGAGCCGCCGGTTGGTGATGCGCGACCAGAGGATCGGGTGCATCTCGGCCATGTTCGAGCCCCACAGCACGAAGGCGTCGGCATGCTCGATGTCGTCATAGACGCCCATCGGCTCGTCGGCGCCGAAGGTGCGCATGAAGCCGAACACAGCGGAGGCCATGCAATGGCGTGCATTGGGATCGATGCTGTTGGAGCGGAAGCCCGCCTTCCAGAGCTTGTTCGCCGCATAGCCTTCCCAGATCGTCCACTGCCCCGAGCCGAACATCGCGACGCCGAACGGCCCTTGATCCGGGTTTTTGATCGTTTCCTTGACCTTCTGCGCCATGATGTCGAAGGCCTGCTCCCAGGAAATCGGCTGGAACTCGCCATTCTTGTCGAACTTGCCGTCTTTCATCCGCAGCAGCGGCCGCGTGAGCCGGTCGCTGCCATACTGGATCTTGGCGAGGAAATAGCCCTTGACGCAGTTCAAGCCCTTATTGACCGGCGCATCTGGATCGCCCTGGGTGGCGACGACGCGGCCGTCCTTGACGCCGACGAGCACGCCGCAGCCGGTGCCGCAATAGCGGCAGACACCCTTGTCCCAGCGCACGCCGTCATCGGCCTTCGCCTGCGCAAGCGCCTGGGCTGCTGGCACGGCCATGCCCGCGACGCCGGCCGCGGCCGCGACCGCATTCGCCTTGATGAATTCACGCCGAGTCAGTTTCATTGCAACCTCCGTATCGAAGAATTGGGTTGCGGCATCGCCTGATGGCTAAGCCTCGAGAGAAATTTCCATATCCGGTGCGGGTTCGTGCTGGTGATAGACCATGGACGCCGACAGCACGCCGTCGAGCTGGCCGATGCGCTCGAAGGCGGCGATCGTCTCGCCATCGTTTTCGGTCTCGAGCGTGACGATCATCTTGCCTTGCGGCGAAACGGCGTGCACCTCGACGCCGCCGATTTCTTCCAGCGCGCGGCGGACATCCTCGCTGCGGTCGGGATGGGGAATGACGATGACGCTCGAAATGTTCATGCTGACGCCCCGCAATGGCCTACAAAAGTCATGGGATTGGATGGCCGCATCCTAGGAGTGAGGCGTAGCGTTTTGCTTGACAGCCGTCAAGGAATCCCAATGTCGAGCGGCTCGCTCGGGAATGGCGAGCCTCCTTCACCGAACCGCGCCATCACCGCGCCGAGCCTGCCGGCAGAGCGAAAGATGGCATGGCGAAGCCCTGCTTCGCCAGGGAGGAAAGGGGATCGGGAAGAGGGCGGGCGGGGGGAAGCCGTCCGGCCCGGCGGCATTTCAGAGCGAAAGGATGAACTTGACGAGCGCCTTCAGGTCGGCATCCGAGGTCGTCGTATTGGGCGGCTGGACGATGTCCCCCCAGTTGCCCTTGCCGCCCTCGCGCACCTTCTTGATGAGTTTCGCCTCGGCGGCCGGATCGTTCTTGTAACGGGCGGCGACGTCTTTCCAGGCCGGCCCGACAACCTTTTTATCGACCGCGTGGCAGCCAAGGCAGCCTTCCTTCTGGGCAAGTTTCAGGTCGGCGGCGGCGGGGCCGGCGAGCGCGAGCGAGACAGCAGTCAAGGCGATGCGGGCGGGTTTCATCGGGCGGCCTCCTCAATTGACGTCGTAATAATAGGGCTTTTGCGGCACGCGGGCGGCGGCGCGCCGCTCTTCTTCTTCGAGGTCGCGCGGGCCGCGATCCCACCAGAGCGCGCGGCCGGATTGCTGCACGGCGCGCTCCTCGGGATGCGCTTCAAGCCAAGCGCGCATGAATTGCGTGTATTCGGATTCGTAGGCCATGGTGCTTCCCTCTAGTGACGTGAGTGATGTTCTTCCTTGAGGCGGGCGATGCGCGTCACGGCGGGCAGGCGGCGCAGACTCCTCATGATGCGGGCGAGATCCACCCGCCCTTGCACTTCGAGCGTGAAATAGAGCGCCGTCGTGCTGCCCGCGTCAGCATCCATGCGCACATCGGTGATGTTGGTGCCATTCTCGGCGATCGCGGCGGCAAGCCGCGCGAGCACGCCGGGCTGGTTTTGCGCGACGACCTTGATGAGCACATCGAAGGGGCCGCGCGCTTCGGGGTCCCATTCGACATCGACCCATTCCTTAGCGCCGCCAGGCCCCCGCGCGATTTTGCCGCCGCGCAAGCTGGGGCAGTCATGCGTATGGATGATGAGGCCTTCGCCGGCCTTGACGACGCCGATGATCGGATCGCCGGGAATCGGCCGGCAGCAGCGCGCCAGGCGCATCGCCATGCCTTGGCTGCCCTTGACCGGAATCGCACCGGCCGCCTGCGCCAGCGGGCCGCCCGAGGCGCGTCCGTCGATGAGCCGCCGCGCGACGATCACCGGCAAGCGCTTGCCCAGCCCGATGTCGGTGAGCACCTCCTGCTTGGTCTTGCCGGCGAAGGTATTGAGAAAGCGCTGCCAGGCGGCATTGCCGAGCTCTTCGAGCCGGTGGCCGAGGCTGGCGAGCGCCTGCGCCAGGAGGTGTTCGCCGAGCGCGGCGGATTCCTCTTGCTGCTTTTTCTTGAGGAAGTGGCGGATCTGCGCGCGCGCCTTGCCAGTCTTCACGAAGCCGAGCCAGTGCGGGTTGGGTGCGGCGTTCGGCGCCGTGATGATCTCGACGCGATCGCCACTCTTGAGCTCGGTTCGGAGCGGCATGTGCTCATGGTTGATCTTGCAGGCGATGCAGCGGTTGCCGATGTCGGTGTGCACGGCGTAGGCGAAATCGACGGCGGTGGCGCCGCGCGGCAAGGAGAGGATCTTGCCCGCCGGCGTGAAGACATAGACCTCGCCAGGGAAGAGATCGACCTTGACATGTTCGAGGAACTCGGCCGAGTCGTTCGAGGCGGTCTGCAATTCAAGCAGCGATTGCAGCCACTGGTGAGTGGTCTTGTGCAGCTCCGAAAGCGTCTGCTCGTCCTTGTAGAGCCAATGCGAAGCCACGCCCGTCTCGGCCACATGGTGCATCTCGCGCGTGCGGATCTGCAGCTCGACGGGCATGCCGTAGGGGCCGATCAGCGTGGTGTGGAGCGACTGGTAGCCGTTGGCCTTGGGGATCGCGATGTAGTCCTTGAACTTGCCCGGCACGGGTTTGTAGAGGCCATGCAACGCGCCCAAGGCGAGATAACAGGTCGGCACGTCGGCGACGATGATGCGAAAGCCATAGATGTCGAGCACCTGCGAGAAGGAGAGGTGCTTGTCGCGCATCTTGCGGTAGATGCCATAGAGATGCTTCTCGCGCCCCATCACCTCGGCCTCGATGTGGCATTCGGGCAAGCGCTGCTCGATCGCAGCGAGGATCTTGCCGACCACCTCGCGGCGGTTGCCGCGCGCGGCCTTGACGGCCTTGGCGAGCACCCGATAGCGCATGGGGTAGAGATGGCGAAAAGCAAGATCCTGCAGCTCGCGATAGAGCTGATTGAGGCCAAGCCGGTTGGCGATCGGCGCATAGATCTCGAGCGTTTCCTTGGCGATGCGGCGGCGCTTTTCCGGCCGCACGGCATCGAGCGTGCGCATGTTGTGGAGCCGATCGGCGAGCTTGATGAGAATGACGCGCACATCCTGCGCCATCGCGAGCAGCATCTTGCGGAAGTTTTCCGCTTGCGCCTCCTCGAAGCTTTGGTGCTCGATGCGGTCGAGCTTGGAGACACCATCGACGAGTTCGGCGGTGACTTTGCCGAAATCCTGGGCGATCTGCGCCTTGGTGATGGCGGTATCCTCCATCACATCGTGCAAGAGCGCGGCACAGAGGGCTTGCGGATCGAGGCGCCAGCGGGCAAGGGTCTCGGCAACCGCGAGCGGATGGGAGATATAGGGCTCGCCGCTGATGCGGAACTGGCCGCGATGGGCGTTGGCGGAAAAATGATAGGCCGCCGTGACGGCCTCGACGTCCTCGGGCTTCAGATACGTCGCGAGCTCGGCGCGGAAACGCTCGTAGTCCTCCGCCAAATCGATCGGCGGATGCATATCGAGCGGGATGATCGGCGGCTCATCGATGGGCGGCGCCGGCGCGCTCGCCAGGGCGGGAGCGGGGGAGGAGAGGGCGAGCGCCGGCATGTCCATCCCCCGAGCCAGTTAGGAGGCGAGGGTGCGCTGCAGTATTTCCGCGCCGTATTTGCCTTCGGCGAGCTCGCGCAGCGCGATCACGGTCGGCTTGTCGCGCCCGGGATCGACCATCGGCGCGCTGCCCATGGCGATCTGACGGGCGCGGTAGGTCGCTGCCAGGGTCATCTGGAAGCGGTTGGGAATGGTCTTCAAACAATCTTCGACGGTGATACGGGCCATGGCATCCTCTTACGAAAGATCAATGGGAGGACAGGAAGCGGAATACCTCGGGATGACGTAGGCGCTGGCGCTGAAAGACCAGGCGCGAGGCGCGCACGGCGGCGGCGAGATCCCGCAGCGCTTCCTGCAAGTCATTGTTGATTATAACGAAATCGAACTCGTCGACGTGGCGCATCTCGCCCAAGGCGGCGGCGACGCGGCGCTGGATCACCTCTTCGCTATCCTGGCCGCGGCTTCTCAGGCGCCGTTCGAGCTCTTCGAGCGAAGGCGGCAGGATGAAGATCGACACCGCATGGGGAATGAGCGCGCGCACCTGCTGCGCGCCCTGCCAGTCGATCTCGAGCAAAGCGTCGCGGCCGGCCTGCATCTCGTCAAGGAGCCAGCGCTTCGAGGTGCCGTAGAAATTGCCATGCACCTCGGCCCATTCGAGGAAGTCGCCGCGCTCGCGCATGGCAAGGAAGGTCGCGATGTCGATGAAATGGTAGTCGCGGCCATCGACCTCGGCCGGGCGCGGCTGGCGCGTCGTGAAGGAGACCGAATGGCGGATGCTGGGATCTTGCTCCATGAGCATGCGCACGAGCGTCGTCTTGCCGGCACCGGAAGGCGCCGAGACGATGAAGAGGGCACCGGCGGTCTCGGGTGTGGCGTCCTGGGCGGGGGCGGTCATCATGCAATCGTTCCTCGAATACGCGGCGAAGCTTGAGATTACCCGAAAAATCGGCGCTGGCGGGACGGCCTGTCACTCGAGGTTGGACTTGCTCACGAAATAATGCCGGAAAACCGCATGGTTAAGCGGAATCTCCTAATTGGTTTTTCCTTTGGGTGCACGCTTGGGTGCACACTTTTCGGCGGGTAGGGGCATCTTAACGCATACCGTCGCTTGACGCTGCATAGCCTAGCCCCCACAATGCCCGGCATGGCAACCATCGTTTTCGATTCCCATGCCCTCATCAAGCGGCTACGCTCGGCAGGATTCACCGAAGAGCAGGCCGAAGCCGTCGCCGATGCGAGCCGCGATGCGCTTGCCCAACTCGTCACCAAGGAAGACTTGGACGAACGGCTCAAAGCCTTGGAGCATCGCTTGACCATCAAGCTCGGCGGCCTCGTCGCCGCCGGGGTCGGCATCATCCTGGCGGCCATGCGCTTGCCGCAGTAGCACCGATAAGACGAAAAAGCCGGGCTCATCGCCGGGCTCATCGGCGTCGTGCCAGCGCCGACAGTCAGTCGTGCCAGCGCGCAGGGCTGATGCGAATCAGCCGTCTCCGAAACTCTGTGACTTCGCCAGCGGGGACGTGCCCGACGATGCGCGGCTCTTCACCGAATGTGCGGTCGTTCAGCAGCGTGAGGGAACCGTCGGGCTCTTGGCGCTCATGGGTGAAGATCAGAATGTCATCATCGCGGACGGCTTCGAGCCGTGAGATTCGGCGCAAGAGGCTGACGCTCATGTTTCGATCCTCCCGCCCCTGCGCAGGTTGATTTTGACGGGGCCTTGTTGCCGCGCATCGCATGATGCAATCGCCCATGGCAGAGGGCGACATTCGACTTCATGCACGTTGACCGTGCCGTCGGGTAGGTGCATCCGATGGGTGAGTATCGCCGCCCCATCAGCGCCATCCCCGGCTGATTCGAGCCGCGCAAGGCGGCGTTTGAGGCTATCCATGCTCATGTTCGGCCTCCCGCAGAATGCCTTCGAACCAGCGGGCGATATCGTCAGTCCCCGGCCGGATGGGTATCGGCGGGAATGCTGGCGCGCCATCCGATTCGCCACGGCGCAACAAGTCAGAAAAGAACTTACCCAAGTCGAAAACCCTGGGCCCTTCGGCGGATGATTCAAGCCGCGCTAGGCGGCGCAGCAGCGATGCAGTCATTTCGTGCTCCTTTGCTCCAATGCGGTTAGGCGCTGCTCGATTTCGTCTAATCGAATTGATTCGAGCACACAGCGCAGCAAGTAGGCTGATGCGGTAGCGTGCCGTTCGTCAATCTGCCCGCGCCGCAATTCGAGATACAACGCGGCCAGTTCGCGCCGCACTCCTCGCGCAGTGCCCAGGCTCGGACGCCGGGCATAACCCGTCCGACTCGCTGAAATGATCTCGCCTTCAAGAGCATCAGCCGCTTTTTCGAGTGCAGGAAGATTCTTCATCGGACGCGCTCCCCGAATCCAGCGCACCGCCGCGGTCGCCACGGCTCGGCCGGCCGGTAGCCCCTGGCAGCGCTCACGATCCCGCCCGGCTTGGCGATCCGGCACACCTCGCCGCGCAGGTGCCGGCAGTCCGCGCATGGCCGGCGGTCGTCGTCATCATGGGGCAGTTCCAGCACGGCCCGTCGCAGGTAGTAAGCCCGTGCATACGCGTCATGCTGGCATTGCCGGATCACCGCGCCGATGGTATCGCGGTCGCCCTCGCCAATTTGCGCCAGCCAGCGCAGGATTTACGCCTCTTCGTCGGCGGTCAGGGGTGCCGACGGTTGCCGGATGGCTGGCTCGAAAGGCTCCGCCGCTACCGCGCCGGGGTGCCGTTCCAGAATCTCGGCATGGGTTGCCTCGGGACAGCAGGCCACCTCCACAGGCTCGCGGTCGGCGAAGTGCAGCAGCCACCAGCGCGATGCCGTCTCGCCAGCGCCGACTTTCAGCGCCGCGACGATCTCGCCCTTGCGCTCGGCAACGAGCGGCCGGAACCGCTCGATTGCCGTTGCTTGGCCAACCAGCCGCAGGTCGTCGCCGTCGACGCGGACGGCAACGCCAGCGGCATGCAGGGCTTTGAGCAGATCCGCCGCGCCCATCAGATGGTCACCTCGACTAGCTCATCGCCGTCGCCAGATTCGCAGGCATTGAACACGTGCGAACTTGGCGAATTTGGCGAACTTGGCTCAACCATGCGGGTTTCCGGCGTTTTTTCCTCGTTGCGAACTTGGCGAACTTGGCGAACTTGGATTGCCGGCGAAAATCCAACTTCGCCAACTTCGCCAACTTCGCAAGCGTGCGAACTTGCCGAATCCCGCACCAAATGGGCAACTTCGCCAAATTCGCCAACTTCGCGCCTGTTGATTGAGTAATGCTTGGTTCGCTTGCCATTGGCGAGCCGTTCGCCTTCCTCGACAACGATCCTGGCCGGGCTCTCGGAGAGCAGCAGGTCGATTGCCTCGTCGATCCGGCGAGCGGATAGGTGCCCGCCAAAACACTTCGTCACGATCTCCGTCCTCGTCGCCTTGCCGCGCTCTTTGAGGAAGGCGAGGATGCGTTCCGCCGCCTCGTCGGTCTCTTGCGCCGCCTCCTCGCCCGCCGCATCCTGGAAAATGAACCGCACCGAATCGGCGTGATACCGCGCCCAGGCGATTGCCGCCTCGATATGCCGCTCTTCGATCACGTGTTGCAGATCAGTCAAGGCGAAGAGCATGGCTAGCCGCAGCACGATAGGCGGCCGGCGTTCAAGGATGGCAGCCAGTCTTTCCGGCAGGCGCTCGCGTCCGATCTGGCGATAGAACTTGTCATAGCGCCGCCGCGCCTCTGCCGACAATTCCATTGGACGAGTATCGAACACGTCGGGATAGCCGCCTTTGGCGAAGCGGATCACTTCCATCGTGCGACTTGCCAGTTCCCCAACAACGGCGGGGGGCGTCGGCGTCGGGAACGGTATCAGCTTGTCGCGCTCAGCCCAGAAAACGAGGAAGCGATTGAGGAAGCCATTCGTCAGTTCGCGCGCAGCGATCAGTTCTCGCAGTTCGGACGGCGTGATGGCGGCGCTCATGGCGACGTGCGGATTGCTGACCCACACGCGGCTCGACTTTGTTGCAGGCCGAATCGACACACCATCCCAGCAATCGCGCAGCGCCGCGCTCAGCGTGTTGCCGTCGCGTTTCGACTGGTGCAAGACATTCGAGAATTCGGACTCGATAACCCACAGCCGCTTGTCATGGATGGGCGGAACTTCCTCTTTGCCGCTTTTGAACCCGTCATGGATCATCAGGGCAAGCCCCTCTCGCGTGCTCAGCCCGCCGCTATGCGACTGCCCGCAGAAAAACCCCAGCGCCGCAGCAACAGGGTTTTCCTCTCTCCAACGCTGTTCGATGGCATCCTGAATGCGCCGCACCAACGATAGGGCATCACCTTTGCGTCCTCGGCTCGATCTGCCGACGTGCAGCATGAAAAGCCGCGCATGGTGCTTCGTGTTGCCGACGGGCAGATAAACATCGCGCCCGCAGGCGGCCGAAAGGAACGTGAGAAAGCCCAGGGCTACGGCGTAGGAGTTCGCCTCAGTCGTTGCCGCCGCCGCCCGCGCCACGTCGCCAGCCAAACCGTAGAGCATGGCCGGATCGGGAACTGGGGCGTTTCGATGGTAGTCGCCGTCAGAATCGCCCTCTGGCGCGTTTTTCGCCGCTCGCCCAGGTTCCCCCATTGCCTCGCCGTTTTGAACGATCCTGGGGCGTTCTAGCCCCAGCAAACGCGCCGCTTCCTTGACGGCTTTCCCCATATCGCCGCCGTGTTCGAGGATGCGCCACACGTCGAAAGCGTCATGAGCATGGCCGTCGTTCAGCGGATCGCTACCATGATCGGAAAAGACGCGCGGGACACCGTCTCGACAATCCGGTAGCAGCCGCACTCCCGGCAGGCCCGTCGTGCTCTTCGGACACAACCAGCGATTGCGCTTTTTGACATAGCCGCGCTCCTCGAGGATGCGGCCGATATCGGCTTGCTCGTTGAAAGCCGCGATCACGCTGCCGGATGCCGGCGGATGCCGTCTTGTCAGCGCCGACTTTCGCGCCGCCTCGATTCGCTCGGCATCGGCGAGCAACTTGTCGACGTCCAGCGGCTCGCCCTCGACCACCTCATGGCGGAACATCAACTGACGGTCAATGTCGGGGCAGCGCGGCAGGTAAAACAGTCTGGCCGGTTCCAGCGCCTTGCTATCGAAGCAATCGGACAGCCCCAGCAGCGCCGCCGCGTGCAGGCCCAGCGGTTTCACCTCGGCAGGGGCGAGCGGCCGGGACAAATCGAAAATCAGCCGATAGCGCGGGTGCTCGACCCCTTCGGGCAGGATCGGCCCGCCGTGACTGTAAGTCGAATGCAGGATGCAGCGCCACCCCCACAATCGAAGCTCGGCGAGCATCTCATCGATGCCCGGCGGTTCCGGCCCGACCACGCGCTTGACGAGATCGCCGTGCCCGTCGCGCAGCGGCTCGCCGGCGTCGTTTTTGGCGGGTTCGGATTCGGCTTCAATGTCCAAGGCAAGGAAACTGATCGACCTCACGCGCTCCGCAGTGCGCGGCCCAGCGTCGATATCGGCCGGCATCCATGCGAGGCCATCTTTGCCGCCGCGCTCTGGATTGGCGAGCATCGCGGCAAGCTCGGCAAAGCTCACGCGCTTGGTCGCCGAAACAGGCGACCGGCAGTCGGCCAGCAGGGCAATGCAACGGCTCGTCATCGCGCCGCCCTCCAAACGAGCAGCGCTTCTTGTGCGCGGATCACTTCGTCGGGATAGCGCCGCTTCTCGTCGCCCAGGGCGTTCAGCAAGTCCAGCAATGCATCGGCGATCGGTTCGGCAATCTGGGCCACCGCCGCATCGATGGCCGGCGCAAGGCGATCAAGAATTTCGGCCTTGTGCTCTTCAAGCAGGTAGTCGATCTCCCACAGCGATAGCCTTGTGCTAGACTTCGCGGCATCCGACCTGCATTTCGATCCGCCTCGGTCATTCGCCGGGGCGCTTTCTTTTCTGCCGTGCGCGGCCCTCGCCGCAGCGATTCGCTTCGTCATGGCGGGGCCTCCTCACGCTGCTACGGCAGATTGAGTGCGCCGCGCCTTGCGCGTCTCCGCGCCGCGCCGGATGGCCTCGGCAGATGGAGCTTTTCGTTGCGCCGGCGCTTGACGAGCCGCCGCGACTTTGCCCTCGATCCAGCGCGTGACTTCGGCTTCGTCGAAAACCGTCAGCCGCGCTCCTAGCTTGATGGGCTTGGGCGCTTCGGGATCATTCCGAAGCATTCGCCATGCGTGCGATGGATGAATGTCGCCGATCCGTTCGGCGATTTGAGCAATGCGCAGATATGCCATTCGCTTGACTCCTTTTCGTTGCAAATGGCAACCCGTAGCAATTGAAGGCTTTTGGTAGCAAATGGGGCAAAGTTGACTTTTAAACCTTTGCTAACTAAAGTCTTCCGTGCAGGTGAGGAGCAAAATCAACTGCACGTAGCTGGGCTGCCGGTTACGTTCGCAGGCGGGATCGGATGGCCGTCCGATCCCGCTTGCACCTGTGCGGATATGCCTTACGACTTATCCACAGCCCGAATCGTAAGGCTTCGCGTTGATACGTCAAGAAAAAAAAATTTCGTATCCATAAAAATCAACAGGTTACGCTTGGCGCTAGTAGGCAACGAGATTTATAACCACTACATCTAGTAGCTTTTCTCGTTGAAAATCATCGGCTTGTCGAATTTGTCCCCCCAATGGGGTTTCCGAAAAGCTCGGCCCAAACCTCTTGACTTCTTTTGCTTACCGCGATTTAGGTTTGCATTGCCCGCGCCGCGCCGATCTCGATCACCTCGCCGCCACCCCGCTCTAGGCGCTCCAGCAAGTCCGCCCATCTCTGCAAGGCGTCCTTGCGCTCGTCAAAAAAATCGTGCCGGTTATAGATGCCCTCGACACCCTTGACCACGTGATTTAGGCATCGTTCGGCCACATAGGGACTCACACCCAGCGCGGCCAGATGCGTCCGCGCCGTGCGCCGAAAATCGTGCACCGTGAATTCCGGGATGCCCTTTTTCAGCAGCACAGGCCGGATATGCCTGTTCAGCGCCGAGCCGACGGTGTCTAGACTGATATGCGGCGTCATGCGTTCCTGCATCTTCCGCGCCGGGAACAGCCACGCGGAATCGCCGCCGATCTCGACAAGCCGCCGCAGGATCGCCACCGCCTGGCGCGGCAAGGGTATGTCGATCGCCTTGCCGGTCTTCGTGCGCTCCGCCGGCAGGCGCCATACCGCTTTGTTCAGATCAAACTCCTCGACACGCGCCGCGATCAGTTCCTCGCGTCGGCAGGCGAGCATGAGCAATAGATGCACGGCCCAGGTATTCAGGATGTTCCAACCCCGCGCCTCACGCATCGCCGCGAACAGGGCGACAATCTCATCCGCCGTCAACCAGCGGTCGCGCGACTCCTCCTTGCCGCCCGCGTCGGACAAACTGAACGGCGCGGCAGGATTGAACTGGCATAGCTGCCGTTTGACGGCGTAATCGAACATCCGCTTTGCCCAGCGCAGCACGTCGTTCGCCATCGTCGGCGCTCCGCGTTTCACGATCTCCTTGAGCATGGCGTCGATATGCTGGGGCTTCACGTCGCCGATGGGCAGATGGCCGATATTCGGCTTTATGTCCCTCTCGATCCGCGCCCTCACGATGTTCGGATGCTTCCAGCGCCCCAGGATCATTGCCGCGAAATACTCGTCGGCCAGTTCGCCCATCGTCTTTTGCAGCCTGGCTTCCTCGAGCTTTTTGACGGCTTCGCGCTTGCGTTCCTGCTTCTCGCCTGCCGGGTCGTAGCCCAAAGCCACACGCGCCCGCAGTTCCTTTGCCGTCTTTCTGGCTTCGGCAAGGCTCAAGGTTTTGTAGCTGCCCAGGTCGATCATTCGCGCCTTCCCATCAATGCGATATCTGAACAGCCAGCGCGGAACGGCGTCCGACTTGCGATACCGCAAAGTCAATCCGTCGCCGTCGCCGCGTTGCTCGAAGTGCTCGCCGCGCTTGATCCAGTCTCGAATCTGAATGTCCGTCAGCCTGCCCATACCCCCTCCATTCACGCACTGGAATGTGCACCCACAAAACCACCGAAAGTGCACCCAAGGTGCACGCCTGGGTGCACGGAAATTATCCGCTTGCTGGATACGGCTTGCAACAGTAGGAAATAAAAAAGCCTATGATTTACCTAGGCTTGCGTGATCGAATGCCACTTATGGCAAGTCAAGAATTCGTCATTCCAGATTCTGGACTTGCTCGCGCATCTGCTCGATGAGGAGCTTGAGCTCCAAGGCGATCGCCGTGATGGCGGCGGAAACGGACTTCGAAGCCAAGGTGTTGGCTTCGCGGTTGAGCTCCTGCATGAGGAAATCGAGCCTTTTGCCGACCGCGCCGCCATGCGCAAGGACGCGTTCGACCTCGTCGAGATGCGCCGCAAGGCGCGCGAGCTCCTCGGCGACGTCGATCTTCGCGGCGAACAAGCCGATTTCCTGACGAATGCGCTCTTCATCGAGCGCGGCGACCGCCTCGCGCAGGCGGCAGGCCAAGCGCTCGGCATATTCGCTGATCGCCGCCGGTACCAAGGGTTCGACCTGGGCGAGAGCTGTGCGCATGCGGGCAAGGCGCTCGAGCAACACTTCGCCCAGCCGCGCCCCTTCGCGTGCGCGGCTGGCGAGAAATTCGGCGAGCACCTCTTCGAAGAGGTCGAGGCATTCGACTTTGAGCCGCTCGGCGTTGATCGTCTCGGCGGCGAGCACGCCGGGCCAGCGCAGCACCTCGGCGACCGACAGCGGCGCCGCTGCCGGCAGCACGGCGCGGATTTCCTGATCGAGGCGGGCGAGCGCCTCGACGAGCGCGAAGTTCGGGGTGAACTGGGGAGCGGCATTGCCTGGCAGAAGATGCAGGCGGCAATCGAGCTTGCCGCGGCCGATGGCGGCGGCGATCTTCTCACGCAGCGGCATTTCGAGAAAGCGCAGCTCGTCGGCTGCGCGTAGCGAAAGGTCGAGAAAGCGGCCATTGACGCTCTTGAGTTCTAGGGCGAGGCGCACGGCGCCCAAATCGCGCTCGCCTGCCGCATAGCCGGTCATGCTGTAGAGGGCCATGGTGGATAAATGAGGGTGGCAAACGATGCCGAGCTTACCCGAAAAGCGCGGCCTGGCTCGAAGAATTACAATGTGCTGCGATGGCTGCCCCGCCCGCCCCTGCGCCGAACATTCCTCTGCCCGCCGGTCATCTGATCGATGGCTACCGTTTCGAGCGCCTCCTCTCGCAAGGCGGCTTTTCCTTCGTCTATCTGGCCCGCGATCCGCAGGGGCAGCTGGTGGCGATCAAGGAATACCTGCCGCGCGCGCTCGCCACGCGCCACGTCGGCCTCGTGCCGCAGGTGAAGCCGGAAAACCGCGCCGCCTATCAGGCCGGCATGATGGCCTTTTATGAAGAGGGCATTGCGCTGGCGCGCCTCAATCACCCCAACGTCGTGCGCGTGCTCAACTTCCTGCGCGCCCACGACACGGTCTATCTCGTCATGCGCTACGAGCAGGGCCGCACGCTGCACGAGCACATCCGCAAACACGGCGGCGGCTTTCGCGAAAGCTTCATCCGCGGCGTCTTCGCGCGCCTCTTGTCCGGCCTGCGCGAGGTGCATGCCAACCGCCTGCTGCATCTGGACATCAAGCCCTCGAACATCTATCTGCGCCTCGATGGCTCGCCGGTGCTGATCGATTTCGGCGCAGCGCGCCAGACGCTGACGCAGAACGATCCCGAGCTGCGCCCCACCTATACGCCCGGCTATGCCGCGCCCGAGCAATATGGCAACCAGCCCGGCCAGGGGCCGTGGACCGATGTCTATGCCGTCGGCGCGAGCATGTATGCTTGTCTTGCGGCCGCCGCGCCGCAGCCGGCCGATCAGCGCCTCATCGAGGACAAGTTGAAGCCGGCCAGCCAGCGCTGGGCTGGCCAGTATTCGCCGCAGCTGTTGGCCACGATCGATCAGTGCCTGCAACTGGATCCGCTCGCGCGTCCGCAGAGCGCCTTCGCGCTGCAACGCATGCTCGCCGCGCCGGTGGCTCCCGCACCGTCCGCGTCATGAAGTTCTCGATCTTTCAGGAAAGCCGCATCGGCGGCCGCGCACGCAACGAGGATCGCCTGGGCTACCGCTACACTCGCGAGGCGCTCCTCATGGTGCTCGCCGATGGCCTGGGCGGTCACGGCCACGGCGAGGTGGCGGCCGAAGCCGCCGTGAGGAGCATCGTCGCCACCTTCGAGCAGCAGGCGCGGCCGCGGCTTTCCGACCCCCAGGCCTTCCTCGCCGATGCGCTCGCCGGCGCGCACGTGGCCGTGCTCGCGCAATCGGGTTTGCGTCAGCTGCGCGATCCGCCGCGCACCACCTGTGTCGCCTGCGTCGTGCAAGATGGCTGCGCGGCCTGGGCGCATGCCGGCGATTCGCGCCTTTATCTTCTCAGAAACGGCCGCATCCTCGCGCGCACCGAAGATCATTCGCGCGTGCAGCCGCTCGTCGCGCAAGGCCGTCTTGCCGCCGCCGAGGCGCGCCATCATCCCTGGCGCCACCAGCTGACGAGCTGCCTGGGCGGCGACGGCAGCCCGCGCTTCGAGTTTTCCGCCAAGGTGCCCCTCAAGCGCGGCGACGTCGTGCTGCTCTGTTCCGACGGCGTCTGGGGGCCGCTCGCCGACGAAACGCCGCTGGAGCGGCTGAGCCTGACCAATCCGATCAAGGCGGCCCCGCGCCTGCTCGACCGCGTAGAATCGCTGGCCGGCTCAGGACGCGACAACCTCTCGCTGCTCGTCTTGTCCTGGCAGGGCGAGGGCTGCGCGGCCTCCCCTGCGCCACCCGGCTTGAACCCGCCACAGACCGCCGCTTCCGCCACCCGCAAGGAATGACCATGTCTCAACGACCCGATGGCCGCGCCCCGGATGCGCTGCGCCCGATCAAGATCACCCGCCACTACACGCGCTATGCCGAAGGCAGCGTGCTCGTCGAATTCGGCCACACCAAGGTGCTGTGCACCGCGAGCGTCGAGGAAAAGGTGCCGCCCTTCCTCAAGGGCAAGGGGCAAGGCTGGATCACCGCCGAATACGGCATGCTGCCGCGCTCGACGCATACGCGCACCGAGCGCGAAGCCGCGCGCGGCAAGCAATCGGGCCGGACGCAGGAGATCCAGCGCCTCGTCGGCCGCGCCTTGCGCGCCGTCACCGATCTCGCGGCGCTCGGCGAGCGGCAGGTCACCCTCGACTGCGACGTCCTCCAGGCCGACGGCGGCACGCGCTGCGCCGCCATCACCGGCGCCTGCGTCGCGCTCCACGACGCGCTCGCGGGGCTCGTCGCCCAAGGCCTCATCGATGCGCATCCCATGCGTGAGCTCGTCGCCGCCGTCTCGGTCGGCATCGTCGCCGGTGAGCCGCTGCTCGACTTGAGCTACGCCGAAGACTCGGCTTGCGACACCGACATGAACGTCGTGATGACCGGCTCGGGCGGCCTCTGTGAGCTCCAAGGCACGGCGGAAGGAAAGCCCTTCTCGCGCGCCGAGCTCGAAGCGTTGCTGGCGCTGGCCGAAAAGGGCATCCAGGAAATCATCGCGGCGCAGAAAGCTGCGCTCGAGGGAGACTAAGCTTGCTTCATGCCCAAGCTCTATGAATATTTCGGCCTCGTCGTGCTCTTTTACGCCAATGAGCACGAACCGGTGCATGTCCATGGCAAGTGCCAGGGGCGCGAAGCACGTGCGGAGCTGATCGTGGTCAATGGCCGCGTGACGGAGATTCGCTACTCGGCGACGGCCGGGCGCACCCCGCTCGAACCCAACGAGATGCGCCTCTTCAAGGAGCTCGTCACGGCGCGCGCCGACGAGATCGTGGCGAAATGGATCGATTTCTTCGTCTTGCACAAACCACTGCAAGCCGAGACCATCACGCGGAGGCTCAAATGATGCCCGAGATCGTCAATATCGTCTCTGCCGAGTCGGCCGGCGACCTGTGTCTGCGCCTGCGCTTCGATGACGGTACCGAACAAGTGGTCGATTTCCGGCCCTTCCTGTCGCGTGCGCTGCATCCAAGCATCCGCGCCTATCTCGAGCCGGCGCGCTTCGCGAGCTTCCGCATCGAGCAGGGCGATCTCGTCTGGGGCGATTGGGAGCTTTGTTTCCCGATCGCCGATCTCTATCACAACCGCCTGGAAAAGACGGCCGCCCTCGACGAGGCGGCCTGAAACATTGCCCATGAAACGCATCGTCCTCGCCTCCAACAATCCCGGCAAGCTGCGCGAATTCGCGCAGATGCTCGCGCCGATCGGCATCGAAGTGCTGCCGCAGGCGCAGTTTTGCGTGCCGGAAGCCGAAGAGCCGCACATTACCTTCGTCGAGAACGCGCTCGCCAAGGCGCGCCATGCGGCAAGGCTCACCGGACTGCCGGCCTTGGCCGACGATTCGGGCATCTGCGTGGCGGCGCTCGGCGGCGCGCCGGGCGTGTTTTCGGCGCGCTACGCGGGCGAGCCCAAGTCGGATGAGCGCAACAACCAAAAGCTCGTCGCCGAGCTGGCCGGCAAGACGGATCGCCGCGCGCATTACGTGGCCGTGCTGGTGTTCGTGCGTCATGCCGAAGACCCGCAGCCGATCATCTGCGAGGGCGAATGGCACGGCGAGATCATCGATACGCCGAGGGGCAGCGGCGGCTTTGGCTACGATCCCTACTTCCTCGTCCCAGAACTACAGCGCACCGCCGCGGAGCTCTCGGCCGAGGAAAAAAACGCCCGCTCGCACCGCGGCAAGGCGCTGCGCCAGCTCGTCGAGCGGCTCAAGCTCGACACTTGATGCCACCCTTTGCCGTCCCGCCAGCGCCGACTTTTCCGCCGCCGCTTTCGCTCTACATCCACTGGCCGTGGTGCGTCAGGAAGTGCCCCTACTGCGACTTCAACTCGCACGAGGCCCCGCCTCAGGAAGCCGCCTGGCTCGACGCCCTCTTGCGCGACCTCGAGGCGGCGCTGCCATTGATCTGGGGGCGGCCCATCGTCTCGGTCTTCATCGGCGGCGGCACGCCCAGCCTCATGAGCGGCGCAACCGTCGCTGCCTTGCTTGCCGCGCTGCGGGCGCGCCTGCGCTTGCTGCCGGAGGCGGAAATCACGCTCGAAGCGAACCCTGGCACGGCCGAGGCCGCGCGCTTCGCGGCTTATGCGGAAGCAGGCGTCACGCGCCTTTCCTTGGGCATCCAGAGCTTTGCTGACGAAAAGCTCGCCGCCTTGGGCCGCATCCATACGGGCGGACAAGCCAAGCGCGCCATCGAGTTCGCAAGACGCCATTTCGCGCGCCTCAATCTCGATCTCATGTATGGCCTGCCTGGGCAGACGCTCGCCGAGGCCGAGCGCGACATCGAGCAGGCGATTGCCACGGGCGCCGGCCACATTTCGGCCTACCACCTGACGATTGAGCCCAACACGGCCTTCTTCCACGCACCGCCGCCGCTGCCGGACGAGGACCTTGCCGCCGAGATGCAAGAAAGGATCGAAGCGGCGCTCGGCGCTGCCGGCTTCGAGCACTACGAGACCTCGGCCTTCGCCCGGCGCGGCGAGCGCTGCGCGCACAATCTCAACTACTGGACCTTTGGCGACTACCTCGGCCTCGGCCCCGGCGCGCATTCCAAGCTCTCTGACCCCACCGGCATCCGCCGCGAGGCGCGGCCCAAGCATCCGAAGGACTATCTCGCCGATCCGATCACACGCCGCTGGCAAGCGGTGAGGCCAGAAGACCTGCCAGGCGAATTCATGATGAACGCCCTCCGGCTCACCGAAGGCGTGCCGCTCGCCTTGTTTGCCGAACGCACTGGCCTGCCGCTCGCCGCACTCGAAAAATCGGCGCTGGCAGCACGGCAGCAAGGCTTGCTGGAAATCGAAGGCGGCCGATTACGCCCGACGCCCTTGGGCCGGCGCTTTCTCAACCGGCTGATCGCGCTGTTTCTCGACGCTTAAAGAGTAAATCCCAAACGCCGTGGCCGAGCTTCAAGCCTCGCTGCTCGAACTTGGTCTGCGGCCGCCAGGCAGGGCGCGGCGCAAAGCCGGGCGCGGTGTTTTCCAAGAGCGGCTCGGCTGAGAGCACGGCCAGCATCTGCTCTGCGTAGTCCTGCCAGTCGGTCGCCAGATGCAGGTAACCGCCGGGCAATAGGCGCAGCGCGAGCTCATGGACGAAGGGCGGCTGAATCAGGCGCCGCTTGTGATGGCGCTTCTTCGGCCAAGGGTCGGGAAAGTAGATGTGGATGCCGGAAAGAGACTCGTGCGGGATCATATCGCGCACGACTTCCACTGCATCGTGGCGGATCACGCGCAGGTTCGTGAGGCCGCGCGTGGCGATTTCCTTCAAGAGGCTGCCCACGCCGGGGATATGCACCTCGATGCCGAGATAGTCGTGCTCGGGGTGGCTGGCGGCGATCGCGGCGGTCGTCTCGCCCATGCCGCAGCCGATTTCGAGGAACTTCGGCGCGGCGCGGTCGAAGAGTGCGTCGAGATCGAGCGGCGCGCTCTGGTAGGGCACCCCCCAGCGCGGCATGCCCTCTTCGTAGTAGCGCTGCTGCGCAGGCGAGACGCGGCCCTGGCGCAGCACATAGCTGCGGATCGGGCGGCCAGAGAGCGGGGCGGTCATGGCTTCTTCTCCGTCGCGGCACGCAGCCGGGCGAGCACGGCCTCGCGCCGGCGCGGCAGGTCGTAGCGTGGCTGGGCGAGCGCCTCGGGCAGGCTCTGGCAGGCCGGCGCGAGTTCCTCGGCCGGCAGGGCGAGCGCGCTCTTCAAGCCCAGCGCGGCGGCGATCGCGTCGGGCGGCGCATCGTCGCGGCCGAAGTAGTGGCGGCTCAAGCTCGCGCGCATGAGGTCAATCTGCGCCCATTCGCGCTCCTGCCAATCGACCCAGGCCTCGGCGGCGGCGCCAAAACCGGCGCGCGCGCAGGCCAGCGCCAGCAAGCGCGCGCCGTGGGCGATGCCCCAGACCTCCTGGTCGGCGAGAAGTTGCGGCCGATCGAAGGCATAGCCCGGCGGCGTCTGGGCAAACGCCGGCAGCGCCAACAAGGCGAGCGAAGCGAATGGGGCGAGGGTTGGCGCAAGGCGCCTCACGAACCGATGAGCCCCGTCAGCGGCGAGCTGGGGCTCGCGCTGTAAAACTTCTTCGGCATGCGGCCGGCGAGGAAGGCCTCGCGGCCGGCTTCCACGGCCTTTTTCATTGCACTTGCCATCAGCACCGGGTTTTTTGCGGCGGCGATCGCCGTGTTCATCAAGACGCCATCGCAGCCGAGCTCCATCGCGATCGCGGCATCGGAGGCCGTGCCGACACCCGCATCGACGAGCACCGGCACCTTGGCCTGCTCGATGATGAGCCTCAAGTTCCAGGGATTCAGGATGCCCATGCCGGAGCCGATCAGCGAGGCGAGCGGCATCACGGCGACGCAGCCGATCTCTTCGAGGCGCTTGGCCTGGATCGGATCGTCGGAACAATAGACCATGACCTGGAAGCCTTCCTTGACGAGGATCTCGGCGGCCTTCAGGGTTTCCGGCATGTTGGGAAAGAGCGTTTCTTTGTCGCCGAGCACTTCGAGCTTGACGAGGCTATGGCCATCAAGGAGCTCGCGCGCTAGCCGCAGCGTGCGCACCGCTTCTTCCGCCGTGAAGCAGCCGGCAGTGTTCGGCAAATAGGTGTAGCGCGAAGGCGGCAGCACCTCGAGCAGCGAAGGCTGGCCCGGCTCTTGGCCGATGTTGGTGCGGCGAATCGCCACCGTAATGATCTCGGCGCCGGAAGCCTCGATGGCGCGGCGCGTCTCGTCGAAATCCTTGTATTTGCCGGTGCCGACCAACAGGCGCGAACGGTAGGTCTTCCCGGCGAGGGTGAGCAGGTCTTCCATGATCACTTGTGAAGGGTTAGCCGCCGCCGACGGCGATCACGATCTCGAGCCGGTCGCCGGCGGCGACGAGGGTCTCGGCATGCTGGCTTTTGGGCACGATCTCGCCATTTTTCTCGACCGCGACGCGCTTGCCCGCAAGGCCCTCGCGTTCGAGCAAGGCGGCAATACTCATCGGCGCATCGAGCTTGAGCGGCTTGCCGTTGAGGATGATCTCGGCCATGGCCAATCTTAGCATGCTAGGGCGAGAAGACCGCCGCCACGGGGCAAGCCCCCCGATCGGCGCGCCAGCCGAATTCGCCCGCCTCGCCCCAGAAGAGCCGCTCGCCGCATGCGCCCAATTCGCGCAGGTGACCGATCAGCTCCGCCGCCTGGGCGCCGCCGACGATCGGCTGCTCGGGCAAAAAGTTCATCTTGCGCACCAGGGTCTCGCCCGTGACGGCGCCGATCGCGCAGCCGATGCCCTCGCCGCTGTGCGCCTTCTCCTCGGCGCGCTGGGCGAGCTCGGCAACGATGGCCTCGATGCGCCGGCGCGCCTTGGCGAGCCGCTCCTGGATAGCGAGCCACTGGCGGGACTGCGGCGCGAAACGCGCTTGCGTCTCCCTCCAGCGCGCCTCGTGCTCGGCGGAGAGCTTCGCCCCGCCTGCGGCAATCGTCTTGGCGAGCGCGAGATACTGGCGGAATTGTGTATCGGCGAGCAGCGCCGCGCTCTGCGCCTCATCGGCCGCCATGGCCTCCTCAATGGCGCGTTTTTCCGCTTCGAGCGCCAGGACATCGCGCTCATGGGATGACATGTCTGGCACGAGCACGGCGACGAGGGTTTCGGTCTCCCGCCGCGCCTTGCTCTCGCCGATGCGGATCTTCTTCGCGGCGATCGCGCTGCCCTCGCTCGCCTCCACGACGACTTCCTCGCCGAGAATCGCGCATTGGATCGCGCGGCCGATCTTGATGCGGCTGGCGACGATCGTCGAGCCCTCGGCATGTTCGACGAATACCTCGCCGCCGGGCGCTTCGATTCGCGCCTGCGCGGCTCGGCCTGCGACTTCGATGCGGCCGCCCGGGCTCGTCACCCGGCCGCCGGTGATGCCGCTTTTCAAGACGACGCGGCCGCCGCGCGAGATGACGTTGCCGAAGACCGCCGCATGGAAGGTCATGTTGAAGCCTTCGACGGTGCGCCGCTCCTGGACTTCGCCGAGCTCCTCGAACTCCTGACCGCTAAGGGCGACATCGCCGGTCGTGCGCATGCTGATGCCCTCGCGGTTGACGATCTTGTCTTGGATCGAGATCTGGTTCGTCTCCTTGTCGATGTCGATGAAGCCATCGCGGGCGGAGACGAGGAATTCGCCCTCTTTGCCTTGCTCGATGCGCGTGCCGGGGCCGGCAAGCTCGGCGAGATCGAAATCCTTGGGCAGCTCCGGCTCGATGAGCTTGCCGGCCACAGTGCGGCCGGGCTTACCCAAGACGCGCGGAATCTTCTCGACGAGGCGCACGCCGGCCTGGATCTGCGGAAAGCGGTTCTTGAATTGCGACAGGTCGAGGCGGCCATCGGGACGGATGCGCGGCGCGTCGGAGCGATGCAGCGCCTCGGTCTTTTCGACGAGGGTGGCATCGCGGCCGGGCGTCGGCGCCTTCCAGCGCGCGACGACGAGGCGCTGCGATTGCGGCGCGGCCAGCGCCTCTCTCACGAGCGCCTCGTCAATGCCGAAACGCACGCCCTTCTCCCACAGCACGGCGACGAATTCGTCGAAATCGAGCGCAACGGGCTCGGTCGAGGCTTCATCGGCATAGATCGGCTCGAAGAGATACTCGGCGGTGCGCTCATCGGGCGCGATCTTCAAGCCGCGATAGTAGGCCCGCCGCTCGGGCGGAAACGGCACGATGTCCTCGGCCAGCTTGACCGGCGTGGTGGCCGGTTCCTCGAGGCCATAGAGTAGGTCTTGGAACAAGGAGTAATCGAGGCGCACAAAGCGCGCGCCGGCTGCGAAGACGCGTTCGACGAAGGCCGCAAAGCCGCCCTCTTGCTCAACGCGTGCCGGCACGACGCAGAGCCCCTCGGGCCGGCGCTCGATGAAGCCCGGCAGCAGCACCTGGCCCGCTGCGAGATCGGCGAGGCTGCCGATGGCGCTCTCACGAGGCGGTTCTGCAGAGGTCATGCCGGCGCTCCTTGCGCTTGCCGAAGCCGGCGCGGAATCGTTACAATCGAACCCCGCGCGGGCGTCGTATAACGGCTATTACCCTGGCTTCCCAAGCCAGAGACGTGGGTTCGACTCCCATCGCCCGCTCCAAGTTTCCCCCCATGCCCTCCTTCGCGCAGCGCCTCATCGCCTGGCAGCGCCGCCACGGCCGCCATGACCTGCCCTGGCAAGGCACGCGCGAACCCTACCGCGTCTGGCTGGCCGAGATCATGCTGCAGCAGACGCAAGTCGCCACCGTCTTGCGCTACTACGAGCGCTTTCTCGAGCGTTTTCCGACGCTCGAGGCACTGGCCGCCGCGCCGCTCGAAGAGGTCATGGCGGCCTGGAGCGGGCTCGGCTATTACGCCCGCGCACGCCATCTGCATCAATGCGCACAACTTCTCATCTCGGAACGCGGCGGCGCCTTTCCTAGTGAGCCCGCCGCGATCGCCCGCCTGCCGGGCATCGGCCGCTCGACGGCGAATGCGATCGCCGCTTGCTGCTTCGGCCGCCGCGTGCCGATCCTCGATGGCAACGTCAAGCGCGTGCTCTGCCGCCATCTCGGCATCCCGGGCTGGCCGGGCGAGCCGGCGATCGAGGCGCGGCTGTGGCACGAGGCCGAGGCGCTCTTGCCCGAGCAGGAGGTGCCCGCCTACCTGCAGGCCCAGATGGATCTGGGCGCACTCGTCTGCACGCGCCTGAAGCCCCGCTGCGGGGCCTGTCCTGTGAGGGACGACTGCCTCGCCCGCCGGCAAGGCCTTGTTACAGAACTGCCAACGCCGCGGCCGAAAAAGCCCCTGCCCGAGCGCGAGGCCACCTTCCTCGTCCTCAAACACGGCGAGCGCGTGCTCTTCGAGCTGCGCCCGCCGGCAGGCATCTGGGGCGGGCTGCTCTCGCTGCCCGAACTGCCGGCAGGCCGCGAGGCGGTCGACTACGCGGCGCAGCGCTTCGGGCTCACCGTCAAGGCCGTCTTCCCAGCGCCGAGTTTCACGCATGTCTTCACCCATTTCCGCCTGCGCCTTGCCCCCCTCGTCTGTGCCGTCGGGCCGTCCGCCAGCGTCGCCGAACCAGCGCTTCGCTGGCTGACTGCCGAGCAGTGGGCGCAGGCGGCCCTGCCTGCGCCGATCCGCAAGATGCTCAGCGCGATCCCTTGATGAGCCGATCGTTCGTCGGCTGCACCGGCCGCGCGTTGTAGGGATAAAGCCGCGCGAAAATTGCGATCTGCTCGGGAGAAACCTGCACCGGCTGCTTGAACACCATCCACAGCACGTTCTCGGTGCAAGGCGGCGTCGTCAGCGAGCCCATGTAGGTGAAATACTCGCGCTTTTCGGGCAAGAGGCGGGCCAGATCGATCAAAACGCCGGGCGGGGCCACTTCCATGCCGACTTCGAGCGGCATGTGGTTCCAGAGCGTCTGGATGACCGGGTGTTCCGCGCCTTTCTCGAGCAACACGGCGACCACGGCGAGGCTGTTGTCGTAATCCTTATGCACGAAGTGGATCACCATGTCGTAAGCCTTGCCGTTGATGCGCTCCTCCGACGGACGATGGAAATGGAACTGCACGAGCGGATAGGTGCGCCCCATGACCGTGATGCTGTTGCCTTCGCCGACCTCGACCTGCACCGTGTGGCCATTATCGACGATGCGGAACTGGCTCGGCTTGTAGTCGAACTGAATCGGCTCGAGATCGACCTTGATGCCGCCGCGGATATCGATCGGCGATTGCCGCTTGCCCGTGGCACACAGCGCATAGTCCGGCCGCAGCTTGTGCCAGTTCTCCGGCCCGCCGAGCCCCGTATAGCCCCAATGGACGTGCGAAAAATCGGGCGCGGGCGGCGCGCTCTCCTCGCTTTTCTTCTTCACCGCCTTGCGCGGCCCCGAGGTGGCGAGCATCAGTTCGCGCTGCTGCCGGCTCGGCTCTTGAATGATGACGGGAGGAGGCGGCACTTTGGCAGCGGCGGCCGGCGCTGCCACGGGTGCAGCGGCGGGCTTCGCGGCTGCGGGCGGAGCCGGCGGCGGCAGGTTCTTGTAGGGGTCTTCGGCCTTCGACTTGTCGATGACGGGCAGCTCGATGAAACGCGGCTTTTCCGACGGCGCCGCATCGGCCACCTTCATCGCGCGCGGCGCAGCCGCTTCGCCCGCACTCACGAGCTCGGCGCGCATCGGCCGAGGACGCGGCGCCTCGGCGAGCGCGCGGGCAAGCTCGGCTACGCGCGCCGCGGTCTCATGCAACTCGCCCACCGTGCGCGGCCGGCAGACCGCCTCGAGGAGGCGCGCATCGAGGCTGTCGGGCACGACGAACTGCTCGCGGGCCGCTGCGGCCTCAGCGCGAATTTCCCGGCCATCGAGAAGATAAATGCGCTTTTGCGTCGCGAAACTCCCTTGCGCGCAATCGTAGTGGTTGAGCGCCAAGACGGCCGTGTAACGCAGCCGGTTCTCGAAATCGAGCACCGGATGATCGAGCGTCAAACGCGTCCATGCAGCGGTCTTGCCATTCTTGAGCCGGCTGATGCGGCCAGCGTCGAGCTCGACGCGGCTGCCGGCTTCTTGGGCGATGGTCTGCCAGGGCGCAGCGAGAACGCTCGCCGGCGCTGCGCAAGAGAGGGCCAAGAGGGCGGCCCACAGGGATGGGCGGTGCTTGAGGATGGACATAAGACTCCCCTTCTTCTTTACGTCTGCGGAGTTACGGCAGTTTTTTCGTGCACTTTAGCCTGAAACGCCCTGCGTGCCTGGGTGGTGAGGTTTCTGGGTGTAAGCCACCTTTGCGCAGCGTCTTCGACATCTGCGGATGCGATGGCTCTAGACCGATTTGCTTTATTGCCCAAAAAAGCGCATAGTGCGGCCTACGATTTTCAGGCAGTGCCGTTTTTGGTAGCGCTCGCGATCGCCGCGAGAAGTTTTTCCTTCACGTCGTACCGTCTCGATAGTCGTCTTCCGGGGATTTCCCCATCATCATTTTTTCTAGGAGTTTCAAGACATGGCAACAGGTACCGTGAAGTGGTTCAACGATTCCAAGGGTTTCGGTTTCATCACCCCCGAGGGCGGCGGCGACGATCTCTTCGCCCATTTTTCCGCGATCCAGGGGCAAGGGTTCAAGACCCTCAAGGAAGGTCAGCGCGTGACTTTCGATGTCACGACCGGCCCGAAGGGCCAGCAGGCGTCGAACATCCGCACGCTCTGATCCCGGCGCAGCCTCGCCAAAAAAGCCCGGCCCGGCCGGGCTTTTTTTCGCCGGGGCCGCTCAGAACGCCATCCGCCAGCCGACGGTGAGGTTCCAGTCGGGGTCGCCGCCGCCCGTCGTCGCGGCGCCGGCCCCGAAGGAAAGCACGCTGCCGCCGGCGAGGCGGTGGTCGATGTCTGCCGTCGCGCGCAGCCAGTCGCGCTTCGTCTTCTCGCCGGGCAGTTCGAAGCGCCACAGGCCCAGGAGATCCACGGTCTGCGCGCGGCCGTCGCCGGCGGAGTCGTCGATGCGGCGGTTCGCTTCCAGCGCGAGGCGCAAGGCGGTGGCGCCGGAGAGCGCCCCGTGGGCGGCGAGCCCCAGGCGCAGGTCGTCGCTGCGCGAGCGCACGGCGCCGTAGGCGGCCGGGAAACCGCCGCCGGTTTCGGTGTAGGCGTCGAGCCGGCTTTCCGCATGGGTGTAGGACGCGTAGGGGCTGAGCGCGAAGGCGCCCAGCCGGGCCGCCTCCTTCCAGTCCGCGCGCAGGCGCAGCGCCGTGCCGCGCAGGTCGGGCGTGCCGCGCGAGGCGTCGAGGCTCGCGCCGTTCATGTAACGGCGGTCGAAGCGCGCGTCGAAGCGGCCGTGCCAGACGAGGGCGCTTCCTTCCCAGCCGCCATCGAAGGCGCGCGCCGCTTCCAGGACCAGATACTGGCCCTCGATGCGGGCGCCGCCGCCGAGTTGCCAGTCCTGCCGCGCCGTCTGCGCGCCGAGCCCGGCGCCCAGCCGCCAGGCGCCGACATCCCGGCAGGCGCCGACCTCGGCGAGTTCCATGCGCGTGTCGCTGGCGCGATAGTCGGCGGCGTCCGCCGTGGCCCAGGCGCAGGCGCCGCCGGCCGTGCGGGCGAGGCCGTTGTCGAGCAGCGTGCGGTGATGCGCGCCGAAGAGCGGCAGGTTGGCGAGATCCATTCCCGCCCGCGCGGCGCGCCGGGCGCTCTGCAAGAGGCTCGCGTTGAAGGCCGCGACGTCGGTGATGAGCCCCGCGCCCGCCGGGCCGACGCGGGCGAGCCAGGAATGACCGACCCAACTGTCGTCGTTTCCATAGCCGACCACCACATTGCCGCCGGCATCGACGCCGGTGGCCTCCTGCAGCACCCAGCTGGCGGGCACGGCGACACCCGCCCCGGCAAGCCAGGCTTCCACCGACTGCATGCCCGTGGCCTGTGTCCAGCGGAAGGCCACTTGGTCGCTGCCGTCGTGGCTCGCGCCCACCACCACCTTGCCGTCGGCGGAGACGGCTTTGCCCCGGCTCCAGCCCCCGCCGAGGTGGCCCAAATCCACCATGCCGCCGGCTTCGGTCCAGCGGAAGGCGCGGTGGTTACCGCCTGTCACATTGGCCGTGCCCACGATCACGGAACCGTCGGCCGAAATGCCGTTGGCCTCGCTATACGTGCCCCCAGAGAGCAGGCCGAGGCTTTGCATGCCGCCGGCCTGGGTCCAGCGGAAGGCGCGGTAGGGCCCGCCTGACGTTTCGTTGCTCGCGCCGGCGACCACCGATCCGTCGGCGGATACGGCATACGCGATGCTGGAATTGCCGGTGCCCAGCACGCCGAGGCTTTGCATGCCGCCGGCCTGGGTCCAGCGGAAGGCGCGATAGCCGCCGCCGCCGCCGATCTCCGACCGGCCGACCACCACGCCCCCGTCGGCGGAAACGGCGCGGGCCTCGCTCTGGTTGCCGCCGGAGAGCACGCCCAGATCCTGCATGCCGGCCGCCGTCCAGCGGAAGGCGCGCCAGTAGCCGTCGGCATTTTCGGCCCAGCCGACGACGACGCTGCCGTCGCGGTTGGTGCCGTTGGCTAGGCTTTCGCTGCCGCCGAGGGTGCCGAGGTCTTCCACCCCGCCGGCGGCGGTCCAGCGGGCGGCATGCCAGTTGCCGAAGTTGTGCTCGCCCACCGCCACGCGGCCGTCGGCGGAGAGGCCGTAGAGGTAGGTTTTGTTGGGGATGACGATTTCGACGAAGGTCTGGGCGGCGGCGGGCGCGACGAACAGGGCGGCAAGGGAGAGCGGCGCGAGGCGGCGGCCAAAATGGCGGCGGTGCATGGTTTCCTCCGGCAGAAGCGGGCGAACGGCCGGGCAATCGGGATGGCCCCGGTGTCAAAATGGCTTATTCTTCCGCCCCACCGTTAGCAAACCGTTAGCCGATGACCGACCCCGTCCGCCACAGGCTCCTGCTGCTGGGCGAACCCGTCCTGCTCCTCGACCGCAGCCCGGTGGCGGCGCCGATCCACCGCAAGCAGTGGGCCCTCATGGCCTTTCTCCATCTGGAAGGGGAACGCAGCCACGCGCGGGAGAACCTCGCCGCGATGTTCTGGCCGGGCCTGGATGCCGCGGCGGCCCGCAACAACCTGCGCCAGACCCTCCACCAGCTGCGCCATCTCCTCGGCGCGGATGGCCCGATCGCCGGGTGCGAGGCCGTGCGCCTGCGGCCGGAGAGCATCGCGAGCGACGCGGCGGATTTCCTCGCCGCCGCGGATGTCGAAGACATCGAGGCCATGGAGCGCGCCGCCCGGCTGTGGCGCGGCGAGTTCCTCGCCGGCCTGGAGATCGGCGAGGCGCCGGAATTCGAGGCCTGGCGCGCCGCGCGGCGGAACTGGAGCCTTGGGACGAGGCGGCGCAGCGGGCGCTGATGCGCCTCCTGACGGCCGCCGGACGGCGGGCCGAGGCGCTCGCGGCGTTCGAGACCTGCCGGGAATGGCTGCGCCGCGAACTGGACGTCGAGCCCGAGGCGGAGACGCTGGCGCTCGCCGAAAGCCTGCGCGCAGGCGGCGCGCCGCTCGCCGGCGCGTCGCTCGTCCGCCTCGTGGCGGGCTATTTCCATATGGAAGCCCTGCCTGCGGGAGGCGGGCCGCACGCCTGCCGCGTGCTCGGCGAGACGGGGCGAGTTGCCGCCTCGATGCCGCCGCCACCCTGTTGCCGCTGGTGGGGCGCGACGGCGAGCTGGCGCGGCTTTCCGCCCTCTGGGACGAGACCTGGCGCGGCAAGGGCCGGCGCCTGGTGCTCTCCGGCGAGGCCGGCATCGGCAAGTCGCGCCTCCTGCGCGCCTTGCGCGAATCGCTCGCCGAGGTCTCCTGGTCGATCCGCGAACTGCATTGCCGCGAGGAGTGGCGCGAGATGCCGCTCAAGGCGACGACGGCGCTGATCGAACGCCTGCTCGCCTTCGGCCCCGACGACACCCCGCAGGAGCGGCGCGACCTGCTGCGGGCCTATCTGTCGGTCTACCACGCGCCATTTTGCGACAGGGCCTATCCCCCGATCGAGGCGCTGCTCGGCATCGGCGCAGATTCGCCGGCGCCGAGCGGCTGGAGCTCGCGCCCCTCGATGCCAAAGCCATGACGACGCTGGTCGAGGAGGCGGAAGCGGGACTCGCGCACGATGCGGTGCGCGCCATCGTCGCGCGGGCCGAGGGCGTGCCGGCGGGCGGCGACCGTTACCGCTTCCGGCATGTGCTGCTGCGCGATGCGGCCTATGCGTCGCTCACGCAGGCCGACCGGCGCGCGACCCATCGCCGGGTCGTCGAGATCCTGCGCGCGCATTTCCCGCAACGCCTGCGCCTCGATCCGGCCGAGGCGGCCCGCCATCTCGCGGCGGCCGGCGCGACGCGCCGGTAGAAGGCGAAGAGATAGAAGAGGGCGCCCAGGCCCCGGACAGTCCAGGCGAGAGCGAGCGGCGGGTGGCTCATGAGGCGACGTGCTCCGCCCACCACAGCCGTGCGGCAAGCCCCAGCGTCGTCGCGTAGCCGACGACGCGAAAACGGATGTGGCCTTGCGGGTCGAGCACGAAGTGCGTCGGCACGCCGCGCACGCGCCAGGCGGCGGCGAGGGCGCCGTCGTCGTCGATGACGGCGGGGAGCTCAAGGCCGCGTGCCTTGAGGTATTTCGTGACAGCGGCCGCATCGCCCGATTGCATCGCCACCGAGACGACCGGCCAGTGGCGGGCGATCATCTCGACGTTGCCTTCCTCGGCGCGACAGACCGGGCACCAGCTCGCCCAGAACACGACCAGTTGGGCCGTCGGGCCAGCGCCGACTTTGACGAGGCTGCCATCGCTGCGCACGCCCTCGAGCCTGGGCGCCGGCCCTTCGGGCAGGCCGCGGTTTTGCCAGACGGAGACGGCCGCGACGAGCGCGACGAGGATCAGGGCTTCGAGGGCCCAGCGCCGCCAGCGCCGCATATCGCGCCACGCGGCAAGCCATGGCATGAGTCGCACGCGCTTCATCGGTCAGCCGCGCGCGTGCAAAGCTCGAGGATGCGGTCGAAGCGATAGCCCTCGACGAGGCGGGCGAGACACTCTGCCTCTTGCGGATGGGTGTCATAAAGCCGCGCGATGAGCGCGCGCGTCGCTTCGACGTCGAGCATCTCCGAGGCGCGCGCGAGCTCCGTGCGGATCTCTGCGGGCAGGGCGGCAAGATCGAGCTCGCGCGGCGCGGCGGCCGCCGGCGCATCGCCATGCACGAAGCACAGGCCAGTAAGCCGCGCCATCACCGCGAAGAGCTCCTCCCCCTCGACCGGCTTTTTGAGGAGCTCGTCGCAGCCGGCGGCGAGGATGGCGGCGCGGTCTTCCTCGAAGGCGCTCGCCGTGAGCGCGACGATCTTGACCTCGCGGCCGCCGGGCAGCTCGCGGATCTTGCGCGTCGCTGCGTAGCCATCCATGACGGGCATGCGCATGTCCATCCAGATGAAATGCGGATGCCAGCGTTCGAAGGCGGCGACGGCCTCTTTGCCGTTGCCGACCGCCTGCACCGGCAGGCCGACGGATTCGAGCAGGCGCACGATGAGCTCGCGGTTGTCGGCGTTGTCTTCGGCGACGAGCACGCGGCATTCGGGCTGGCCAGGCGCCAATGCCACGACGGGCCCCGGGGCCGCGCGGCGCTCGGGCGCGGCGGTGGCCGGCAGCGGGATCGTGAAGGCGAAGGTGCTGCCCTTGCCGACTTCGCTCGCCACGGTCAATTCGCCGCCCATGAGGCGCACGAACTCGCGGCTGATCGCAAGCCCCAGCCCTGTGCCCTCGCCTTTCTTGATGCCGAGCTCGGTCTGGTAAAAGGCCTCGAAGATGCGTGGCTGGTCTTCCGGCGCGATGCCGGGCCCCGTGTCGCTGACGGCAAAACGCAGGCGCTCGCCGTCCTCTTTCGCGACGGTGAGGCGCACGCTGCCGGCTTCGGTGTATTTGATGGCATTGCCGAGCAGGTTGAGGAGCACCTGACGCAGGCGATGGGCATCGCCCAAGACGAAGGACGGCAAGTCGCCGCTGCGCTCCACAGTAAAAGCCAGACCCTTGGCTTCGGCGCGCAGGCAGATCATTTCTTCGATTGCCGCGAGCGTTTCGGTGAGCGAGAACGCCTCGCGCGCGAGCGAGGTACGGCCGGCCTCGATGCGCGAGATCTCGAGCACGTCGTTGATCAGCGACAACAGATGGCGGCCGGCGCGGTCGATGGTGGCGAGCTCGCGGCCGTGGCGGGCAGCGAGCTCAGCATCGCGCGCGAGGATCTGCGCAAAGCCCAAGATCGCATTCAAGGGCGTGCGAAGCTCATGGCTCATGTTGGCGAGAAACACGCTTTTGGCACGGTTGGCGGCCTCGGCGGCATCCTTGGCTTGGGAAAGCTCCTGGGTGCGCTGCGCAACGATCTCCTCGAGCCGATCGCGGTGCTCTTGCAAGGCAGCCACCGTCTCATCGAGGCGGCTTGTCATCGCATTGAAGGCTTCGGCCAGTTCGCCGATCTCATCGTCGCTGGCGACCTCGACGCGCCGCGCAAGATCGCCATCGCGGATGGCGCGCACCGCATCGGCGACGGCGACGATCGGCCGTGCGATGCGGCGCGTCAGCACCAGCCCCAGCGCGATCGCAGCAGAGAGCACCAGGATGATGATGCCGCCGGTGAGCAGCATGCTTTGGAAGACCGGGCGCAGAATCTCCGCGGCATTCTGTTCGACGACGACGCGAAAGCGTTGCCCGCCGAGTTCGAAGGCTTCGCTCGCGATGAAGACATCCGCCGCCGACAGCCCCGCCTGACGAAGCCGCCCGGGTTCGAGGGCGAGCCGGGTTTCGGCCAGCACGAGCGAGGGATTGCGGTGCGCGAGTAGCCGTCCATCCTCCGCGAGCAGATAGACCTCCTCGCCGCTGGCGCGCGGCAGGCTGGCAATCAGGTGCCAGAGCGGCTTCATGCGCATTTCGGCCACGATGGCGCCGGCCAGGGCATCATACTGGCGCATCTCGATGGGCAGCGCGTAGAGCATCAAGGGTTCGTTGTTGTCGGGGTGGTAATAGATCGCGCTCAAAAGAGGCCGGCGATCCTCGAGCGCTGCTTCGGCCGCGGCGCGAAAAGCCGCCGGCAGCTCGGCTTCAGCGGCCTGCAGCCGGGCATTCGAAAGCAAGAGCGGCGTGCTGCCGTCGGCAGGCAGGAAGGCGATCTCGCGAAAAGCGCTTCTCGTCGCAAGCAAGCGCTCGAGGATGCGCCGCCGCTCCGCAGCATCGGCCGAGGCGAAACCCGACAGGCGCACGCCGTCTTCGAGCATATGGGGAAAGCGCGCCAAGACGCCTGCGACCTCGACCGCGACGCGGTGCGCGATCTCCTGCTGGCGCGAGCGGGCCGCCTCGATATCGGTTTGGTAGCCATGCCAGACGAACAGCGCGCCGACCAGTAGCAGCGGCAGGGTGGCCACGCCGACGAGGGCGGCAAGAAGTCGGCGGCGGAGGCTGGAACGCCGGTTCATTCGCGCACGATGCGTTCGGCCTGTTCGATGATCGCCTCGGGCAGGGCAAGGCCGATCTTCCGCGCCGTGGCGAGGTTCAAGGAAAGCTGGCTTTCCGCCATCTCGACGGGCAGATCGCCCGGCTTGACACCCGCGAAGATCTGCAGCGCGAGCCGCGCCGCCTGGCGGCCGATCTCCGTATGCACGAAGCCATAGCTCATCAAGGCGCCGGCCTCGACCTGGGTGAGGCTCGGCGCGCACAGCGGCAAGCGCCGCGCCATCGCCGTGGCGACGAAGCGCGCAATGGCCGCCTCGACGCGGCTATCGCGCGGCAGAAAGATCGCATCGATGCCCTCCGGCAGCGCGGCCAGGGCGGCGGCGATCTCGGCTTCATCGCGCACCGCCTGGGAAGACAGCCGCAGGCCGAGCCGCTCGGCGGCCGGCGCGATTTGGGCCAGCGTCGTCTCGGCGCTCTTGTCGCCCGGCGTGTAAGGCACCCAGACATGCCGCGTCTTGGGCGCAAGGCGCTTGAGCCACTCGAGGCGCAGATCGTCTCTGGTGGGCAGGCGGATGCCGGTGATCATGCCGCCCGGCCGCTTGAGGTCAGTCACGATGCCGGCGGCGAGCGGATCATTGACCGGCGCGAAGACGATCGGGATGGCGAGATCGGCGGCAAGCCGCTTGACCGCCTGGGTGGCGGGCGTGCTCGAGACCATGATGAGATCGGGGCGCTTGGCCAGATGCGCGCGGATCAGCGGCTCGAGGCGGTCGACCGAGCCGGCCGGCCCTTCATCGAGATAGACGACTTCTTTGCCTTCGCGCCAGCCTGCTTCGGCAAGCCCCGCCTTGAAGCCGGCGACGGTGCGGGCATCGACGTCGGTGAGCTGGACGAGCGCGATCGTCTTCGGCTGCGGCGGCGCCTGGCCGGGCAAAGCGAGCCAGAGCGCGCCAGCGGCGAAGAGCAGGCCCAGCACGATGGGCAGCAAGACAATGGTTCTCTTCATCGCGAGAAGTCTAAGGCATGCCGTGCCGCCGGTGCCGACTTTTCGCACCCCGTCACCAGGCTTGAAGTTTCGGCTGTCAAACCTATCATCAAGGCAGGGATGCCAAAGAAGGCGTCCGCAGGAAACGAAAAGGAGGGATCATGTTCTATCGCAGCCTATTTCCCCGCGACCTGTTCGCGGAACTGGACCGCCTGCAACGCGCGTTGCAGTGGAGCGATGAATTTTCGCCGAGCATCCGCGGCGTGCGCGGCGGCTTTCCGGCCATGAACGTCGGCAGCACGCCGGCGGCGGTCGAGATCTATGCCTTCGCGCCCGGCATCGACCCGGCCAGCATCGAGGTCGTCATCGAAAAGGGCGTGCTCACCATCGCCGGCAGCCGCGAGCTCGACTACGGGGCAAGCGACGAGAAGAGCGCGATTCACATCGACGAGCGCTTCTCGGGCCGCTTCCGCCGCGTCGTGAGCCTGCCGGACGACATCGACGCCGATGCCGTCTCCGCGAAGTATCGCGATGGAGTCTTGCACATCACCGTGCCGCGCCGCGCCGCTGCGCTACCGCGCCGCATCGCCATTCAGTAAGGAGGACGCATCATGAGCGAAACCGTAGCCAAAACCGAAGCCGTGCGGGATGAAGCCGCCTTGCTGCCGCCGGTGGATGTCGTCGAGAATGCTTCCGGCATCACGCTCTACGCCGATTTGCCCGGCGTGCCGAAGGAGCAGCTGCGCCTGCAGATCGAGGCCGATACGCTGACCATCGAAGGCGAGGTGCGCCTTGACATGCCGGAGGGCATGGAGTCGACCCATGCCGAGGTGAGCCTGCCGCGCTACCGGCGCGCCTTCACGCTCTCGAAGGAGCTCGACACCGAGAAGATCACGGCCGAGTTCAACCAGGGCGTGCTGAAACTCACCATTCCAAAGGTCGCCCACGCGCAGCCAAAGCGGGTCGAAATCCGTGTCGAATGACGCTTCTTTTCCAGGAGGATGCCATGAAACTGGAGTCGCTTCGCGAAGGTTTTGAGGCTTTCCTCGATTCTGTCGCGGAAGGCTGGCGCCATCTGCGCGAATCCGCGAGCCAAGCCCTTACCCGCTTCCGGCCGGGCAAGGACACGCAACTGCCCGCGCCGGCCGAGGTCGACGACCCGTTTTACCTGCCGACGCGCGGCTGGGCGATGTTAGGCGGCGAGGTGTTCGAGGACGACAAGCGCCTCGTCGTGCGCCTTGAGACGCCCGGCCTGGAGAAGGAAGACATCGCCATCGAGGTCGAGGGCGATCGGCTCGTCGTGAGCGGCGAGAAGCGTTTCGCGCGCGAGGGCACGGAGGGCCGCTGGCGCGTCATGCAATGCGCCTATGGCTCCTTCCGCCGCATTGTGCCGCTTCCCGTGCCGGTGGTGCCCGACGCCGCCAAAGCGACCTATCGCAACGGCGTGCTGCGCATCGAGCTGCCCAAGCTCAACCCCGGCAAGCCGCAAGCGAAGACGATCAAGGTGGAATGAGGCCGGCGGGCCGTCCCGCCAGCGCCGAGACGCTCAAGGTACGCGAGGGCGGCGGGATATCCATTTTTTGCGCGCGGGTGTATGCTCAGGGCAAGATGTTTGACGCTTGCCTGCGATTTTGAAGCCTTCATCGACCATTTCTTCTTTTCGCTGGCTTGTCTTCGCCAGCCTCCTCGTCATTCTGGCGGGCCTCTGGCTGTGGCGGGATTATCGCGGCATCCTCGCCAATGCCGACCGCCAGCAGGCCAACGTCGCCCGCCTGCTCGAAACCTATACCACGCACATCATCACCAATACCGACAACGTCCTCGCCCGCGTCATCGACGAGGTGCGCGACCATGACATCCTGGGCGCGGGGGCGGATCGGCGCTGGCCGCTTTTCGTCGAGATGGCCAAGCAATTGCCGGCCAAGGGGCGGCTATGGCTCTACCGCGCCGATGGCTCGGCGGTAATGGCTTCCCATTTGCGCCATTCGACGAACAACGCCAACGACCGCGAGTATTTCACCGCCCACCGCGACCGCGCCGACATCGGGCTTTTCATCGGCGAGACGATCATCGGCAAGACGACCGGCCGGCGCGTGTTCAACTTGAGCCGCCGGCTCGAGACGCCCAGCGGTACCTTCGCCGGCGTGGCGATGGCTGCGATCGAGGTCGAGGCCTTCGCCGATCTCTTCAACCCAGATTGTCCATTAGACCGGGCAGGCCATCCATGAGGAAGCTCAACGACATTCGCACTGCCCTACGCGGCGGCGCACGGGCTGCGGGCGGCATCTGCGCGCCCGTGCTCCTCGTCCAGAGGCAACGCTATGGACTCGTCGCCCGTGCGCGCATCTCCTCGCCCTCGCCGGCGAGCGCCGCTCGCGTTCCAATGGACAATCTGGGTTCAAGGAACTGCGCCTGGGCGAGACGGCCGCGCTCACCCTGGTGCGCGAAGATGGCGCGGTGATCGTGCGGCATCCTGATGCCGGCGCGACCGGCAAGCGTTTCAGTCTCAAGCTCTTCGACTACATCCAGCAGCAGCCGGTCGGCCATTACACCTCGGTCTCGCCGATCGATGGGCTCAAGCGGCGCATCGCCTACCGCAAGCACCCCGACTATCCGCTTGCCATCGTCGTCAGTGTCGGTCAGGACGAAATCCTCGAGCCATGGCGGCAGCACGTCGCCGTGGTCGCCGGCACGATGCTCGTCGTGTTTTTCGTCGTCGGCCTCTTCTCGCTACGCGCGCAGCGGGCGGCGCAGCGTGAGCGGCAGGCGATCCAACGTATGAAGACCGTGCTCAACACGGTGGCGGAAGGCATCTGCGGCTTGGATGGCGAAGGGCGCATCCGCTTCATCAATCCAGCCGGCGCACGCCTGCTCGGCTTTGCTCCCGAGGAGCTCCTCGGCAAGCCGATGCACGAGCTCTGCCATCATTCGCATCTCGATGGCACGGTCCATACCCGCGAGGAATGCGCGATTCACCGGCTGCTCGCCGAAGGCGGCGAGAAATTCGGCACCGACCACTTCTGGAACCGGCAGGGCAAGAGCTTCCCCGTCGAATATGCGGCCGTCAAGGTCGATGAACGCGAGGAAGGCATCGGCGCCGTCATCGCCTTCCGCGACATTACCGAACGGCTGGCCGGCGAGCGCGAGTTGCGCGCCGCGCTCGACGCGCTGGAAAAAAGGAGCGCCGAGGCCGAGGCGGCCAATGTCGCGAAAAGCCGCTTCCTCGCCACGATGTCGCATGAAATCCGCACGCCCTTGAACGGCATCCTCGGCATGGCACAACTGCTGCTCATGGATGGCGCCAACGAGACGGAGCGGCAGGACTACGCGCGCATCATTTATCACTCCGGCCAAACACTCCTTGCACTGCTCAACGACATCCTTGATCTTTCGAAGATCGAAGCCGGCAAGGTCGAGCTCGAAGCGCTCGTCTTCTCGCCGGCCCAGCTCATCGACGAAATCGCCCGCCTGTTTGCCGAACCGGCCGCCGCCAAAGGCCTGCGGCTCGAGGCGCGCTGGCAGGCCGATCCCGCGCTGCGCTACCGCGGCGACCCGCTGCGCCTGCGGCAGATGCTCTCCAACCTCGTCAATAACGCGATCAAGTTCACGCCAAGCGGCTTCGTGCGCATCGAAGGCCGCGTCATCGAAACCGCCGCCAAGGCGCTGCTCGAATTTTCCGTCACCGACAGCGGCATCGGCATTCCCGCCGACAAACAGGCGCTCCTCTTCCAGCCTTTCACGCAGGTGGATGCCTCGACGACGCGCGAATATGGCGGCACGGGGCTCGGTCTCTCGATTGTGCGCCAGCTCGCCTTGCTGATGGGCGGCGAGGTCGGGCTCTCCAGCCGGCCCGGCGAAGGCACGCTTGTCTGGTTCCGTGTGCCGCTCGAGCCCATCGCCGAGAACACCGAGAGCCGTCAAGCGCCGCGCGAAGGCAATACCACCTCGGCTGCGCTGCCCTCGCCCGATGCAAAGCTCGTGCTGATCGTCGAAGACAACACGACCAACCGCCTCGTCATCGAGGCGATGATGAAGCGCCTGGGATTGCGCTACGAAAGCGTCGGCAACGGCTTGGAGGCCGTCGAACGCCTCCGCGCCGGCGCCCTGCCCGATCTCGTGCTGATGGATTGCCAGATGCCGGTCATGGATAGCTTCGAGGCGACCCGGCGCATTCGGCAATGGGAAACCGAGCACGGCCGCCCACGCCTGCCGATCATCGCCCTCTCGGCGGGCGTCTATGCCGACGACCGCGAACGCTGCCTCGCCGCCGGCATGGACGATTTTCTCGCCAAGCCGCTTGACATCGCCCTGCTCAAGACGGCGCTCAGCAAGTGGCTGCCGGGCTGACGGGCCGTGCCGTCAGCGCCGACTTTCGAGGGGATGCGGTGGGCTAGAATCGCTTAGGTCGCGAGCAAAGGAGCAGCTCAGGGGAATGCGTATCGTGAAACTTCTGGTGGCAATAGGCTGCCTGTGCCTGGCGGCCCTCGTCCAGGCGGCTACCTCAAAGGATCTCAATCTCGCCGGCGAACTGCTGGCGAATGGCAATTACTCGGCCGCAGAGGCCAGACTCGACCGCATCATCGCCGAAGGGATCGATGAGGTGCTCATCGGCGATGCGCTCACCGATCAGGCGCAAGCCTTGCGTGTCATCGCGCGCGCCGCGCAGGGCAAGCTCGACGCGGCGGCGGCCGATGCCGCGGCGCTCGCCAAACCGCGCAGCGCGCTGACCGTGACGGAGAGCGCCGTGCTGCTCGATGCGCTCGTGAAGATGAGGCGCAACGAGCGCGCCGCGGCGCTCGAGGCTTACGACCGCGCCGTCGAGATGGCGGGAAAAGGCATGGCCAGCGGCCTGCGCCGCGCGGCGGCCTTGGCGCAGCGCGCCTGGGCGAGGCTCTATTTCGACGACGTGGCCGGTGCACGCGCCGACTTCGAGGCAGCGCTGGCGAGTGACGGGGCGATCCTGTTCGGCGATCACCTGGCCTTGCAAAAGACCTTCTGGCGCGCACTGCTCGACGAAGCGCTGCCGCTCTTCGCCGCCGGCAAGACGAAGGAGGGCGTCGAGCGTGCCGAGGCGATCGGCCTGCGGCTCGATCTGCTCGGCAAGCTCAGGGAGGACAACCGAAAAGGCGGCGGCTCGGTTGAAGGCTCCAGCGCGAAAAGCATCCTCTGGTATGAACTGCAGGCCGGGGCGCTCGCCTTGCGCGAGAAAGCGGCGGCAGAAGCGCGCGCCCAGGCCGATGCGGCGCGCCGCGTGCGGCTCGCCGAAGCGCAGCAGGCGCTCTTGGACAACGATCCGCGCCGCGCTTTCGAGGCCTACGTCGCCGCCTTCCGCGAAGCCCAGGATGCCGAGGGGCGCAATCAGGCAGTGGCGGGCCTCGCGACGGTCATGAAACTGTTGCCACAAAAGCCGCCCGTGCCGGAGGAGACGCGCCGCCTGCTCGTGAAAGCCAAGGTGCTCGTCGAGGAGAAGGATTACAAGGGTGCGATCGAGCTCTACGCCCAGGCCTATCGCCAGACGCCTTGGCTTGCGCAGCTTTTCTACGACCGGGCACTGCTCATCGGCCAGATCGCGCGCACGCCGGCCGATTACGACGCGGCAATGGCCGAGATGCGCCGCTTTTTGACGCTCGCCCCCGATTCGCCCGACGCGCGCGCGGCGCAGGACAAGATCTACGAGTGGGAAGTGAAGCGCGATCGCACAAGGAACGTGCTACCTGAGATCCAGCCGCTGCCGCGCGGCATGTCGGCCACCGCCGCCGGCAGTGAGGATTGCTTCATCGCCACCGCGGCCTACGGCTCGCCGTGGGAGCCGCACGTCGCGAGCCTGCGCGCCTTCCGCGACCGGGTGTTGCTGACGAACGCCGCCGGCCGCTGGCTCGTCGCGCGTTACTACGAATTCTCGCCGCCCGTGGCCGAGTTCATCCGCGGCCGCGAGGGCTGGCGCGCCTTCGTGCGCGCGTTGCTCACCCCGCTCGTGTTCGCGATCGAAGCGCCCCTTGCTGCGCTAGCGCTCACCCTGGCGGCCCTGTTTGGATTCACGCTATGGCGGCGCCGTCACGCCTGATCTTCGCCGCGCTTGCCGTGCAACTCTCGTGCGCGGCGTTCGCCCAATCGGCCTGGGAGCAGGCCAAGGAAATGGCCGGCCCCAACTACCGACCGCCCGAGTTGCCGACGCCAGGCATGCAGTGTGTCACCTGTGGCAGCCGCAGCGCGCCACAGAGTGCGCCGCAGACGAGTCGGCCTGCGCCCCGCCCTACCAAGAGCGCGCCGGCAACGCTGCCCCTGGGCGCGACGATGGGCATGGCGATCTTCGGCTCGATCCTCCAGCAGGCATTGAGCTTCGATCTCGATACAGGCCCTGATCCGGCGGAGCTCGCACGCCAGGAGGAGGCGCGCCGCCAGGCCGAAGCCGAAGCAAAGCGCCGCGCCGCCGAGGAAGAGGCGCGCCACCGGGCGCTCGTGGCCTCCTTGAAAGCTATCCCGCTGCCGTCGTCTTCCGCCACGCCGCCGGCCTCCAGCGGGCTGGGACTGAAGGCGCTCGAAGCGCTCGACCGCCCGCAGAGCAGCGAAGCATTGCGCGAGACGGCCGCCCTCGGCTGGGATACGCGCGACGTTCGCTTCGCGGTGCGCCACCGGCCACTGGCGGTCTCGGAGGCCTTGCCCGTCCATGCGCCGCAGACCGTCTGCGATGCGTCGGGCTGCCGCTGGCAAAAGGCCGGACCGCCCGTCGCGCCCCGCCTCCAGCACAAGCCGACCCGTCACCAGCGTCTCGAGGGGCCGGCCCTCGTCGATCTGATCGCCGCGGGCCAAAAGCCGCAGGCCAACCCGCGCGATCTAGTGATGGCGCGCCTTCTCGAGCGGCCGCCGGACAAGGAGGCGAGCATCTTCGCCCAGCTGCGCCGCCTTTTGGACAAGGGCCGCAAGACGCTGTGGGCGATCGTCTGGGCCTGGGGCGGCCTCTTCATCGACGAGTTCGTGCCCGGCGGCAAGCAGTTGATGCTGATGAAGGACGTCTATGAGCTCGCCGACCAGAGTCTGTCGGATGCCGTGAAGGCGGCCGGCTGGCTGGGCAGCATCGAGACGGAGGCACCGCCCGAGATCGTCTCGGTCGAGGAAGCGGCCCAGCCCTTCCTGTTCCGCGGCGTCACCGAGAACGAGAAGGTGGCCAAGGAAATCAAGGAAGGCGTGACGGTCGTCACCGAGGGGCTCTCCTTGGCCAAGAAGCTGATGGAAATCTGGGAGGTCAAATGAGACGCTGGCTGGCCTGCTGCTGGCTTTTGATCGCCGCCGCGGCCTGGGGCGAGGAAGGCCTGCGTCTGGCCCCCGGCTTCGCCATCCAGAAGCTGCCCGCGGCGATGATGCCTGCCGGTGCGTGGCCCACGCAGCCTGCGCTGTGCGTGCGTAAAGACGGCCTGTGGTTCGCGACGCGCGAGAACCTCTATCGCCTGGGCGCGCGCGCCGGCGTGCTCGAAGTGCCCTTGCCGCTCGAAGGCTTCGCCTGCAGCGCGCAAGGCACGCCCGTGCTCGTCGCGGCGGGCAAGCTCGGCCCCGTTGCGGGTCGGCTCTTCGTGCCGCGCGTGCCACTGCCTTCGCCCGCGACACGCATCGCAAGCGGCACGGGCGATAGCCTGATCCTCTTCGAGACGGCCGCGCCGGCGCGGCTGTTTCGTTTCGACGGCCGGCAGGCCCAGCTCGTCGCGACGCTCACCGAGCCGATCCTTGCGGCTGCGCCGGCGGGCGATTTCGTGCTCGTCGCGACGGCGACGGGCATTTTTCGCGTGCGCCCTGGCGAGCCGCTCGGCCTGCTGTTTCCGCTTGCCGACATGAAGCCGGTGGTCTCGCTCGCCGTCCATCCGCGCACCGCGGAAATCCTCTTTGCGACCGAGGATGAGATCTTCCTTCTCGACGACGGCCGCGCCACCCAGCTGGCGGAAGGATTGGGCGGCGCGCTGGCGGCGACCGAGACGACGGTCTTCGTCGCCGATGGCCGGCGCCAGGGCATCTACGCGCTCAGGCCGGCGCGCTGACTAGCATTGCTCCCAAGGCAGGCCGTCGAAGCGCCAGCCATTGAGCGTGCCGCGGTGATGATGCTCGTCGAGCTCGCCTTCGAAGCCGTGCAAGACGTTATAGACGCGCGTGAAGCCGGCCGCTTCGAGCGCCTTGCCAGCATCGACCGAGCGATTGCCCGAGCGGCAGATCAAGACGACCGGCCGGTCATGCACGTGTCCCGCGAGCTTCTTGACCTCGCCGACGAAATGCGGATTGATCTCCCAATCCGGGCCGTCGTTCCAGGGCACGTTGAGGCAGCCGGTCGGATGGCCGACGAAGAGGAATTCCATCTCGCTGCGGCAATCGATGAAGAGGGCCTTGGGGTTGTCATGCAGAAACTGGGCGGCTTCTTTGGGGGTGAGGTGTTCCATCTGTCGGTCTCCTTCTTGATGAACGCGAACAATATTACTAATCACATCATAAATCAAGCGAATATTAGAGGCATGCTAAGATGCGCTCCCTGATTCCGTCGCTTCCCGCCCTTTCCCAGATGCAGCCCGACCGCTCCCGCGAGCTTGAAAACCTGCTCGCGCAGCGCATCCTCATCCTCGACGGCGCCATGGGCACCATGGTGCAAAAACATGGCCTGACCGAAGCCGATTATCGCGGCGAGCGCTTCCAGGATCATCCCAAGGACCTCAAGGGCAATAACGATCTGCTCAATCTGACGCGGCCCGAGGTGATCCGCGGCATCCACGCCGCCTATCTCGAGGCCGGCGCCGACATCATCGAGACCAATACCTTCAACGCGACACGCGTCTCGCAATCCGAATACGGGCTCGAGGATTTGGCGTATGAGCTCAACTTCGCCGGCGCGCGGCTGGCGCGCGAGGTGGCCGATCAGTATGCGACGCCCGAGAAGCCGCGCTTCGTCGCCGGCGTGCTGGGGCCGACCTCGCGCACCTGTTCGATCTCACCGGACGTCAATGATCCGGGCTTTCGCAACATCACCTTCGATCAGCTCGTCGCCGATTACCGCGAGGCGGCGCAAGGGCTCATCGCCGGCGGCGCCGACCTCCTCCTCATTGAGACGGTCTTCGATACGCTCAATGCCAAGGCGGCGGTCTTCGCGCTGGAGGCCTTGTTCGACGCGCTCGGCCGGCGCTTCCCCGTCATGATCTCGGGCACGATCACCGATGCCTCGGGCCGCACGCTCTCGGGCCAGACGGCGGAAGCTTTCTGGAACTCGCTCAGGCATGCGCGGCCGCTCGCGTTTGGCTTGAACTGCGCGCTCGGCGCGAAGGAACTGCGGCAATACGTCGAGGAGATCGGCCGGGTGGCCGATTGCTTCGTCTCGGCGCATCCAAACGCAGGCCTGCCCAATGCCTTCGGCGGCTATGACGAAACGCCTGAGATGCTGGCCGCCGAGCTGACCCAATGGGCTCGTGACGGCCTGCTCAACATCGCCGGCGGCTGCTGCGGCACCACACCCGAGCACATCCGCGCGATCGCCGAGGCGCTCAAAGACCTTCCGCCGCGCCGTCCGGTGAGCGCCGACCACCAATTGCGCCTCGCGGGGCTGGAACCCTGCAACATCGGGCCGGAGAGCCTCTTCGTCAATGTCGGCGAGCGCACCAACGTCACCGGTTCGCGCGCCTTTGCCAAGATGATCCTCGAAGGCCGCTTCGACGACGCGCTGCAGGTGGCGCGCCAGCAGGTCGACAACGGCGCGCAGATCATCGACATCAACATGGACGAGGCGATGCTCGATGGCAAGGCCGCGATGGTGCGCTACCTCAACCTGATCGCCAGCGAGCCCGACATCGCGCGCGTGCCGGTCATGCTCGACTCCTCGAAGTGGGAGGTCATCGAGGCGGGCCTGAAATGCCTCCAGGGCAAGGGCATCGTCAATTCGATCTCGATGAAGGAAGGTGAGGCGAAGTTTCTCGAACAGGCGCGCCAGGCGCGGCGGCTGGGTGCGGCCGTCATCGTCATGGCCTTCGACGAGGCCGGCCAGGCCGATACCTTCGCGCGCAAGATCGAGATCTGCAAACGGGCCTATGATCTCTTGGTCGCCGACGGCTTCCCGCCCGAAGACATCATCTTCGATCCGAACGTCTTCGCCATCGCCACCGGCATCCCCGAGCACGACAACTACGCCGTCGACTTCATCGAGGCGACGCGCTGGATCAAGCAGCACCTGCCGCACGCACACGTCTCGGGCGGCATCTCGAACGTCTCTTTTTCGTTTCGCGGCAACGAGCCGGTGCGCGCGGCGATCCACACCGTCTTCCTCTACCACGCGATCCGCGCGGGGCTCACGATGGGCATCGTCAATGCGGGGCAATTGGGCGTCTATGACGAGCTCGACCCTCTACTGCGCGAGAAGGTCGAGGATGTGGTCTTGAACCGCAAACCCGGCGCGGGAGAAGCCCTGGTCGAATTCGCCCAGACGGTGAAAGGCCAGGCGAAGGCCGAGACACAGGACTTGGCCTGGCGCGAGTGGCCCGTCGAAAAGCGCCTCGAACATGCATTGGTGAAGGGCATCACCGAATTCGTCGTGCAGGACACCGAAGAGTGCCGCGCCGCCTTCGCCGCGCAAGGCAAGCCGCCCCTGGCCGTCATCGAAGGGCCCTTGATGGCCGGCATGAACACGGTCGGCGATCTTTTCGGCGCCGGCAAGATGTTCCTGCCGCAGGTGGTCAAATCCGCGCGCGTCATGAAGCAGGCGGTGGCGCATCTCGTGCCCTACATCGAGGAAGAGAAGAGGCGCACCGGCGCCGCGGCGAAGGGCAAGATCGTGCTCGCCACCGTGAAGGGCGACGTCCATGACATCGGCAAGAACATCGTCGGCGTGGTGCTCGCCTGCAATGGCTACGAGATCGTCGATCTGGGCGTGATGGTCGCGGCCGACAAGATCCTCCACGCGGCGAAGGAGCACAACGCGGATGCGGTCGGCCTCTCGGGCCTCATCACGCCCTCGCTCGAAGAAATGGCGCACGTGGCGAGCGAAATGCAGCGGCGGGGCTTCACCGCGCCGCTTCTGATCGGCGGTGCGACGACCTCGCGCGCGCACACGGCGATCAAGATCGCGCCGAATTACCAGGGCACGGTGGTCTATGTGCCGGATGCTTCGCGCGCCGTCGGCGTCGTGACCAAGCTGCTCTCCACCGACCAGGCGGCAGCCTACAAGGCCGAGATCGCCGCCGATTACGCCAGGCTGCGCGAGCAGCATGCGGCCAAGCACGGCGTGAAGCTCCTTTCGCTCGAAGCCGCGCGTGCCAACCGGCCCAGGCTCGACTATGCGCCGGTCAAGCCGCGCCGGCCGGGCCTGCGCAGCCTGTGCAAGATCGATCTGGCCACACTCGCGCGCTACATCGACTGGGGACCGTTCTTCCAGACTTGGGATCTTTCCGGCCGCTACCCGCAGATCCTCGACGACCCCAAGGTCGGCAAAGAGGCGCAAAGCGTGTTCAACGACGCCCAGGCGATGCTGGAAAGAATCATCGCCGAGCGATGGCTCACCGCGAATGCGGTGTTCGGCCTCTTTCCGGCCAATTCGGTCGGCGACGACATCGAGATCTATGCCGACGAATCGCGCCAGCAGGTCTTGATGACCTGGCATGGCCTGCGCCAGCAGCACGAGCGGCCTGCCGGCCAGCCGAACCTGTGCCTCGCGGACTTCATCGCTCCCAAAGTCGGCGCTGGCGGCACGGCACCCCTCGACTGGATCGGCGCCTTCGCGGTGACGGCGGGCCTCGGCATCGAGGCGAAGCTCGCCGAGTTCGCGGCGCAGCACGACGACTACCACGCGATCATGCTGAAAGCGCTCGCCGACCGGCTCGCCGAGGCGGCCGCCGAATGGCTGCACGAGCGCGTGCGCATCGACGACTGGGGCTATGCGCGCGATGGGGAACACGGCAAGCTCACGCTCGATGACCTGATCGCCGAGCGTTACCAAGGCATCCGGCCGGCGCCGGGCTATCCTGCCTGCCCGGATCACACGGTCAAGAAAGACCTCTTTGCCCTGCTCGATGCGCCGGCCAACGCCGGCATGGCGCTCACCGAGAATTTCGCGATGACGCCGGCGGCGTCAGTCGCGGGTTTCTATTTCGCCCATCCCGAGGCAAAATACTTCGCGGTGACGAAGATCGGCCGCGACCAGCTCGAAGATTGGGCGCGCCGCGCCCACTACACGATCCAAGAAGCCGAAAAATGGCTCGCCCCCTTGCTATAACCCAGATTGTCCATTAGACCGGGCAGACGATCCATGAAGAGACTTTCCGACACTTACAGTGCCCTACGCGGCGGCGCTCGGGCTGCGGGCGGTATCTACGCGCCCGTGCTCCTCGTCCAGAGGCCGCGCTATGGACTCGTCGCCCGTGCGCGCATCGACTCGCCCTCGCCGGCGAGCGCCGCTCGCGTTCCAATGGACAATCTGGGTTTAACCCCCCAACGAGGAGACAGACGATGACAGACCCACAAGAAAACGATGGCCGCCTCTCTTTCAAGGAAGCCGTGGCCTATGTGATGCGCGAGAGGCGGGCTGCCTTCTGCGCGATGCCGGTGTTCGGCGAAGTCACTGGCGATGAGGAGCAGACCGCCGAAGGCGCACGCATCTTCATCCTCGAATACGATGGCGAAGGCGATTGGCAGCTGCGCTTCATCGCCGGTCCGTTCTTCTCGAACGCCTATGCCGCGAATGAAATCCTCGCCCCGGGCGAGGTGCCCGACAGCGTGCGCGAACTGCGCTTCATGCCCTGCGCGCCGATCGAACCGGCCTGGCTCGACGAGCAGATCCAGATCCTGATCCAGAAGCTCGTCAAGGCCGCCGGCATCGCCGCGCAGATGCCGGATTACGAGGCGATGCCGAGCCGGCAGGCCGATGCGCAGACCGTCTTTCCCATCTCCTTCATCGGCAGATCATCCCATTGAGTCATGACTGATCAACACGCAGGCAGCACCAACGCCGCACCCCCCGCACCCGACTGGAACCAGGCACGGCAGACCGTCTTGATGCTCGAGCTCGCCGCCGGCCAGGTCGAGGCGGCGATGAAAGACTCGAACAGCTCGGTCGAGGTGCTCACCGACAGCTTCACCTCCCTCGTCGACACCTTGCAGCTCGTCGAGGCCGCGATCGATACGCTGCCCGACACGATCGGCAATGGCCTCGTCAAGCAGGAGATCCAGTCCAACACCCGTTTCATCGGCGAAAAGATTCGCCAGGCGATCGTCGCCTTTCAGTTCTACGACCGGCTCGTGCAGCGCCTCGACCACGTCTGCCGCGGCCTCGATGGGCTCGCGGAACTGCTCGCCGATCCTGCGCGCAAGGGCGACCCGGCCGAGTGGCGTGCCTTGCAGGAGAAGATCCTCGCCAAATACACGCTCGCCGAGGAGCGCGCCATGTTCGATGCCGTGCTCGCCGGTACACCAGTGCAAGAGGCGCTCAAGCACTACCTCGAGACGCGCCTTCAGGAAATCAAGAACCGCGGCGGCGAGATCGAGTTGTTCTGATCAGACGCCCCAGACGACCGGCTTTTTTTCCGCCAGCGAAATCTTGAACATCTCGACGAGCGGCAGCGCGCGCTGCGTGAGTGAGACGCGCGGCCGCGCACCGCCATGGCCGTCGGGTTCCGTAGCGGGCTCCTCTTCCAAAAGCTGGCGGCGATGTGCCTCGCGGTCGGCGGCAATCGCCGCTTCGAGCCGGGCGATCGCCTCGGGCAGCTGCTCGACGGTCACGATGCCTTGCTTGGCCGGCACCTTGCCGATGAGTTCCAGCAGGCGCTCCGCGACATCGGCGAAATAGATGACGTCGGCCGCGGCCTGCGACTTGAAGGTGACAAGACCGCCGTTCATAGCAAGCGATCAGAGGAATAGGCAAGATGCCCGTCGATCAGCGTGTAGCGCACTTCGCCGAAAAGCCGCTGGCCGAGGAAAGGTGTGTTCTTGCCTTGGCTTTTGAGCCGCTCGCGGCTGACGACGAACTCGGCTTCGGGATCGAAGATGCACAGATCGGCCGGCGCGCCCGCGGCAATGCGGCCGCAATCGAGGCCGAGCAAGCGCGCCGGATCGCTGCTGATGCGCGCAAGCGCCCGGGCAAGCGGCAGGCCGGCATCGCGCGCCCACTTGAGCGCAAGCGGCAAGAGGAGTTCAAGGCCCGTCGCGCCGGCTTCCGCCTCGCCGAACGGCAGCTGCTTGGCATCGTCATCGACCGGCGTGTGATCCGAGACGAGCGCGTCGATGCTGCCGTCGGCGAGCCCCGCGGCGAGCGCCGCGCGGTCGGCGGCGGCCCGCAAGGGTGGATCGAGGCGCGCCATCGGATCGAAGAAGCCGATGTCCTCGTCACAAAGATGCAGGTGGTTGATCGTCACGTCGCAGCTTACCGCCGCGCCTGCCGCGCGCGCGGCGCGGATCAGCTCGAGCGCCGCCGCCGAGGAGACGCGCCGCACGTGCAGGCGGCAGCCGGTCTCGCGCGCTAGCTGCAGAAAGGTCGACAACGCCACCGTCTCGGCGACGACCGGAATGCCGGCAAGCCCCAAGCGCGCCGCGACCGCCCCATCGTGGGCCACACCGCCCCTTGCGAGATGCGCATCCTGCGCCTGCAGCCAGACGGGAAAGCCGAAGGTCGCGGCATACTGCATCGCGCGCAAGAGCACCTGCGTGTCGACGATGCTGACACTGGCTTGACCGAAGGCGATGCAGCCGGCCTCAAAAAGCTCGACCATCTCGGTGAGCCGCTCGCCGGCCAGGCCCACCGTGAGCGCCCCGATCGGATGCACATGCGCATACCCCGGCTGCCGGGCACGGTGCTTGAGCATCTCGACGAGCCCCGGTTCATCAAGCGGCGGATCGGTATCCGGCGGGCAGACGAGCCTGGTTACGCCACCCGCTACGGCTGCCGCCATCTCCGATTCGAGGGTGGCCTTGTATTCGAAGCCCGGCTCGCGTAAGCGCGCCGAGAGGTCGATGAGACCCGGGCAGACGATGCAACCCGTCGCATCGAGCACGGCCTCGGCGCGAAAGCCGCCGGGCGCCGCCGCGCCGACGCCGACGATCTTCTGCTCGGCGATGAACACGCTGGCCAGGCCATCGAAGCCGCTGGCCGGATCGATGACGCGGCCGTTCTTGATCTCGATCTTCATGCTTCGACCCCGATCAGAATCAGCGGCACGGCGGGCACGCCGCGTCCCTGGCGCACTACGTTGTAGAGCTCGCCCTCGTAATAGGCCACCCCGGAGCTCATCTGTGCCTGCATCGATTTCATCGGCAGGATCTCGATACCGACGTCGATCCGGTCGCCGACGAAGAAGGCGAGATGTTTGACGAAAAGATCGTAAGCGACGAAGGCATACTTGCCGAACTGAACTTCCACTGCAACGCGGTCTTTGACGAAATCGGTTTGGTTGTAGCTGTAGATCGCGGTTTCTCCACTGGCGGCGATCTCCTTCTTCTGTTCTTCCGGCGGCAGCGTCAGGGTGCGCCTGATCAATTTGGCATCCTTGGTCACCCAGTAGGCAACTCGGCTTTCGCCCCAGCCGAGATGCCCCAGTTTTTCTTTAAAGGCTTGGTTCATCGCAATTGGACTAAAGAGCCTCTTGCCACGCATGGTTTTCTCTTTCGAGATTTTGGTCTGGTAAGCGGCGGCATCGATCGAGGCGATGACGGCCTGCAATTCCTCCCATAGCGCGGGCTTATGGACGAGCAGGAATTCAAGCCCGTTCAGATGCGAATAGGTCTCGGCGATCTTCATTTCTCGCAAGACGCCTCAGACTCAGGAAGACAAAAGAGATCCGTCTGCTGAGGAGAAGAGATGGTGTGAGGCCAGGGCGGGTCTCGCAGGCGGCTGCTGGCGTTTTCTGGGTCGTACTTGGGCTTGCCCATTGGGCGAACGCGCAAGGTGCCGGCGGCCGCTTCAATGATTCTCGTCCTGGCAAGATCGACATACTCGGCCACGATTTCTGCGCCGACGCCGCGCCGCCCATGCCGGATGGCGGCGACGATGGTCGTGCCGACGCCGAGGAAGGGATCGAGCACCCAATCACCGGGGCGACTCATCGACAACACCAGCCGCTCGACCAGTTCGACGGGAAACTGGCAGGGATGATCGGTCTTCTCGACATGGTTGTTCTTGACGTTGGGAATGTCCCAGACATCGCCCGGATTTTTGCCGAGCGGATGGCAGGAATACTGGCCGGCCTTGGGCCCCTTGAAATGTTTCTTGCCAGGGTACTTTTGCGGCACGCGCACCGGATCGAGATCGAACACGTAATCCTTCGTCTTGCGCGTATACCAGTTGATGGTTTCATAGCGGCCGGAGAAGCGCCGCGTGCAATGCAGGCCATGCTCGAAATGCCAGACGATGCGATTGCGCATCACCAGCCCCAGCTTGCGGAAGATGGGATAGAGCAGCGTATCCAAGGGCACGATCGCGCCCGCCTCGACATAGTTGCCGACCTGCCAGCAGATGCTGCCGCCATCGGTCAGTACGCGCGTGCATTCGGCAATCACCTCCGTCTGCTGCTGCACGTAGCAGTCGAGATCGAGCCTTTTCTCGTATTCCTTGCCGATGTTGTAAGGGGGCGAAGTGACGACGAGCTGGATAGCCTTGTCGGGAATCTGGCGCAGCAGTTCTAGACAACTCCCCGCATAGACGACGGCTTGAGCGTCGGGGGTAAAGCGATCGCGAATCGTGAAATTCTCTCCCCTCATTGCGCGCCTCCTCCCGCGAGCATGCTCATCACCGCCATGCGCACGGCGATGCCGAAGGTCACCTGCGGCAGGATCACCGCCTGCTTGCCGTCGGCCACCGCCGAGTCGATCTCGACGCCGCGGTTCATCGGCCCCGGGTGCATGACGATCGCATCGGGCTTGGCGAGCGCGAGCTTCTCGGGCGTCAGCCCCCAGGACTTGAAGTATTCCTGTGGGCTTGGCAAGAGCGCGCCTTGCATGCGCTCGTTTTGCAGCCGCAGCATCATCACGACATCGACGCCGACGAGCCCCTTGGCGAGATCGTGATAGACGGTGAGCGGCGCGCCGGGGATCATCTCGGCGGCGGCCGTCGGCAGGAGCGTCTTGGGGCCGATCAAGCGGATGTCGGGCACGCCGAGGGTGGCGAGCGCATGCAGCTGGCTTCGCGCGACGCGCGAATGGAGGATGTCGCCGACGACGGCAACCGACAGCTTCGTGAAATCCTTCTTGTAATGCCGGATCGTGTACATGTCGAGCAGCCCCTGCGTCGGATGGGCATGGCGCCCATCGCCGGCATTGACGACATGGATGTGATCGCGCCCCGTGGCAGCCAGATGCCGCGCGATCAGATAGGGCGCGCCGGAGGAGGCATGGCGCACGACGAACATGTCGGCCTGCATCGCGGCGAGGTTGTCGATCGTATCGAGCAGGGATTCGCCCTTGGCCGCCGAAGAGGTGCTGATGTTGAGGTTGATGACGTCGGCCGACAGGCGCTTCGCCGCGATCTCGAAGGTGGTGCGGGTGCGCGTCGAGTTCTCGAAAAACAGGTTGAAGACGCTTTTGCCGCGCAGGAGCGGCACTTTCTTGACTTCGCGTTCGGCGACCTGGGTGAAGGGCTCGGCGCGATCGAGGATGGACAGGATCATCTCGCGCGAGAGGCCCTCGAGCGAGAGCAGATGCACGAGCTCGCCGCGCGCATTGACTTGCGGGTTGGCGGAGGTCATTTTTCCCTCAGGCTGAAAGAGAGCGAGCCATCGGACTCGCGCGCAAGCTCGAGGCTCTGGCTTGCCGGCAAGGCCAGTGAGAGCGCGCAGTAATCGGCGGCGATCGGCAATTCGCGGCCGCCGCGGTCGACGAGCACGGCCAGCTCGACGCGGGCCGGCCGGCCATAGTCGAAGAGTTCGTTCATCGCCGCGCGCACCGTGCGGCCGGTATGGAGCACGTCATCGACGAGCACGAGGTGAGCGCCTTCGACGTCCGGCAGCTGCGTGATGCGGCCGCCGGCCTTGAGGCCGTTGCCGAGGCGGTGATCGTCGCGGTGAAAGGAGACGTCGAGCGTCGCGAGCGGCGTTTCAAGCCCCAAGGCGGCGTGCAAGGCTTCGGCCACCCAGACGCCGCCGGTATGGATGCCGACGAGCAGGGTCTTGGGCGCCAAGCGCGGCCTCATTTGGGCGACGAGCCGTTCGATGAGCTCACGGACGGGAGGCAGGAAGGACATGGCGTTGGTCGAACCAGGCTTGCAGGAGGATAGCCGCGGCCTCGGCATCGAGGCGCGCCTTGAGCTTGCGTTTGTCGCCGGACGTCGCCGCCTCGGCGATGACCGAGGTATAGCGCTCATCGGCGAGCTCGACTGGGAGCCGAAAGCGAGCCGCGAGCTGGCGCGCAAAGCGCGCGCAGCGCGCGGCGAAGGGGTGCTCGCGATCATCGAGCTGGCGCGGCAGGCCGACGACGAGGCGCGCCGGACGCCAAGTGTCGATGAGCTTGCCAATCGCGGCGAAGCGGCGCTCGTTCGAGGATTCGGCGATCGTGGCGAGCGCGCGCGCTTGTCCCAGCAGGGTCTCGCCGATCGCCACCCCGATGCGCTTCTCGCCGAAATCGAAGGCCATCACGGTTTCCGACTCAGGCATGGCCGGCGACTTCGCTCAGGTTGGCGAAATCGACCCCGAGAAGCTGCATCGCCGCCGGCAGGCGCTCTTCGGGCGGGACGGAGAAGATGATCTCGGGGTCGGCCGGCACGGTGAGCCAGGCGTTCTGGGAAAGCTCCCACTCGAGCTGGCCGGCCGCCCAGCCTGCATAGCCGAGCGTGACGAGCACGTCCGAGGGCTCGCCCTGTTCGCACATCGCCTGCAGGATGTCGCGCGAGCTCGTCAGCGCGATCTCGCTCGTCACGACGAGCGTCGACTGCCACTGCCCCGCCGGCCGGTGCAGCACGAAGCCGCGGTCGGTCTGCACCGGCCCGCCGAAATAGACGGGCAGCTCGTTGTATTTGGCCTGGTGCGCGCCGGCGGCAAGCGGCAGGCTGACGCGCTCGAAGAGGGTGGCGAGGTTGAAGTCGAGCGGGCGGTTGATGATGAGGCCGAGCGCCCCTTCGCTCGTGTGCTCGCACAGATAGGTCAGCGTGCGCGCGAAATAGGGGTCGGCCATCGCCGGCATGGCGATCAGGAAATGGTTGGCGAGGCTGATGGCGTGGTTCGTGGCGGCGCTCATGATCGGCTTCCATTGTAATCTCTCCCCGATGGGAAAAGACTCGGCCGCCCTCGTCTGGTTCCGCCGCGACCTGCGCGATTTCGACCACGCCGCCCTCGCCGCCGCGCTGCGCGGCCACGCGCGCGTCCATTGCGCCTTCGTCTTCGATCGCGACCTCCTCGCGCACCTCCCAAAAGATGACCGGCGCGTCGATTTCATCTATCGCAGCCTGCGCGAACTCGAGCGGGCGCTTGCGGCGAAGGGCGGTGGGCTCATCATCCGCCATGGCCGCGCCGTCGAAGAGATTCCGCGCCTGGCGGCGCAATTGGGTGTGGCGGCCGTGCATGCCAATCGCGATCACGAGCCCTATGCGCGCTGGCGCGATGGCGAGGTCGCGGCGCGGCTCGCTGCCGACGGGCGGCGTTTTTTCGATCACAAGGATCAGACCATCTTCGAGCGCGACGAGCTCCTCACGCGCGCCGGCACGCCTTTCACGGTCTTCACGCCCTACGCGCGCGCCTGGCGCGAGAAATTGTCGCCGGAGGACCTTGCCGAGCACGAGTGCACCCCCCGGCCTGGGCAGCTCGTGCGCCCCGCGGCCGTCCCGCCCGCGCCGACTTTGGCGGAAATCGGCTTCAATTCGACGGACTTGCGGCTTCCCGCCGGTATGAGCGGCGGGGCGCGGCTTTTCGCGGATTTTTTGACGCGCATCGGGCGCTATCACCAAACGCGCGACTATCCGGCCATCAGGGGCGTCTCGTACCTTTCGCCGCACTTGCGCTTCGGCACGGTGTCGATCCGGCGTCTCGTCGCCGCGGCGCTCGAGCGCAGCCTCGCCGCTGACGGCCAGGGCGCCGCCGCTTGGCTCACCGAGCTCATCTGGCGCGAGTTCTACCAGATGATCCTCTGGCAGCGTCCCGATGTCGTCGAGCACTGTTATCGGCGCGAATGCGATGCGCTCGTCTGGGACGACGCGCCCCACCTGTTCTCCGCCTGGTGCGAGGGGCGCACGGGCTACCCACTCGTCGATGCCGCGATGCGCCAGCTTGCGCAAACCGGCTGGATGCACAACCGGCTGCGCATGCTGACGGCCTCCTTTCTCACCAAGAACCTCGGCCTCGACTGGCGGCTGGGCGAAGCCCATTTCGCACGGCTTTTGCTCGACGTTGAGCTCGCCTCGAACAACGGCGGCTGGCAGTGGGCGGCGGGCACCGGCTGCGATGCCCAGCCGTGGTTTCGCATCTTCAATCCGGTGACGCAATCCGAAAAGTTCGACCCGCAGGGGCAATTCATCCGCCGCTACCTGCCGGAGCTTGAAGGCGTGCCGGATGAGTTCATCCATGCGCCCTGGAAGATGCCGCGCCCGCCGGCAAACTACCCGCCGCCGATCGTCGATCATGCGGCAGCGCGGCAAAGGACGCTTGTGCGCTTTGGCAGGATCAAGTCTTCGTCAGCGCGGCGATGAGGCTCAAGAGCTCGCCTTCATCATAAGGCTTGCCGAGGTAGTGGCGCACGCCGAGTTCGGCGGCCACCTGGCGGTGCTTGTCGGCGATGCGCGAGGGGATCATGATCACGGGCAGCGCGGCGAAGCGTTGATCGGCACGCAGATGCCGCACCAGCTCGAAGCCGTCCATCCTCGGCATTTCGATGTCGGCGAGGATCACCGCGGGGCGCTCGTGCTCGAGCCGTTCGAGCGCCTCGACGCCATCCTTGGCGGTCTGCACCCGGTAGCCGGCGCGCTCCAGGAGGCGGCCGGTGATCTTGCGCACGGTGAGCGAATCATCGACGACAAGCACCCGCGGCGCTGCCGGCGCATCGGCCGCGGGGCGGGCGGGTAAAGTCGGCCGTGGCAAGACGGCGCGCTGCGCGAGGGCGACGGGGTTGACGATCAAGGCGACCCTCCCCTCGGGCAGCACCGTGGCGCCCGCAAGCCCCGGCACGCGGGATAGCTGCTTGCCGAGCGGCTTGACGACGACTTCCTGCTTTTGTGTGAGTGAGGCCGCCTCGAGCGCGATCGACGCGCCGCCGCTTTTGAGCAGGAGCTGCCAGCGCGGCAAGGCCTCCTCCTCGGGCAGGCCATAAAGGCGCGGCAGGCTGTGCCAGGGGTAATGGCGGCCATCGACCGTCAGCGCGCCGGCGGCCCGGCGCGCGGCGGCCTCCTCCTCGCCAAGCTCGCGCGCTTCCTCGACCATTGCGGCGGGAATCGCCCAGGGCCGGCCGGCGGCGGTGACGAGCATGACCGGCATCATCGCGAGCGTCATCGGCAGCACGATCCTAAAGCGCGCGCCGTGGCCGGCTTCTGAACTCACGTCGATGCGGCCGCCTAATTGGCCGACTTCGCTTTTGACGACGTCGAGGCCGATGCCGCGGCCGGCGATCTCGCTGACCGTCTCGGCGGTCGTAAAGCCTGGCCGGAAGATGAGCTCGGCAAGCTCCTCCTCGCTTGCCTCGGCGGCCACGTGCCCGCGCGCGAGGGCGCGGGCGCGGATCGCGGCGTAATCGAGGCCGGCGCCGTCGTCTTCAAGCGTCAGCACGATCTCGTTGTCGGCCTGGGCGATGGCAAGGCGGATCTCGCCCTGCCCGGGCTTGCCAACGGCGCGGCGCGCCTCGGGCGGCTCGATGCCGTGGGCGACGGCGTTTCTGAGCAGGTGTTCGAGCGGCCCGACGAGGCGTTCGAGCACGTGGCGGTCGAGGGCGGTCTCCTCGCCCTCGAGCTCGAGCTGGGCCTCGCGGCCGAGCTCCTTGGCCGTCTGGCGCACGACGCGGTGCAGGCGGTCGGCGATGGTGGCAAAGGGCAGCATGCGGGCGCGCAACAGCGCATGCGAGAGCTCGCGGGTATGGCGCGACTGGCTCGCGAGCGCTTCGCCTGCCACCTCGCTTTGGCGGCGCAAGGCATGCTCGACGGTCGCGACGTCGGCGACGCTTTCGGCCATCATCCGGGTGAGCTCCTGCAGGCGCGTGAAGCGATCGAGTTCGAGCGGATCGAAATCGCGCCGCGCAGCCTCGCCCGCCACAAGCTGCGCCGGCATGCTCGCCTCGGCGAGGATCTCGAATTCGCGCAGCTGCCCTTGCAGGCGGCTCACGTTCTCGGCGAGATCGATGAGGGCGCCCTTGATGGCTTTCACGCTGCCTTCGAGGCGGCCGCGCGCACTGGCAAGCTCACCGGCCTCGTCGACGAGATGATCGATGAGCTCGGCGCGCACGCGCAAGAGCACGGCCGGCGCCCCCTCCTGGGGAGGCGGCGCAGCGGCCGGTGCGCTTTGCTGTGCCGCCATGGCGGCCTGCTCGCGCACGCGGGCGACGAGCTCATGGGCGCGGCCAAGCGCCGCCTTGAGGCCCTCGATCACGGCTTCCCTTTGACCGGCATCGGCAAGCGCCTCCTCGATGCGCGTCTCCATCGCGTGGGCGAGCTCGCCTACGCCCATCGCGCCGCACATGCGCGCATCGCCCTTGAAGGTGTGCAAAAGGCGCGCGAGGTGCTGGCCCAGCCCGGCCTCGCGGGGATTGGCGCGCCAGGCGGCGAGCGCCGCTTCGAGCTCGGCGAGCTTCTCATCGGCCTCTTCGAGAAAGAGCGCGGCCAAAGCCGGATCGATTTCGTCATCCGGGCGCGCCATGCGCCGCTCGGCGAGCGGCGAAAGATCTGCCGCCGGCGCCGGCGCAAGCGCCGCCAGTGCAGCGATGAGCGCCGCTTCCTCGGCCGGTGCGCGCTGCTGCGCGATCGCGCCGATCATGCCTTCGAGCGCCCCGACGGCGCGCGCGAAGAGCATGCGGGTAGTCTCCAGAGGCGGGGTCTGGGCCAGCGCATGATGCACCAGCGCCTTCTCGAGCGCCTGAGCGAGTGAGTGCACCGGCGCGAAGCCGGCGCTTGCCGAAATGCCGGCGAGCGTGTGCGCGTCGCGGATCAGCGCGCGCGAGGGAATGCCGGCCGGGCCGGTGAGCTCGCGGCGCAAGGCGGCGAGATGGCCTTGGGCTTCCTCGACATAGCGCCGCCAGAGCGTCGCCGGCAGCGCGCGCACGCCGATGCTGACCTGGGCGGGCGAGGCGGCGGCCGTCGCCGGACCCGGCGCGGGCGAGGCCGCGGGTGATTCGCCCAGGCGTGCTTGGCAGCGCGCAAGAAGCGCATCGGCCGCCGGCGCGGGCTCGCCCGCGGCGAGCGCCTCGACCCAGTCGGCGAACGCCTGGCGCGCCGCTTCGAGCAAGGCGAGCAGCTCGGCATCGGCCGGCGTGCGCCGCTCAAGCTGCCGGTTGAGCACGCGCTCGACGGCATGGGCGGCGTCGGCAAGTTCCGCCAGGCCCACCATGCGGCCGCTGCCCTTGAGCGTATGAAAGTCGCGCCGGATCGCCAACAGCGCTTCATCGTCCTCCGGCGCTTGGGCAAGCCGCGGCTGGGTGGCGGCGAGGGTGGCGAGCACCTCGCGGGCTTCCTCGAGGAAGATGGCGATAAGCTCGTCCTCCTTCGTGGCGACGGGCCCGGCCGGGCTCGCTTCGCAACTCGGCGCTGGCAAGACGGCCTTTTCTGCGAGAAGCCCCTCGGCGCGCGCGAGCACGCTGCGCTCGGGCTGGCCGCGCCGCAGCGCATCGGCAAACTGAGCGAGGGCGGCAAGGTCTTCGGCAAGCTCAGCGAAATCTCCCGCCGCTCCCGATGCGAGCGCGGCCACGCGGCCGGCAAGCGAAGCCGCGAGCCGCGCGGCCGCCTCTTCCTCGATGAGCGTGAAGATCGAGGCAAGCTCTTTGAGCCTCGCCGCCGCCCCGGGCAAGGGTGCCGTGTCCGCGGGCGAGCGGAAGAAGGCCTCGAGCGCCGCTTCGAGCGCGGCAAGCTCGGCGCCGATTTCGCGGGCAAGCTCGCTCACAAGCCGCGCTTCGCGCCAGCGCCGGGGAGGCGGCGGGGTCAGATCCGCGCTGCCGGTGGCGCGGATCCGATCAAGCCGGCCGATCTGCGCCGAGACCTCGTCGGCGAGGAGTAAAGCCTCGGCTGGAGCGCGCGCCCCCTCGCCTTCGCTCGCCTCCTCGAAGAGCACCAAGGCGCTCGCCACTTCGAGCGCCATCGCATGATCGAAGCGCTCCGGCTTTTGACGCAGCCAAGCGGCAAAATCGACGATGGCGGCGGAAAGGCGCGCCAGTTCGGCGTCCTGGCTTTGCCGGGCGGCCTCGGCCAAGAGCTGGGTGACCTCGGCAAAGCGCATGAGCGCGATGGCGCTGCCTTGATCGAAGCGCTCCCATTCGGCCATCGCGGTCGCGAGCGGCGCGCGGCAGGCGGCACGCTGGGTCTCGCCACCGAGCGAAGCGGTGGGAATGAGTTCGGCAAGGCGATAGGCGGCGCGCACGCTCTTAATGAGCTCGCTGTGCGCCGGCGTCACGGCGAGGTCATAGAGCAGGCCCGCAAGCAGCGTCTCTGGCGGTGCCTCCGCGGTCCAGCGCCCTTCGGCGAGGCGCTCGCACTGCTCATCGAGGGCCGCCAGCAGCGCCTCGTCCGGCGCGGGCGACTTTGCCGCGAGGATCGCCTCGAACCAGGCTGCCGCGATCCACCACAGGGCGCGCTCGGCGCCTTCCCGAAAGCCTTGTTCGATCGCGGCGATGGCATTCTTCATCTCGACGAGGCCGCGCGCATCCTGGGCCCGCCATTTGGCGAGCCCGCGCGCAAAGCCAAGCCGCATGGCCTTCGCGCGCGCCGGCGTCAAGGGGGAAACCTCCGCCGTGCGGCGCGGCGGGCGCTGGGTCAGATCGGGAAAGAAGAGTTCTCGCGGCGAGGGCTCGGGCCTTCCGGCGGCGAGGAGGAGGGCGCGATAGGCCGGGAAGAGCTTGAGCGCCTGGTCGGGGTGGCCCGCCATGAGCTCGTCGAGATAGCGGCGCAAGGCGGCCATCGCGGCGCCGGCGGCCGCCGCCACCGCGACGACCTCGCGCGCATCCTCAGAAGCGGCGAGCTCGGCAAGCCGCGCTTCGATGGCCGCGCACAGGCGGCTTGCCCCTTTCACCCCGACGATGGCAAGCGCGCCGCTTGCCTGGTGCACAAATTCGCGCGCTTCGGCCAGCGGCCTGGCTTCCGCAGGCGAAGCGGCATGACGCGCGAGCGCCTCGCTCGCCTGTTCGAGCGCGAGATCGATCTCGTCTTTGACCCAGGCGAGCGTGCCGGTATCGGGCGCCATCGTCGGCTCAGACCTTGAAGCCGGCCACCGAGCCTTTGAGCTCGCGCGTGAGATTGGCCATCTGGCCGACCGAGTTGGCGGTCATGCGCGTGCCGGCCGAGGTCTCTTCGGTGATCTTGAGGATGCCCTGCATCGCCTGGGCGATGGCGCGGGCATTCGCGACCTGCGTGCGCGTATCGGCGGCGATGGCTTCGATCAAGGCGGCGAGACGGTTGGTGACGGCGCGGATTTCGGCGAGCGCCTGGCCGGCCGCATCCGAGCGGCGCGCGCCCTCGACGACGCCTTTCGTCGAGTGCTCCATCGCGGCGACGGCATCGTGGGTGTCGGCCTGGATGGTCTTGACGATCGCGGCGATCTCGCGGGTGGCTTCGGCGGAACGCTCGGCGAGCCGCTGCACTTCCTCGGCGACGATGGCGAAGCCGCGCCCGGCGGCGCCGGCGCTCGCGGCCTGGATCGCCGCATTGACGGCGAGCACGTTGGTCTGCTCGGTGATGTCGGAGATGAGCTCGACGATCTCGCCGATCTCCTGCGAGGACTCGCCGAGCCGCTTGATGCGCTTGGCGGTTTCCTGGATCTGGCCGCGGATGTCGTTCATGCCGGCGATCGCCGCCGCCACGGCGGCATCGCCCTGGTCGGCGGCGGAAAGCGAAGAGCGCGCGACCTGGGCGGTCTCGTCGGCGCGCTCGGAGACGCCTTGCAGCGAATCGGCGAGCGCGAGCACCTGGGCGCTTGCATCGCGGATCTCGTGCGATTGCCGCTCCGAGGCGGCAAGCAGCGTGGCGGAGATGTCCTGCGCCTCCTGGGCGGCGAGATCGACGCGCAAGGCGGCCTCGTTGATGCGTTTCACGAGCACGGCGAGCTCTTCGATGGCGTAATTGACCGCCTCGGCGATCGCGCCGGTGATGTCCTCGGTGACCGTCGCGCGCGCCGTGAGATCGCCGCCCGCCAGATCGCCAAGCTCGTTCATGAGGCGCAAGATGGCCGCCTGCGTCGCATCCTTGGCGGCCTCGGCAAGGCGGCGCTGGCGTTCGGCCTCGGCCTGGCGCGCGTTGGCGTCATCGTTCATGACCTTGAACATCAGCACCAAGAGGCCGAGCGCGAGCGAGCCGAGCACCGTGGCGATGCCGGTGCGCAGCTCGCGGCCTTCGAGGGCGCGCGCATAGTCTTGCGAAAGGCGCACGATGGCGCCGTCGAGCGCGGCCGTGTCCTTGCCGAGCGCAGCGATCGCCTCGGCAAGAAGCGTGGGAAGCTGGGCGGCGGCAAAGGCTTCCCGCTGGTCTGCGTGGGCGAGGAGAAGGGCGATGTGGCGGTCATGCCCATTCCACAGCCCGCGCAAGGCTTCGAGCGCGCCGCGCGCGGCCTCGGGCGTCGGCGGCACGTTGCTGCCGCCGTAATTGCCGCCCACGGTGAGCAGATGGAGCGTGGCGTTGAAGCGCTCGCGCGCCGCGGCAAGCTCCCTGAAGCCGCCCGCTTCGCCTTGTCTGGCCAAGAGGCTTGCCTTGGCGATCTGCTGGGCGAGCGTGCGCATCTCACCCGTGGCGGAAAGCCAGGCGGCGGTATGGCTTGCGTTTCGGTTGTCGACGAAGACGATGTAGGTGGCGATGGTCAGAAACAGCAAGAAGACTGCGCCGAGAATCTGCAGTTCGAGGCCAAGCCGGCGGCGCACGCCGCCGGCGGGAGAGGGGGCGGTGCCGAAACGGGGGAATTTGAGTGCGAAGGCCATGGGTCAGCTCTCCGGCAAGGCGGCATCGAGAAAGACGGGGTCGGCGAGGAGCTGCTCTACTTCGAGGCGGCGCCAGAGGCCGCCCGAGGCGTCGGTATAGGCGGGGCCGCACCAGTCGGCCTGGCAAAGGGCGGGTGCGCCTTCGGCCTCGGCAAAACCATCGGCGCGTTTGACGCCCAAGAGGCGGGAGACGAGCAAGGCGACGCGATAGCCCGGCTCCGTACCGATGCAGATGAGCCGTGCGCTTATCCCACGCGGCGCCGGCGCGAGCCCGCAAAAGCGCGCGAAGTCGACGACGCCGGCAAGCTCGCCATGCACGTTGGCAAGCCCTGCGAACCAGTCGCGCGTCAAAGGCACCGGCGTGAGCTCGGGCACGGGCAGCACCTCGCCGGCGGCAGACAGATCGACGAGCCAGCGCTCCCCCCCTGCCTCGAAGCCGAGCAGCGCCGGCACGCCGCCGCCGGCCTCGGCGGCCGCCAGCCGCGCGGCGATCGCTTCCTGATAGGCGGCAAGATCGATGCGTTGCGCCATCTAACCGAACGGCGAATCATCGACGACGAGGATGGGGCGGATCGGCATGGCCTCAACTCGACTGGGCTTGCGCGTAAGCGGCGAGCGCCGCATGGAGCGTTTCGCGCGTGAAGGGCTTGGTCAGATGGGCGGAGGAGCCGGCAAGCCGTCCGCGCGCGCGGTCGAACAGCCCGTCCTGCGAGGAGAGCATGATGACTGGAGTGTGCGCAAAGTGCGGGTTTTTCTTGATCAGCGCGCAGGTCTGGTAGCCATCGAGCCGCGGCATGAGGATGTCGCAGAAGACCACATCGGGCGCATGATCGGCGATCTTCGCCAAGGCCGCGAAGCCGTCTTCGGCCAGGAGCACCGTATGGCCGGCTTCGCTGAGGAAGAGCTCGGCGCTCTTGCGGATGGTGTTCGAATCGTCGATCACCATCACCTTGAGAGGGCGCGGCAGGGCGGCTTCGCTCATGAGAGAGGCTGCAAGGCTTTCGGTTAGAATCGCCGCCATCATACCGCAGGCATCCCGCGACCTTATCCGCCCTCCCACCGCCCATTTCACCGCATGGCCACTTCGTCCTCCCTTCTGGCGCCGCCGGTCGTGATGAGCTTCGCGGCCGCCGATCCGACCTGCGGCGCTGGGCTGCAAGCCGATCTGCTCACCATCGCCGCCTTGGGCTGCCAGCCGGCGACGGTGGTGACCGCGCTCACGGTGCAAGACACCGTCGGCGTCGAGGCCGTGCTGCCGATCGAGGGCGGCTGGGTGGCCGACCAGGCGCGCGCCGTGCTCGAGGACATGCCGGTGGCCGCCTTCAAGCTCGGGCTCTTGGGCAGCGTCGAGGCCGTGCTCGCGATTGCCGAGGTGCTTGCCGATTATCCCGACGTGCCGGTGGTCTGCGACCCGGTGCTCGCCTCGGGGCGGGGCGATTCCCTCGCCGACGAAGAGCTCGTCGCGGCGCTCATCGAGCTCATCCTGCCGCACACGGATCTCCTCACGCCGAACAGCCTCGAGGCGAGGCGTCTTGCGCAGGAACTCGCCGCACCCCATGAGGAGCTTTCCTTGCCCGACTGCGCGCGGCGCCTCATCGCGGCCGGCTGTGCGCACGTGCTCATCACCGGCACGCACGAGGCCTCCGCCCGCGTCGTCAATACGCTCTACGGCTCGCACGGGCCGCTCGCCCGCGACGAATGGGAGCGCCTGCCGGGCAGTTACCACGGCTCGGGCTGCACTTTGGCCGCGGCGATCGCCGCCGAGCTCGCCTTGGGCCGGCCGCTTCTCGATGCGGTGCGTGCAGCAGAGCGCTACACCTGGATGAGCCTCGCGGCAGGGTTCCGTCCCGGCATGGGCCAGTTCCTTCCCAACCGCCTGTGGCGCGCCGCCCCGCGCAGCGAGGGAGCGATTGGAGCCAGCGATGCCCGCTACGCCTGATCTGCCCCTTTGCGGCCTCTACGCGCTCACGCCGGACGACAACCTGACGCCGCGGCTTGCCGCGCTCGTCGAAAGCGCCTTGAAAGGCGGCGTCAAGTGGGTGCAATACCGCAACAAGATCGCGCCGGCGCCCCTGCGGCGCGCCCAGGCGGCGGAACTGTTGCGCCTGTGCCGCGGTTATGGCGCGAAGCTCATCATCAACGACGATGTGTGGCTCGCCATCGAGCTTGGCGCCGATGGCGCGCATCTGGGCCGCGACGATATTCCCGGCGGCAGCTTGCAGACGGCGCGCGATGCGCTCGGTGCCCATCGCATTCTCGGCATCTCCTGCTACGACGATCTGGCGCGCGCCGAGGTGGCCGTCGAGGCGGGTGCCGACTACATCGCCATCGGCAGCGTGTTCGCCTCGGTCAGCAAGCCCGCCGCGGCGCGCGCCTCGCTGGAGGTCCTCGCCGCGGCCAAGCGGCGCTTTGCCGTGCCCGTCTGCGCGATCGGCGGCATCACGGTCGACAACGCCCCCCAGGTGCTCGCCGCCGGCGCCGACATGCTCGCCGTGCTCTCCGATCTCTTCAACGCCATGGACATCAAGCGTCAGGCGGAAAGGTTTCTCGCCCTCTTCGATGCCCGCTAGAGCGGCAGAGGGCCGTGCCGCCTTCGCCGACTTGCAAAGGAGCGCTCCATGACCCGCAATGAAATCCTCTTTTCTCGTGCCCAGGCCAGCATTCCCGGCGGCGTCAATTCGCCCGTGCGCGCCTTCCGCTCGGTGGGCGGCACGCCGCGCTTCTTCACGCGCGGCGCAGGGGCCTACGTCTGGGATGCCGATGGCGTGCGTTACATCGATTACGTCGGCTCCTGGGGGCCCTTGATCCTCGGCCATGCCGAGCCCGACACGGTGGCCGCGGTGCAGGAGGCGGCCGCGCGCGGGCTTTCCTTCGGCGCGCCGACCGAGGCCGAGATCGAGCTCGCCGAGCTTCTCAAAGAGCGCGTGCCGAGCCTCGAGCTCGTGCGGCTCGTCTCCTCGGGCACCGAGGCGGTGATGAGCGCGATTCGCCTTGCGCGCGGTTTCACCGGCCGCGATCTCATCATCAAGTTCGAAGGCTGCTACCACGGCCACGCCGACAGCCTGCTCGTCAAGGCGGGCTCCGGGCTTTTGACCTTCGGCAACCCTTCCTCGGCCGGCGTGCCGGCGGAGCTTGCCAAACACACGCTCGCGCTCGACTACAACGACAGCGAAGGGCTCGCCGAGGCTTTCGATAAGCATGGCGACCAAATCGCTTGCGTGATCGTCGAGCCCATCGCCGGCAACATGAATCTCGTCCTGCCCCGGCCCGAGTTCTTGCGCACGATGCGCGAGCTTTGCACCAAGCACGGCGCGGTGCTGATCTTCGACGAGGTGATGACCGGCTTTCGCGTCGGCCCGGCTTCCGCGCAAGGACTCTATGGCATCGCGCCGGATCTCTCCACCTTCGGCAAGGTGGTGGGCGGCGGCCTGCCCCTGGGCGCCTTCGGCGGGCGGCGCGACATCATGGAGAAGATCGCCCCTTTGGGGCCGGTCTATCAGGCCGGCACCTTGTCGGGCAATCCGCTTTCGGTCGCCGCCGGCCTCGTAACGCTCAAGAAAATCGCCGCGCCGGGCTTTTTCGAAGCGCTGGCCGCCAAGACGCGCGCGCTTGTCGAGGGCTTGCGCCAGGCGGCGCAAAAGCACGGCGTGACCTTCTCTGCCCAGTCAGTCGGCGGAATGTTCGGCATCTACTTCGCCGCCGAATGTCCAGCTTCCTTTGCCGAGGTGATGGCCTGCGACAAGGAGGCCTTCAACCGCTTCTTCCACGCGATGCTCGCACGAGGCATCTATCTCGCGCCCTCGGCGTATGAGGCGGGCTTCGTCTCGGCGGCGCATACGGAGGCCGACATCGCGGCGACCGTCGCGGCGGCCGAGGCGGTGTTCGCCGGCCGCTGACCGGCATGCCCGGGCAGGTGGCATGAAGGCCTTGACGCCCGCAGCCGCTTGGCTTGTCCTGCTGCTCGCCGGCCTGTGCGAGATCGGCTGGGCGATCGGCCTCAAATACACCGAGGACTTCACGCGCTTTTGGCCGAGCTTTTGGACCATCGTCGCCATGATCGCCTCGATCGTGCTGCTCGCCTGGTCGCTCAAGGCCCTGCCGGTGGGCACCGCCTATGCAGTATGGACCGGCATCGGCGCGGTCGGCACGGCCCTCCTCGGCATTGTGCTCTTCAATGAATCGCGCGAGGCGCTGCGGCTCGTCTCGATAGGCCTCATCGTCGTCGGCATCCTCGGCCTGAAACTGGTGACGAAATGAAATCCGCTTCCCGGCTGTTCCTCCTCATCCTCCTCGTTGCCGTGCTGGGCTTGGCCCTCTGGTGGCTGTCGCGCCCCAAGCCGATCCCGGTGCGTCTCTACGAAGTCGCCGCCGGCCGGGTCGAAGCGACGCTTGCCAACACGCGCGCCGGCACGGTGGAAGCCTGTCAGCGCACGAAGCTGTCGACGATCGCCGGTGGCCGCATCGAGCTGCTCGCCGTCAAGGAAGGGGATCGCGTCGAGAAAGGCCAAGTGCTGATGCGCCTGTGGCATGAAGACCTCGCCGCGCGCCGCGCCGTGGCCGAGGCGCAACTTGCCACGGCGCAAAGCCGCCGTGCGGAGATCTGCACTGTCGCGGAAAACGCCGAGCGCGAAGCCTCCCGCCAGGAAGCGCTCGCCGCCCAGGGCTTCATCTCGGCCTCGCGCGCCGAGGCCGCGCGCACCGAGGCGAAGGCGCGCCGCGCCGCCTGCGAAAGCGCCCAGCGCGACGTCGTCACGGCAAGCCGGCAGCTCGCTGCCGCGAGCGCCGATCTCGCCCGCACCGTCATCACGGCGCCCTTTGCCGGCACGGTGGCGAAGATCGTCGGCGAAGTCGGCGAGTATTCGACGCCTTCGCCGCCCGGCGTGCCGACGCCGCCGGCGATCGACCTCATCGATGCCTCCTGCCTCTACGTGAGGGCGCCGCTCGATGAGCTCGATGCGCCGAAACTCTCTCCCGGCCAGGCCGTGAAGATCCGCCTCGATGCCTATCCGGGCCGCACTTTCTCCGGCCGCGTGCGGCGCATCGCGCCCTACGTCACGGCGGTGGAAAAGCAGGCGCGCACCGTCGATGTCGAGGTCGACTTCGTCAATCCCGCCGAGGCCAAGGGGCTTTTGGTCGGCTATAGCGCCGATGTCGAGATCCTGCTCGATGCCAAGGAGGGCGTGCTGCGCGTGCCGACCGCCGCCTTGCAGGAGGGCCAACGGGTGCTCGTCGTCGGCGCCGATGGGAGACTGGCCGCGCGCCAGCTCACGCTGGGGCTGGCCAACTGGGAATGGAGCGAAGTGCTCGCCGGCCTTTCCGCCGGCGAGCGCATCGTGCTTTCGCTCGAGAAGGAAGGCGTGAAGCCCGGCGCCTTCGTCGTCGAGGAAAAGCCCACGGCGCAGTGATGCCGCTCATCGAGCTTTCCGGCATCGAGCGCGTCTTCCGCTTGGGCGAAAGCGAGGTGCATGCGCTTTCCGCGCTCGATCTTGCCATCGAGGCCGGCGAATACGTCGCGGTGATGGGCGCCTCCGGCTCGGGCAAATCGACGCTGCTTCATCTCATGGGGCTCCTCGACCGGCCGACGGCCGGCACCTACCGCTTTGACGGGCGGGACGTGACGGAGCTCTCTGCCGACGAGCTCGCGCGCTTGCGGCGCGAGAAGATCGGCTTCGTGTTCCAGAGCTTTCATCTCGTGCCGCGGCTGTCTGCCGCCGAGAACATCGCCCTGCCCCTGATGCTCGCCGAAATCCCGCCCGATGAGCGCGCGCGCCGCGTCGACAAGGCGCTCGCCGAGGTGGGGCTAACCCACCGCGCCCGGCATAAGCCCGACGAGCTCTCGGGCGGCCAGCGCCAGCGCGTGGCCATCGCGCGCGCGATGATCACGGCGCCGGCGCTGCTCCTGGCCGACGAGCCGACCGGCAACCTCGATTCGGCCACCGGCCACGAGGTCATCGAACTCCTTGAATCCCTGAACGGGCGCGGCGTCACGCTCGTCATCGTGACGCACGATGCGGCGCTCGCCGCCCGCGCACGGCGCCGCATCGTCATGCAGGATGGCCGCAAGGTGGCCGATGGCGCATGAGGCCGTCCTGCCGGCGCCGACTTTCGGTGCGTCGATTGACCGCCCCCCTGCCGCCGGCTAGACTTGGCTAATGATGTTAGCCAATCTGGTGCCGCACCATGCCGCAGGTCAATATCCATCACGCCAAGACGCATCTGTCGGAACTCATCGCGGCTGCCGAGCGCGGCGAAGAGGTCATCATCGCGCGCGCCAACCGTCCGGCGGTGCGCCTCGTGCCGGTCGCGGCCGAGCGGCGCGCCCGCACACCCGGTCTTCATCGCGGCGCGCTTTGCATGGCCGAGGACTTCGACGCGCCCTTGCCGGAAGATTTCTGGAATTCTTAGCTCCGCCGCGGCCGTGGGCCTGCTGCTCGATACGCATGCCTTCATCTGGTGGGCGAGCGACCCCGAGAAACTCCCGGCAGCGCTCTTGCAACGCTTGATGGGCGAGGAGCCGTTGCTGCTTAGCATCGCCAGCCTGTGGGAGATGCAGATCAAGATCGGGCTCGGCAAGCTTGCGCTGCACCAGCCCTTGCGCCGCGTCGTCGAGGAACAACAAGCCGCCAATGGCCTTCGCCTGCTGCCCTTCGACCGCCTGCTGATCGCCCAGGCGCATTGCGACGAGCTGATCCTCGTCAGCCGCGATCAGGCTTTCGACGCCTACCCGATCCGCCGTTTTTGGCACGGATGAAGCGCTACGGCGATGAAACCGGCCGACACCTTGCGTTTCGCGCTCCAGGCCGCCGCAGGCTATCCCTTGCGCACCTTCCTCATGGTGCTGGCGATGGCGATCGGCGTCGCCGCCGTCGTCGTGCTCACCGCCCTGGGCGATGGCGCGCGCCGCTATGTCGTCGATGAGTTTGCCGCGCTCGGCAGCAACCTCGTCATCGTCCTGCCCGGCCGTTCCGAGACCGGCGGCTTCAGCCCCATCAATGCGATCACGAACACGCCGCGCGACCTGACCGTCGAGGATGGCGAAGCGCTCGCGCGCGCGCCGGCGGTGCGGCGCGTCGCGCCGATCGTCGTCGGCACGTCCGAAGCCGCCTTTGGCGGCGCCTTGCGCGATGTCACCCTCGTCGGCACGACGGCAGAATACTTCGCGATCCGCGGCCTGAAACTCGCCCAGGGGCGGCCCTTGCCCGCCGAGGCGCCACACGCCGCCGTCGCCGTGATCGGCGCGAAGCTCCAGGCCGAGCTCTTCGGCAGCACTCCGGCCGTCGGCCAGGTGCTGCGCATCGGCGATCGGCGCTTCCGCGTCATCGGCGTGCTCGGCCAGACCGGCCAGGGGCTCGGCATGAACGCCGACGAAATCGTGATCTTGCCGGTGGCACAGGCGCAGGCGATGTTCAACACGAATACGCTGTTTCGCCTCCTCATCGAGGCGAAGAGCCGCGCGGCGATTCCAGCGGCCAAGGCCCAGGCGACCGAGCTCATCAAGGCGCGCCACGATGGCGAGGAGGATTTCACGGTGATCACCCAGGATGCCGTGCTCGCCACCTTCGATCGCATCCTCTCGACGCTCACCTATGGCGTGGCCGGCATCGCCGCGATCAGCTTGGGCGTCGCCGGCATCCTCGTCATGAACGTGATGCTCGTCGCAGTGACCCAGCGCACTGCCGAGATTGGGCTTTTGAAGGCGCTCGGCGCCGAAGGCACGGCGATTCGTAACGCCTTTCTCGCCGAGGCGGCGCTCTTGTCGGCTACCGGCGCGCTCGCTGGTTATCTGCTCGGCGAGCTCGGCGCCTGGGGCCTGCGCAGCGCACTGCCGGCGCTGCCGGCCTTTCCGCCCGCCTGGGCGGTGGCGGCCGCGTTTCTCACCGCGCTCGCCACGGGGCTCCTCTTCGGTGTCCTGCCGGCGCGCCGCGCCGCGCGCCTCGATCCGGTCGCGGCCTTGATGAGGCACTAGGCGCATGCTGGCCGGCGACTTGTTCACCCTTGCTTCACGAGCACTCTTTGCCCACCGGCTCAGAAGCTTTCTGACGCTCCTGGGCATCGCGGTCGGCATTGCCGCCGTGATCCTGCTCACGAGCATCGGCGAAGGAGTGCATCGTTTCGTGCTCGAGGAATTCACGCAATTCGGCACCCACGTCATCGAAATCGCGCCCGGCAAAACCCAGGCAAGCAAAGGACCAGGGGGCCTCCAGACGACGGTGCGGCTCCTCACCCTCGAGGATGCCGCAGCGCTTGCCCGCGTGCCCGGGGTCGTCGCCGTCTCGCCGAATGTCTGGGGCAATTCCGAAGTCTCGGCCAATGGCCGCGTGCGGCGCACCACGGTGCAGGGCGTGGGCCCCGCCTTGCCCGAGATCTTCCGCCTTTCCGTCGCGGCGGGCCATTTCCTGCCCGCTGAGCCCGCCGAGCATGCACGCCCCTTCGCCGTGCTGGGGGCGAAGCTTGCGCGCGAGCTCTTCGGCAGCGAGCCGGCGCTCGGGGCACGCCTGCGCATCGCCGGCCGGCAGTTCCGCGTCATCGGCGTGATGGCCGAGAAGGGCCAGTTCCTCGGCATGGACCTCGATGACACGGTCTATATCCCGACCGCGCAGGCGCTCGCCCTCTATAACCGCGAGGGGCTCATGCGCATCAATCTCATCTACCGTCCAGGACTTGAGGCCGCCGATGTCGCGGCGGCCGTCAAGTCGGCGCTCATCGGACGGCATGGCCGCGAGGATTTCACGCTGACGACCCAGGAAGACATGCTGAAGACGCTTTCGAAGATCCTCGACGTGCTCACCGCCGCGGTCGGCGCCTTGGGCGGCATCTCGCTCGTCGTCGGCGCGGTCGGCATCGTCACGATCATGACGATCGCGGTGGCCGAGCGCACCCATGAGATCGGGCTTTTGAAGGCGCTCGGCGCACGCGAAGCCACGATCCTCGGCCTCTTCCTCGCCGAGGCAGTGGCGCTCTCGGCGCTCGGCGGGGTCTTGGGCCTCGCCTTGGGCATCGGCATCGCGCAGCTTGCCCAATTCGCGCTGCCGGCGCTGCCGGTGCACACGCCTTTTTCCTTCGTGCTGCTCGCCGAAGCGGTGGCGATCGCCATTGGGCTCGCGGCCGGCGTGTTGCCGGCGCGGCGCGCCGCGCGGCTCGATCCCATCGAAGCCTTGCGCAGCGAGTGATCGCGTAGAATCCGGCCCGATCATGGCAGCGCGCCCCCCTGACTTTTCCATCGTCATTCCCGTCTTCAACGAAGCCGACAACCTTGCGCCGATGGTGCGCGAGATCGAGGCGGCCTTCGCCGGCCGGCCCGAGACTTACGAAATCCTCTTCGTCGATGACGCGAGCACCGATGGCAGCGCCGCCTTGCTTGAAGCGCTTGCCCGCGACCATCCCGCCGTGCGCACCTTGCGCCATCGCCAAAACTTCGGCCAGAGCGCGGCCGTGGCCACCGGCTTTCACGCCGCGCGCGGCGAGTGGATCGGCACGCTCGATGGCGATGGGCAGAACGACCCGGCCGATCTGCCCAAGATGCTCGACGAGGCGCGCCGCCTTGCTGTCGATTGCGTCACCGGCGTGCGCGAAAAGCGCCAGGATTCCTTTCTGCGGCGCCTTTCCTCGCGCGTCGGCAATGCCTTCCGCAATCTTCTGACGGGCGATGAGGTCACCGACAGCGGCTGCGGCGCGCGCGTCTTGCGGGCCGAGTGCGCGCGGGCACTGCCGGTCTTCAACGGCCTGCATCGCTTCATGCCGACGCTGTTGCGCGCCCAAGGCTTCACGGTCGTCGAGCGGCCCGTCAATCACCGGCCGCGCTTGGCCGGCGTCTCCAAATACGGCGTGCACAATCGATTGTGGCGCGGCATCCGTGACTGTTTCGGCGTGCGCTGGCTCAAAGCGCGCGCCGTGCCCGCCCGCCGCCTGCATGAGGAATAACGGCTCCCTGCCCGAGCGCGGCGAGGCGCTGCCCGAGCTCGACGAAGAGTCACTTTCGCTCGCCGCCGTCGAGCCGGGCCTTAAGCGCGAGATCCGGCGTCTCGCCCTCTCCTTGGCCCTCGCCTGCGCCGCCTTCGCGCTTGTCTATTTCACGCCGCTGGCCGCAATCGTGCGCGATGTCGAACACATCCGCACTTATCTTTCCGGCGACGATTGGCTGGCCGAGCTCACCTTCACCGGCTTGGTGGCGCTCTTCGTCGCGGTGGGCGTGCCGCGGCTCATGTTCTATGGCGTCGCCGGGCTCGCCTTCGGCTTCTGGCTCGGGCTTTTGCTTGCCCAGGCAGGAGCGCTCTTAGGCTCCTGGCTCAGCTTCTTCGCGATCCGCCACGGCGGCCGCGGCTGGCTGCATAAGCGCTTCGGCGCGCAGCGCTTCTTTAAGAAGGCCTTCCGCGTGCGCTCCTCGGTCAAGGCCGTCGCCCTCGTGCGCCAGCTGCCCTTGCATGGCCTCATGATCACCGCTGCGCTCGCGCTCTCGGAAGTGCGCACGCGCACCTTCCTCCTGGGCAGCTTCATCGGCTTTCTGCCGCAAGGCGCGATCGCCACCCTGATCGGCAGCGGCCTCGTCGCGGCCGAGGCGATGGCCGGCTTCATGCAGCTCTTCATCGCCGCGGCGGCGCTCCTCCTTGCCGTGGTCTGGCTCAAGCGCTGGCGGAAACGGCGGGGAGAGGAATAGCGGGCCGAAAAATCGGCGTTGGCGGGACGGCCTCGTCCTAGCCGAGGCCTTGTGGCTGCACGGCGCAGACGCGCAGCGCCTCCCGCTTGCCCTTGACCCGCAGGGCAAACGGCTTGCCGAAGCGGAAGGCGCCGGGCTGCCTGGCCTCGACCGTCTCGCGCAGCGTCTCGCTCACCAAGATGCCGCCTGGCGTGCAGCCCTTCTCGATGCGCGAGGCGGTATTGACGACATCGCCGATCGCTGTCCAGTCGAGCCGCTCGGCCGTGCCGACGTTGCCGATGACGACCTCGCCCCAGTGGATGCCGATGCGCAGCTGCAAGGCTTGCCGACCCGAATCGGCGCGCAGGGCATTGATGTCGGCCGCGTGGCTTTGCATGTCAAGCGCCGCGCGCACGGCATCGGCCGGATCGTCGAAGAGCGCCATCAGGCTATCGCCCATGAACTTGTCGATGGCGCCGCGGTAGCGTTTCACCGGGGCCGCCACGCGGCGCAAGATGGTGTTGAGCGTCTCGATGACCGATTCGCTGCCACCATGCCGTTCGACCCAGGCCGTAAAGCCGACGATGTCGCAAAAGAGCACCGCCACCGGCCGTTCCTCGTTGGCGAGACTCGTGCGGCCGAGTCGCACGGCCTCGCGCGCCTTCTGCTCGACGAGCTGCGGCACATAGTTTTTCGTGATGTTATGCACGCGTACCTCGCCGAGGATGGTGCCTTCGGCCAGCTGCACTTCGCCACTGGCCTCCGCGACGACCTGCCAGAGGGAATAGATCGCACCGTCGGCGGCGCGAAAGCCGCTGACGTTGAAAAGGATCGTCAGCCCCACCGAGCCGGGCACATAAAGACGGATGCGATAGTTCTCGAAGACGCCCTCCTCGTTTTCGAGCGCGAGCCCCCAGACGACGTCGTCGAAGAAGGCCGGCGGAATCGCCTGGGGCAGGGCCGCGAGCGCATCGTCGCGATCGTCGAGCCTTAATCGAGCGAGCATCGCCGGCGAGGCGGCTTGCACTTCACCGGCCGGGGAAAAGACGATCACGCCATAGCCGAGCTGGTCGCCGATCTCGCCGATCGCGGCAAGGCTTGCCGCCGGATCGAGGAGGCGCGGCGGGGGCGCAGTCTGCGCGCCCTTCGATTCGCGCAAGACGAGTGTGCTTGCCGTTCCCCTTACTTCGACATCGAGCGCAAAACCCAGCGCGTTCAGCAGCCGCGCATGGCGCTCAAGCTCCAGCGCCGGCGCAAATGGCAGTTCAAGGATGCAGAGCGTGCCCGTAGCATCGGCTGGAAATCGCAAGGCGATCTCCCAGCCCGCCTGGCGGCAGGCATGGGTGAGATTGCGCGTGCCGTGCTCGCCGAGTTCGGCGCGATAGAGCGCCTCGATCTCCCCGTCGCTCTCACCGGCGGGCAGACCGACTTCGGTGGCCAGGATGCGGCGGAAGATCTCGAAATGCATCTGCCGCATCGCCTCGTCGAGCAGATGGTGTAGCACGCGCACCAAGGGTGCCATACGGCTGGCATGCCCGCGTGAAGCACAGGCGGCCGCAAGGCGCGCCCGCGCCTCCTGCCACGTCGCATGGTTCAGCTCGACGCATGGGAGGGCCTCGCTCGTTTCCGACGCCTCAGAGGTTGGCACAGAGCTGATAGGCATCGTCTTCCTTGAGGCGCTCGACGAATTCCTCGGCGAGCCAGGTCTCACAGAGCGATTCATCGCGCGCGAAGCGGAGCAAGGCGGCCTTGCGCATTTCCGGATCGTTCGCGGCCGCGCCGCCGATGCCGGCGCTCTCGAGCAGGCAGTTGGCCGCTGCGAGACTCGTCCAGACCCGATCCTCGCTTCGCTCCGGGCAAGGGCGTGCAAGATCCTCTCCCAGGTAGTCGGCGAAGCGCTCGGGTAGATTCCATTGCTTGACGGCCTCGCGGCCCACTTCGCAACGGTCGCAGCCGAATACCTTGCGTTCGGCCGAGAGCGGCTCATGGCCTCGTTCGAGGATGAGCGACAACACCTCGCGATAGCGCGCCGGATCGTGGGTGAAGAGAAGCACGCTGCCCATGTCGTGCATGAGACCGGCGACGAAGGCCTCATCCTTCTCGCGGCGGCTGCCGAGCGCCTCGCAGATCGCGCGCGCCGCGATCGCCGCAAGCAGCGAGTGCTGCCAGATGTGCAGGCGGAACGCCGGATCGCGCGAGCGCGCGAACAGCGAGCGGCTGAAGGCGAGCAGGGCAAGCGAGCGCACCACGTTGAAGCCGAGCAGGCTGATCGCGACGGGGATCGTGGCAATCTGCCGGCCGCGGCTGTAAAGCGGCGAATTGACGACGCGCAGCACGAGCGCCGCTACCCCCTGGTCGGAGCGCACGAAGCCATCGAGCTCGCGAAAACAGTCATTGGCCTCCGGGTCGAGCCGGATGATGCCGGAGAGCACGTCGGCCTGCACCGGGATGTTCCGGTAGTCGATCGCCTTGGGGTTCATGGTGCCGTCTTCAGGAAGACGTCATGATAGCCGAGGAGGGGCGCCGCTATAATCGCGCGCAACCCGCCCGCGCCTGGTCTGCCTCCCTTCATCCTTTACGCGAGGTCGCTCATGCTCCTCTGGTTCGTGATCCTCTACCTGATGGTTTCGGTGGGCATCGGCCTCATCGCCGCGACGCGCGTGCATAGCGCCAAGGACTACGCCGTCGCCGGCCGAAGCCTGCCCTTGCCGGTGGTCACCGCGACCGTGTTCGCCACCTGGTTCGGCGCCGAGGCCGTCTTCGGCGTCTCGGCGACCTTCGTCAAGGACGGCCTCACCGGCGTGGTGGCCGATCCCTTCGGTTCCTCGCTGTGCCTGATCCTCGCCGGCATCCTCTTCTCGCGTTACCTCTACCGCCTCAACATCCTGACGCTCGGCGACTTCTACCGGCTGCGCTACAACCGCAGCGTCGAGGTGCTCACGACGCTGTGCATCGTCGCTTCCTATCTCGGCTGGGTCGCGGCGCAGATCAAGGCGCTCGGCCTTATCTTCTACATCGTCACCGACGGTGCGGTCAGCCAAGACACCGGCATGATCCTCGGCGCGGCGATCGTGCTCACCTATACGACCTTCGGCGGCATGTTCTCGGTGGCCATCCTCGACTTCGTGCAGATGGCCGTCTCGATGGGGGGCTTGCTGTTCATCGCCTGGGTGGTGAGCGGCAAGGTCGACGGCGGCACGGTCTCAGTCGTCCATCATGCGGCGGAAGCAGGCAAGCTGAAATTCTTCCCCGAGATGGATCCGCTCAAGTGGGTAGCCTTCCTCGGCGCCTGGGTGACGATGATGCTGGGCTCGATTCCGCAGCAGGACGTCTTCCAGCGCGTCACCTCGGCAAAGAGCGCCCAGATCGCGCTCTGGGGCTCGGTGCTCGGCGCCTCGATCTATTTTTGCTTCACCTTCGTGCCGATGTTCATCGCCTATTCGGCCACCCTCATCGACCCCACCCTCTTCGCCAGGCTGATCGAGGAAGACTCGCAGCTCGTGCTGCCCACGCTCGTCTTGCAGCACACGCCGCTCATCGCCCAGGTGTTCTTCTTCGGCGCGGTGCTCTCGGCGATCATGAGCTGCTCGTCGGCCACCTTGCTCGCGCCCTCGGTGACCTTCGCCGAGAACGTGATCCGCGGCTTCTACCCGAAGATGGGCGATCACCGTTTCCTCTGGGTGATGCGCGGCACCTTGGTCGGCTTTGCCTGCCTCGTGCTCGCCTTCGCGCTCAATTCCGAGGCGTCGATCTTCAAGATGGTCGAGAACGCCTACAAGGTGACGCTCGCCGGCGCCTTCGTGCCGCTCGTCTTCGGCATCCTCTGGAAGCGCGCCACGACGCAAGGGGCGCTCGCCGCGATCTTCGGCGGCATTCTCTCGTGGCTCCTGGTCGAGGTGCTGATCGCGCATGGCGAAGGCGGCGGCGAATATGCCTATGCGCTCGTCGGCGAGGAGGGCATTCCGCCGCAGCTCATCGGTCTTGCCGTGTCGGCCGTCGGCATGATCGCAGGGTCGCTCTTGCCGCAGTGGGTCGGCCACAAGGTGCCGGGCCGGCCCTTGCACGAATTGCAGCATCATGCTGCAATGGAAACGCACCACGTCGCGGAACACCCCCACCATCATTGACTGAGGAGCGCGGATGGCGCTTCTGGAGCTGAAAAACCTCACCCGCCGCTTCGGCGCGCTCGAAGCGGTGAAGGATGTCTCGCTTTCCATCGAGGCCGGCGAGTTCTTCACGCTGCTCGGCCCCTCGGGCTGCGGCAAGACGACGATCCTGCGCATGATCGCCGGCTTCGACGCGCCGGACGAAGGCGAGATCCTGCTCGACGGCGTCTCGCTTGCCGGCGTGCCGCCCGAGCGGCGGCCGCTGCACACGGTGTTCCAGAGCTATGCGCTGTTTCCGCACATGACGGTGGCCGGCAACGTCGCCTTTCCGCTCGAGATGATGAAGCGCCCGCGCGAGGAGATCCGCCGCCGCGTGGCCGAGGCGCTCGAGCTCGTGCATCTGTCCGACAAGGCGGCAAGCTTCCCGCACGAGCTCTCGGGCGGGCAAAAGCAGCGCGTGGCGCTCGCGCGCGGCCTCGTCAATAAGCCGCGGCTCCTCCTGCTCGACGAGCCCTTGGGTGCGCTGGATGCCAAGCTGCGCGTCGAGATGCAAAGCGAACTGATCGCCTTGCAGCGCGAGGTCGGCATCACCTTCGTCTTCGTCACCCACTCGCAGCAGGAGGCTTTGGCGCTCTCACACCGCATCGCCGTGATGCGCGATGGCCGCATCGAGCAGTGCGACGAGCCGGACAAGCTCTACACCCAGCCGGCGAACCGCTTCGTCGCCGACTTCATCGGCAAGATCAACCTGATCGACGTCGAGGTGATCGCCGCAAGCAAGCTGCGGCTCAACTTGAAGGCGCCGGGCCTAGGCGAGATCGAGGCCGTCGATGCCCGCCCCTTGCGGCCTGGCGAGCGCGGCGTGCTCGCCTTGCGGCCGGAGCTCATCCGCGTGCATGGCCACAAGGAGTCGGCCGATCTGAAGAACCGCTTCGCCGGCCGTATCAAGGGACTGCTTTACCTCGGCGACGTGACGCATTACCAGATCGAACTCGCCGATGGGCGGGTGATTGCCGCGCTCTTGCCCAATGCCGCGCCGGGACGCGCCAAGTTCCACGAGGTTGGCGATCCGGTGTGGATCTGCTGGCGGCATGATGCAGGAGTGTTTCTCCGTGACTAACGCCGCATCGCCGGCCTCGGCCCACTCGCAGTCGGCGAAACGCCCGACGTTGTGGTCGGCAGGTAAGGCGTTCCAGGCCAAATGGCTCGTCACGCTGCCGCCGACGCTGTTTCTGCTCGCCTTCTTCCTTGCGCCGGCGCTGATCGTCGTCGGCGCGAGTTTCCGCGAGCCGGGTGAATTCGGCGGGCTCGCGCCGCTCGAAAACCTCGCCGGCCTTTCGCTGGAAGCCTACCGCTTCTTGCTGGGCGACGTCATCTATCTCGAAATCTTCGCGCGCTCCTTCCTCGTCGCCGCGGCGACCACCTTGATTTGCATCGTGCTCGCCTATCCGCTCGCCTGGCTGATCGCGAAGAGCCCCGCCAAGCGCCGCGACCTCCTCGTGCTGCTGGTGATCCTGCCCTTTGCGAGCAACTTCCTCGTGCGCATCTATGCCTGGATCATGATCTTGGGCCCGGCGAACCTCCTCTACACGCCTGTCGCGGTGATCGTCGGCATGGTCTATGTGCATCTGCCGTTCATGATCCTGCCGCTTTATACCAACCTCGAGAAGCACGACCCGGCGCTCCTCGAAGCCGCGCAGGACTTGGGCGCCTCGGCCTGGACGCGCTTTTGGCGCATCACCATCCCGCTCTCGCTGCCGGGGCTCTTCTCGGGAGCGGTGCTCGTCTTCATCCCGGTGCTCGGCATGTTCGCCGTGCCCGAGCTCTTGGGCGGCACCGGCGATCTTTTGATCGGCAACCTGATCAAGGAGCAGTTTCTCGATAACCGCGACTGGCCCTTGGGCGCGGCGCTCTCGATCATCCTCACGCTCCTCGTGCTTGCGCTCGCGGGACTCGCGGCCTGGGCGGCGCGGCGGGGCTTTGCCGGCACGGAGGCCGTCTCATGATGTCGCGCTTCTGGCTGTGGGCCGCGGCGCTGGCCGTCTATGCCTTCCTCTACGTGCCGCTCGCCGTGGTGGTGATCTTCTCGTTCAACGATTCCCAGCTCAACGCCGCCTGGGTGGGCTTCACGACCGACTGGTACGCGAAGCTCTTCCAAAACGAAGAGATGCTCGCCGCCGCCGCCAACTCGCTCTCGATCGCCTTGCTCTCCTCGACGCTCGCCACCGTGCTCGGCGCGATGGCGGGGCTCGCGATGCACCGCTGGCGCTTCCGCTGGCTGCCCTTCCTCGTGCTCACGCCGGTGGCGATGCCCGAGATTTTGCTCGGCGTCTCGCTGCTCCTCTTCTTCCGCCAGGTGCTGGATCTCACGCTCGGCTTCTTCTCGATCCTGATTGCCCACATCACCTTCTCGATCGGCTTCGTCGCCATCATCGTGCGCGCGCGGCTCGCCGGCATGGACGAGAGCCTTTTTGAAGCGGCGCGCGATCTCGGCGCCACGCCCTGGGCCACCTTCCGCCGCGTGACTCTCCCCTTGATCCTGCCGGCGCTCGTCGCCGGTTTCCTGATGAGCTTCACGCTCTCGATCGACGATTTCGTCATCACCTTCTTCGTCGCCGGCGTCGGCGTCACCACCTTGCCCTTGCAGATCTACTCGATGATCAAGGTCGCGGTGACGCCTGAGGTCAATGCCGTCTCGACGCTCCTGATGGCGCTGACCCTCACGCTGGTGCTCATCGCCAGCCGCTTCGCGCCCGATGTGCTGAAGGCGCGCACTTGAAGAGAGCACATGCCGATCATTTCGATCTTTTTTGGCATCATCGTGCGCATGTGGCATGACGACCATCCGCCGCCGCATGTCCATGTCGAGTACCAGGGCTGGGAAGCGCTCGTCGATATCGAAAGCGGCGAGATCATGGCCGGGCGGCTGCCCAAGAAGGCGGCCGCGCTCGTCCGCGAATGGTGCCTTGCCCATCAGGCGGAATTATTGGCAAACTGGCAACGTGCGCAGCGCTTCGAGCCGCTGGAGCGCATTCCGGGAGCAGATCAGGATGATTAAGCTCGTCAGTGCCCGCTACCTGGGCGATTTTCGCCTCTGGCTGGAATTCTCCGATGGCAGCGCCGGCGAATTCGACGGTCGCAGCCTCTTGAAACGGCAGGGGCCGCTGCTTGAGCCGCTGCGCGACGAAGCCTACTTCCGCCGCTGTTTCATCGACGCCGGCGCCCTGTGCTGGCCCAATGGTCTCGAGCTCTCGCCCGCCCGGTTGCATGAGCGCGTGCATCAGCTCGAAACCCTCTGACATGCCGTCCCGCCAGCGCCGACTTTTGGTCGTTGGCGCCTTGACCCTGCCTTGGCTGCGGCCGGCGCGCGCCGCCGATGTGCTCCACCTCTACAACTGGAACAACTACATCAGCGCCGCGACGATGGCGCGCTTCGAGGCAGGCTGCGGCTGCCGCGTCAAGGAGGACTACTACTCCGACAACGAGGAGATGCTCGCCAAGCTCGAAGCGGGCGCGGTGGGCTACGATCTGCTCGTGCCGACCGGCAACGCCGTCGAATCGCTGATCCGCCGCGGGGCGCTCAGACCCATCGACCGCTCGCTGCTGCCGCACTTCGCGAACCTCAAGCCAGCCTTCACGAACCTCTGGTTCGACCCCGGCAACCGCTACTCGGTGCCTTATGCCACCTCGATCACGCTGATCGGCTACAACATCGAGAAAATGCGCGCGCTCGATCTGCCGACGGACAGCTGGGCGCTGATCTTCGAGCCGAAGCATCTGGCAAAAATCAAGGGCAAGGTCACAGTCCTCAACAGCCAGCGCGAGCTGATGGCGGCGGCGATGAAGTATCTCGGCCATTCGGTGCAATCGACCGACGCCCGGCAGTGGGAAGAAGCCAAGCGCCTCATCCTCGCCGCCAAGCCCTACTGGGCGACCTTCTCGAACAGCACCTACATCAAGGATCTCGCGATCGGCAACATTTGGGTCGCGCATGGCTACTCGAACGACATGTTCCGCGCGCGTGAGGACGCCAAGGCCGCCCATCGCCCCTTCACGATCGGCTTTGCGACGCCGAAGGAAGGCGCGGTGCTCGCCATCGATAGCTTCGTGCTGCACAAAAGCGGCCAGAATCCAAGGCTTGCCCACCGCTTCATCGACTTCATGCTCGAAGGCGAAAATGCTGCCGACGTCTCGAACCTGATCGGTGCCGGCAACACCAATGCCGCGGCCATGCCCTTCATCCGCCCCGAGATCGCCAGTGACCCCGGCATCTTCCCGCCGCCGGAAATTCTCGCCCGCCTCGAGATGCTGCGCGACTTCGAGCCCAGGCTGCGCCGCACGCTCTCGCGCCTATGGACGGAGATCAAGGTGCGCTGATAGGATGGCGTTTCCACTCACCCCTTCAGGAGAATGTCATGAAGCAACTGATCGTCGCCAGCTTGATCCTCGCCAGCCAGTTTGTCGTGGCCCCGGCCGCGCTGGCCGATGCCAAGGCCGAGTGTGAGGCGAAGGCCGTCTCGAAAGACGGCAAGCCTTTGGCGGGCGCCGCCAAGTCCTCGTTCATGAAAAAGTGCATGCAGGAAGCGACGCCGAAAGAACACGCCGAATGTGCGGCAAAAGCCATCGGCAGCGATGGCAAGCCGCTCCATGGCGCGGCGCGTTCGGCCTTCATGAAGAAGTGCGTCGCCGAAGCTGGCGGCGCGAAGTAATCAGCGCAGCACGCTCACCACGGCAGGCGGCGGGTCTTCCTCGTCGAAGGCCCGGTCGCCCTCCGGGTCGGCCACCCCAGTGGCCTTCAGATGCGCAAAGTCGTAGAGCTTCGCATCCATCAGATGCGAAGGCACCACATCCGACAGCGCCCGGAACATCGTCTCGATGCGGCCGGGAAAGCGCTTCTCCCACTCGCGCAGCATCTCTTTGATCTGCGCGCGCTGCAGGTTCGGCTGGCTGCCGCAGAGGTTGCAGGGGATGATCGGAAACTGCCGCCACTTCGCCCAGGCGGCGAGATCCTTCTCCGGGCAATAGGCAAGCGGCCGGATCACGATGTGGCGGCCATCGTCCGAGACGAGCTTGGGCGGCATGGCCTTCAACTTGCCGCCAAAGAACATGTTCAGAAACAGCGTGGCGAGGATGTCGTCGCGATGGTGGCCGAGCGCGATCTTCGTTGCACCCAATTCGCTCGCGACGCGGTAGAGCACGCCGCGCCGCAACCTTGAACACAGCGAGCAGGTCGTCTTGCCCTCCGGGATCACGCGCTTGACGATGGAATAGGTATCCTCCTCGACGATGCGGTAAGGCACGCCGCGCTTTTCCAGATAGGCCGGCAGCACGTCGGCGGGAAAGCCCGGCTGCTTCTGATCCAGATTGACCGCAATCACCTCGAACTCGATCGGCGCACGCTCCTTCAAGGTGAGCAGGATGTCGAGCAGGGAATGCGAATCCTTGCCGCCCGAGAGCGCGACCATGACGCGGTCGCCGTCCTCGATCATCCGATAGTCGGCGATCGCCTTACCGACCATGCGGTAGAGGAACTTGGCAAGCTTGTTGGCCTCGTATTCGGCCTTGTGGGCTTGTTTGTGGGTGGTCATGGACAGTTCCGCAAATCGATTTCGACCGCCTTCGCGGCTTTCGCTCCCGAGGCGATGGCTGAAGCCACATTCGGAAAATCGGGATTGCACACATCGCCTGCCGCATAGATGCCGGGAATGCTGGTGCGTCCCCATCCATCAACCTTGAGATAGCCGGCGGAATCGAGCTCCAGATGACCTAGCGATGGGCTCAGCGCCGTTTCGAGGAAGAGCGTATTCGGCGCATACCCTGCCAGCACATGGATTTTTCGGACCCTCAGCGTTTCCGCTTTCGACGCGCTCAACAACGAAACCTCGATGCAATCGTCGCCGCGACGCAAACTTTCGATGCGGGCATGAGTAAGCAGCGCGTACTTCGACACAAAAGCCTGCACCGCTTCGCGCAACCGGGTCTGGGCACGCGGAAGGCTGCGGCAAACCAGCGCCACACGGGCACCGGCTTCCAGCAAAAAGTGGGCGTTTTCATAAGCATTGTCGCCGCAACCGACTATCAGCACCGACTCTCCGGCAAGCTTTTCCATGCCCAGAAAGGCATAAGGGCCATAGACGATATCGTCGGCTCCCAGGTCGCCGAAGCCCGGCACCGCCTCCAGAACTTCTTGTGCGCGGTAGCGCAAGCCCGTTGCGATCAGGACTGCGCGAAATGTGGTCGCAAGCGTTTCGTTGTCCGACGTGCGAAGGGCAATGGCGAACTGCCGTCCCGCAGGTTCGATCGATATGGGCGAGCAGCCGAATTCTATGGGAATGCGCTCGGCCGCCATGTGCTCGGCGAACTTCGCACCCAGTTCGGGGCCGGTGAGGCCCGGTTGCCCAAGCACCCATTCGTTGCGCAGGAAATTCAACTGCTGCATCCCTCCCGCCTGCCTCGCGGTCTCGATGACTACGGGAGAAAAGCCGAGGTGTTTCAGCCAAAGTGCCGCCGACATGCCGGCCGGACCGGCTCCCAGCACGGCGATACGGCCATCATCAGGACCGGAGCAACGAGTGGCCATCATGGATCACGGAATAGGCGAACGCGCGCAGATCCCAGGCGAAATGCAATTTCGCCGCCGGATTCCAGAGGAAATCGGCGGGCAGACTGCGTCTGGCGATCAGCAGCAGATAGCGCTGTCCGTCGCGCGTCGTTTCGACCGGCTCCTCATCGAACACATAGCCTTCATGTATCGCGCCCCTCATCGTCGGCGTCATCAATTCCCGGATATTTTGGGGGTCGGCTTCCGCCCGCTTGGGCAGAAAGAAAACGATGACGGCTTTATCGACGTTAACGCTCACCGTCAGGCGAAGCGCCCCTTCCTTGTCTTCCGATCGGTATTGCAGGCGGTAATGGGCGGAAATGCTTCCGGCTGGATGCGAAGCGGCAACGGCGCACGATTCAATGCCATCGGAGTATGTCGAGGCTACATCCCCCTCGCTGCGCAGCGCCTGTGGAACGATTTTCTCCAACAATTCGTCGGTACGGCGCGCCAGCGAACGCATTCCTGTTTCCGCAAAAACCAGATACAGGATCGCTACCACGGGGACGAGGGCAGCAACAACGATTTCGATGCCTTGCGCTATCCATTTTTCGTGGCAGACGATTCCGTCCCCCAGCCAGTCTTTCATGAATTCGGCACAGCCGAGCCACCCTCCCCAGATCAGCACTATTCCAGGAAGGAGCACGGCGAGGGAGAGGATGAGCGCCAGCGCCCTTGCCCAAACCGGCACCGATATCTGCCGGATTTGCGCTACCCAATCCTGCGGCGGCGCATGAATTCCCGAAGGGGCCGGGCCCGATTTTTCGCTAGCCGACATTTGCTTTCTTCAGTCGGATGCTAAACGACTTGGCACGCCTCGTCGAACGCCAGCCGCGGGTTCCTGGGAAAGAGCTTCGCAGGGTCGCCCTGGCCGAGATTGACGAGGAAGACCGACTTGACGGTCATGCCGGCGAAGAAGGCGGCATCGACCATCGCCTTGTCGAAGCCGCCCATCGGCCCGCAGTCGAGCCCCAGCGCGCGCGCGGCGAGGATCAGATAGGCGCCCTGCAAGGCGGCATCGCGCAGCGAGGTTTCCTCGATCAGGGCTTCATTGCCGACGAACCAGCTCTTCGCGTCGGTATGCGGGAAGAGAACGGGCAGCTTTTCATAAAAGGCGAGATCGCGGCCGACGATCACCGTCACCGGCGCAGCCATCGTCTTCTCGACATTGCCCGGCGCGAGCGCGGGCCTGAGCTTTTCCTTCGCCTCTTTCGACTTGACGAAGACGAAGCGCGCCGGACAACCATTGGCCGCCGTCGGCCCCCATTTGAGCAGCTCATAGAGGGCATGCAGCGTCTCGTCGGTAACGGGCGCGTCGGTAAAGCCGTTGTGCGAGCGGGCGGCGCTGAAGAGCTGCGCAAGTGCGGCATCGGCGAGCGGAGCGTTCATGATGGGGTCTCCTCCGGTTTCGGTCGCAGCAGTATACCGAGCGCCCAGCTTGCTGCCGCGAGGCCGAAGGCAGCGGTGACCGCCATCGACGAGCCGTAACCGGCGCAAGAGAGCCCGTGCAGGCCTGCTTCATCCATATCGCAGGCCAAGGTCTGCGGCCGCCGGATCGGCTCGTCCGAAAACACGCAAGGCACGCCGAATTTCTTTTTCGGATCGCGCGGGAAGCCGTAGTCGCGCCGCAGCTTCGCGCGCAGCTTGCTGGCGAGCGCATCCTGCGTCGTGCGGGCAAGATCGTCGATCCGCACGCGCGTCGGATCGGTGCGGCCGCCCGCACCGCCGGTGGTCACGATGGGAATCCTCTGCCGCCGGCAATGGGCGATCAGCGCCGCCTTCGCCTTGACCTGATCGATGCAATCGAGCACGAGATCGCAGGCGGGAATCAGCGCCGCGACGTTTTCGGGCGAAACGAACTCCTCGACACACGCGACGCGGCAGGCCGGGTGGATGTCCGCAATGCGCGCCTGCATCGCCAGCCCCTTGGCCTGGCCGAGTGTGGCTTCGAGCGCATGCACCTGCCGGTTGAGATTGCTCTCGGCGACATGATCGAGATCGATCAGCGTGAGCCGTCCCACCCCAGAACGCGCCAGCACTTCCGCCGCCCACGAACCGACGCCGCCCAAACCCACCACGCAGGCGTGCGCGCTGCCCAGCCGCGCGAGGCTGCCCGCGCCGTAAAGCCGTTCGATGCCGCCGAAGCGGCGCGCCGTCCCGCCGGCGCCGACTTTCACAGCCGATCCAGCGGGCTCAACACCCCGCGTCCGCCGCGATTCAAGACATGCGTATAGATCATCGTCGTGCGCACGTCGCTGTGGCCCAAAAGCTCCTGCACCGTGCGGATGTCCTGCCCGGCCTCCAGCAGATGCGTGGCGAAGGAATGCCGCAGCGTGTGCGGCGTGGCAGGCTTCGCCAGCCGCGCCGCCGTCACCGCCTTCTTCATCGCCCGCTGCAAGAGCTTCTCGTCGATGTGATGCCGCCGCTCGACGCCCGAACGCGGATCGACCGAGTAGGAGCCCGAGCAGAACACATACTGCCAGCCCCATTCCGTCGGCGCCTGCGGATACTTCCTCGCCAGCGCATCCGGCAGCCAGACTTCCGCCTTGCCGTCGCGCAGATCGTCCTCGTAAATCACGCGCCGGCGCGCCAGATGCTCCTGCAACGGCCCCACCAGAGCGTCTGGCAGCATCGTCACCCGATCCTTCGCCCCCTTGCCATCGCGGATCAAAATCTCGTTGCGGCCGAAATCCACGTCCTTCACCCTGAGCCGCACGCACTCCATGAGCCGCATGCCGGTGCCATACAGAAGCCGCGCCATCAGGCCATACACCCCGTCCATACGCTCCAGCACCGCACGCACCTCGGCGGGCGTGAGCACCACCGGCAGCCGCTGCGCGGGCTTCGCGCGCGTGACATTCTCCAGCCACGGCAGATCGACCTCCAGCACCTCGCGATAGAGAAACAGCAAGGCCGAGAGCGCCTGATTCTGGGTGGACGCCGCCACGCGGCCATTGACCGCCAGATCGGACAAAAACGCCTCGACCTCCCGCGCCCCCATCTCGCGCGGATGGCGCAGGCCATGGAAGCGGATGAAGCGCTTAATCCAAAAGACATATTGACCTTCCGTGCGGATGGAGTAATGTTTCGTCCTGAGCCGCGCCCGCACTTGGTCGAGCAACTTCGGCGGCGGGGGCGAGCTTGGCGCGGCGAGAGGTATATTCACCGGAGAGGAAGAAGTTGAACTCATACGATTCAGGATGTTATCTCGCTGACTTGCAGAGTAGACACCTTGCTAGTCAGCTTTATACACCTTTTTCTGCGTTCACTAGACGTTAGGCCCCAGTCACCGTGATGTCTTGGTCTGTCACCGCCCGCGCCAACCGGTTCCGCTCGCGCTCTGCGCAAACGCCGCTTGTCCCGCAACCGCCGCAGGCGTCCGCCCGTGCGATCTTGTCCGCTCTCGCGTCGTTACCCCGCGCAGCGGTGGCTGACCCGCGCCCATCTCTTCCCACCTTGCGCCGCTGCGCTTCGCGCTTCGTCCAAGCGCCGCCGTCCGCCCGCCGCGCTCTGGCGTCCGCCGCTTTCCTGTCCTCGGGGGCGGGCCACTTGGCGCCCTACCCCGCTGCCGTCTCGCCAGCGCCGACTGTGGCGCGGTCTCGCCGGCTCTCGCTCTTGCGAGCGTCATCGCCTAACATTGCGCTCCAGAGGGACGCTCCGCCGGCAAGCCGGCTTCGCGCCCCTGAGCTTGAACGTTAGGCAACTTTTACAAGGGGGAACTCAATGGCTTTGACCAAATGTAAAGAATGCGGCAAGGAGGTTTCAACAAACGCCAAGACTTGCCCTCATTGCGGCGTCAAGAATCCTGGCGTCAGGGCAAAAGATATGGTGATCGGCTTGCTGGTGATAATTTTCGTTGGGTGGCTCGTTACCCAATGCTCATCGAGCGACAAAGGGCCCGAGAAAACCAAAAAGGCCGAAGTAGATGATGCAACATGCAAACAAGACCTTCAGTGTTGGGGGGATAAAAACAGTATAGGCGCAAGCGTTTATTGCAAAGACTATGTTGAGAAGCTAGCAAAATATAGTGCCCGATGGACAGACGGAACTTTTGAAACAAAATTCAGCCATTTCAGGTGGCTCAACAAAGACAAGGCAACACTCACATATATCGGCGACAAAATCGAATTTCAGAACGGATTTGGGGCCTATCAAGCGCACATATATGAGTGTGATTTTGATCCTGCATCAAAAACTGTCCTCGATGTACGGGCGCGACCTGGGCGTCTATAAGCTGCCTAACACTTCGGTCGAGAGGGACGCTCCGCAAGCGGGCTTCGCCCGCTCGCTCCGCGCCCCTCACCTTCAACGTTAGACGGTTGCCCACGTGCTCATGCTTCCCGCCCCTGCCCGCCGTCTCGCCAGCGCCGACTTTTGCGCTCCGCTCGGGCGTTGGGGTTCGCTCTCCGTCGGGCCTTCGTCGGTAACTTCGTCTCGCCGTGCTTCGTTGGGCCGCTGGCTTCCCGCCTCGCGGGTTCGGCCCGCGTCGCTTTCTTCCCGCGCCGCAGCGCCTTCCGCCGCCGGTCGCGGGTGTGTCCGCTCGCGCTCTTGCGAGCATCATCGTCTAACATTGCGCTCCAAGGGGACGCTTCGCGGCGCAAGCGCCGCTCGCGCCCCTGAGCTTCGACGTTAGGCCGTTCCCGCCCATGTCCGCGTTTTCCGCCCTTCCGTGCCGTCCCACCAGCGCCGACTTTTGCGCTCCGCACCGGGCCTGGGGCAGGCGCTCCGTGGCTCGGTCGTCGGCAATCTCTAGCGACCGTGCTTCGCTTCGCCCTTCGGCCCCGTCGCGGGCTCGCAGGGTTTCGGGCTCCTCGTCCGCCGCCGCCTTTGCCTGCGCCGGGCGGGGGTTTCTGGCCTTGGCGCTCTTGCAGGCGTCAGCGCCTAACACTGCGCTCCAGAGGGACGCTTCGCCTGCTGCGCAGGCTCGCGCCCCTGAGCTTCGACGTTAGCCCTTATGAAATTTGCCGACCTCGTAACCATTCTGATGGTGCTGACCTTCCTGCCATTCAACGAGGGCATCATTGCAAAGTCACCGCGTTGGAAGAAGCTGGCCGACCTCATCGAGATCGGAACGCTCAAGGCATTTACGTGGCGGGCAAACGCCAACGTCACAAACGAACTTGAAGTATTGGAGCGCTATTTCAAGCGTGCGTCGATTGTGGCGGGAGCTATATTTCTCCTCGCCTTCTTCCTAAAGTCACAGCCTCTCTTTCTTTGGTCGTCGCTTGCCTTTGGCACGTGTTACTTCGCTTGGTTTTCTTTCAAGTGGACGTTCAAACACAAGGAAGCCATCCAACCGTTTGCCCCTATGGTCGGCTACAGCCTCGCCGGCCCTTGGGCACTATTCGCGCTTGACTATCTTTCCCCAGAGGCTGGCCTCATGAAGGCGCTTGCTCAATTGCTAGCTTTCTTGCCGTTTCATCCACAAACTCCATTTCTCGTTGCACTCACGTTATTCCTTTTCTTCGTTGCCTTTTTCGCGTTCTACTACCTGTTCGGCTGGTTCATGTTTTCGCCATTTGCCTATCTTGTTCTCGCTGGCTTAAAGGCGAGCCGGGCAACTTCTGCGTTTCTTGTACGCCACTTCAATAGGAACCTACTAAATGACGTTAGCGTTTTCGTTCAGCTATTCGGGTTGGTGTATTTATACTGGGTTGGCCGTCAGGGCTAACCCGGCAGTCCACACGGACGCTGCGCGATAAAGCCGCGCAGCGCCGGTGACTTCTACGTTAGACGGTTCGCCCATGCTCTGCTTCCTCACATTCAAATGCCGTCCCGCCAGCGCCGACTTTTGCGCTTCGCTTCGGGCGTGGGCTTCTTGCTTCGTGGGTCGGCCATCGGTCGTCTCGCGCCGCTTCTCTCCGCCCGGCCTCCGGGCCGCGTCGCGGGTGCGAGCGCTGCCGGTTTCTTCCTGCGCCGCTGCACTTCCTGCCGCCGGTCGCGGGTTCCGTCGCTTGTGCTCTCGCTCAGGCTTTTGTCTAACCCCTCGCTTCAGCGGGACGCGCCGCAAGCGGCGAGCCCCTGAGCTTGAACGTTAGAGCGCGCTATGTCCCACCTCGAATCCCTCATCGTTGAATACCTCGACTGGCAGGGTTACTTGGTGCGTCGAAACACCAAGGTTGGGCGGCTAAAACATGGCGGCTGGGAAATGGAGCTTGACGTTATCGGCTACAACCCACACAACAGCGATCTTGTGCATTACGAGCCGTCAGTAGATGCCCACACCTGGGACACACGCGAGGCCAGATACGCCAAAAAATTCGAGGCGGCACGAAAGCTCATTTTCGCTGAAGTCTTTTCTTGGTTGCCACCCGAAACGCCATTGCGTCAAATTGCTATCTTTCCTTCCCACCCCAAAGGCCGAGACACCATCGCAGGCGGTCAAATCATGTCCATTGATGAGTTTGTCGCCGAGGTTCGCTCAAAGGTCGTTGAGTGTGGGGTTGCTTGCCGCAGTGCCATTTCCGAAAACTATCCGCTGCTGCGCGTGTTGCAGCTTTCCCACTGTGGCTATAACCGCGCTCTCTAACATTGCGGTCAAGTGGGACTGGCCTACAGCGGGCTTCGCCCGCCTCCGGCCAGCCCCTTACCTTCAACGTTAGATGCCATGAGTTCGCGCCTTGCATTCGTCCTTATCGCTGCGCTCATTGCAGGTTCAGTCTTCGCGCAGCCAAAGCCATTTGTCTCGTGGCTCATCTCGCCAAATGCCCCCACAAGCGCGGGCGTCGAGGTTTGGCTGAATGGAAAGTCGTTTATTTGGCGGCTCGTCTCACCTCGTGGCGAAATATTGGCTGAAATGAAGCAACCTGCAATTCCAGCCGGCTACACAGTCAATTATGGAGAATGCATGGTGAATGGCGAGATCAGACAAGATGTCATCGCTATCGTTCGCCACTTCGACCGCCGCGAGTGGTCAAACGATATTCATAGTCTATGGTTCGCAGATGCAAACGCAAGGGCCTTTATCAAAGGTGATTCCCGCCAAGTTAAGTGTCGCAATGAAGACTATGGCATCTAACATTTCGGTCGAGAGGGACGCTCCGCAAGCGGGCTTCGCCCGCTGGCTCCGCGCCCCTCACCTTCAACGTTAGGCCGTTTCCGTCCATGCCTGCCCTTTTCGCCCCTCCGTGCCGTCTCGCCAGCGCCGACTTTCGCGCTCCGTCTCGGCCGTTGGGGTGGCGCTCCGTAGGGCGGTCGTCGGCTATCTCGCCCTGCCGTTCTTCGTTTCGCCCTTCGGCCCCGTCGTGGGCTCGCTGGGTTTCGGGTTCCTCGTCTGCCGCAACCGCTTTCCGCGCCGGGCGGGGGTTTCGGGCGCTGGCGCTCTTGCGGGCGTCATCGCCTAACACTGCGCTCCAGGGGGACGCTTCGCCTGCTGCGCAGGCTCGCGCCCCTGAGCTTGAACGTTAGGCCCCAGCCGCCGTGTTGTCTTGGTCTGTTACCGTCAGCACCAGCCGGTTCCGCTCGCGCTCTGCGCAATCGCCGCATGTCCCGCGACCGCCGCAGGCAACCGCCCGCGCGCTCTTGACGGCTCTCGTGTCGCTACCCCGCGCAGCGGGGGCCGGCCCTCGCTCTTCTCTTCCCGCCTTGCGCCGCTGCGCTTCGCGCTTCGTCCAAGCGCCGCCGTCCGCCCGCCGCTCCCCGGCAAGCGCCGCTTTTCTGCCCTCGGGGGCGTGCCGCTTGGCGTACTGCCCGGCTGCCGTCTCGCCAGCGCTGACCTTGTCGCGATCTCGCCGGCGCTCGCTCTTGCGGGCGTCATCGCCTAACATTTCGCTCCAGAGGGACGCTTCGCCTGCTACGCAGGCTCGCGCCCCTGAGCTTCAACGTTAGGCCGTTTCCGCCATGCCTGCCCTTTTCGCTCCTTCGTGCCGTCTCGCCAGCGCCGACTTTCGTGCTCCGGTCGGGTGGTGGGTTTCGTTCTCCGTTGTTCGTCCGCTTGCAGTCTGGCCCCGCCGCGCTTCGTCGGGCCGCCGCCTTCCCGCCTCGCGTGTTCGGTCCTCGTCGCTTTCTTCTCGCGCCGCTGCGCCTTCCGCCGCCGGTCGCGGGCTTGTCCGCTCGCGCTCTTGCGAGCGTCATCGCCTAACATTGCGCTCCAGGGGGACGCTTCGCGGCGCAAGCGCCGCTCGCGCCCCTGAGCTTCGACGTTAGACGGTTTGACCCCATGCCCATGTTCTCCGCCCCTCTGTGCCGTCCCGCCAGCGCCGACTTTGGCGCTCCGGTCGGGCGCTGGGGTTTGCTCTCCGTCGGGCCTTCGTCGGCAGTCTCGTCCCGCCGTCCTTCGTTGGGCCGCCGGCTTCCCGCATCGCGGGTTCGCCCCGTGTCGCCTTCCTCCTGCGCCGCTGCGTCTTCCGCCGCCGGTCGCGGGTTTGTCCGCTCGCGCTCTTGCGAGCGTCATCGTCTAACCCCTCGCTCCAAGGGGACGCTCCGCCGGCAAGGCCGGCTCCGCGCCCCTGAGCTTCGACGTTAGCCGGCGAAGCCATGCCCTCCCTCTCCGAAGTCCCTGAGGATAGAAGTCACGAACGCGAAGCCGTCTTGTTTGCTGCGGCGGCTCGTGCTCTTGGGGCGTATGGATATTCGTCGCTTGAATTTGATATCGGCGGAAAGAAGGCGCGCCGACGCTATGTAAATTGCGTTTCGCCGCACGGCGAAACGTGCTCCATCTGGATCAAGAGCGCCACACACTGGCCCCAAATGGCGGAAGCCGTTCGGTTCCCCTGGAAAAAACTCTCCGTTTCTTCTGACGGGGTAGGCGCTGTTACTGTGGCTTGTGAAGCTGCTGCGAAGCGCGGTGCTACACATCTCCTTGCAATCGTCGGTAACGAGAGCTCTGGCATGTTGTCGTTCGCCCGTCTCTATCCGCTGGCAGATGTACCGTCGCTCGTTGCAGCCCAGGCAGCGACCATTGATAGCGTGTTCTATCGTGCGCACAGTGCAGCGCTTGTACTGCAAGCTATTGCCTCTGAATTCGCAGATGCTGCTGCGGCTGCCAGCGCCGCCGGCATCGATATTCTTTCTCCACCTCGGCAGGACTCCACGGCCATCGTGGAAAAGACTGCTACTCGCGTTCGCTCTGGCAATGCATATCGCCGCGACCCAAAAGTTCGCGCACAGGTTCTCCAAATCGCTGGTGGCCGCTGCGAATGCTGCGGCGAACTTGGGTTCCTAACTGAAACCGGTGAAAGGTATCTCGAAACACACCACGTCGTGGGCGTATCCGAACGTGGTCCAGATTCTAGCGGCAATATCGTTGCTGTGTGTCCCTTGTGTCATCGCAAGGCGCACTACGCCGCCGACAGGATTCAGATCGAACGCAAGATGTTGGAAGCAATTCGTCGTCGGGGGCGTCCAGTTGAAATCGCTGGCTAACCCATCATTCCACCGGACCTTGCGCATAAAGCCGCGCAAGGCCGGTGAATTCAGACGTTAGACGGTTGCCTTCGTGCTCATGCTTCCCGCCCTTCCGTGCCGTCTCGCCAGCGCCGACTTTCGCGCTCCGGTCGGGCGTGAGGTTTCGTTCCCCGTCGTGCCTGCGTCGGTAACTTCGTCCTGCCGTGCTTCGTCGGGCCGCCGGCTTCCCGCCTCGCGCGTTCGGCCCTCGTCGGTTTCTTCCCGCGCCGCTACGTCTTCCGCCGCCGGTCGCGGGTTTGTCGCTCGCGCTCTTGCGGGCTTCATCGTCTAACATTGCGCTCCAGGGGGACGCTTCGCGGCGCAAGCGCCGCTCCCGCCCCTGAGCTTGGACTGCTCTGCCCGCAATTATCTTGGACACGGAATTGGGAAAATAGACGAGTCTGAGAAAGGAGCGAGAAATGCTGAAAGAGGTTGAAGTGGGTGGGGTTGCGCTGGGCGCGCTGGAAGGAGCGCGGAGCGCGACGCAAAGCGCGCCCAGCGTGGCGGCCGAGATCAAGCGCTGGTCGGCAGGAAGGAAGAAGCAAGTCGTGCTGCGCCTGCTGCGCGCCGAACCGGTCGATGCTCTCTCGCGCGAGCTGGCGGTACCGATCGTCCGGCTGGAGGAATGGCGTGATCGGGCGTTGGCGGGCATGGAAGCGGGGCTCAGAGAACGAGAAGGCGATCCGCTCGAAAGACAGCTTGATGATGCCAACCGGCGCATTGGCGAATTGGTCATGGAAGTCGAGATTCTGCGCAAGGAAAGAG